>NZ_JBFAUU010000003.1:0-63183 GCF_040679435.1 Spirillospora sp. NPDC052269
CAAGCTCCGCTGCTGCCCACACCGAGCCGGCCACCTCGCCAAGGCCATCCACGTCCTACAAACCCGCGAAGCCCAAACTCACTGAAAAAGGCTCAGTGCCTCCCCGGCGTTGGGAGCAGGAGAGGTCAGAAACGAGACGGGATACGGCTCGTCCAGCAGTCGGCCGCCATCGTCGCGGTGCACGGGAACGTTCGGGGACCAAATGACGCGGTGACTATAGAACAGGTCGGGAGAGTCGCGGTGGGCGGCGTAGTAGTCGGGAGCCTGCAGGAGGCAGGGATAGAGAAGGGCGTTGCGGCAGAGGTCCTCTTCTTGGGCCTTGGCACCGCCGAGATAGCCACCTCCGGGATTACGCGCAGAGGCGAAGTTCAAAACGGCGATCCGGTCGGCCCCGGCAAGATGCAGCCGTCGCGCGGCCTGGAGGCTGCCCTCAGAGGTCACCTCGAACGACGTCTGGCGATCGGTCGCCATGTGGGACACATCGATCGGCCCGTAGGGCGGATAGCTGACGGTGCCAGAAATCGCGGCCTCCAACGCCCGGCCCACGACGACTATCGCGCCACCGTCGGTCGCGTACTCGCCTTCGGCGACGATCTGCGCGTTGACAGCCGCGATCCCGCGCAACCTTCTGCTCACACGCCGCATGCTAGGCCGCAATCGCCCCGTCGGCCCAACGGGTTTCCGCCGGTCGTTCGCCACCAAAGCGATTCAGTCTTCGGACGGTGTCTGTACTGATCACTATGGTGCGGTGTCCGTGTGGCTAGCCTGACCGAGAAATAGCAGAGGGCGAAGGTTGAGTGGGGACTTTCCCGGGGCCGCGCGCCGGCACATCCGTGAATGCGCCTGCTGCGGCCGCCGCCGCCAATTCGCCGCACGCTGGCCTGACGGTAGTATCCGCCGGACCTGCGAAAACAAGGCGCTGCGCACCCGCGGCCCTGGCCACAGGCCGCGTTCCCCTCGCCCACGAGGAACCGCGACTCCTCCGGCGACCGCACCACGTGACCAGCGAGGTCAACTGGTCTCAGGCTCCCAAAGCCAACCTCGAGCAGGAAACGCGCGCAGGAACTCGGTGAGCGATCCCGCTTGGAAGATCGCTTCAGACCAGTCGTTGGCGCTGGCCTCCAGCAGGAGCAACGGCGGCGCTGGTTCCCCGAAGTCATAGACGAGGAGCTCGCGGCTTCCATCACCACCCACCGCGACCGCACCCGGGAACCGCGCCTGGATCTCCCCAGCGGTGTTGACGCCCACGACGTCACCGATCGCGAACAGCTCCAAGAAGTCGTTGGCGGGGCGAAAGAAATCCTTCACCTCGCTCTCGCCGATCACATGATGGCGATCGTGGTGCCGAAGTGCATCGTGCCGAGAGCCATCCTGGGCGTGATCACGAGCCCCACCCTCGTTGCTCGAGCGCACTCGAGGTCAAACCGCGAGCCGGCTGCAGAATCCCGGACGCCGGGGGCGGGGTACTGGGTTCGCGGTGGCCGTACTTCCCGACGGTCCAGAGTGTCTGGATTCGACTTCGAGCTTTCCTCCGGGGAAAGCTACTGCTACTTTCCTTGCAGGAAAGCGTGACATTCGGGAGGGTGGCATGGACGTTGAGCGGGCTGAGCGGGCGCTTCAGGAGGTACGCGTCCTGCAGGAGCGGGCGTTGCGCGCCGCCTATCCCCGGTTGCCGTGGTGGTCGGTGACCGGCCGCGGTGCGATCATCGCCGCGATGGGGCCGGTCGGGGATCTGTCCCCCAGCGGGATGGCGGTAGGCATGCCGGTGACGGGAATGTTGGGCGTTGCCGCCTTCAGCGCTCTCGGCGAGTTCACCGAGAGGCGGATCGGGGCCAAGGTCCGGACGTCCCGGCATTCGGTCCGGTCGGTCGCCGTCAACGTCGGAGAGATCGTGGCGATCCTTGTGGTGTTCGCCCTGGCCGCGTGGGGGACATCGAGAGCGGGTACGCCGATTCCGGTGACGTTGGCGTGTCTGGTCACCGGACTCTTCGGCATCGCCATTGCTCAGCCGGTACAGAAGGCGCGCTCTGCGACGATGCGATACTGACGGCCGATGGTCGAACCGTTCTTCAACGAGTACATCCATGTGCCAGCCAGGCTCTCGCTCCTTGCGTTGCTCGCGCCCGTCCAGTGGATGGAGTTCCGCATCGTTCGCGAAAGCCTCGACACGAGTGATTCCGCGCTGTCCAAGCAGATCAGCTCATTGCAGGACGCCGGTTATGTAGAGGTGAGCAAGGACCGCCTCCACGGAAGGCGCAGCACTCGCGTTCGCCTCTCCGAACAGGGGCGCGTCGCCTTCGGAGCGCACGCGGCGGCGCTGGAACAGATCGTCGCCGCCGCGCATCAGCGCCCGCAGAGCAGGCCGACCACCCCGCAGGAAGGTGCCTTCGTTTCCCACAAGGAACAGCGTCTCTGACCCGCCACCGCCTTCAACCTTCACCACACCCGGCGGCCCACGCCCAAGGAAAAGGTCCGCAAGCGGCGCTGATCGTGATGTCTCGGCCCAGGTCCTGGCGCGGGCTTCCCCGTAGCGTGAGGGCGTCGACGGACATCGGCAAGCCGTGTCCCGTGGCGCTCGATCCACAGGGTGATGAAGATCCAAGAAAGGGTGAAGGGGAATGGTGGAATCTGTTGCCGATCGTTTGCTCGACGCCATCAACAAGCACGATATCGATGCCCTCGAGGCATGTTTCGCGCCAATGTTCGAGTGCGACTGGCCAGCGCACCCCGCGCGCTCCTTCACCGGCTCGAAACAGGTACGTCGCAACTGGGAGGCGATCTTCGCATCCCATCCCACCGTCCAGGCCAGAATCTTCGGGCGAGCGCGAACGCACGATGACCTCTGGGCGGAGTGGGAGTTCATGAGTGACGTGGACAACGGGGTGAAGTTCTGGCAGCGCGGGGTCATCATCGTGAAGGTCGAAGGAGATCGCATCGCGCAGGCGAGGTTCTACATGGAGCCGGTCGAATGGCCACGGGAAGCGGATGGTGTGGGCGGTCCGTCGGATCCGCCTCGATAGGTGGACGCCGCGCCACCGGCTTCAAAGGAAGGGCTGTGACAGTGAAGGCCGGACGTACCTGAACATGCTCGGCGACCGCTTCCATGAGCGGGCCATGACCCGCGTGCCGGCGGACGCTGGACGGACTCGGAGCCAACACCGTTTCGTTCCGAAGCAGCGGTCGTCCATGTGCAGGCGGGTCGTCGGTGGCGGAAACCGCCGACGACCCGTCCGCATCGTGGGCCTCTACGTGGCAGTCCTCCAGCTCGTACCGTGCTGGGGCTACTTGTTGGGCCTGGTGAAGAACGTCTCCCAGGCGTAGGGGTCCTCCGGGAAGTCCTCCATCTTGACGATCTTGCCGCCCTGGACGGTGTAGTAGAGGCTGGCCGTGACCGGTTCGACCTTGCCGTCCCACGAGCGGTTCATGCGGGTGAACTCCTTCGCGAAGAAGCCCTCGCCGTCCGCGGTCATCGCTTCGACGTCGAGCTTGTAGCGGTCGCCCGCTGTGGCCATGACCTTGGCGCGGAACTTCTGGAAGCCGTCGAACCCGCGGTAGGTGCCAGAGATGTCCGACTTGCCAGGGATGGTGATGGCGATGTCCTTGCCGATCACCTTGCGGAGGCCTTCGAGGTCTCCCTCCCAGAACCTCTTGTAGAACTCCTTGCCGAACGCCAGGTTCTTCGCATCGGTGGCGTCACTGATGTCGATCCGTTGCGGCTGCCCCGCGGCGGGCGCCGTCGACGCCTTCTTCGGAGCAGCGCTCTGGCCTGCAGGGGCCGTCCAGTACGCGTCGTAGTACCGCTGGTCTTCCGGGATCGTCCACGCCTCGGAGAGCTTTCCTGCCTTGAACTTGTAGTTCATGGTGAACCGCAGCTGCCACATTCGGTCCGGGTCGAACCGGCGGTTGAGGTCGATGACCTCCCGCGTGAAGCCGTCGCCCCCGTTGACGGAGACGTGCGGTACCTGCAGGGCGAACCGTCCACCGTTCCAGGCCAGGATGTTCTTCATGAACGTGGACAGGCCGTCCGGCCCCCAGTACTCGCCCGCGTTCTTCCCCTTGCCGGGGACATGCATGATGAAGTCGGCCGTGACGAACCTCTTCGCCGCGTCGATGTCGCCCAGCGCGAAGGCTGCGTAGAAGTCCTGAAGCACCTTCGCGTTCTCCCGCGAAAGGCTGTCGACGGTCGTGACGCCGGCCGGTGCCGAGTCGGCCCCCTTGGGGGCGCGGACGTTCCGGTGCGAACCGTTGCTCGCCACGGCAGTGCCCATGGGTGCCAGTACGCCACCGACGATGGCAACACCTGCGACAGCGGAGATGAGCTTCTTACGCATGATCGATCCTCGGAGTCCTTGTTCTCTTTGGGGAAGGTGGGCCGGGGTGCGCACGGTCGGAGCACCGGAGCCGGATCTTGATCCCGACTCCGGTGATCACAACGTGCGCCACCACCGGACATTCCCTCCTCAACCTCGCCGCCCGGAAATCGGGGACGGCGACAGGGAGACAAGACGGCCCGTTCAGATGTGACCGATGTGAGTGAACTTCTCGAGGTCGGCCGGTCTCCGCAGGTCGTGACCCGGCCGTCGACAGTGGCGTCAGGCCCTGGGGCGGCCCGGAGCCATTCGGCTCGATCAGCCGATCGGTGGTGCGAGGTATTCCAGCGCATAGCCGTCGCCGGAGGAGGTCACGCGGGCGATGCCTGGTGAGTCGAGGTGGGCACCGGCGACGAAGTGGTGTGGTCGGGTCAGTTGCTCGAGGAGCCCCGCCCGCGCGGCGCGGGCCTGGGACTGGTCGCCGTCGAGCTCCCAGGACACGTTCGGCTGGTCGAACTGGAGCGTGGGGACGTGAACGGTGTCGCCCCAGACGAGAAGGTGGCCGGTGCTGCTCCTGACCTCGTAGACGGTGTGACCGGGTGTGTGGCCCGGCGTCGGGATCGCGGTGGTCCAGTCGTTGATCGCGACCTTCTCCGACACGGGAACGACCCGCCCGCGGACCGGCTCGAGCCGCCCCGTGAACACCGAGGTGTCGCCCACGCCGATCCACACGCGCTCGAGTTCGCTGAACGCCTCGGAACCGTCCGGCGCGATCAGGCCGCTCACGTGGTCTTCGTGGTTGTGGGTGATGGCCACATCGGTGACCCGCGCGCGGTCGATCCCCGCTTCGTCGAGCGCGTCGTAGATCAGTCCCATGGTGGGGTCGTGCCAGGCGTTGGACGCGCCGGTGTCGATGAGAACCGACCGCGTGCCGTCGGTGACGAAGAAGGCGTTGACCGACAGCCGCAGGTTGTCGCCCACCAGCGGGACGACGTCCGGCAGCTCATCGAGCGCGCACCCGTCCTCGTCGCGGAGCCGCGTCGGCGGCATGTCGATGTACCCGTCCCGCAGCGAGACCACCTGCAGGTCGCCGAATTCGAACGTGGCATGGTGCCGGCCACCCGAGATCAAACGCATGGAACCTCCGTCGTGTCGGGCGCACATCGCCTGTCTTCGATAGAAGACTTAGTCTTCTTTAGGAGAAACCGTACACTGTCGACGGCAGACACGCATCGATCGAGGAGCACGGTGGTCCAGCAAGACGGAAGCGCGGCCGAACCGCAGCACGGTGACGATCTGGCCGGCGCGTTCGGCGGCAACGTGCGGCGACGCCGCGAGGAGGCGGGCCTGACGCTGGAGCAGTTGTCCACGCAGTCGTCGGTCAGCCGGGCGATGCTGTCCAAGGTCGAACGCGGTGAGAAGAGCCCGACGATCGGCGTCGCGTCCAGGATCGCCCACGCGCTCGACGCGTCGCTCTCGGACCTGATCGGTGCGCCGGCCGCTGCCGAGTCCGCCGTGGCCATCGTCATGCGCAAGAACGACCGCCCCGTTTTCCGCGACCCGGAAACCGGCTTCGAGCGGCACATGGTGTCAGCGGCCCCGGGGGCGGGTGGGGCCGAGATGATCGTCCACTACCTCCCCGCGCAGGTCTCCACCGGCCTGCTGCCCGCGTATCCGCCGGGCGCGGAGAAGCAGGTCGTGGTGCTCGACGGCACCCTCACCGTCTTGATCGGCGGGATCAGCGAAACCCTGAACACAGGCGACTCCCTGTTCATGCAGGCCGACACGGCCCACGGCTTCGCCAACCGAACGAACGCTCCCTGCGAATACATCATGGCCATCTCGCGCAGAGCCTGATCGGCCGCAGCCTGCGCACCTGGGCGAAGCCGCCGGCCCGGGCATCGCCGGGCTCGGGCCCGTGGGCGTCCCGGAATGTCGGGCAGAACCGGCCAGGTTAGTGCGATACTCACTGTGTTCGCGCACTAATACCGGGCGTACGATCAGGCCTGTGCAGCTTCGCTATCAGTTTCGCCTGTACCCGACACAGGCCCAGTGCATCGAGCTGGCCAGGGCCTTCGGGTGTGCGCGGGTGGTGTTCAACGACGCTGTCGGCACCCGCCGGGCCGCGCACGAGGCGGGACTGCCGTTCGTCTCCGACACCGAGCTGTCCAAGCTGCTGATCACCGAGGCGAAGAAGACTCCTGAGCGGGCATGGCTGGGGCAGGTGTCGGCTGTGGTTCTTCAGCAGGCGCTCTCCGACGCGTGCGCTGCCTACCGCAACTTCTTCGCCTCGATCTCCGGCAAACGACGCGGCCCGAGGATGCGGCCGCCTCGGTTCCGGTCCCGCAAGGACAACCGGCAGGCGGTGCGGTTCACTCGCAACGCCCGTTTCAAGGTCGGTGTCAAGCTGACCCTCCCCAAGATCGGCGATGTCGCGGTCAAGTGGTCACGGCCGCTGCCCGCCGAACCCAGCTCGGTCACCGTGATCAAGGACGCCGCGGGCCGGTACTTCGCCAGCTTCGTGGTGGACGTCGGGAACGACCCCCTACCGGCCTGTGGAACCGAGGTCGGCATCGACCTGGGCCTGTCGCACTTCGCTGTGCTTTCCGACGGGACGAAGGTGTCCAACCCTCGGTTTCTGCGCCGAGCCGAGAAGAAGCTCCGCAAATTCCAGAAGGCACTGTCACGCACGCAGAAGGGATCCAGGAACCGGGCCAAGGCCCGCACCAAGGTCGCACGCCGGCACACCAAGGTCGCCGATGCGCGCCGCGAGTTCCACCACCAGCTGTCCACCCGGTTGATCCGCGACAACCAAGCGGTCTACGTGGAGGACCTGGCTGTCAACGGACTCGCCCGCACCAGACTCGCCAAGAGCGTCCACGACGCCGGATGGTCGGCGTTCGTGAACATGCTGGAGTACAAGGCGACCCGGCACGGCCGAGGGTTCGCCAGGATCGGGCGTTTCGAGCCGACGTCCCAGGTCTGCTCGGCGTGCGGGATCAAGGACGGCCCCAAGCCCCTCCACATCCGGGAATGGACCTGCCCGGCCTGCGGGGTGTGCCATGACCGTGACCACAACGCAGAAAAGAACGTACTGGCCGCCGGACAGGCGGACAGGATAAACGCCTGTGGAGCCGAGGTAAGACCAGCGTCCACGCTGGCACACGGCCACGAAGCAGGAAGCCAACGTGGTGCTGCATGACCCACACGGGACATGCCGCACGGACGAAAATCCCCCTCCATCAGGACGGGGAGCATGTCAATGGGTGAAGGTTCGCACCTCCGGCACCGAAACGCTCGCCGAGGCGCTCGACCGCATCCGCGCGATCCCGAGCGTGGCCGGCACGAGAACCACGATCGTGCTGCGCACCGTCCTCGAGCGGCCGCTGGGCCCGGACGCCGGACGGCCGCCGATCCCCGACAGCCCGTGAACACCGGGCAGGACGGCGCGTGAAGGCCGGGCCCGGCCGCCCCGGGGCACCGGTCCGGTCCCCGGCGCTCCGTCCCCTCTGAAGATTTCCGACGCATGAACACATGGAGGAAGCCGATGTTGCCGTGGTCAGCCGATCTCGCAGGCCGGTTCGAGCATCCGACGTTCGACAGCAAGGTGCTGCGGGGCAACCCTCTCGGTGACCCGCACGAGCGGCCACTGCACGTCTACCTTCCGCCCGGCTACGACGCCGAGCCCCAGCGCCGCTACCCGGTCGTCTACTGGCTCCCCGGGTACACCGGCCACGTCGGGATGGTGTTCAACCGCCCCCCGTTCCGGCAGGCCTACCCCGAGATGGTCGACGCGGCCTTCGCCGCCGACGGCACTCCCCCGGCCATCGTCGTCTACTTCGACGCCTGGACCTCGCTCGGCGGCAGCCAGCACCTGGACTCCCCCGCCACCGGCCGCTACCACACCTACCTCTGCGACGAGGTGGTGCCGTGGATCGACGCCAACTACCGCACGATCCCCGACCGCGACCACCGCGCGATCGCGGGCAAGTCCACCGGCGGGTTCGCCGCCATGGTCACGCCGATGCTCCGGCCGGACGTGTTCGGCGCGCTGGCCACCCACGCCGGTGACGCGCTCTTCGAGACCTGCTACCGGTCGGGGCTCCCCCAGGTGTTCCGGCTGCTGCGCAACGAGTACGACGGCTCGTGGGAGAAGTTCTTCGCCGACTTCCGGAGCCGCGTGCCCGGCACCAAGTCCAGCGACGTGGATCTCATCGAGATCTACGCCTACGCCGCCGCGTACTCCGCCGACCCGGACGGCACCGTCCGCATGCCGTTCGACGACATCGGCGCGCTCGTCCCCGAGGTCTGGGAGCGCTGGCTCGCCTGGGACCCGGTGCTCATGGCGGCGCAGCCGGAGCACGCCGAGGCGCTGCGCTCGATGCGCGCCCTGTGGATCGACTCCGGGACCCGCGACGAGTTCTTCCTGGACTCCGGGGCCATGGCGTTCCGGCGGGAGGTGGCCGCCGCCGGGGTGCCGGACGACCGCGTCCACTTCGAGCTGTTCGACGCCGGCCACTTCGGCATCGAGTACCGCTACCCGCTCTCGATCACCTGGCTGAGCAAGATGATGTCCGACTGACCGACGCCGGACGTCTGCCCGTCGAGCCGCGGGTTCGGCGTCCAGGGGCTCGTCGGCGGCCTGCCGGATCACGGCGGAGGGCTCGAGGTCGTCCGGGGGCGGTGTCACACCTGGCGCGTGTAGAGAAATCGCTTCCGCCGGGATTATTGGACACCCCGACTTTGCAACATGTATCTCCGACACTCGTAGGCCCGTCCGGCGGCGCGCGAGGGGTGTCAATTTCCGAAGCCGCGTGCACAGATGTCCAAAGTCCTCTGCACTATGCGCTGTGGGAGCCACCGCTGTTCAGCTGTTGGGTGCAGCGGGCATACACGGTGGCTTTCAGCTCCTCGATGGAGGGGCCGCAGTCTTCGTCCCAGCAGTCGGCAACGTCGTACATTCGGCCAAGCGGCAGCGCGATGACGCCTGACCTGTACGCGGTGAGCAGGTGCGGAGGTAGCGGTGCAGCGAGGTCTTCGGGATGCCGGTCGTGGCCGCGATGACGCCGAGGGAGTCGCCCTGAGGTACCGGCTCGTCGCCGTCGGACTGGCATAGTCGTCGGGTGGATCATCGCTCTCGGTTGTGGATACAGCGGCGGTTGCGCTCGTTGGCGTGGCTGGAGCTGTTGAACGTACCCCTGCAGGCGGTGGTGTGGTTCGGAGTGATCGGTCTGCCGTTGACCATGGCGAACGTCGTCGGGTTCGCGTTGTTCGTGCTGCTGCTCCTTGAAGGGGCCTGGTACTGGACGGCCAAGGTTCGGCAGATCGCAGCACCGGGCTCGTGTCTGCGCGGTGCTGGAGCCTTGGCGCTGGCCCGCGTGGGAAACGTCGCTGTGCTCGTCGCCGGGCTGCTGCTCATTGGCTGGGCAGCGGTGGCCGAGCCTGGGGCCGGTAGCTGGCCGGGTCTGGGGTTCGCTCTGTTCGCTGTGCTGGAGCATGTGAACTATTTCCACGTCCAGCTCATGTACGACACCACCGCGGACCTGCGATACCTGCGCGCGCATGGTCTGCGCCGCGCGCACCTGGCCCGCGATCTGGCTCTCCATGCGAGAACCACCGAGCGATACCGAACTCAAGGTGCCCGCCGCTTAGATCGCATTGAGGTTCCCCCCGTAGCGCGGCCACCTGGGGTGAGATGGGTCAGCCGGTGGCCTGCTGGGCGTGGTGAGGTGGCAGCCTCCATGTGCCGGGCCACGGTCAACAGGTCGCGGACACGGAAGTAGTCCGCTTGGTTGTCATGCCACAATGCGGGCTGGAGGCGTGTGATGAACTCGCTGAGGCACCGGGCCAGCGATTGACGCTGGTCGGGAGTGATGTCGCCGTCGAAATCAAGGCACACCTGTACGCATCGTCCCAGCTCCAGCGACGCCGGGTCGTCTTCGCGGATCAGGTTCGCGAGTCGACTCCGGTGCCAGAAACGCACGGCGTGCAGTGCCGCCTCCTGGCGGGCACCGTACCAATGCGCCGGAACGTAGGGGTTGGTGCCGTTGGGGTGAGGGCTTCGTTCACCCCGCCGCTTGGCCTGGCGACGATTGGCCGCGTAGGCCTGCTTCTCAGCGTTCCAGGCCGAACGGCTGACCTCCAATGCGGCCAGTGCGCGAAGCAGAGCGGCCTCGTCGGTGCTGAACGCTCCGGCCCTGGCCTCCAGGAAACTCAAGGTCGCCTCGAAGCCGAGAGGTCGGTACAGCTGCACGCAGGAGCGCAGCGCTGATACTCGCCGCCCGTACGGCAGGGCCGGATCGCGCACCTTGCGCGCGAAATTGCCAAAGCTCATCTGGCCGCGTCCCGAGCCCGCTCCAGCACCCGGTAGACCGTCGAGTCTCCGAGGAAGGACGCCTCCAGGAGTTCGCCGATGCCGTTGTCGTCGGCAGTGTGCTTCCGCATCGACGGCGCCTCCAACGTCACCACCAGCCCGACCGCGCAGCGGGACGCCACGCGCGGCCGTGGCTCGCATCCGGGAGCTGGGCCGTGGTCAGGTGGATGACCTCCGCGCGAATCGAAGCGGCCATCGCGTCACCGTTCATCATCACGCTGTTCGCCGTGGCCTCCTGTCGCGGTGGCCGGGTTGGTCGTGGCCGAGTCGCGACGTGACGCGGAAACGCGGTCCGATCGAACAAGGTCACCCGCAACCCCCAGGACCACCGCCAACCCGACGCCGATCACCCTAGCGACCGGCCGTCAGACCGTGGTCCCTTTCTGGCGTATTCCGGAAGTGGCCGCTATTTCATTTGAGGAAACTCGGATCAGCGTGCCTGCGACGGCGGAGTTGCTGGTCACGGCTATGCAGCCGGAACGTGTGGCGATGTCTTGGAGCCTACTGGCTGGCTGCTCGGGTGACTCATACCTGTTCTGACCTGGCAGTGGCGGGCCCGCTTACATCTGATGAAGAGTTCCTTCATCAGATGTAAGCGGCGGAGGGTGACCGAGTGACTCGCCGACTGCCGCCAGGCCGACATCGACGCCTGGTATGCCGACGGCTACACCCGCCGCCGCAACACCCACCAGTTCCTGCGCTGGGCCATGAACGACAAGGCGCTGCCCGCCATCACGATCCCTCACCAGCCCACCGCCAACCCCGCCCCGCTCAGCCAGCAGCGACGCCTTCAACTCCTACGCCGCTTCCTCACCGACGACCAGATCCCGCTGCTCACCAGGGTCGCCGCGGTGATCGTGCTCCTCGATGCCCAACCCGTCACCCGGATCCTGCGGCTCACCATCGACGACGTCATCCGCAACGGATCCGAAGTCGCCCTCCGGCTCGGCGACCCGCCCAGCCCCGTCCCCGAGCCCTTCGCCACGCTCCTGCTGGACTACCTCGACCAGCGGCTCAACCTCACCACCGCGACCAACCCCGGCACCCGCTGGCTCTTTCCCGGCCGCCGCGGCGGCCAGCCCATGACCAGCGACACCATCAGCCGCCGCTTTCGCAACCAGGGCATCAACACCATCAGCGGACGAACCTCTGCCCTGCATTACCTCGTCCTCCAGGCCCCAGCCCCGGTCATCGCCCGCATGCTCGGCTACACCGACCAGCAGGCCAGCCGCACCGCCACCGCCGCCGGAACCCCTTGGAGCCGCTACGCACCCGGCGACCACCACAGACAGTGACAACCGGCAGAGAACACAGACCACTCAATCACCGGGCCTTACCAGGGCCGTCCCCCTGGGACAGGAGGAGCCCGGCGACGGGCCGTTGCGGTAACCGGTAACCGCGCGGGGCCTTACGCCTTGAAGGGGTTGGCGGTGACGTCGACCACGCTCTGGCGCAGGTCCGAGGTGCCGAAGCGGTTGAAGTGCACCAAGGCGGCCAGCACCAGCAGGCGGTCCAGACGGGGGTCGTGGATCTTGACCGTGTAGGTGGCGCGCACGCCGGCGTGGCGGGCGAGCTCGAAACCCTGGGACTGCGCGGAGTGCCAGTGCATCTTGAAGGAGAGCGCGGCGTCCACCACGCCCCAGTCGAGCACCGGCAGCGCCCGGCGGGCCTTGTTGGTCGCGCCGACCGGCTCGCCGTTCAGGGTGCCGAAGCCCTCCTGGGTGACCGTCCACTCGTCCGGGCGCCAGGAGCGGTTCTTGTGCTCCACCCGGCCGATCACCCGGCGGTCGGGGGCGATCGCCGAGAAGTCGTTGACGTAGCCCACCAGCTGACCGAGCCCGGGGCCGGCGAACACCTGGTACGGCGGGCTGTGGTCGTACGCCGCGTCCTTGTGTACCCGAACCACCGGCTCCTGCTGCCCGTCCACGTGGACGAGGAAGGTGGTGTGGGACCGGCCGTAGTCGAGGGTGACCGTGAACTCGGTCAGCTGCTGGATCACCGGTAGCTGTCCTCTCGCTGCTCCTTGCGGCGCCTCGCGTCCTCGGTGGCCGTCCGGCTGAGGTCGTCGATGTCCGAGCCGGCCATGAGCTGCTCGCAGATCCGGCCGGCGATGTCCCGCTGCCGGTCGCTCTGGTTGCCCGGGAACTCCTCGGCGAGCCGGCCCGCCTTGGCGGCGCGCTCCTCGGCTTCCGGGTCCGGCTGCTCGTCGGTCTGGAAGCCTTCGTAGCTGTAGTAAGACATGTCCGTGCTCCGAGTTCTCAGGTCGCCGGGATCATACCGATGCGGGCGGCGCCCAGGGTCGAGGACCAGCCACCGCTCTTCTCGAACTCGAAGCCGCGCTGCTCCACGTCGCCCACCAGACTGCCGAGGGTGGGCATCGGCGAGTTGATGGCGTCCATGATCGCCCGGATTCCCTTGTGAATGCCGTCGATGGCCTTCTGGATGCCGTCGTAGATCTTCACGATGATCCGGATGCCGTTCACGATCTTCTGGACGATCTTGTAGATCTTGTACGCGGTGTAGATGCCCGCGCCCACGTCCGCCGGCGGATCCTCCGGGCCGAGGCCGACGGCCTCGATCGCGGCGTCACCGAGTCCGCCGATGCCCATGCTCCAGCGGAACAGGTACTCGTCGAATGCCTCGCCGGCCTGGCCCTGCCACTGGCTGCCCAGCTTCCAGGAGCCCTTCCGGACGGCGCCGGCCACGGTGTAGAGGCCGCCACCGAGGGCCTCGTAGGCGCACTCCCACACCCGCTCGGGCAGCGCGAGGATCGCGGCGCAGAGGTCGTCGGTCAGGTTGAACCCGATCGAGCACTTCAGCCGTCGACGGGTCACCCAGTCGACGAAACCGCGTGTGCCGCCGCCCGCATCGGTCCGGATCAGGACATGTTTGTGCAGGTGGTCGGGAATCTGCTGCAAGGCCAGACGCCCGGCGGTGATGTGGTCGGCGGCGGTGTTGGACCCGGCGTTCCCGGCCTCAGTAGCAGGGCGACGGCCTCCCCGGTCCCGCCGGGGCCGTGGTCGATGAACGCGGTCATCGGGTGGAACCCGAAGGTGCGCTTCCAGGTCGGGGCCGCCACTCCGGCTCGGCACGCAGGATCGCGATATCGGCCAGGCAGTCCCCGCAGAACGCCAGCATCAGCGCCAGGTCCGCGACGACCTTGCCCGGATCATGGACCGCCCGCGGCTTGCGCCACCGCCCGAGCCCTTCCGAAAGCGCCCGGTCATGCCCGGTCACACGGAGCGTCTCGGTCAGCAGCACCCCACCGGCCTGACCACCGATCCCCGACCCGTCCCAAGACACCGCGAGCCTGGCATGACGACCTGTACTCTTTGAACCGCGCCGGGATTGGTGGAGGCTCTGATACACCCCGTGTTGAGTGGAGTCGCGCGAGGCCGTCCGCAGGTGTCGAACGTGGAAAACGAGCTCCCGTAGCGTGGAATTGACCTCATCAGCCGACCTCATCGCGCTGGTCAGGGAGTTTCGTCAGGAGCCCGCACCGCCACCGCCGCCGGAACCCCTTGGAGCCGCTACGCACCCGGCGACCACCACAGACAGTGACAACCGGCAGAGAACACAGACCACTCAATCACCGGGCCTTACCAGGGCTGCCCCCCTCGAAGGTGGAGCGGGCGTCGGCGACGAGGCTGAGGGCGTCGCTGCCGAGGATGAGGTGGGTCGGCGGCTTCTCGGCGTCCACGACGGCGAGCAGGGCGCGGCCGAGGCCGGTGCTCTCGCTGGTGGTGAGGAATGTGCGGGGCATGTGTCCCTCCATGGAATTCAGAGGTGTCGGACGGCGGGGGCGTGTTCGGTATCGCCGTCAACAGCTGTTCGCGGGCACCTCGTTCGAGGTGGTGGCCTCGTCCGGATCGGCGGGACGTCGCGGCACCGCCGAGCCTTCGACGGACTTGGACCTGGTCAACCACAGGCCGGTGAGCGCGGCGGTGGCCAAGGTGATGGCGCCGGCCGTGACGAAGGCGCTGTTGAGGCCGGCCTCGAAGGAGGCGCCGTCGGACTGCCGGACGTGGACGACGGCTCCGAGCAGCGCCACGCCGAGCACCGCGCCGATCTGCCGGGTGGTGCTGCTGATGCCGGAGGCGAGGCCGCCTTCCTGCGGGCTGACCGCCTGGATGGCGGCGCCCGTGAGTGGGGACATGGTCAGGGCGAAGCCGATGCCGACCACTCCGAGCCGCCACCACACGTTCCCGTAGCCGGTGTCGGCGTGCACCATTCCCAGCGCCAGCAGCCCTCCTCCGGCCAGGGCCAGGCCGGTGGTGACCACGATCCGGAAGCCGTACCGGACGGCGAGCCGGCCCGCGAACGGGCTGACGATCACCATGGCGAGGGAGGTGGGGAGGGTCTGCAGGCCGGCGCGCAGGATCGAGCTGCCCTGGACGTACACGAAGAACTGGGAGAAGAAGAACGTCGAGCCCATGAGCGCGAACCCCACCGCGACCATGGCGGTGTTGGACACGGTGAACAGCCGCTGCCGGAACAGCCGCAGCGGCAGCATCGGCGCGGGGCGTCGCGCTTCGACGGTGACGAAGGCGGCGAGGAGGATCGCCGTGGCGGCGAAGCTCCCCAGGATGACCGGTGAGGTCCAGCCACGGACGCCGCCCTCGATCAGCCCATAGGTCAGTGCCCCCACCATGAGAACGGACAGCACCGTCCCCGGGATGTCGATCGCAGGGGCGCTCGGGTTGCGGGACTCGTCCAGGTGGCGCAGGCCGACCAGGAGCAGGATCACGCCGATGGGCAGATTGACCAGGAAGATGGCGGGCCAGCCGAAGGCTTCTGTCAGCACGCCGCCGGCCACGGGCCCTGCGGCCAGGCCGATTCCGCTGAATCCGGCCCACAGCCCGATCGCCTTGACGCGTTCTTGCGGGACGGGATAGGCGGCGACCAGCAGGGCCAGCGATGCGGGGCTCAGCGCCGCGGCCCCGATGCCCTGGAGCACGCGTCCGACGATCAGCCATCCGACCGAGGGCGCGAGGCTGCACAGCACCGATGCGGCCGTGAACACCACCCCACCGGCCAGGTACACGCGCTTGCGGCCGAACCGGTCGGCGAAAACGCCGCCGGACAGCAGCAGCATCGCGACCAGCAGCACGTACGCGTCGACGATCCACTGCAGGCCGGTCAGCTGAGTGTGCAGCCGGTGCTGCATGTCGGGCAGCGCCGCTCCAACGATCGTGTTGTCGAGCAGCACCATGAACTGGCCCAGACAGGTCACCGCGAGCAGCACGGCCCGGTTCGGTCGACCGCCTACGGACGCCGGTGATGCAGCCATGGGGATTCCTCTCAATCGAAGTCCTGCCTCTCGAGGGCCGTCGCAGGCAGCCTCTGACGCACTAACGCAGTGGATGACTGCGTTAGTGGACTGTAGAGAGGTTCGCCCGCAAACGCAAGTCGCAACTGCGTTAAGGTGGGGGCATGGACGAGGGACAGCGAGCCCGGCGGCCCGGCGGGCGCGCCGCCCGCGTCGGCGCGGCGGTGCACCAGGCCGTCACCGAGCTGATCAGCGAGCGCGGCTACGGCAACTTCACCGTCGGCGATATCGCGACCCGCGCGGGCGTGGCCGACAGCAGCGTCTACCGCCGGTGGGGCAATCTGGAGACCCTGCTCACCGACGTGGCGTTCACCCGCCTCAACACGCAGTCGCCGATGCCCGACACCGGGAGCCTGGCGGACGACCTGCACACGTACGCGGCCAACGTGGCCCGCGAGATCACCGGACCCGACGGCCCGGTGGTCCTGCACATGGCCGTCGCCCTGTCCAACAGTGGCCCGCAGGGGCTGCAGGCGCGTGACGACCTCCTCGCCAAACGCACCCGGCAACTGCAGTCCGTGTTCGATCGCGCCCGCGAACGCGGCGAGGACGCACCCGACGCGCTCGACTTCCTGGACCACGTGCTGGCCCCGATGTACATCCGCGTCCTGCTCGGCGTGGGCCCGCTCACCCCCGACTACGTGGACGGACTGGTCGACCGGTTGCTGTGACCTCAACCCGCCCTGCGGGATCAGAGCACGAAGGCGCCCCTTGTGCACGGTGCCAGGGTTCCGTGAGGTGCTCGCCGACACGCGCCCGCCAGCTCAGGCATCCGACCATTGGCCGACTCGCGCGTCCTGGCTGAATCCGTCGGCCGTCGGGGCTTCGCTGCGGACCGGGGCGAAGCCGACTTCCGACTCCAGTCCCGCGCGGTAGCGCTTCAGAGGTTGACCACGATCTTTCCGTGGACGTGGCGTTCTGCTTGCAGCCGGACGGCGTCCTGGATCCGCTCGATGGGGAAGGTGCCGGCGATCGGCACGGTGATCTCGCCGGTGACGATGGCGTCGGCGATCCGCTTCAGGTCCTCGGGCCGCGCGTTGAAGCCCCCGGCCGAGCGCACGCCGTCGGGCGGGTTGGGGCCGGCCGCGATCGTGGAGATCCTCTCCGCGGGGACGCCGAGCGCGAGCGCCGTCTCGGCCGTCTCAGTGCCGAAAAGGTCGGTCGCCGCACTCACACCGTCGGGGGCAATCACGCGCACCCGGTTCGCCAGGCCGGGACCGTAGGTGACCGGCTCGGCCCCGAGCCGCCGGAGGAAGTCGAAGGTTCCTTCGGCCGCGGTTCCGATCACCCGCGCGCCGGCCAGCCTGGCGAGCTGGACGGCGAGCACGCCGACGCCCCCGGCGGCTCCCCCGATCAGGACGGTGTCGGCGGCGTTCACGCCGATCGCCGCGAGCGCCGCCGAGGCGGTCAGTCCCGCCACCGAGAGCGTGCCCGCGACCTCGTCGCCGATCCCGTCCGGCGTGTGCAGGATCGAGTCCGTCGCGGGATCGACCACCGCGAAGTCGGCGGCGGCCCGGCCCACCGCGCCACCGTGGACGCGGTCGCCCACGGCGAAGCCGGAGACGCCCTCACCGACCTCGTCCACGACGCCGGCGAAGTCGGTGCCGAAGCCGGACGGAAGGGCGATGCCGAACCGCTCCGCCACCGCGGGCATCGAGGTGAGGATCCAGTCCATGGGATTGAGGCCGACGGTGGTCACCCGGACGCGGAGCTCGCCCGCCTTCGCGTGCGGTTCCGGGACCTCGCGCAGCTCCAGTACCTCGGGACCGCCGAACGTCTCGTGTACAACGGCTCGGCTCATGGCGTGCCTCCACGAAGAGTGATGGGACTTGGTCTCATCACCGTACATGATGATGGGACCAAGTCCCGTAAGCTGTCCTCATGGCCCGCTGGGAACCCAACGCATCGCAACGACTCGCCGACGCCGCCCTCGAACTGTTCGCGGAGCGCGGGTACGAGAACACGACCGTGCTCGACATCGCGAAGCGCGCCGGGCTCGCCAAGAGCACCTTCTTCCGGCACTTCCAGGACAAGCGAGAAGTGCTCTTCGGCGAGGACGCGCTGGTCGAGCCGCTCGTCACGGCGATCACCTCGGCGCCCACCGGAGCCACCCCGCTCGAAGCGATGGCGTCCGGCTTCGACGCGCTCGGACGGGACGTCTTCACACCCGATCGCCGCGCGTTCACCGTCCGCAGACGAGCGCTGATCGACGCCCACCCCGATCTCAGGGAACGTGAAGCCCTGAAGACCATGAATCTCACCGCTGCGCTGACGACGGCCGTGGAGCGTCGCGGCACACCCGCCCTCCTCGCCGGGGTGAGCGCACAACTGGGCACCCTGGCCCTGAAGGCGGCCTACGAGCGGTGGAGCGACCTGGGCAACACCGATGACTTCGGCGACATCGCCCGGCAAACCCTCAGCGAAGTGCAGGCCGCCGTCTCGGCCGTGTGAAGAGGCGCCCGTGAGACCGCTACCCGGTTGATCCGGTTGCCGTCCAGGAGTCGGCGAGCAGGCAAAGGTCTTCGAGGGCGGCTTCAACGCGCGCGTGGTCGCCGGTGATCAGCAGGTCGGTCTGCAGGCCGGCGTAGGCGCTGTTGAGGTAGGTCGCCTTGATCAGGGCGTCGTGGGGGCCGAGCCCGCGAGCGGCCAATGCCCTGGCGACGAATTCGGCCCGCTCGGTGAGGAATGTGGGCACCCGGTCACCGAGGCGCCCGGCCGCCGCCAGTCCCTCGATCTCATGGATCAGGCGGGTGTACGCGAGGTTGGCGGGCTCGATGTGGCGGTGCCAGGAGTCGCGGATGATCGACCCGATGCCTCGATCGGTGTCGTCCCAGCCTTCCGTGGCGTCGAGTTGCTCGTGCTGGATCTCGTCCAAGCGTGTCAGCAAGGCGGCCAGCAGGGCGTCCTTGTCGGCGAAGTGATGGGTGAGCACGCGCGTGCTGTGCCCCAACGCCTGCGCGATCGGCCGGAAGGAGAGTCCGGGCATTCCGGTTTGGGCAAGGTGGTCCAGGACCGCGTCGAGGATTTCGGTGCGGCGCTGCGGGTTGCGGGGTCTGGCCACTGCGGCGCTCCTGGGACGTGTCTCGAGGTCTGGTGCGCGGGGGTGCCGCTGTCGGAAAGTGGTGAAGTCTCCGGTAGAGCGGGTTCATCCACCAAGAAGAACCTGAATACCGGAGACCTCGTGGCCACCCTAGCGGTGACCAGCCGGGACGGACGGCCTCCGCGTTCGGCGCGGACGACCACCGGAAGCGTCACGCCGTGGAGTGCGGAATCAGCAGGCCCAGGCGCCACCGTGCGACAGCAACCCGGTTCGACGAACTCGCCGTCCACTGCCAGATCACCGTCCTCAACGACTGGCCCACTTCGCTTCGAATGCGCGCCCCAGTGCGAGCGATCCGAGTTAGGGAAACGTATGTTACGTTAACGCCCTATGGATGCCACACGCCGCCGATCTTTCGTCCAGCCCTGGCTTGTCGCGCTCGCCCTCACCGCCCTCGCCCTGCAGACGGACGACTTCGTCATCGTGGGGGTGCTGCCGTCAATCGCGCGTGAGCTGCAGGTCAGCGAGGCGGCGGCCGGTCAGCTGGTGAGCGTCTTCTCGGTGATGTGCGCGGTGATCGGGCCACTGGCCGCCGTCTTCACCGCTTCATGGCCTCGGAAACGTCTGCTCATCGGTGGCCTGCTGCTGTTCTGTGCCGCCAACTTCGCCGTTCCACTCGCCGGGTCGTACGCCGCGTTGATGGCACTGCGGATCCTGGCCGCACTCGCGGCGGCGGTCACCCTGCCCACCGTGTTCGCGGTCACGGCCGCGCATTCCCCGCCCGAGCGGCAAGGCCGGCACCTGGCCACCGTGATGACCGGCCTGACCGGCGCCGTTGTCATCGGAGTCCCGCTGGGCACCTGGATCGGCGCGGCGTTCGGATGGCACGCCACTTTCGTGCTCGGCGGCCTTCTCGGTCTGACCGCGTTGGTCTGCGTCGGACTCGCTGTGCCGGACGTTCCGCCCTCGCCGGCCGCCGGCCTGGCCGAACGGCTCAGTCCCTTGGCGCGCCCAGCCGTGCTCGGCGTTCTACTCGCGGCGGTCGTCGCCGTGCTGGGCAATCTGTTGTTTCAGACCTATCTCGCGGCCTTCCTCCACGACGCGGCCGACGTGACGCCGGCCATGCTGGGCGGGCTACTGGCGTTGACCGGTGCCGCGGGCATCGCGGGAGCACGCCTCAGCGGTTGGCTTGTCGACCGGTTCGGCCCAGGACGGGCGTTCACTGTCGCCGCGGTGGTCTTCACCGCAGCCATGATCGGACTCGCGTTGTGCTGGTCGCTGCGGCCGGCGTACCTTCCCCTCATCGTCGCCCTCCTGCTGGCCTGGTCGGCCGCCGCCTGGGCGGTTCCCCCGCCCATACAGGCCCGCGTCCTGACGTTGGCCGGACCAGACGCCGGGCCCCAAGCCCTGGCACTCAGCAGTAGCGCGGTCTACGTCGGAGCTTCGCTGGGGGCCGGTCTCGGTGGCTGGCTGCTCAGCACGCACGGCTCCGGAGCGCTCCCGCTCGCCGCTGTTTTGACCGCCCTGGCAGCTTTGGCCTTGTTCAACGGTGCCGGACGCATCGCCAGGGTGGGCATCGAGACAGCAGGGGGCCGGCCCATGGAGTGTCGAAGAACCAGGTGAAAGTCGGGGTGTCCAACAGTCTGGGCGGGACCGTCCTCGCCGGGGCGACTGACTGCTGGCGACCACGACCGCCAGTTGGAGATCAACGACCGTTCGTTCGTCCCATGCCTCACACCAGTCTGGCGGAGAGCGTGCTCGCTGTGCTGGTTTGTGCAGCGGCCAGCAGGCTCAGCGCGGAGGCGCGCGGTGCGGCGTCGGACAGTGCGAGTGCGGCGGGGACGCGGATCGGCGGATCGGGCTGGACGAGGGCGACGGCCGTGGAGTCCTGCGGGACGACGCCGGCGGGGAGCAGGGTCCAGCACTCTCCGGAGGCAACGGGTCCGGCAAGGAGGTCTTGGACTCGGGTCAGAGTCGGTCCCATGCGAGGGGCGAACCCGGCCGCTTGGCAGGCGGCCGTGATCAGGTCGTGGACGCAGGGGTTGTCTGCGCGGGCGGATCGGGCCAGGGGAAGCTCAGCGAGCGCGGCGATGTTGCCGGCGGTGCTGGCGTATGCGGTGGGGACGACCACGAGCAGCGGCTCGTCCCAGAGGTGATGAACCCGCACGCCCGGGGTGTCCGGTGGCGCCGTCACGAACGCGGCATCGAGGTCGTTCGCGGCGAGGGCGGCGAGCTGGCCGGTCGTTGAGGCGGAGCTCGTCACCTGGAGTGTGATGCCGGGGTGGGCGTCGCGGACGGCGGTGAGAGCGGCTTCGATACGAGGGTTGAAGACGAGGTTGCTGCCGATGCGCAGCAACCCGGTGCTGCCAGCGGCGATGTCGGCGGCGGCAGCGGCGGCGCGGTCGATGCCGCGTAGCGCGCGGCGTGCGTGGACAAGGAATGCCTGGCCGTCCGGGGTGAGCCGGGCCCGACGGTGGGACCGGTCGAACAAGGTCAGTCCGAGTTCGCGTTCCAGCCGCGCGACCTGCTTGCTCACCGCGGGTTGAACGATGTGCAGGGCCTCCGCGGCCCGGCCGAAGTGTTCGTGCTCGGCGGCGGCGACGAAATAGCGCAGCTGCCGGACCTCCATCACCACCACCTTCCTCACCTCGATCGATTCCCTTTGGTGATTGTTCCACGTATGGGTTGGCCGTTGATCGGCCCTGGTGAGACCGGCTGGAGTAGAGCGTGCGAGTCGACGTCAGCAGCCAGCGTGAAGGGGTCAATGATGGAACCGGTGCATGTGTCAGGAGAGGACGTCGCGGCCACGGCAACGACGATCGTGAACGCGAAGGTGTTCGACGGGACGAAGTCGCAGGATTGGACCTCGGTCCGGTTCGCTGACGGACTGATCACCCAGTGCTCGGCCACCCCGGCCGCCCAGGAAGGCGACGAAGTGATCGACGCGGCGGGCGGGACCGTGCTTCCCGGCCTGATCGACGCGCACGTGCACCTCGTTCCCGGCGCCCTCGCGCAATCGTTGAACTTCGGCGTCACCACCGTTCTCGACATGTTCAGCAGACCCGACCTGATGGCGGGGGCCAGGGAGCAGGCCGGCTCCCGTCCGGACGTGGCCGATGTGCGGTCCTCGGGTGTCGGCGCCACCGCGCCCGGTGGGCATCCGTCGATGATGTACGCCCCGTTCCCGACGTTGACCGCCGCCGACCAGGCCGAGCGGTTCGTCGCGGAACGGATCGCGGAGGGCTCGGACCATCTGAAGATCATCTCCGGAACCGGGGGCCTATGGCCGTCGCTGGACTCCGAGACCATCAAGGCACTGGTCACTGCCGCGCACGCCCGCGGCCTGGTCGTCGTCGCTCACGTGAGCTCGACGGCCGGTGTCGAGGAGGTCGTGTCCGCCGGTGTCGACGTGGTGGCCCACGTCCCCGCGGACGCCGGGCTGGACAAGGCCCTGGTAGACCGCATGGCCGAGGCCGGAATCGCGGTCGGTCCGACGCTGGCCACCATCGAGAACACCCTCGGTGAACCGGGTGGCGCCGCGGTGGCAGGGGACCCGCGGCTCGCTGAGGCGCTCGGGGACGCCTGGGCACGCCGGTTGACCTCGAGCGCCTCGGGACGGCGTGGCCGGGGAACGCCGCCCTACTCGCGGGCCGAGGACAACGTGCGGCGACTGACCGATGCAGGCGTCACTCTGCTGGCGGGCACCGACGCCCCGAACCCGGGGACGGTGTTCGGAGCAAGTCTGCACCGGGAGCTGGAACTGCTTGTCCGGTGCGGCATCAACCCGGTGCAGGCCCTGGCCGCTGCCACGGCCGAACCAGCACGAGTGTTCGGCCTCGCCGACCGGGGACGTGTCGCGCCGGGGCTACGCGCGGACCTGGTCCTCGTGTCCGGTGACCCACTGAAGGACATCACCGCGACGCGCGCGATCGAGCGCATATGGCGCGCGGGCACAGCCTGCGATCGACGCGCCTTCGTCGCGAGCGCCGCCGAAGCCGAGCAGCTCGACGCTTTCGACGCCCAGGTCGCCAAGGCCGTGGCAGCCGTCCGCGAACGCAGGTCCGACCTCGCCCCGAGGAAAGCCCCCTGAACGCCCGTCCCGCACCTATGGACCACCCAGATGTGGCCGACGGCAACACCTTGCCGTACCCGCCGGCAACGCTGGGGCCGCCCACGCCCGAAGGCCGCGTGATCAACCCGGGGAAGGTCGCGTGTCAGCGCCCTAAAGATGGCCAGGCTCACCGGTATCGACGAAGTGGACGACTGAACGGCGGACCAGGTCGAGAAACTCGCGCAGACTGTCGGTCACCTTGTCGAACTCACTCCCGGTGGAAGCCGCACTGGAGCGGTAGACAGATCCTCCGGCATCAACGGCGAACCAGATACCTGCGCCATCGGAAGCGATCAGCACGCCCTTCGCGTCATCGGCACCACTGAGCGTCACCGGTTCGTAGGAACGCAGGTGATCGAGCACGAGTCCGGCCGAGTGGAAGAAGTACGCGTTCCCGACGTCCGTCAAGACGACCTCGCCGATGGAGCGGTAGAAGGTGACCAGATCGGCAGGAGTCAGGCGCTCTCGCGCAAGCTCCGCGACCACAGACCGACTATCAGCGTCCGGTGGCTTGATCTCGTTGGCGCCTGGCGGATAGCCGTACCTCTCCTCGAACGTGCTCATCAGCGTTTCAAGCGCAGCACCAACCTGCGATTGCCACTGGGACAGCCACCCAGCCGAAAGCGGTTCACCTCGCATCAGCTGATCCTTTCAAACCACGCGACCGCAGCCCCAGCACCGCCTGCCGAGGGCAGGCAACACGATCAGGCAAGGGCCAGGACCATTGCAGGGCCGCCCGGGTTCCGGCGTATCGGAGCGACGGCTGGCGCTATGTCCACGTTCTGCGACTCGCTATCGCCAACGAGCGTGTCGTTCCTCCCGTCGGGGCGCCCCGTTGTTGGCGAATAGCGGGCGGACGGCCGTCCTTGCGGGAGACCTCGTCGGGCCCCTCCGGCGTTGGCTCCCCGATGTTCTTCGCATCCTCTCCCCCATCGCAGCGAAGGGCACAAGAGGCGGCTTGCCCGTCTTCGTTCTGGTGCGTGCACGGCAGAGGGGTCCACGGCCGCCGAGGGAGCGATCAACGAGCTACGGCTCGTCGAGGACGATGTCGTGCGTCGCTTGGAGGGCTAGGAAAGCGCACAACTGTGCAGCCTCGGTGAGCAGCGCGTCGCGGTCCTCTCGGCAGAGCTTGGTGAACGGCTGGATGCGCAGTGATCGGTTCTGGATCTGCCAGGTGCCCTGCCACATGCCGTCGACCAGGAAGGTGCCGGTGGTCGCGCCGTTGCCCGGCGGGAGCGGCACCGGACGGTTGCCGAGGATCACTCGGGTGCGGTCGTTGTGTGACAGCAGCAGGTTGTCGTACTCGGGCAGGAACCGTGGCGGGGCAGGCGTGTGCTCAGAAGGACGGGGTGCCTCGGGCAGGTCGTGCAGCGTCTGCCCGTCCTGTCCGCGGAACGTCCGCAATGGCAGCCGCTCCACCACCTCGCGTAGCCGGGTCAGCCCGGACCACATCTGGATGTCGGCGACCTGCGCCGGGCCGAACGCGCCGAGATAGCGCAGTACCAGCGCGTCCACCGGCACCGACCGCAGCGGCGCGCCGAGCCAGCTCTCCACTGGCGCCCATGCCGCGGGGCCGTTCTTGCCCCAGACGCCCCGCGGTGGCACCTGGCACAGCGGGATGTGATGCGTCGCCGCGTACGCCAGCGCGTTCGGATCGGCGTCCGGCCAGCGCTCCGCAAGCAGTTTGCCCAGCTCGGCGCGAGTGCGCGGCCGCTCCTCCAGCAGCCGCTTCGCCTGCCTGAGCAGTGCGTCCCGGTCCACTCCCTCGGTCCCGTGGCGAAAGTGCCCGCTGAACTGGGCGGCGTGCAGTGGATGGAACAGCAGGCGCCAATCCAGACAGTCGCGCGCGCTGACGAGATGCACGGTGTTGCGGATCAGGTGCAGCCGTACCACCTGGCGCTGCTCGGTCAGCTTCGCGAGCTCGTCCGCCGCGAAGTCCTGGAGCCGGGTCCACAGTCCCACGTACGGGGCGAGCGGCGCCTGGGACTGCATCCCGCCCAGGTGCTCGATCGCGTCGATCGCCGGGGTCGGCGTGCGTTCCAGCAGGTGCTGGCGAGCCAGCGTGGCCCGGTTGAGGCGACGCCGGCTCAGCACGTCGGTCACTTCAGTGGTCCGAAGAACGCCTGCAGGTCCGCGGCCAGCTGGGCCGGGGCCTCCATCGCCGGGAAGTGCTTGCCGCGCTGGAACTCGGTCCAGTGTGCGTCGGACGGTGCGGGGACCAGCTTTCGCACGGTGTCGTCCGCTCCGAAGACCGCGAACGCCTGCGGTACGGCCGCCGGCGCGCCCCAGTCCGAGGAATGCGCCTGCTCGTACAGGGTGTGCGCGGCGGTGACGCCGGAGCCGGTGAACCAGTACAGGCTGACCGTGGTGAGGAGCTGGTCGCGGTCGATCGGCAGATCGGTCCACTCGTGGAACTTCTCGGCGATCCAGGCGAGCTGCAGCAGCGGTGAGTCGACCAGGCCGTAGCCGATGGTCTGCGGCCGGCTGTTCTGGATCGCCAGGTACCCGGAGCCTTCCTTGGCGAACGCGTCCATCCGGTCCAGGATCAGCTTGTCGACCGGGTCGTCCTCGTCCAGCCGGTCCGCCATTCCGGGCAGGAAGGTGGCGACGCTCGCAGCGGTCAGCGGATCGGTCACCACGTGGACGCCGATGACCCGCCCGGCGTCGAGGCCGGCGACCAGGCCGGACACACCGGCGCCGACGTCGCCGCCGTGCACGCCGTACCGCTCGTAGCCGAGCCGGCGCATCAGCTCGACCCAGGCGCGAGCGGTGCGCCCCATCGCCCAGCCCGTCCCGCCAAGCGGGGTCGAGAGGCGTACCCGGGCAGGGACGGGGCGACGACATGGAAGGCCTGGCCCGCAGCCGGGTTGACCAGCGGCTCGATCAAGTCCAGGAACTCGGCGACGGAGCTGGGGAAGCCGTGGGTGATGAGGAGCGGTTTGGCGTCGGGCCGGTCGGATCTGACGTGCAGGAAGTGGATGCGCTGGCCGTCGATCTCGGTCGTGAACTGCGGGTACCGGTTGAGTCGCGCCTCCTGAGCGCGCCAGTCGTACTGCGTGCGCCAGTACTCGGCGAGTTCCTTCAGGTAGGCCAGCGGCACGCCGCGGGCCCATTCGACGCCGGGCGACTCGCCGGGCCAGCGAGCGTGGACGAGTCGGTCGTGCAGGTAGTCGACGTCGGCTTGGGGGATCTCAATGCGGAAGGACTGGATGCCGTCGCTCGTGGCGCTTCTCCTCGTCGACGGGGGCCGAAACGGCTCCCAAGGGGGCTTAGCTGGAAGCTCTCTCGCTCACGTGAAGAAGCCTAGGAATAATCAAGGAAAGGATCGTTCCTGACATCGGTCGGCTGCGCGAGCTGGGCTATCCGGTCGACGCGCGGCCGGGTGTGGCCGGCGGGTACCGGCTCGGAACGGGCCATGCGCTGCCACCGCTCCTGCTGGACGACGAGGAGGCAGTGGCGGTCGCCGTCGGATTGCGTACCGCTGCGAACGGCTCGATCGCGGGCATCGAGGAGACCTCGGTGCGTGCGCTGGCGAAGCTGCAGCAGGTGCTTCCCTCGCGACTGCGCCACCAGGTCAGCGCCCTCCAGTCGTACGCGCTGCCAGTGCCGTCGCGTGGCCCGCAGGTGGATCCGGACGTGCTGACCGTGATCGCGAGTGCCTGCCGGGACCACGAGCGGCTCCGGTTCGACTATCGGACGCATTCCGGCGCGGCCGGCCGGCGCTCGGTCGAGCCGTACCGCCTCGTGAACGACCGGCGGCGCTGGTACCTGATGGCCTGGGACATGGACCGGGACGACTGGCACACCTTCCGTGTCGACCGGATCGAGCCCCGGACGCCGGCAGGCCCGCGCTTCACTCCCCGTGCGCTACCGCCCGACCAGAAGATCGCGGCGCAGGTGGCACGCGGAGTCGGCGAGGCGACCTGGCGGTACCGGGCACGGGTGATCGTGCACGCGCCCGCGGCGTACGTGCGGGATCGGCTGCCGATCCCCATGGAGGTGGAGCCCCTGGACGAGAACCGGTGCGCGTTCGAGCCAGGCTCGGACCATCCGGAGATGCTCGCCCTCTACCTGGGGCTCCTGGACGCGGACTTCACGATCGTGGACTCACCGGAACTCGTCGACGCGCTGCACAACCTGACCAAGCGCTACCAGCGCGCGATCGACGCCAGCCAGCAGACTTCCGCCAGTTGCCCGGACGGAGGCCACCCTCACCGCCAGCACGAGTCTCCACCGTGACCAGAACAGAGCTGATCTTGTCCGCACACGACCAATATGTGGCGTGCCCGACCTGCCTGTGGCGGGGGTAGTGGATCTGTTGGAGGGACCGCGGCAGTGCTGCGCCGTTCCGTGGAGGCGTGGCGGGGCGTTTGGTGTTCTCGCGCTTGGTGGTCAGGATGGCTGGACTTCGTCGAAGACTGCGATGGCTTCGGCGGGGTCCGGACTCACGAGGCGGTTCAGACCGGCCATCGTGATCTCCGCCCACTTGCCGGCCCGTGGCCGCATCTGTTCCTCGAAGGCGCGGACGGCCTCGTCCAGATCGTCAGGACCGGCGGCGATGGCCTCGGCGAGTTCGGCGCCGTCCAGCATCGCGAGGTTCGCGCCCGCCCCAAGGGGAGCCATCAGATGCGCGGCGTCGCCCAGCAGCGTCACCCCGGGGACGTGGGGCCAGGCGTGGGACGCGGGCAGGACGTAGAAGGGGCGGTGGACGAAGGCGGTGCCGTGGCGCAGGAGGTCGAGGACGGGAGCGGCCCAGCCGTCGAACAGCCCCAGCAGCCTCGATAGCACGGCCTCGACGTCGGCCGAGTCCTGGTTCGTGTGCCAGTCCAGCGGCGCGCGGAACTTGGCGTACACCTTGACGTGGCCGCCGCTGTTGCGCTGGGCGACGATGGATCGGTTCGCGCCGTACACGGCCACGGAACCGTCGCCGATCAACCGGGCGAGGTCGGGGTGGCGGGTGTCGACGTCGTCCAGGGAGGTCTCGACCGAGGTGACACCGGTGTAGTGCGGGGTCACCGACGAGACCGCCGGACGGATCCGGGACCAGGCGCCGTCCGCGCCGACCACGAGGTCGAACGTCTCCTGCCGCCCGTCCGCGAAACGGACGAGCACGCCGTCCCGGGTCCCCGGCGCCACCTCCGTCACGCCCCGCCCCCACTGAACGTCGAGGGGGCCGAGTAGCAGGTCACGGAGTTGCCCTCGGTCGATCTCGGGGTTGGCCTGCTCATCTGGACGGGGTCGCCAGTCGCGCACCACGGTCCCGTCCGTGTCCAGGATGCGCATGGCCTGCCCCTCGATGCGGGACAGCGACTGGAACTCCCCCAGCAGCCCCGCCTTGTCCAGCGCGAGCTGGCCCAGCCCTTCGTGCAGGTCCAGCGTGCCGCCCGGGGGACGCGCGTCAGGGCCGGGATCACGTTCGAGGACGGTGACGGGGTGATCATGGCGGTGCAGGACGCGGGCGAAGGTGAGGCCGGCGGGGCCGCCCCCGACTACGGCGATGCGATGTCTCATGTCGATACACTGTATTTGTTCATGACGGCGTATCGCAACAGTACGGTGGTGACCATGACTGTGTGGGACCGGCCGGAGCCGCCGACTCGCCCCGTGCCGCTCGACCGTGAGCGGATCGTCGCCGCCGCCATCGCGCTCGCCGATGAGGGCGGGTTGGAGGCGGTGTCGCTGCGCAAGGTCGCCGCCCGGCTGGACGCCGGCCCGATGCGGCTCTACGGATACATCTCCTCCAAGGAGGACCTGTTCGACCTCATGGTGGACGAGGTCCAGGCCGAGATCCTCCCCGAGGAACCTCCCGGTGACTGGCGGGAGGCGCTGCGCGTCCTCGCCCACCGCACCAGGCGGGCCGCCCTCCGTCACGAATGGCTCGCCGACCTGCTCGGCGGCCGCCCGACCCTGGGCCCGAACGGCTTCGCGGTGACCGAGGCCACGCTGGCCGCCCTCGACGGCCTCGCCGACGTCGACACCGTCATGCGCGCCGTGGAGACCGTCGGCGCCTACTTCACCGGCGCGATCCGGCGCGAGATCGCGAACCTGCGGGCCGAGCGCGCCACGGGCCTGTCCAAGCGCGACTGGCAGCGCGCCTCCGGCCCGCATCTGACGAAAATGCTGGCCACAGGCCGCTTTCCGGCGCTGTCCAAGGCCGTGTACGACGGCACGGACGTGGACGCCGAGACGTCCTTCGCGACCGGCTTGGAGTGGGTCCTCGACGCCGTGGCCGCCAAACTCAACCGGCCGTCCGCGTGACGCTCAGCAATTGCCGAAGGGAGCGCTGTCCACGGACCGCGCTCGCTTGCGCCGCCACCTCTTCATGGTGTGGGCACAAACCCGTTCGGCGTCCGGCCGTGATGCCGGCCGGAGCTGTCTGATACTCGCGGGAGGCGCCGTCAGGGCAGGAGGTTCAGGCGTGCTGCGGCACCTCGTCCTTCAGCATTCCGCGTAGCTGCTTCCGCAGCTCTGGACTGTCGGTGTGCCCGTGCGCGGACACCGCGTGCTCGACGGCTGCCCGCAACACTTCGCTCTCCTCGCCGGAGATGGTCAGCGTGCAGTCGATATCGCTCGGGAAATCCCTGCAGTCGGCTACCTTGCGCATGTCGTACCTCCCTCTCCGCCAGTCTCGATCGACCGACGGACGGCGGTGAACACGTGAAGCCCCGTATGAGGAAGGTCCGGCCGCTCCGCCGGGTCATCTCCCGGGGCCGGTCACGTTCTCCAGCCTAAATGCCCTGGTCAGCAGGGGCAAGGTGGGTGCCCGCCATGTTCCACGGCGAGCCGGGGCCGGCCCGGTGGCGGCACGCGGAGGGAAGTTCCGGCAGGAACATCGCCGAACTCGATGCCGAGATGGCGCGGCTGGCGACCCTGCGCGCTGAGCCGGTCGGCATGCTCACCGAGCCGGATGCGTTCCCGTCCCAAGGCGCCAGGACGGGAACGCAACCACCTGCCAGGTGTGCCCGGGCCCTCCGTGGTCCGCGACGGCGAAGGCTCGGTCGTGCTGTGCTCCGGACATCACCCAGGCCTACTCGCCACCGGGCAAGGCTTCACCAGGTGACGGGTAGTGCGGCGAGGCCGCCGGTGAGGCGGTCGTTGCGGAGGTGCAGTTCGTCTCGCGGGACGGCGAGTTGGAGCTTCGGGAGCCGGGTGGGGATGCGGGTGAAGGCCTCCTGGAGTTCGATGCGCGCGAGGCCGGCGCCGATGCAGTAGTGGGAGCCGTGGCCGAAGGTGAGGTGCGGGTTGGAGGTGCGGGTGATGTCGAAGACGCCGGGGTCGGAGAAGACGCGAGGGTCCCGGTTGGCGGCCTGCGGGGCGAGGATGACGGCGTCGCCGGTGGGGATGGTGGTCTGACCGAGGGAGACGTCGGTGTGGGCGTAGCGCGGCAGGCCACCGGTCGCGTTGAGGCTGGACAGACGCAGGATCTCCTCGACGGCGTTGGGGACCAGGGCGGGGTCTGTGCGGACGGCGTCCAGCTGCTCGGGGTGGGTGAGGAGCATCAGAAGGCCGAGGTCGAGGCGGACGACGGTGGTCTCGTGTCCGGCGAACAGCAGCATGGCGGCCATACGGGCGATGTCGGCGTCGACGAGGCCGTGGTCGTCCTGGCCGGCGAGCAGATCGGAGATGACGTCTTCGCCCGGGTTGTTCCTCTTGTGGGGCAGGAGGTCGTGGACGTAGGCGATGAGGTCGTCCTGGGCGGCCTGGGCCTTGGCGGGATCGGTGAGGGAGGTCAGCTCGTTCGCCCAGTGGCGGAAGAGGTGGTGGTCCTCATAGGGGACGCCGAGGAGTTCGCAGATCACCATGACCGGCAGGGGAACGGAGAACGCCTGGTGCCAGTCGGCGGGCGGGGCGGGCAGTTCGTCCAGCAGATGGTCGACCAGGTCTCCGACGTGGGGGCGGAGTGCGTTCATCCGGCGGGCGGAGAAGGCGGGGGTGAGCAGCCGCCGGTACTGGCGGTGGCGGTCACGTTCGGTGTCGTGGTCGCCGGCGGGGCCTCCTAGGATCACCGAGGCCGACACCCGTGCGGCGCGCTCGGGGGTGGGGTGGGAGCGGCCGAGGCGGTCGTCGCCGAACAGGGCGGTGACATCCTCGTGCCGGGTGACGAGCCAGGCGGGGTCGCCTGCGACGGTGCGCACCTGGGTGACCGGCTGCTCGTCCTGCAGTTCGCGGTAGCGCGGCGCGATGTCGAGGATGTCGTCGGCGGGCGGGAAGGGCAGGTGTTCCATGGACTCGCTCCTCACTCAGCGGGTCGGAGACAGTGCGTCGGGTGGGCCGGGTTCGGTGGGGCGGCCTGCGCGCGGTCGTAGGGTCCATACCCCGAGAGGGGCGAGGGTGAGGCCGAGCAGCGGCGAGATGGTCACCATGACCGTCGCGGGCAGCACATAGGACAGGCCTACCCGCGCGGCGGCCTCCACTAGCAGTGCGATGCCCCAGATCGCGGTGATTCGACGGGCCTCGGTCCGGACGGACGGCGACTGCCAGGTGCGGTCGTAGGCGGCCTGGGCGTCGGGCCGGTCACCGACGAACAGGCGCCGCCTGAGCGTGAAGATCAGCGGCTTGGACGCGAGCAGCGAGCCGAGGAAGACCATCCCCAGCGCGCCCGTGGTCAGGGACTCCTTGACCAGCAGGATCCGTCCGTCGTGGAAGGCGAGCGCGGCGGTCAGGCCGATGGCGATCGACGTCAGCGACAGCACGGCGAACGGATCGACCTTTCTGCCCCGCGCCAGGACGAGCACGCCGCCCGCTGCCGGGAAGAGCGCCGCGACGGCCAGGGCGTCCACGGTGCTCATGCCGTTTCTGGCAAGGACCAGGTAGGCGACCAGTGGCGCCACGATGTTCCACCGCACGGACGAATTCGTCAGCAGCCTGGGCCTGCGCCGGGTGATCTCGTTGGCCACCTCGGCCTCCTTGTGTATACATGGCTGTGTACACTTCGGAGTGTACACATGGCGGGGTGCCATGCATGCGAGGGTGGCGATGTGACTGAAACCGGACAGGCTCCGCACGGCAGACGGCTGCTGCCGCGAAACGAGCGGCGAGCCCAGCTGATCCGCGCCGCGGCCACGGCCTTCGCCCGCCAGGGGTTCGCCGAGACCGGCCTGGAGGACGTCGCCCGCGAGGCGGGTGTGACGCGGGCGATCATCTATCGGCATTTCGCCTCGAAGACCGACCTGTACCAGGCCGTCCTCGATGACACCCAGGAGCGCCTCCGCGCGCGCCTCGGCGCCCCCGACACCTTCGGTGAGGAGACGGTTCCCGCGCTGGTGGACGCGGCGTGCGACGACCCCGACGGCTTCCGCCTGCTGTTCCGGCACGCCCAGCGCGAACCCGAGTTCGCCGCACACATGGAGGAACGGAACCGCGTCGCCGCCCAGGCCACCGAGAACCACCTGCACGAAGCCCTGCCGGACGCCGCTCAGCGGCGCTGGATCGCCGGCCTGATCCCCAAGCTGACCATCGAGCTGATCCTCTCCTGGCTGGACGCGGGACAGCCGACCAGCCGGGACGAACTCGCACGGACCATCCGCGCGACGTCGCGCGCGCTCACCGGCCGATGAGCCCGCACAACCTGTCATGACCTGGGCTCACCGACGCCGACCGGCCGTCCCCGTGCGGGCCCGCCGGTTCTTGATGCCGGGGCTTCGATGTATCGCAGGCGTATCGAAAACCTCATACGCCACAGCAATGGTCTTCCGTCTTCAGTGGAGGCATGGGCCGCGGTAGGCCTCTGCGACGGTCGGTTTGCCGATCGGGAACGGATCGTGATCATGGACTCGAATTCCGCGCGTGGCGTCGACCGGCGGCGGCTGCTCGGGTGGGGCGGGCTGGCGGCCGTCGGCGGGGTGGCGGCCGGAGTGCCACTGGTGGGCGCCCGCCGCGGGCATGCCGTGCCTGCGGGACAGGAACGTGCGGCGCTGACCGACCTCGGTGTCCCGCCGGACACCCGTCCCGGCGGGGCCTACGACCGGTACGTGGCGAAGCTGGCCGCCGAGGGCAAGTTCTCCGGCGTGGTGCTGTTGTCGCACAAGGGTCGGACGGTGCTGTCGCGAAGCTACGGCATGGCCGACAAGGAGAAGGGGATCCGCAACCACGAGGGCGTCGCGTTCAGCCTCAGTTCGGCGGGCAAGCCGTTCGGCGCGGTGGCCCTTTTGCAGTTGGCGCAGCAGGGCAAGGTGAAGCTGTCGGACACGGTGGGCACCCATCTGAAGGGCTTCGCCAACGACATCGCCGAGAAGGTGACCATTCACCACCTGCTCTCCGGCACATCCGGGCTGTCCAGCCCGGATGAGGACGTCAAACGCGTCTTCCGGAGCCAGGGTGAGGTGCACAAGTACTACGAGCGGCGGGCCCGGCAGGCGAAACTGGTGGGCGTCCCAGGCGTTCCCGACACCGCTCACGCGGAAGCGGAGATCACCATTTCCGCGCTGATCGTGGAGGCCGTGGCCGGCACGACGTACTGGGACTACGTCGAGGAGCACATCTTCAAGCGCTGCGGCATGACCGGCTCGGCGTTCTACACCAGGCCGCAGTGGCTCACCGACACCCACATCGCGCACCCGTACGTGACGCTGGCCGGCGGCAGCCAGGTCGACGCCGTCCGCAACCTGGGCAAGAGCAGCCCGAACCCGATGACGCTCGGCAAGAACCCGGGCCGCGCCTTCATCAACGCCCCCGGGGACGGCGGCTTCGCCACCGCGCCGGATCTGGTCCGGTTCGCGCACGCGCTGGGCGACGGCACGCTACTGGACCGGCCCTGGGCCGACGTGCTCACCGGGGCCAAGATCCCTCACGGACCGACGTCGTTCGGCGCGTACGGGATCACGGCCTCCATCTTCAAAGGCCAGTGGAGGTACCAGCGCGGCGGAGGCGACCCCGGTGTCGCAGCCAACTGGGACATCTACCCGTACAACGGCTGGGTCGGCGTCATCCTCGGCAACATCGACGGTGTGCCGCTCCAGGACATGATCGGACGGGAGACGCAGGCCATCACCGGGGCCGCACCCGGCGGAGGGCCGGGCGGCGGGTCAGGCGGCGGCTGAGGTGATCGGCGGCTGACCCGATGAGAAAGGCCCTCCGCCTGCCCGGCATGCCGGGCAGGCGGAGGGCCTTTCTCATCGCCGGCCGGCTACACGAGTCCTACGACACCCGGCATCGATGGATGCACCCGACACCGCGGTGAGGTCGGCGACGGCTCAATGAGGGCATTGTGGATAGTTGATGTCGACAATAGGCTAGTGTTGATCACATGAAGCTCTCCCAAGGCGTTGAGTGGGGTCTGCACTGCGTGGTGCTGCTGGCGCGCATGCCGGCGGACACCGTCGTGCGCCGCGCCGACCTCGCCGACTATCACGGTCTGGCCGAGCCCACTCTGGCCAAGCATCTGCACTCCCTGACGCGGGCCGGGGTGCTGCACGCCGTTCCGGGGCCCAAGGGCGGCTACCGCCTCGGCCGTCCGGCGGCCTACATCAGCGTGCTCGACATCGTCGAGGCGATCGACGGCTCCTCCCAGTTGTTCGTCTGCACGGAGATCCGCCAGCGCGGTAGCGGCGCCCTCGCCCCCGACCAGTGCACCGGCCCCTGCCTGATCAACGCCGCGATGGGCGAGGCCGAACGCGCCTGGCGGGATTCGCTGGGCTCGTTCACCATCGCCGACCTCGCCGCCCGGATCCCCACCCCTGTCAACCACTGAGGAATCCGCATGAAACTCCACTCCGTGCTACCCACGGGGTCGGCCCGCAAGCCGGTCCTGCTGCTGTCGCTGGGCACCTTCGCGCTGGGCACCGACGCGTTCGTCATCAGCGGTGTGCTTCCCGTGATGGGCCGCAGCCTCGGCGTGGGCGTCGCCGAGGCCGGCCAGCTGATCACGATCTTCTCCGGCGTCTACGCGCTGGCCGCTCCCGTTCTCGCGGTGCTGACCGGCAACTGGAACCGGCGTACCGCGCTGTTCGTGGCCATGGCGGTCTTCGTCGCGGCCAACCTGCTCGCCGCCGTCGCCCCCAACTACCCGATCATGGTGATCGCCCGGGTGCTCGCCGCGTTGGCCGCGGCGTTGTTCACTCCCGCCGCCACCGCGGCCGCCGTGACCCTCACCGCTCCCGCCGAACGCGGACGCGCGCTGGCGACCGTGCTGGGCGGCCTGACCGTCGCCAACGCCCTCGGGGTGCCGCTGGGAACCCTGATCGGCCAGACGGCGGGGTGGCGTGGCACGTTCGTGTTCGTCGCCATCCTGGGCGTGATCGCGCTGGCCGGTCTGGGCCTCACCCTCCACTCGATGCCCTCCCCCGGAGTCGCCTCGTTCGCACAGCGCCTGGCCGTGGCCCGGATTCCCGGCGTGCTGCCCACCCTCGTCGCCACGGCGCTGGCGATGGCCGGCGTTTTCGTCCTCTACTCCTACCTGGCCTGGTTCGCGGACCACACCGCGGGCGTCACCGGCAGCGAGCTGACCGTGCTGTACCTGGTCGCCGGGATCACGGCGGTGCTGTCGAACCTGGCCGCGGGCTGGATGATCGACCACATGCCGCCCACCAGGGTCGCGGCGATCGGCATGACCGGCCTGCTGGTCTTCACGCTGGTGTTCGCCGTGCTCGGGGTCACCGGGACCAACCTGGTGGTGCTGTCGGTGGTGCTCGGGCTCTGGTCGTTGATCAGCTGGCTCTACAACCCGGCCCAGCAGCAGCGACTGCTCGGCGCGAGCGGTCCCGGAGGTCCCATCGCGCTGTCGCTGAACTCCTCGGCGATCTACGCGGGTCAGGCCGTGGCCGGAGGCGTCGGCGCGTTCGCCGTGGCGAGGGGCGCGAGCACGCTGGCCCTGGTGGCGGCCGCCGCGGTCGCTCTCGCACTCCTGGCGCTGCACGTCTCGACCCGCCGATTCGCCACCGCCCCCGTGCCGGCGGAGGCACCCGCGGCTGAGACTGCGAGCCGGTGAGTAACCTCGACGCTGGCCGTCCGCTCATCACGAGCGGGACGGCCAGCGTCGAGGTTGCTCACCCTGAACGCCAACGCCTTGCCTACGAGGCCGAGCAGGTGCGCGCCGACCGGCTCCGCGCAGCCGACGCCGCGTTACCAGCGTTCCCAGCCTGGTGATCGACGGTCGTCCGCCGGTCTCGGGTGTCCAGCCGGTCAACGACCTGCGCCGACTGCTCGAGCACGGCCCGACCATCCCAGCCCATTAACCCTTTGCCCGCGGCATGAGCGGGACCATAGGCTCGCAGCCCATGCAAGCGATTACCGAACGTGACCTGCGGGCCTGTTTCGTCAACTGCTCCAAGGGTGACGCCAAGCGCCTGAACCTCCCCAGGGACTTCGCGGAGACACCCTGGGACGATCTTGAATTCCTCGGCTGGCGGGATCCCAAGGCTCCGGACCGCGCCTACCTGGTCACCGAGACGGCCGACCGTCTCGTCGGGATCGCGCTGCGCTACGCGTCCGCGCCCGGCAAGGCGCGCGGGTTCAACTCGACCAGCCTGTGCTCGTTCTGCCAGACCGTCCACACCGGTGGCGGTGTCGCGTTGATGAGCGCGCGACGCGCGGGCGAGGCCGGCAAGCAGGGCAACACCGTCGGGCAGTACCTGTGCGCCGATCTGGCCTGCTCGCTCTATGTGCGCGGTAAGAAGCAGACCCTCCTGGGCGACGCTCACGACGACGGCATCCCGCTTGAGCAGAAGACCACCCGGATCATGACGAACCTGAACGCCTTCATCGCCCTGGTCGTCGCCTGACCAGCGGATCCGCAGAGGCGCCTTCAACCAGGTCTTCAACCACGGGCCGCGTCTGGCCACCCGTCCAGCACCTGCAGTCGATGAGATGACCGGCAGCGAGACCAGCTCGCTGCCGGGGCTTCGGTATGTCACGAACACGGAGGTCGCATGGTCGAGGGCTGGCACGGCTGGGTCGGGACGACCCGGGGCGTCGTGCTCATCACGGTGGCCGCGCTGCCGTTGGCCGTCCTGGCGGTGTGGGCTCTGGCGCGTCGCCGGAGGGCCGCGGGCGTTCCCTCGGCCCGGGCGCGGCGCATGTCGCTGGCCGAGGTCGGCATCGTCTACGGGACGGTGCCGTGGATATGGATGATCATGTTGCCGGGCGAGCACCCGGGCACCGCCCCGGGCCGGGTGAGCCTCATCCCCCTGCGGGACCTGATCGCGGTCCTCTCGGGCAATCCGGTGATGGCGACGGTCCAGGTCGTCGGCAACATGCTGGTGTTCGCCGCGCTGGGCTTTCTCGCCCCGCTTCGGTTCACGGCGCTGGCGTCGGTGCTGCGGATCCTGGCGCTGGCGGCGGGCTGCTCGACCCTGGTCGAGGTCGCACAGTACGTCCTGCGCCTGGACCGCGTGTCGTCCGTGGACGACGTTCTCCTCAACGCCGGCGGCGCCGCGCTGGCCGCACTGGCCTCGCGCCGCTTGTGGCGCGCCACACCGCCCAACACATCCCCGGACCGTCCCCGCTCCGCCTCGGCAGCGGGACGCTGAACCGCCTGAGGCACGCGGCTCAACGACCGAGAAAGTCGGGGCTCAGGAGCAACCTGCATGGGGCTGCGGAGTCTCTGGTACATGAATGTGAACGTGATACCCGCTGACAGAGCGCGCGGGCAGACGACCACCGTCGATGAGGCGGCCAGGGTCGTCACTGAGCTCTATCGGGAGCATGCGCTCGGGTTGATGCGGCTCGCCGTGGTGATGGTCGGCGACCAGGCCACCGCCGAGGACGTCGTGCAGGACGCCTTCGCCGGCCTGTACCGCCGCTGGGCGAAGGTGCGTGAGCCGGACCGGGCATTGGCCTATGTGCGGTCGGCGGTGTTGAACGAGTGCCGGAACGCCCGGCGGCGCAGGCGGAGAGCGGTTTGGCACGAGCATGTGCCACCCGCGTGGTCGGCCGAGGCCGCCGCGATGATCGGGGAGGAACGTCGCGAGGTTCTCGCCGCGCTGCATCGGCTGCCCGCCAGGCAGCGGGAGGCCCTCGTCCTGCGGTTCTTCTGCGAGCTGTCGGAAGGCGAGATCGCCCGCGCGATGCGGGTGAGCCGGGGCACCGTCAAGTCGACCACGTCCCGGGCGCTTGCCTCGTTGGGACGGATGCTGGAGGAGGACGCGCGATGAACACCACGGAAGGCAGACTGCGGGACGCACTGAGCGCGGCCGGCGCGATGGTCCAGTCGTCCGACGTTCCCATCCTGAATCTGGAGGCCCGACGGCGCGGGGCAGGGGTTCGTCCCAGGCGCGGACGGCGGCTGGCGTTGCGGGTTGGGGTGCTTGGGGCGGCGAGTATGGCCGTCGTGGCCGGGGTCTCAGTGAGTGGGACGTCCGACAAGCCGCGCAATGCCGCAGCGGCAGAGGCACTCGCGCCACCGCCTGGCTACAACGTTTCGGTCTTTCTGTGTTCGCGGACATCGGCGAATCGGCTCTGCGAGGGGAAGGACGTCACGCGGGAGCAGTTGACGCAGATCGAGCAGGCGATCAGGGCTGTTCCCGGCGTCCGCCAAGTGCGGTACGAGCCGCGGGTGGAGGCTTTTCGGCGGTTCAAGGAGCGGTTCAGCGGGGTTCCTGGTTTCCAGGATGTGCGGGCCGGCGACATCCCTGACTCCTACCGGGTCCAAGCGGACGCGTCGGCGCGGCCGGGACTGCTGCGCGTGATGGACGGGCGTCCCGGAGTGGATCAGGTGATCGCTGAGTGACCTCCGCCCGCATGTTCGGTGGGAGCGGGAGGGGTCAGCCGCGGTAGGCGGCTTTTGCGGTGTGGGCGAAGGAGGGGATCAGGGGGTTGGTGTCGTTCTCGTTCCATGCCGCGACCACGCGGCTTGGCGTCATGTCGGTGAGTGGTACCGCGGTCAGGCCTTCGGGCATGTCGTGTCCGAGGGGGGTCATGCCGACCGTGCCGTTCCAGAGCACGGCGTGCCGGCACTCCTGGACGGCCCGCACCACCGGTCCCTCGCGGGGCTCGCCTCCGTTCCAGTAGGACCACCACAGTGGGTCGGTGCCGTCCGGGAACTGGAACCAGCGCCGGTCGGCCAGGTCGGCCAGCTCCAGGTGCGTGCGGCCGGCGAGGGGGTCGTCGGCGCGGAGTACGGCACCGACCGGGTCGGCGCGCAGTTCGTGGACGGTCAGGCCGGTCTCGTCGAACGGTGCGCGGGTGAGGGCGATGTCGACCAGTCCGGAGCGCAGTCCGCAGGTCGGGTCGGTCAGGTCGGCTTCGCGTATGCGGACCTCGATGTCCGGGTGCCGCTCGCGGAAGGCGTTGGCCAGCCGGACGGCGTCCAGGTCGGTGCCGTCACCGAGGAGGCCGATGGTGATGGACGTCGGACGGGCCTCCGCGGCCACGCGTGCGCGGATCCGGTCGGCACGGGAGAGCAGGTCGCGGGCCTCGTCCAGCAGCACCGTTCCGGCGGGTGTGAGGGTCACGCCCGCGGCGGAGCGGTGCAGAAGGGTGGCGCCGAGGCGGGTCTCCAGCTGTTTGATCGCCCGGCTCAGCGGGGGCTGGCTCATGTGCAGCCGTGCGGCGGCCCGTCCGAAGTGGAGTTCCTCGGCGACCGCGACGAAGTAGCGCAACGTCCGCAGCTCCATGCTGCGACGATACCCGCGGAGCATCGGGGGCTTTCGCATCGGTCTTGGACGAGCGGAGCTCCGCGGCGGTGGAATCGCAGCATGAACAACGCGCTTCTTCCCGATCCCGTCGTGCACGTCGCCGGTGCCCAGGAGATCGCCCCGGACGTGCTGGTGATCCCGGACCGCGGGATCCAGCTGGTCCCCAACATCGGCATCATCGGCGGCGAGGAGGCCGTCCTCGTCGTCGACACGGGGATGGGCACCGCCAACGCCGAACAGGTCCTCGCCTTGGCGTCCGAGGTGGCCGGCGGGCGGCGGCTGTACCTGACCACGACGCACTTCCACCCCGAGCACGCCTTCGGGGCGCACGTGTTCGACGGCGCGGCCACCTACGTCGCCAACCGTGCCCAGGCGGACGACCTGAGGACGAGAGGTTCGGGCTACCTGGAGATGTTCCGCGGCTTCGGCGCGCCGGTCGCCGACCGTCTCGACGGCGATGTCCGCGTGCCGTCGCCCGACGTGGTCTACGACGACGGGCACGTCCTGGACCTCGGTGGCCGGACCGTGCGCCTGCGGCCCACCGGCCAGGGCCACACCAAGGGCGACCAGGTGATCGAGGTGCCCGACGCCGGTGTGCTGTTCACCGGTGACCTGGCCGAGGCCGGGCAGTTCGCGATCTTCCCCTGGTTCCCGCCGTACGACACCGACGTCTCCGGGCTCGGCTGGCTGGCGGTGATGGAGCGGCTCGCGGTGGACGGGCACCGGGTGGTGGTTCCCGGCCACGGCGAGGTCGGCGGCCCGCAGGTGCTCGCCGACGTCCGCGACTACCTGCGCGAGCTGCGCGACGAGACCTGGCGGCGACGTGACTCCGCGATGGACGAGGGCGCGATCCTGGCCGAGGTGCGGGCCCTGCTGATCGAACGGCACCCGGAGTGGGGCGGACGGGAGTGGATCGAGAAGGGCGTCGGCTGCCTGTGCGCCGAACACGCCGCACAGGCCCGCCAGGCGGGAGGCGTGGGCTGATGATTTCGCGGCGGACGCCGTCCGCGTCCTAGGTGTTCGCGGCGGGGCCTCGTGCCCCGTCGAGGACGAGGTCGAACAGGCGTCCGAGCTGCGTGCGTCCGCCCGCGATGTCGGTGGCCAGGACCACGCCGACGACGGCCGTCACCAGGACCTCGGCCCGCAGGTCCGCCCGGAGCGTGCCGATGCCGACGCCCGCCTGCCGCGCGACGTCGCCCGAGTCGGCTACGGCGCGATGCAGCTCACCCACGGCGGCCGTGTGGCGCCTGAGACCGCCATCGCCATGCTGCGGCAGGCCGCCGGATCCGGCGCGAACCACATCGAGACCGCCTGGATCTACGGCGCCGGAGCCTGCAACGCGTTCATCCGCGAGGCGCTCGCGCCCTATCCGGAGAACCTGGTCGTGGCGACGAAGCTGGGCGCCGACGTCACCGCCGACGTCCGACTCGGGCCGGACGTGGTGGCGCGCCTCGACGCGCTGGCCGGCTGACACCGCGGCGGGCCTGGTGGCCCGCCGCGGTTCCCTCCCCGTTAGCCCGTCAGTCCCTGGGGATCACGGTGAAGGTGAATCCGGTGCTCGTCGGACGGCGCAGCGAACTCTCGCACTTGATCCGGCGCAGCACCTCGCTTCGGCTGAGGCCGAGCCGCCACGCGATGAGCCGGTCCGGGCGCACCGGAACGGGATCCTCGAAGGTGACCTCGATCTGGACCGGCCATGCCTCGTCGAGGGGTACCGGCGAGGCGTCCAGCAGCCAGGCCCCCTCCCAGTCCAGGGCGAAGCGGTTGCGCCGGGCGAGCCGGGGATCCAGCAGCGTGGACGCCACCAGTTCCGGATCGTTGACGCGGTAGCCGTGGAACTCGGCCGGATCGAGGGATCTCACCGGCACCCGGTCGTGGACGGTCAGCTTGCTCGTCCGGTCGCAGGACATGCAGTGGACGAGCAGCCACACGTCCAGCAGCTTGCCGTTGGAGTTGACGCGGAACCTGCCCGCGCCGGTGGTGGCGGACTCCGCTCGGCAGTCCACGCACCGCGATGACAGCAGCGGCAGCCTGGTCCGGCGGACGACCCAGGGCAGCACGATATGAGGTTGTGAAGACATGAGCTCTCTTGACCTGACACGAGGCCGATTACGCGCGACCTCGAACGCTGAACGACCGGGCGCGCACGAGGGCAACCCGGCGGAACCGACGGTGAACGTCGGCTACAGGTGAGCGAAAGGTGTCAGGTCTAAAGAGCAGGCGGGGTCACGCGGTCATCCTTTGTCTTCACTGCGACGGGCCGCAGGCAATCTAAGGGAACGCGAAAGGAAGCCTCAAGCGGTTTTTCCGGCCGAGACGTCATCAGTACAACGACGGCCCCTCAGCGGCGAAGGCGAGGGTGCCGCCGCTGAGGGACGACCAGCAGGCCGCACGCCCGCCCAAGGCTCGCCTCAGCCCGGCAGCTCCGTCTCGAGCAGCGTCAGTTCCTCTGCGCTCAGCTTGATCTGGACGGCCCGCGCGGAGTCCTGGATGGAGGCCGGGCGGCTGGCTCCCGGCACCGGGATCACGGCCGGGGACCGGGCCAGCAGCCAGGCCAGGGCGAGTTGTTGCGGGCTGACGCCGCGCTCGGCGGCGACGCGGTGGAAGGCGGTGCCTCCCGAGGTCGAGCCGGAGGGGCCGTCGAGGGAGCTGCGGGAGATGCCGCCGAGCGGGCTCCAGGGCAGGAAGGCCAGGCCCAGCTCGGTGCTCAGCCGCAGCTCGGGCTCGCTGTCGCGGACCGCGGGCGAGTACCGGTTCTGCACCGAGACGAGCCCGTCCCCGAGGATCTCGTGCGCCTCGCGGATCTGGGCGGTGGTCACGTTGGAGAGTCCGGCGGCGCGGATCGTGCCGGCGTCGAGCAGCTCGCGCAGCGCGCCGACGGAGTCGGCCCAGGGCACGTCCGGGTCGGGCTTGTGCAGCTGGTAGAGGCCGATGGCCTCGACGCCCAGACGCTCGGCGGACGACTCGGCGGCGCGCTTGAGGTGTTCGGGGGTTCCGGTGACCGTCCAGCTTCCGTCGCCGGGTCGTCCGCGTCCGCCCTTGGTCGCCACGAGGACGTCGGAGGTGTCGCCGCCGTAGCCCGCCAGGGCGCGGGCGATGAGGAGCTCGTTGTGCCCCTCCTCGCCGGCGTGCCAGTGGTAGCTGTCGGCGGTGTCGATGAGCGTGACACCGGCGTCGAGGGCGCCGTGGATGGTGGCGATGGCGCGCCGTTCGTCCGGACGGTTCTCGATGGACAGCGGCATGGCGCCCAGGCCGATGCCGCTGACGTCGGTGTTGCCGATGCGGCGGTACTGCATGGTGACCTTGTTCCTCAGCTGGTGGGGACGGCGGATGCGGCGATGGCCTCGGCGACGGCGCCGGGCAGCCACTCGGTGGTTCGGGAGAAGGGGAAGCCCAGGTCCCGGGCGCGCGCGTTGCTCATGGCGTAGTGCCGGTCGAAGGAGAACGGTGAGGCGGTCTCGTCCGGGGCGACGGTTCGGTGCACGGGCCGCCGCCCGGTCTGCGCGGCGATGACGGCGCACAGGTCGTGCACGTCGAGCGGGCCGTCCGAGCAGGCGTTGACCGGGCCGGTGAAGTCGGTGGCCGTGGCCGCCCACAGCAGCATGTCCGCCAGCTCCTCGTAGTGGACGAAGACGGTGGGCAGCGCCTCGGCGCGCACGGCGATCTCCTCGCCCCGGACGATGCGCTCCACGTAGTACGCGAGCCGTCCGGTGAAATCCTGCGCGCCGCCGCCGAGCACGTGGGCGCTCCGGACGGAGGCGAACCCGAACCCGGTGGCTTGGGTGAAGACCGCTTCCGCCTGGCGCTTGCCCTCGGCGTAGTGCGTCTCGAGGTACGCCTCGTCCTGCCAGGGAAGGTCCGTCGACACCAGCCACGTGGCCGGGTCCACGGTCGACTCCGGCACCGGGGTGCCGACAGGCACGGACGTGAGCGCGGCGGTCGCCGGGTCGTAGACCTCGATCGTGGAGGTCATGACGTAGCGCCGGGTGCGGCCGGAGAAGGCGCGGACGGCGATCGCCGCCTGCACGGGGGTGTAGCAGACCTGGTCGACGACCACGTCGAAGGCGCGGGTCCCGAGCGCGGCGCGGAGGGCGGCCTCGTCGTCGCGGTCGACGACGAGGTGCTCGACCCCGGCGGGCGGCCGGACGGAGCCGCGATTGATCAGGGTGACCCGGTGGCCGGCCGCCAGCAGGCGCTCCACCAGCACTCTTCCGACGTACCGGCTTCCGCCGATGACGCAGATCTCTTTTTGCATGCCTCCATCCTGGAGACCTAGGGTCACCAGCAGAAGTACCGGCCTGCTGGACGCGTATTAAGGAAAACTGTTGATCGACGTGCAGCGGCTCCGCGTCCTGCGGGCGGTGGCGGAACACGGCAGCTTCAACCGGGCGGCCACCGCCCTGCGTCTCACCCCCTCGGCCGTCTCCCAGCACGTCGCCGCTCTGGAACGCAGCCTCGGCGCCCAGGTCGTCACCCGTAGCACCCGCGGCGTCGTCCTCACCCGGGCCGGGCAGATCATGTTCGGCGCCGCCGAATCGGTCGCCGCCGAGCTCGAACACGCGAAACAGCAGGTCGACCGGCTCAGCACCGGACGTACCCAGGTCACCATCGCCACCTTCACCAGCGGCGGACGGCTCCTGCTCCCGGGAGCGCTCGACCACCTCACGACCGTCCACCCCGACACCGTCGTCCACGTCAGGGAGCACGAGCCCGAGGGCAGCCTGCCCCTGGTCCGACAAGGCGCCGTGGACCTCGCGCTCGCCTACTCCTTCGACGGCCCCCTGCCCGGACGGCAAGGACAGGGCCACAGCCTGCGCTGGACTCCGCTCATGGACGACCCGCTGCACGTCGTCCTGCCCGAAGGGCATCCGCTGGCCGAGCGCGGCGAAATCGAGCTGGCCGAACTCGCGGCCGAACCCTGGGTGCTCGGCTGCCTCAAGACCGAGGCGTACCTCCGCCGCTACGCCGAACGCGCCGGCTTCTCCCCCGACGTGCGCGGCACCACCACCGACTACTTCTTCGCCCGCTCGCTCGTCGCCGCGGGAATGGGGATCTCCCTGGTCCCGACCATCGCTCTGACTCCCCAGGTGCCGGGCCTGCGCACCGTCCCGATCACGCCGCCGACCCCGACCCGGCGCATCGGCGTCGCCACGATCAGCCGCCACCGCGACCACCCCCAGGTCGCGACCCTCATCCAGGCCCTCCGCGCCCAGGCCGCAGCCCTCAGCGAGGGGTGAACCCGCCCCAGAGCGCGGCGGAGGGGGCGGTCTCGACCTCGGCGCGCCAGGTGGTCGAGGCCGCGGGGACAGCTGCTCCCGACTACGCGTCCGTGCTCTGGATCGGGCGGGCGTGGCCGAGGTAGGTGACGATCGGCTTGCCGTCCGGCTCGAGGACGAAGTCGGTCATGCCCGGGATCGCCTCGTCGTCGATCCTGCCCGCGCGGCGCGCCATGGTGGCCCGGACGAGGTCGAGGACGTTCTTCGGCTTGAACGAGCAGACGTCCTCGTTCCGCAGCCCGTGGGCGGCGAGCGTCGCCGCGACCTCCCCGGGCGTCCGCAGGCGAGCGGCGCTGTAGCGGTCAGGAGGCATGATCCGGGTGAGTGGCAGCGCCTGGAAGGCTCCGAGGTAGATGAGCCTGGAGACGGGCGTCCGGTTCACGGTGTCGTAGAAGAGGACGCCGTCCGGTCGCAGCAGCCGGGCCGCCTGCGCGACGACCCGGTCGAGGTCGCCGGTGATCTCGAAGGTGTCGGCGTAGAAGAGGACGTCGAAGGACGCGTCGGCGAGCCCGGGATCCTCTGCGGGCCCGGTCGCGAACTCCAGGAACCCGCCGTCCTCCGCGCCGCCCGCCTCCCGGGCCATCGCGGTCGCCTCGGCGGACGGATCCAGGGCGACGACGTCCAGCCCGAGTCCCGCCAGCCCGCGAGCGAGGAGCCCTCGTCCGCTGCCGACGACCAGGGCGGACCGTCCCGCCGGTTCGATCCCGAGCCGGCGCAGGACCGAGCTCACGTACTCGAGCCGGACGTCCTGGAAGGTGAGGGCCCGGATGTGGCGGCCGTCGATGGCGCCGGCCGTGCGCGAGTCGAGTTCGATGGTCGGTCCCATGAGGCTCCTCCGCGTGAGTTTCCTTAGGGAACCGACACTAGTCCCCTTAGGGAACTCGCATACACTCAGGGGGTGACCAGGACCCCGCTCACCGACGTCGCGTGCTCGATCGCGCGTGCCACCGACCTGTTCGCGGACGCGTGGACGGCGCTCATCATGCGGGACGTCCTGGTGGGCGTGAACCGCTTCGACGACCTGGCCCGCGACCTCGGCATCTCGCGGAAGATCCTGGCCGCGCGGCTCTCCCGCCTGGTCGGGGAGGGCGTCCTGACGCGCGAGCGCTACCAGGAGCACCCTCCCCGCGAGCACTACCTGGCGACCGAGAAGGGCAAGGACCTGTATCCCGTCCTGCTCGCGCTGATGCGATGGGGCGACCGCTGGTACGGGGAGTCGGGACCGCCCGTCCACATCCGCCACCTGGAGTGCGGCCACGACACCGAGGCCGTCACCACCTGCGGCCACTGCGGCGACGAGCTCACCGCCGACAACACCACCCAGCTGCCCGGCCCCGGCGGCCGCATCGGCCCCGGAACCCAGGTACTCGGCCCCCTCATCGCCTCCCGCCGCCCACCGGCGTGACCGCCATGGCGACTGCGATCCGGTGCTCGTCGCGGCGCCGCGCCGCTTGACCGACGCACTCGGCGCCCTTCGGCGGGGACGACCCTCTCCTATGAACGGTCAGGGGCGGCCTCGTGGGTCCAGATGAGGCAGTCGTGCCAGGTGTCGTGTTCGGCGTCCGGGTGGGTCCAGGTCCGGCAGTGCTTCGGGATGAGCTGGTCGAACTCGAAGCCGATGCGTTGGGCGAGGCGTTGCGAGGGTTCGTTGCCGGGTTCGATCTCCAGCCAGATCCGAGGGACGGCGAGGACGTCGTGGGCCCACCGGGTCGCGGCGCGGGCGGCATGGGAGGCGATGCCCTTGCCCCGCTCCTCAGGCTGTAGCCAGTACGCCAGTTCGATGCTCCCCGGACGGTCCGGGATCAGCCCGATCGCACCGAGAAGCCGTCCGTTCCGGATGACACCGAGACTGAATTGCCCTTCTTTGGCCGGAGCCCAGTCGGCCAGTGCCGCTTCGGCGTCGCTTGGCGAGTAGGGGCCGAGGTGGGGGCCCCACAGGGATCGGCCTGGTTCTCCGCTCGTGGCCTCGACCAGGAGGGCGACGTCGGGACCGTCCAGGGTGCGGAGCCGCAGGCCGTCGTCCTCCAGCTCCAGGTCCATGAACAGCGTCGAGCGCTCGACGGACGCACTGGAACTGGCAATGTAGTTGGTGTTCATGCCCATGTGGCCTACTATGCAGACAAGGAAGGTAGGTGGTCAAGTGCGTTACATCGCCTACATTGGCAACATGGCCAAGCTGACCGTCGAACTGGTCAACGGCGATGACCCCAGTGACCTGCGACGGGAGTTCTTCCGTCAGCACCGCGTCGCCGACCCGGACGCCGAGGAGCTCGCGGCGCTCCTGCCGCTCCTCCGCGACGCCGTCGCGACCGTGGCGGACGCGGGTTCGATCGCGCCCGTCAACCTCCTCCTGGAGAGGTTCCCGCCCAGGATGATCGTGAGCACCCATGACGAGACCGGCGAGCCGCACCTGCACTTCGCTCACGACGGCGAGGACCCCACGTCCTGGCTGGGACGCGGCTGCGCCGCCGCACTCGCCCACGTGATCTGCGGGGATCCGCACGTCACCGTCGGCCGATGCCAGGCGGACGGATGCGAACGCTTCTACGTCGACGACTCCCGCAACCGCAGCCGCCGCTTCTGCTCCAACACCTGCGCCAGCCGGACCACGGTCGCCGCCTACCGAGCCCGCCGGAAGAACCGCACGGCCGCGGGCTGACCGGGGGTGTGCCGCTCAGCCGGCGGTGACCACGATGCGCGAGCGCCCTGTTCGAGCTCGGGCTGCGCCCCGGCGACGTCCTCGCGGCCCACACCGGGGTGCGCGTCGTCCTCTGACCGGAGGTCGGTCCTGAGGTGATCAGGGGACCCGCGGCGGCGCCGCGAACCGCTCCCGCAGTTCCCCCTTGCGGATCTTTCCCGTCGCGGTCCTCGGCAGGTCGTCGAGCACCTCCAGGCGCTGCGGCCAGTAGGTCCTGGTCATCCCGGCCTCGTCCAGCACCCGCTGGAGTTCCTCGAGGCTGACCGGCGTTTCCGGACGGGCCGGGAGCACCACGGCGGTGATCGTCTCGTCCTCGTGCTCGTCGCGGACGCCGATGACGGCGACGTCGGCCACCTCGGGGTGCTGTCCGATGATCGCCTCGAGGTCGGTGACCGGCGCGATGTTGGCGTTGCGCAGGATCATGTCCTTGGCGCGTCCGGTGATGCGGATGCCGCCCCTGCCGTCGGGACGGGCCAGGTCCCCGGTGTTGAACCAGCCGTCCGCGTCGAGTTCCGCCTCGTACAGGTGTTCCCGGCGGAAGTAGCCGACGCACTGCGTCGGGCCGCGCACCCACAGGACGCCCTCGCCGTCGGTGCGGTCCGAGAGGGCGTCGATCCGCAGTTCCATGCCCGAGATGGCGCTGCCGTCGCTGTGGGCGGCCCAGTCGTCGGGGTCGTCCGGGCGGGTGACGGTCACCGGGCCGTTCTCGGTCATGCCCCAGAGCGAGTGCAGGCGGAGTCCGAAGACCTCCCTCGTCTCATCGATGAAGTACGGCGGGATCGGCGCCGAGCCGACGATCAGGCAGGCGAGCTCCTGGATGTCGCGCGGCCGGGCCCGCTGCTCCTCGATCAGGCTCAGCAGGACGAAGGGGGCGCAGTAGGAGTAGGTGACGCCGTGCTCGGCCATGTAGTCGAGGGCGTCGCCGGGGGCCTTGGCGTCCTGGAAGGCCATGGTCCCGCCCAGCATCAGCGGCAGCAGCATGCCCTGCACGAGGCCGGTGTAGTGGGTGTACTGCGCGGTCGTGTACATGACGATCTTGTCGTCGAACCCGAAGACGTCCGCTGTGCCGCGCATGGACGCGTACAGCGTGTTCTGGGTGTGCAGGACGCCCTTGGGCTCGCTCGTCGTGCCCGAGGTGAACAGGATGAGGTAGGGGTCGTCGGGGCCGAGTTCGCGGTCGTCGAGCAGGTGGCCGTGCCGCTCCTCCCAGGCGGTTCCGAAGAAGAACGACTCGAACTCCTCCGTGCCGTCCGGGCCGGCGCCGTCGGCGACGAACACGCGCTCCAGGGACGGCAGTTCCGCGGCGAACTCCGCGCCCAGCTCGCCCAGCCTGTCGCCGTTGTCCTCGACCATGGTGATGAGCACCCGGGCCTCGGTGACGCGGAGCATGACGTCGAGTTCGCGGCGCCGGTAGGTCTTCACCAGCGGGCTGTACACGACACCGGAGCGGATGCAGGCGAGCGTGAGCGCGGCGAGTTCCCAGCGGTCGGTGAGCTGGGCCGCGAGGACGTCGCCGGGGCGCAGTCCGAGCTCGACCAGGGCGCTGGCGCACCGGTCGACGGCCGCGGCGAGCTCCACGTGGTCGAGGCGGGTCGTCACCCCGTCGGACTGGCGCCGGACGATCAGCGCGGTCTTGTGGGGCGTGTCCCGCCCGGAGCGCCGCAGGTCGTCGAGGAAGGTCTCGTCCCGCCACCAGCCCTGGTCGCGGTAGCGCTTGGCGGCTTGTTCGGAGATCTCGGCCATGTCTGCTCTCCCGTCTGTCCTCGGCGAGGACTCGGTGTGGTCGAGCCGGTCGTTCGGGTCCGCCTGGAGTGAAGATCCATGATCTTGATCGGTTCGTCCAGGCTCACGGGCGGCGGAGGTCAGGCCGCTGGTCCGGGGCGTTCCGGGTCGACGATCTGGACGCGCAGCTCGGACGAGTAGCGGCGGCCCTCCGCGTCCTCCACCCACGCCTCCTCGGGGCCCGGCAGCAGCTCGGTGAACGTCACGGGGACGCCGTCGCCGGACGCGTCGCGGGCCGAGCGGACCATCGAGGCGAACGCCGACACCGACCGGGGGCCGGTGAAGTCGACGTAGGTGGGCTTGACCTCCGTGCCGACCTTGGCGAACACGCGCTCCGGCAGTCCGAGCGAGGCCCGCAGGCGGCGGGCCGCCAGGTACTCGGGGGCGGCGCCCTTCTTCGGGGCGATGCCCGTCTCGCCGACGGTCGTCCGCCAGGTCTCGCGGACGACGACCAGCCGGTCCAGCGTGACGCGCGGGTGGTGCGCGCCGGTGCCGATGCGCTTGAACGCCTCGGCGCCCAGCCAGCCGTACAGCAGCGAGAACATCTCGCGCAGCGGGCGGCGCAGCCCGTCCGGGCCGACGGTCTCCAGTGCGCCGTCGCGGTCGGCGACGGTGAGCGTGACGATCGGCAGGACGCGTCCGGGGTCGGCGCCCGGCGCCGCCGTGAACGCGAGCTGGCGGTCGCTGGTGCCCAGCACCGGGGCGACGCGCGCGGTGTACTGCGGCCACCAGGTCGGGTACAGGGGGCGGAACTGCGGGCCGATGTCGGCGGCCGCGGCCTTGCGCAGCTTTTCGGGGTCGGGATGCCGGTCGGTGAAGACGGCGTTGTCGAGCGTGGGCCAGGCGGTGTGCATCTCACCGAGCACCAGTGTGAACTCCCCCGCCGCCAGCGCGTCGACGCCGGATGCGCCGATGTGCAGGTCAGGGCTGTGGATGCGGGCCGCGGCCCAGCCTGGACGGTCGGCCGCGAACAGCCGGGCGGCCTGGTCGGCGAGGTCGGCGCTGTCGAAGTGCAGGCGGCTTTCGGGGTGTGGACGGCGTTCGCCGTGCTCGGTGGCCTCGACGCCGACCAGGTCGTCCCAGCGGCGGGCGAACTCGGCGGCGACCGCGTCCGCCGGACGGTCCGGGCCGCTGAGCAGCGGCTGGGCGGCATCCCAGAACAGGGGCATGGGCACGCCGTCCGCGCCCGGTTCGAGGAGCCGTTCGTAGAGCTTGCGGAAGGCTTCGTCGTACGCCTCCACCAGGACAGCCGAGACCCAGCGCGCGGCGGGCAGGAGCACGCGCCCGAACGGTCCCGACAGCGCTTCCAGGATCGGCCTGCCGAAGGAGATGTCCAGGTCGCGGACGGTGTCCTCGAAGCAGACGCGCCGTCCCGCGTACATCTGCCCGTCCCGGCGCCGCGGTTCGGCCCCGGTCACGGCCGTGAACTCGGCGTCCAGGTCGTCGAGGGCGTCGGCCAGGGCGTCCGCGTCCCCGGCGGCGGCCGCCACGGCGGCGCGGGCATGGTCGAGCCGGTCGAGCCCGGCCAGTGCCCGTTCCCGGGCGCGCGGATCGGGGATCGCGGTGAGGGCGTCGCGCAGGACGGACTCCGCCCGCGAGTTGTAGGGCATGTTCACGCCCCGCCAGACGACCCCGTCCTCCTCCAGCCGGTCGAGCACCGCGGCGTGCCGCAGGTCGGGGGCGATCTCGGCCGCGGCCCGGACGCCGTCGCACCGCGCCAGCACCGCCGCCTCGACGTCGTCCAGGGGCACGGGATCCTTGCCCGGCTGGAGGAGGTGCCCGTCCCGGACGGCCAGGTGCGGGTGGATCCCGGCGGGCAGCCAGGGCGCCACGTCCGGGTCGGCGAGCAGCGAGGCGACGAACGCCTCCAGCACCCAGAACTCGTAGGAGACCTGGCGGGACCGCACGAGTGCCGCGCCCGGCCGGGCGGTGACCGCGGGGGCCGCGTCCGGGTCGAGCGTGCCCCAGGTGACCGGGCCGAAGAAGCCGATGGTGTCGTTCTTGCCGCAGTAGCGCTGCCAGTAGCGGACGACCGCGCTCTCCCGCGCGCGCCGCCGGTGGCGGGCGCGGCGGAGCTCCTTCCCGGTCTTCCCGTCCTCGCGGGACGCCTCGGGCTCGGCCAGCCTCGCCAGGTAGCGGGCCGCGGCGAGGTTCTGCCAAGTCAGGGCCTCGCGGAAGAGAGGGTCGGTGGCCACGTCCAGGGCGGCGCGGGACGCGTCCGCGAGAGCGCCGTCCAAGGCCTGCGTGAACTCGGCCTCGCTCGCTCGGCCTTCCAGGAAGGCGTCCGCGGCGGCCGCGCATCCGGGCGCGGAAAAGAAGGTGAGCCCGTCTGCCGGAAACCCGGTCGTCCGGAGGATCACGTCCTCCCAGACCGCCCATTCGGTACCGGGAAGTGGAATTGAATGTTCAATGTCACCCACGCGGCCTCCTGCCGACGCCGGAAACGGATTTCCCCCCGACGATGATCACCATAATGTGATCTTCGTCCGCCGTCACCACCCCCGGAGGTGCGAATGCGCTGCGACGGCCTGTTCCTCACTGCTCTGGCCCATCATCTCCCCGCGCCCGCGAACGTGGCGGAGGCGGTCTCGGACGGCCGCTACGACCCCGCCGACCTGGCCGCCGACGAGTACGTCTCCATCACCGTCGCCACGGACGAGGCGCCGCCCGAGATGGCCGTCGCCGCGGCGCGGGCGGCGCTCCGGCGGGCGGGGACGCCGCCGTCGGACATAGCGCTCCTGCTGCACGCGTCCGCGTGGTTCCAGGGCCTCGACTACTGGCCGGCCGCCTCGTACGTCCACCGCGAAGTGCTCGGCGACGACGGACGGTACGCGCCCGCGCTGGACGTCCAGCAGATGTGCGGCGGAGCGATGGGTGCGATCGAGCTGGCGGCCTCGTACCTGCTCGCCGACGCGTCCCGCCGCTGCGCCCTGGTCACGACCGCCGACCGCTTCGGCGGCCCCGGCTTCGACCGGTGGCGCGCGGACGTCCCCGGCCTGGTCTACGGGGACGGCGCCGCCGCGGCGGTGGTCGGACGAGAGGGTTTCGCCCGATTCCTGTCAGTTTCGACGGTTGTGGACACCGCGCTCGAAGGCATGTACCGGGGCGACGAGCCGTTCGCGACCGCGCCCGGCCGCACGGTCGACGTCCGGGCCCGGCGCGCCGCGTTCGCCGCCGCCGACGCGCGGCGACTGTCCGGTCGCGTGGGCGAGCGGATCACCTCGGGCCTGGTCGAGACCGTGGCCCGAACTCTGGACGAGGCAGGGCTGAAGCTCGGCGACGTCGACCGGGCCGTCTTCCCGAACGTCGGGCTGCGCGTGCTGCGGACCCGGTACGCCGAGCCGCTCGGCTTGGACGTCGCGCGCACCACCTGGGACTGGGGCCGCCGGACCGGCCACGTCGGCGCGGCCGACCAGCTCACCGGGCTGACCCACCTCGCCGAATCCGGCCTGCTCGAGCCGGGCGATCGGGTGCTGCTGGTCGGGATCGGCGCCGGATTCTCCTGGACGTGCGCCGCCCTGGAGGTCACCGGAACCCCCGCCTGGAATGGCTCTCGGTAACCGGTCGCGCCGGATGGTTCCTTTCTGAAGAAGATCATGTTTACATGCTGACTGATCAATTCGCGCCGGTCCTGTCCCAAGGGGTCGTGGTTGCCGATGAGAGTCCTCTACATAACCGGTTGGTGCCGAAGCGGAAGCACGGTGCTGGGCAACGTCCTCGCCGAAGCTCCGGGTGTCGTCCACGTTGGTGAACTGCGTTTTCTCTGGCTGAACGGAGTCCTCGGAAGCGGCAGCAACGCCCGGTGCGGATGCGGCCTGAACCACCGCGAATGCCCGTTCTGGTCCCGTGTGCTGGAGGCGGTGCGGCCGGACGGGCGGACGCTCGACCAGCATGCCGCGGACGTCGTGGCGTGGCAGGAGGCCCACCGCACCCGGCACACCTGGCGAACGCTCCGGGACTTCCCGCCGGTCCGCAACACCGCGCCGGTCCGGAACACCGCGCCGGTCCGGAACGGGCAGCGTGACGGGTGGCCGGCCACGCTCGCCGCCACCTACCGGGCGATCGCCGAGGTCTGCGGCGCCCACACCGTCGTCGACAGCTCCAAGTACGCCTCCGACGCCGCCCTCCTGTCCTCGCTGCCAGGGATCGACGCGTCCTACGTCCACCTGATCCGCGACCCGCGCGCCGTCGCCTGGTCCTGGATGCAGCCCAAGGCGTACACCGGACACCGCTCCGCGCTGAACAGCACGCTGCACTGGGCCGGCTTCAACCTCGCCGCCGAGGCCGTCGGCCGGACGCACCGCGCGGACGCGCTGCACCTGCGTTACGAGGACCTCGTGCGCAACCCGTGCGACGCCGTCGGCGACATCCTCAAGCTCATCGGGCACGACGGTCCCAACCCCGTCGCCGCCGATGGAACGGTCGAACTCGGCGGCAACCACACCGTCACCGGCAACCCGAACCGGTTCGGCCGCGGCCGGACCCTCATCCGCGAGGACCGCCGATGGCACACCGACCTGCCCCGCCCGCAGCGGGCGGCGACCACGCTCCTGGCGCTTCCGCTTCTGCGCCGGTACGGCTACGAGACGAAGGTGTGACGTGGACCTGGGACTGAAGGGGAAGGTGGCGCTGGTGTCGGGCGGCTCGTCGGGCATCGGCCTGGCGATCGCCCGCGACCTCGTCCGCGAGGGCGCCAAGGTGGCGATCGGTGGCCGCGACGCCGGACGGCTCGCCAAGGCCCGGGATGAGATCGCCGCCGACCTCGGCGCCGAGGTCGGCACCCGGGTGCTCGATCTGCGCGACACCGACGCCTCGCGCGCCTGGGCCGACGACACCGCCGCCGAGCACGGCGCACTGCACATCGTGGTCAGCAACGCCGGGGGCCCGCCCGCCGGGCCGACCGGCGCGTTCGGCCCGGACGGCTACCGTGACGCGCTCGACCTGGCGATGGTCGCCCACATCGGGTTCGTCCAGGCCGCGCTCCCCCATCTGAGAAGCGCCGGGTGGGGACGGGTCCTGGTGGTCGCCAGCGAGACGATCCGCGACATCATCCCCGAGTACGCGCTGTCGGCGATCGCGCGGTCGGGCCTGGCCGCCTACGCCAAGACCCTCGTGCACGAGCTGGGGCCGGGGGACGTCACCGTCAACGTCCTGGCCCCCGGCTACACCGCAACGGACGCGCTGATCGGCAGCCTCGGCGGCGACGTCGACGTCGCCGCGGAGACCGCCCGGATCGCCGAGCGGGCGGGCATCCCGCTCGGCCGGGTGGCCCGTCCCGAGGAGGTCGCGGCAGCCGGAACCTTCCTGCTGAGCGCCCGCGCGAGTTTTGTCACCGGAACCGTCCAGGTCGTCGACGGCGGCCGTTCCCTGGGGATGTGAACCATGTCCGAAGTGCGCATGATGCTGGACGATCCCGAGCTGACCCGCCGCAGCCCCGGTGAGGAGTTCGCGCTCGCCCACGCCCGGAACGGGCCGAAGGCGGCGGTCGACCTGCGCGCGTCCATCAGCGACCTGTTCCCGCCGGCCAAGCGGCGGCCCCGGCTGACCGTCCGGCACCTGCTCCGCAAGGCGGTCGTGGACGCCGACGAGGTCACCGTGTTCACCGAGCGCGCCGAGAACGTCGCGTCCGACGACACCGCCCCCGAGTGGGAGTTCGAGGTGGGCGCGCGGACGGTCCGGACGCAGATGATCCGGGCGGCCGTGCCGGTGCCCGCCGAGGTCCTCGCCGACCCGGCCGCCCTGGCCGCGTTCGTCGACTTCCGGCTGCTCGTCCGGCTCGGCACCGCCGAGAACGACGCGCTGCTCAACGGGAGCGGAGACATCCACGGCCTGCTGCGCACGCCGGGCGTCCGCCGCCGGGAGCCCAAGGCCACGGACCGGTCGGTCGCCTCGACCCTGCTGGCCACGGCCGCGCTGTGCGAGTGGTACGGCGGGTCGGCCGACGGGATCGTCATGCATCCCGACGACTGGTGGCCCCTGGTGGACGACGGCGCCTTCCTGGAACGGCTCGCCGTGCAGGGCGTCAAGGTCAGCCGCACCCGCATGGTGCCGCCGGGGACGGCCCTGGTCGGCGACTTCACCGCCGCGGCGACCCTGCTGGACCGCCGCTCGTCCACGATCCGGCTGGCCGGGGACGAGCTGGTCGCCGAGATCCGGGAGGGGCTGGCCGTGCACCTGCCGGGCCACTTCGTGCTGGCCACGCTCCCAGGCCGACCATGAGCGCCCCGGCGGCGACGGGCCCGGCGTCCCCGGCGGCGACGGACCTCACGGCGACGGCGCACCGGGTGCGTGAGCACATCGTCGGCATGTGCGCCGGTCCGGAGGGCGGCCACCTCGGCGGGTCGATGTCGCTGGTGGAGATCCTCACCCTCCTCTACTTCGACGTACTGCGGATCGACCCGGGGCATCCCGCCGCGCCGGACCGCGACGTGCTCGTCCTCAGCAAGGGGCACGGCGCCATCTGCCTCTACGCGGTCCTCGCCGAACGCGGGTTCTTCCCCGTCGAGGAGCTCGCGGAGTACGCGCGGCCGGGCAGTCGCCTGATGGGGCATCCCGTCCGCGCCGTGCCGGGGGTGGAGATGCCCACCGGATCCCTCGGCCACGGCCTCGCGCTCGCCAACGGCTTCGCCCTCGCCGACCCGGGCCGGCGCTGCTTCGCCGTCATGGGCGACGGCGAGCTGCAGGAGGGGTCGGTGTGGGAGGCGGCCATGACCTCGGTGTCCCTCGGGCTCGGCAACCTGACGGCCGTCATCGACCGCAACCGCCTCCAGCTCACCGGGCCCACCGAGGACACGGTCGGCCTCGAGCCGCTCGCGGACCGGTGGCGCGGCTTCGGCTGGACGGTCCGCGAGGCGGACGGCCACGACCTCGACGCCCTGCGCACGGCGCTCCAGCCCGGCGAGTCGAGCGAGGCGGGCCGTCCGACGGTGGTCATCGCGCACACCGTCAAGGGACGCGGACTGCCGGCAGTCGAGGGCCGGCCACAGTCCCACTACACGACGCTGGGCACCCGCCAGGCCGAGCGCGCCTTGGCGGTGCTCCGCGCCCGGCACAGGAGGGCGACGGCATGACCGAACAGAGCCTCCACACAAGATCGGACGAATCGCACCCCGCGCAGCGTCCCGGAAATGCGCAGGCGAAGCCCGCTTCAACGCGGCCGGCACGGTCGGCGCGGGAGGCGTACAGCGCCCTGCTGCCCGAGCTGATGCTCGCCGACGAGCGGCTGTACTGCCTCGACAGCGACACCGGGCTGTTCGGCGTGGACGCCTTCAAAGCCGTCCCCGGCCGCTACCGCAACCTCGGTATCGCCGAGCAGAGCCTGATGGGCACCGCCGCGGGACTGGCCGCGAGCGGGAAGATCCCGTTCGTCACCACCATGGCCACCTTCGCCGCGACCCGGGCGCTGGAGGCCATCAAGCTCGACATCGTGTACAACGCGCTGCCCGTCCGGATCGTGGCCACGCACGGCGGGCTCGCCGCGGGTCATCTCGGCCCGACGCACCACGCGCTGGAGGACCTGGCCGTCATGCGGACGCTGCCCGGCCTCACCGTGGTCGTCCCGGCGGACGCCGAGCAGGCCGAGGCCGCGATCCGGCAGAGCGCGGCGCTGCCCGGCCCGGCCTACGTGCGCCTCGGCCGCAAGGCCACCCCGGACGTGGGCGGCGGCGCGTTCGAGATCGGGAGGGCCCAGTGGCTGCGGCCCGCCGGACCGGGACCGTCCCCGGGCGCCGTCCCGCCGCCCGGGGACGTGGCGATCATCGCCTGCGGCCCGCACCCGGTGCTGGCCGCGCTGCGCGCCGCGGACCGGCTCGAGGCCCATGGCGTCCGAGCGACCGTCCTGAACCTGCACACGCTGCGCCCGCTCGACGTGGACGCGATCGTCGCGGCGGTCGCGGGGACGGCGGGAGCGGTCACGGTCGAGGAGCACTGGCGGTCCGGCGGGCTCGGGGGCGCGGTCGCCGAGACCCTGGCCGAGCACGCGCCCGCCCGGGTCGCCCGGGTGGGCATGCCGGACGTCTTCGCCGAGCGGGCGGGCGGTCAGGACGACCTGCTCGACCGGTACGGCATCACGGGGGACGCGGTCGTCGCCGCGGCACTCAACCTGATCACAGGAATCCCTGGAGGGTGGCAAGCATGACCCGGACCTGTCCCGAATGTGAGGGCCCCGTCGAACTCGCCGAGCCGGTGCGGCTGAGCGAGGTCGCCCAGTGCGGCGACTGCTCCAGCGAGCTGGAGGTCGTCGGCCTCGATCCGCTCGCCCTCGCCCTCGCGCCCGAGATCGAGGAGGACTGGGGAGAGTGAGGCCCCTGGCCGTGCTTGCCTCCCGGGTGCGGTACGAGGAGAAGCGGATCTTCGCCGCCCTGGAGCGCCGCGGGGTGCCGTACACGCACGTCGACACCCGCCGGTTCAGCGCCGAGCTCGGCGGCGGGACGACCGGACCGTCCTTCACGACGGCCCTGAACCGGGAGATCTCCCACAGCCGCGCGCTGTACGCGTCCCTGCTCCTGGAAGCCCGGGGCGTCGCGACGGTCAACCGGTCGGACGTGATCGCCGTGTGCGGCGACAAGCTGCGCACGTCCCTGGCGTTGGAACGTGCCGGGGTCCGGGCGCCGCGCACTGCGGTCGCGCTCAGCCCGGACGAGGGCGCCGACGCCGCCGAGCGGATGGGCTTCCCCGTGGTGCTCAAACCGCTGGCCGGTTCCTGGGGGCGGCTCGTCGCGGCGGCCCGCGACCGTGATTCCGTCGAGGCCCTCCTGGAGCACCGGGCGGCCCTGCCGTCTCCGCTTCAGCACATCGTCTACCTGCAGGAGTTCATCGACAAGCCGGGCCGCGACATCCGGGTGATCACGGCCGGGGACGAGGTGGTCGGGGCGATGTACCGCTACTCCGACGGCTGGCGCACCAACGCCGCGCGGGGCGGGCGCTGCGAACCGTGCCCGCTCGTCCCCGAGCTGGTGGACCCGGCGCTCGCCGCGGCGCGGGCGGTCGGCGGCGGGGTCCTGGGCGTCGACCTCGTCGAGGGTCCGGACGGGCCCCTGGTGCTGGAGGTCAACCACGCCGTGGAGTTCCAGGGTTTCCAGGCCGCGCACGGCGACGCCGTGGACGTGGCGGACGCGATCGTCGCGTACGCCATCGCGACGGCGGAACGCGACGACGACCACGTCCCTCAACAGGAGGCGCGATGATCCGGGTGGCCGTCATGGGCGCCGCCGGCTACCTGGGCGGCGAACTGCTCCGGCTGCTGATCGGCCATCCGGACGCGGACGTCGTCCAGGCGGTCTCCACGCGTTTCCCGGGCCGCCGCGTCGACTCCGTCCATCCGAACCTGCGCGCGCAGACCGGCCTGGTGTTCAGCGCGGCGGACGACCTGACCGCCTGCGACGTGCTGTTCCTCGCCACGCCGCACCGGACCACCATGGCCCTGCTCCCCGAGGTCCGGGGACGGGCCGGGACGGTCATCGACCTGTCCGGCGACTTCCGGCTTCCCGATCCCGCCGTCTACGAGCGGTACTACGGCGTCCCGCACACCGCGCCCGAGCTGCTCGACGCGTTCGTCCCGGGCGTCCCGGAACTGTTCCGCGACGACCTGGCCGAAGCCGACCTGATCAGCGTGCCGGGATGCATGGCCACCGCGGCGATCCTCGCCCTGCGTCCGCTTGCCGGGCTGATCGGGCCGGACGTGCAGATCGACGCGCGTACCGGCTCGTCCGGCTCGGGCGCCATGGCGGGCGACGGCAACCTGCACGCCGAGCGAAGCGGCGCGCTCCGGGTGTTCGCGCCGACACGGCATCGGCACGAGGCCGAGGTGTCGCGGCTGGCCGGGGTGGACGCGCGGATGACCGCCACCGGCGTCGAGGCCGTCCGCGGCGTCCAGGTGGTCTGCCACGCCACCGCCAAGGCCGCCGGGACGGCCGACGAGCGGACGATCCGCCGCGCCTACCGCGAGCACTACGCGGACGAGCCGTTCGTCCGGATCGTCGCGCACCGCAAGGGCGCCCACCGGCTCCCCGACCCCAAGCTGCTGTCCGGCTCCAACTACTGCGATGTCGGGTTCGCCGTGGACGGCGACCGGATCACGGCGATCGCCGCCCTGGACAACCTGGTCAAGGGCGGTGCGGGCGCGGCGGTGCAGTGCCTGAACATCCGCGCGGGCCGGCCCGAGACCCTGGGCCTGGGGTTCCCCGGCCTGCATCCCGTCTGATGGGCGTCACCGTGGTCAAGTGCGGCGGCGCGGTGCCCGCCGAGGTGGTCTGCGCCGACCTCGCGGGCCGTGCCGGCGAGGTCGTCCTCGTGCACGGCGGCGCGCCGGAGATCGAGCGGCTGTCGGGCGAGCTCGGGGTGGCGTCCCGCACGCTCGTGTCACCCAGCGGCGTGACCAGCCGGCACACCGATCCCGCCATGCTGGACGTCGTCACGCTCGCCCTCACCGGACGGGCCAAACCGCGTCTGCTCCGCGCCTTGGCCGAGAACGACGTCCCAGCCGTGGGCCTGACCGGCCTGGACGGCGGGTTGCTCCAGGCCAGACGCAAACCCGCGCAGCGAGCCGTGCGGGACGGCCGCACCGTCCTCGTCCGGGACGATCACAGCGGACGCGTCACCGGCGTCCGGCCACGCGTGCTGCGCGTCCTGCTCGACGGCGGGTTCGTCCCGGTGGTGTCGCCGCCCGCGACCGGCGAGGACGGAGCGCCGGTGAACGTCGACGCCGACCGGGCCGCGGCCGCGATCGCCGCCGCGCTCGGCGCCGAACGCCTCGTCCTGCTGACCTCGGCGCCCGGGGTCCTGCGCGACGCGGCGGACGCCGGCAGCCTGCTCGACCGCTGCGCGCTCCCCCGCGAGGGCCCGGTGCCCCACGCGGCGAGCGGCGGCATGCACCGCAAGCTGATCGCCGCCCGCGAGGCGCTGCTGGCCGGCGTCCCCCGGGTGTCGGTCTCCGACGGACGGATCCCCCACCCGGTCACCGCCGCCCTGCGCGGCGCCGGAACCACCCTGGAGATCTCTTGAGCACACCGGTCGATCTGCTGTACGACATGCTCGCGATCCCGTCGCCGTCCGGGGAGGAGGACGAGCTGGCGCGGTTCCTGGAGAAGGCGATGAACGACCTCGGCCTCGCCGCGCGGCGCGACGAGGCGGGCAACGTCATCGGTGACATCGGCACGGGGAACGGGCCGGTGGTGATGCTCCTGAGCCACCTGGACACCGTCGACCGCCCGCTCCCGGCACGACGTGAGGCCGACCGGCTGATCGGCCGGGGAGCCGTGGACGCCAAGGGCCCGCTCGCCGCGATGATCTGCGCCGCGGCGTCGCTGCCGTCCTTCCCCGGGACGATCCGCGTCGTCGGCGCGGTCGAGGAGGAGCGGCTGTCGCGCGGCGGCGAGCATCTGGCGCGGACCCTCCCGGCGCCTGACGCGCTGCTGGTCGGCGAGCCGAGCGGCTGGTCCCGGGTGGTGCTGGGCTACAAGGGGAAGATCGACGTCGGCTACCGGGTGGCGCGTCCCGCGACGCACTCCACCAATCCCACGGCCAAGGCGACCGAGGCCTGCGTGGCGTTCTGGCACGACCTGCTCGATGCCCTCGGCCCCGAGCGCGACCACGGCGCGTTCGGCCTGCCCGCCGCCACCCTGCGCGGGATGCACGGCGATCCCGTCGAGGCGTGGCTCGACATCGACTGCCGGATTCCGATCGGGTTCGACGCCGCGTCCTTCGCCGAGCGGCTGCACGCGCGAGCGAACGGAGGCGAGGTCACGGTCGTCCGGCACGTCCCGGCGGTGCGGAGTGGACGTTCCGACCCGGTCGTGCGGGCGGTGTCGGCGGCCATCCGGCAGTGCGGCGGCGAGCCTCGTCCCACCCTCAAGACCGGCACGTCCGACATGAACACCGTGGCGCCGCACTGGGACGTGCCGATGGCGGCGTACGGTCCCGGCGACGGTTCCCTGGACCACGGGGACGACGAGCACATCACGATCGAGGAGTTCCTGAAGGGCGTGGACGTCCTCACCGCGGCCCTGAACGAACTCGCCGCCGCCCTGTGACCAGGCACAGGGCGGCGGTAGGCGGTTCGGCACCGTGTCGAGCGTTCGGTGTTCGGGCGTTCGGCGTTCGAGATCCGGTGCTCAGTGTCCGGTGTTCCCGGCGCGGCGGCGTCCCGGGAACAGCGTCCCGACCGCGGCGATGGCGACGCCGAGTCCGGCGGCGATGAGGAACACCCGGTCGTATCCGGCGGCGAGGGCGGCCGGGGTGGCCTCGCCCGTGGCGCCGGCGCCGGCCACGGTCGCGAGGACCGCCAGGCCGATCGCGCCGCCGACCTGGTTGGACGTGGCGGCGAGGCCGCCGACGACTCCCGCGTCGCCGCCGGGGACACCGGCGGTGGTGGCGGCCATGAGGGTCGGGAAAGTCAGGCCGATGCCGACCGCGACGAGCAGTGTCGGGCCGAGGACGCTGGTGGCGAACCCGGCGCCGGCGTGGGCCTGGGAGAGCCAGCCGAACCCGGCGAGGAAGGCGAGGCTGCCCGCCGCGAGCAGGGCGCGGACGCCGATGCGGGGCAGCAGGGGCGCGGCCCAGCGCGCGGTCAGCATGAACACCGCCGCCGCGGGCGTCTGGCCGAGCCCGGACTTCAGGGCGCTGTAGCCGAGGACGCCCTGCAGGAAGAGCGAGGTGAAGTACCACATCGCGATGCCGACGCCGCCGAACAGCGCGAGCGCGCCGCCGCCGACGGCGACCCCGCGGAGGCGGAGCAGGCGCAGCGGCATGATCGGCTGGCGGGCGAACCGGGCCTCGACCACGGCGAAGACGGCGAGCAGCAGCACCCCGGCGAGGATCGGCCCGGCGACCTGCAGGGACGTCCAGGCGTGGTCGGCGGTCTGCATCACCCCGTAGATCAGCGCGGCGAGTCCGGCGGTCGCGGTGACGGCGCCGACGATGTCGAGGGACTGCGTGCGGTCGGTCCGGGTGGCGGCGAGGGCGGTCAGGGCGAGCGCGATCAGAACGGCGCCGATCGGCACGTTGATGAGGAAGACCCAGCGCCACGACAGGCCGGTGGTGAGGGCGCCGCCCGCGAGCGCGCCGGACAGTCCGCCCACTCCGCCGGCGGCGGACCACGCGCCGAACGCCCTGGCCCGTGCGCGCTCCTCGGTGAAGTAGGTGTTGATGACGACCAGCGTCGCCGGGGCCATCATGGCCGCGCCCACGCCTTGGGCGACGCGCGCGGCGATCAGGGCCTCGGCGGTGGTCGCGAGGCCGCCGGCCAGGCTCGCGCCGGAGAACAGGGTCAGTCCGGCGGCGAGCATCCGGCGCGGGCCGAACAGGTCGGCGGCGCGTCCGCCCAGCAGCATGAACCCGGCGAAGGTGAGGAGGTAGCCGTTCACGACCCAGGCGAGCCCGGTGCCGGTGAAGTGCAGGTCCCGGTCGACCGAGGGCAGCGCGACGTTCACGATGGACGAGTCGAGGATCACCATGAACTGGGCCGCGCAGGCCAGCGCCAGGATCATCCAGGCGGGGACGGTCCGCGTCTTCGAGGGCGTGCGGGGGACGGTCGGTGTGGACAGTTGGGACGCCATGGGACGCCTCCTGATCGCTAGTGAAGGTGGGGGGTGGTGGGGGGGGGGGGGGGCCCCCCCCCCCCGGGAGGTGGGGGAAACACTCCTAAAAGACGCGGGCGCAGGGCCGGCGGCGGGCCCCCGGGAGGGGAGGGGAGGCC
>NZ_JBFAUU010000003.1:63193-162666 GCF_040679435.1 Spirillospora sp. NPDC052269
ACGGTGGGTGTTGACTGTGGGCACCCATGGGGACGCCTCCTCTCCGCTTGTGTGGGGGGGGGGGGGGGGGGGCCGCCCCCCCCCCCACCACGGAGTGAGAGGGAGAAACCGGACGAAGACTCGCGGCGACGTCGCGGGTCACGCGCCCTGGGGAGTCTTCTCGGACCCGACGTCCTCGACGTCCTCGACGTCCTTGACGGTCTCGGCCGTCCCGGCGGACGCGTCGTAGGCCATGTCGCCGCCGGTGAGGTCGGCGCCGGCCTTCAGCCGGATCGCGGTGCGGGCCAGCCGCCACCCCTGGTACCGCGCCGCGTCGAGCACCGCGGGCTGGAGGTCGTCCCCGGACGGGCCGGTCACCGCGGACGCGCCGTAGGGGTTGCCGCCGGCGGCGTAGACGATCTGGTCGGTGTAGCCGGGCGGGACGATCAGCGCGCCCCAGTGGTAGAAGACGTTGGCGAGTGAGAGGAGCGTGGCCTCGCTGCCGCCGTGCCGGTTGTAGGCGGAGGTGAACGCCGTCACCGGCTTGTCGGCCAGGCCGCCCTCGTGCCACAGGCCGCCCGCCTGGTCGATGAACTGCTTGAGCTGCGCGGCGGGGGTGCCGAAGCGGGTCGGCGTTCCGAACGCCATGGCGTCCGCCCAGGCCAGGTCGTCCACCGTGGCCACCTCGACGTCCGAGGTGGCGTCGGCGTGCCGCCGCCAGTGCGGGTTCTGGTCGATGGCGGTGTCGGGGGCCAGCTCGGCGGCGCGGCGCAGCCGCACCTCGGCGCCGGCGGCGCGGGCTCCTTCGGCCAGCGCCTCGGCGAGGGCGTGCACCGCTCCGGTCGCGCTGTAGTAGACGACGGCGATCTTGACGCTCATGGGGGCTCCTCGTTGGTCACGTAGTATTGCTTAGGCGCATAACGTTAGCCGCATAATAGTTATGCCCGTAACCATCTTGTCAAGGAGACGCTCATGGACTTCGATCAGGCGGACGGCATCAACCAGGCCATCCGGCGGCTGAGCCTGCGGCACCGGGCCAGGACCGCGACGCTGCTCACCCCCCTCGGCCTGCACCCGGGCCAGGAGGCGCTCCTGCTCGAGCTCGACCGGACGGGCCCGATGATCCAGGCCAAGCTCAGCGACGCGCTCGGCGTCGAGCCCCCCAGCGTCACGCTCATGACCCGCAAGCTGGAGGCGGCCGGGCACGTCCGCCGCGCGCCGTCCCCCGACGACAAGCGCGCCAGCGTCGTCGAGCTCACCGACAGCGGCCGCGCGCTCGCCGACCAGGTCAAGGCGCTCTGGTGCGACCTGGCCGAGGAGAGCGTGGCCGGGATGCCGGCCGAGACCGTGGCCGGGCTCCCCGGCATCCTCAACACGATCACCGGCAACGTCGACGCCAGGCGCAGCACCGCCTGAGGCGGTCACCGGGACGGTGGGATCCGGGTGTCAAGCCCCTCCCGCCCGCCGTCCCGGGCGGGCCGTCCCGGGTCAGAGGCCCGAGAAGAAGGGACGGTCGGGGGCGGGCATCCACTGGTCGCACGTGGACAGGGCCCGCTGGTTCTCCCGCACGTGGGCGACGAGCCGCGGCAGCTCCGGGTGGCGGTTCGTCCGGTGCCACATGAGCGACCAGGGATAGACCGGCGTGGGATCGGTGATCGGGATGTGGACGATGTCCGGGTGGCCGGTCAGCTGCGTCTCGCTGGCGAACGTGACCAGCTCCGCCGAGGCGGCGATCCTCTCCATGATGTGGGCGGCGCCGAAGGCCGGCCCGGACGTGTCGATCCGGACGCCGAACTCCGCGCTGAGCAGGTCGTAGTAGTCGGCCCACTCGCTGTCGCGCGTGTTCCCGGGCATCCACGCCGTCAGGCCCGCGAGTTCCCTCATCGGCACGCGCCTGCGCCGGGCCAGCGGATGGCGGCGGCCGACCAGGACGGGGATCGGCTCCAGGCAGGCCGGGACGCGCTCGATCCCCGGCGGGAGCGACCCGGTGACGCGGCCGAACGCCGCGTCGATCGAACCGTCGGAGAGCGCCGTCCACCGCGGGACGGTGCTGCGGGACACGACCATGTCGACGTCGGCGTCCCCGGCGTCGTAGAAGTCGCGGACGATGTCGACCGGCGCGGCCGCGCGGGCCAGCACGTCGACGCGCAGGGCGCGGCGGCGGACGCGGAACATCGCGGTCGCCTGGTCGGCGAGCCCGATCAGCGCCCTGGCCTGCGGAAGGAACGCGGCGCCGTCCTCGGTCGGCCTGGCGCCGCCGCGGGAGCGGGTCAGCAACGGAACGCCCAGGTCCGCCTCCAGCCGGGCGATCCGCTTGGACACGGCCTGCTGGGTCATCTCCAGGTCGTCGGCGGCCCCGGTGAAGTGCCCGACGTCGACGACGGCGAGGAAGGCCCGGACGGCACCGAGGTCGAGCTCCATCCACAACTCCTGGTTGTCACCTGTAGGCGTGTTGGCGTTGGACACCCCGCAGAAGGCTCCCGTCCGATGAGCGCCACAGACTTCACGACAACCGCGAGGCGTACCAAGTGTCCCAGCCGACGCCACCCGCCGCCGCCTTCGAGCGCACTGGGTCCTTCGTTTCGTGGTCGGCGGAACGCCCGCTGTTAGGGTTCCGGCATGGTTGAGGCGCGGGGCGACGTGGTGGACCGGCAGGTCGAGCCGGTACCGGAGGACGAGGAGGCCCCGCACGGGCGCTGCAAGGTGTGCCGGCGGGCGCTGCCCACACCCGCCCGCCGCAGCGACGGCAAGGGCAAGGGCGGGCGGCGACGCCTGTACTGTCCGCCGCCCGCCACCTGCAAGGAGCAGGCCGCCGCCGAACGGGACACGCGCCTGGCCTCGGCCATCGCCGACCCGCTGGCCCTGGTCGTCGCGGTCGCCGAGGAGTCGGCGCCGGTGATGACCGAGCTGGCCGCCAGCCTGAACGGTGTCCTCGCGGCGTTGGGCGGCATCGAGCAGAACGCGCGGCAGGAGGTGCTCGCCGCCCGCGAGGACGTGGCCGAGGCCGGGCAGCGGGTCGCCGCCGCCGAGGAACAGGTCACGGAGGCCGAGGAGCGTGCCGTCCAGGCGGCGGCCCAGGTCAAGCGGGCTGAGGAGGCGCGGCGAGCCGCCGAGGACGAGACCCGGGCCGTCCGGGAGCAGGCCGCGCAGACGCAGCGGCAGGCGGCCGAGACCGTCGCGGCGCATCAGCAGGCGCGGGACGCTGCCGAGCGGACGGCGCAGCTGGCCAAGCAGGCCGAGGCCTCCCTCGCCGAACGACTCGATCAGACCGCCGCGCAGTTGACCGAGGAGCGCACGGCCCGCCACGTCCTGCAGGAGGAGCTCACCGGCTGCCGGGCCGAGCTGGCGGAATCCCGCGCCGAAGTACGCGCCGCCGTCGACAGCGTGGAGAGGATCAGCCGAGAGGCCGCCCAGCGCATCGCCGCCGCCGAGCATCAGTCCGGCCAGCTGGTCGCGGCGGCCGAGCGCGCGACGACCGCCGAGTCCGCCCGCGCCGACCGGGCCGAACAGGCCGCCGACCAGCTGCGCGGCCAGCTCACCGTCCAGCAGCAGGCCGCCGGCGAGACCCGGCAGGAGCTGCTCCAACTGCAGGCGCGCATGCAGGCCCTCATCGCCGAACGCGACACCGCCCGCGCGGACGCCGACCGTCTCCGCGAACGCGCCGTGACCGCCGAGGTCCGCGCCCAGAACCTTCAGGAGCAGCTGACCGCGCGCGAGGCCGCCCCACCGCCCCAGCCGAACTGACCCGGCCGACCACACAACTCGACCACCTGCATGCTTCGACAGCCGTCGAAGCATGCGGCTTCTAGGCTCCCGCCATGACCCCAGCGCGGAGGCCTACGACCGCTCACGGGACGAGCCTACGTTCGTGCCGTCTTCACGGACCTGGCCGGTTTCGGCTGCCGGACGCGCACCGCCCGGCCTGCTCGCCTGAGATCTCGTCCGGCTTGACCTTCACGCCAGGGTGAAGGTCGAGGGTGGGCGGCATGGGAAGTAGGAGTCACTCCCGGGCCCTCGCGGTGCTGACGCTGTGCGCGTTCACCTTCGGGACCGGGGAGATCATGATTGCCGGGCTGCTGCCGGAGATCGCCCGGTCGGTGGGCGTGTCGCTGGCCACCGCGGGCCTGCTGATGAGCGTGTTCGCCGCGACCGTGGTGGTGGGTGGTCCGCTGCTCTCGCTGATGGCGGGGCGGGTGCGGCGCAGGCGGATGCTCGTCGCGCTGATGCTGGTGTTCGTCGCGGGGAACGCGGTGGCCGCGGTGGCCTCGTCGTTCGCCCTGCTGGCGGCCGGACGGATCGCGGCGGCGCTCGCGCACGCGGCGCTGATGCCGTTGTTCTTCGGGGTGGCGGCCGACGTCGCGCCGCCGGGACGGCAGGGCTCGGCGGTGGCGCGGGTGTCGTTGGGGCTCAGTCTCGCGATGATCGCCGGGCTGCCGCTCGGCACGGCGCTCGGGCACTGGCTGGGCTGGCGGGCGACGTTCTGGGCGGTGGCGGCGCTCGCGGCGGTGGCGCTGGCCTTGGTCGCACCGATCGTCCCGGACACGGCGCCGGACGGATCCGAGGGGCGTGCGGCCGAACTGCGGGTGCTGGCCGACCGGCGCGTCCAGGCGGTCATCGCGGTGACGGCGCTGGGCGCGGCCGGAGCGTTCACCGCCTACACGTTCGTGACGCCGTTGTTGAGCGAGGTCTCCGGTTTCGGCTCCACGGCGGTGACCGTCCTGCTGCTGCTGTTCGGGGTCGGCGGGACCGTGGGCGGCCTGGCCGGAGGACGGCTCGCCGACCGGTCGGTGACCGGTTCCATCGTCGCGGGCATGGCCGCCCTGGCGGTGTCGCTGCTGGGACTCGGCCTGCTGGCCGGGCAACGGGCCGGGGCGACGGCGTTCCTGCTGCTGTTCGGCGCGGCGTACAACGCGGTGATCCCGGCGGTGAACACCCGCATGATCGAGGTGGCGTCCAGCCGGGCGCGGACGCTGGCGCTCACGTTGCAGAGCTCGGCGTTCAACCTGGGCATCGCGCTCGGCGGCTGGCTCGGCGGACGCGTCATCGACGCCGGTCCGGGCCTGCGCTGGACGCCGGTGGCGGGCGCGGTCGTGGCCGCGCTGGGTCTGGGCGTCGCGGTGGCGGGGCATCGCCGATCCGCTGCCGTCCTGCCGACCTGGGATGATGAACGCGTCGCACGACGTTGATCTCGTGGCACGACGTTGATCTCGTGTGGCGGGGAGGGAGGCGGCGGCATGCGGATCGGGGAGCTGGCGCGCGCGACGGGCACGACGACGCGGGCGCTGCGCTACTACGAGGAACAGTGCCTGCTGCGTTCGCGGCGGTCGGCGAACGGGTACCGCGAGTACGGCCCCGAGGCCGAGCGCGTGGTGGACAACATCCGGTTGCTGATGGCGTCCGGGCTGACCAGTGAGGACCTGCGGTCGCTCGGGGAGTGTCTCGGCGACGACCTGCTCGGTGAGCACGTCTGCGCCGAGTCCGGCCCGAAGGCCGAGGTCTTCGAGCAGCGACTCGCCCTGCTGCGGCGGCGCATCAACGAGCTGGCCGTGGTGCACGACCGGCTCGCCGCGCGCCTGGACGACCTGCGGCGCGACGCTCCCCGATCCGGACGGGCCGTCGCCTGAGCCCACCGGACGCAGGCGGCGGGGACGGCCCGAAGCCGCCGTCCCCGGTCCGGAGTCAGAGGCGTCCGAAGGCTCCGGTGTGGGCGGACGCCCATTGGGTGAAGGTGCGGGCAGGGCGGCCGGTGACGTCTTCGACGGTCGTGTTGACCTCGGATTCGTCCAGCGATCCCTTGACGTAGAAGTCGAAGAAGGCGTCGACGTACTCGGACGGCATGGACGCGGACATCTCGGTGTGGGCTTCGTCGTCCGGCTGCGCCTCGAAGCGCAGGTCGCGGCCGAGGGCTTCGGCCAGGATGCGGAGCCGGTCGGCGGGGAGCAGCGGCTCGGGCCCGGTCAGGCGGTGGAGGCGTTCCCGGTGGCCGTCCTCGAGGAAGGCCGCCGCAGCGACGGCTCCGATGTCGGCCGGGTCGATGTTCGCGACCGGGACGCCGGCGAACGGCGCACGGACGACGTCCCCGCTGGACAGCTGCGGGACCCACTGCAGGGTGTTCGACATGAAGGCGCTCGGGCGCAGGATCGTCCAGGCCAGTCCGCACGCGCGCACGAGGTGCTCCGACTCGGACATGTAGCGGGTGACGGCGTTCGTCAGGTCGCCCAGCCCGGCCGACGAGCCCGAGAGAAGGACCACGTGTTCGACACCGGCGGCCTTGGCCTCGGCCAGCAGTTCCGGGGTGTGGTCGTACCCCGGCAGAAGGAACAGGCCCTTCGCCTGGTCGACCGCCCGGCCGAACGTGGTGGGATCGTTCAGGTCGGCTTTCACCTGCTGGACGTCCGCCGGGAGGTCGGCGGGAGCGCGGTCGCGGACCATCGCACGGACGCCCGCGCCCGCGGCCGCCAGGGCGCGGACGACTTCGCGGCCCACATTTCCGGTCGCGCCGGTCACCAGGATCATGCTGCCCCTTCGGTTGTGTTTCGGCTCGATCAGCACTTCTACCTGGGCAAGGCTCTCTTGATCAACAGTTCTCGGCGTCCGATCCTGGAACGGTCGGGGTCGCGGCGTCGAGGACGGCGTTGAGGGCGGCGGCTCCGTCCAGCAGGGCCCTGGAGCGGGACGTGACGTCGGCGTCCCGGGCGTTCAGCGCGGACGCGACGTCCTCCAGGCGGCGGCCGCCGCGCAGGGCGGGCATGAGCTCGCGGAGCGGGCCGACGCGGTATCCGGCCGCGCGGAGCTGCTGGACGATCCGCGCGTCCCTGACCTGGGACGGGCTGTACCGCCGGGCCCCGGCGACGCGGTCGGGGACGACGAGGCCCTCCGCGTCCCAGTGCCGCAGCGTCGAGGGCCGGACGCCCAGGGCGGCGGCCAGTCCGGAGACGGTCATCGCGTCCGAGGCCCGGACGTCCGCGATCGGCTCGCCGGAGATCGCCTGGACGGCGTCCCGGGCGGCCCGCAGGGCGGTGCGTTCGGTGTCGAGGCGGGCGTGCGCGGCGTCCAGCAGCGCGAGCATGTGCGAGAGCGGAGCCCGGTGGACGGCCCGGACGATCTCCTTCGCGTCGACCGGCCCCACCGCGGCGGCGAGCGCACGGTAGGCCAGCGCCGACCGCACGTGGACCTCTCCGTGGCAGCGGTAGCCGGAGGCCGTGCGCGCCGCGGGCGGCAGGACGCCGTCGCGCTCCAGGTTGCGGATCTGCTGCACGGAGTAGCCCGCGAGCTCCGCGACGGCGCCGGTCCGCAGCGTCCATGAGTTGAGACCTGCCATGCCCCGAGCTCCCGTTTTCCAGGTCAAGCCTCCACAAGCACTTCAATGTAACGCTTGAAGGCATGACCAAGGATGAGATCATCGCCTTCGTGGACGGCCTCGACGGCGTCCTGACGCTCCGCCCGGCGCCCGGGGACGGCACGCCGGAGATCGCGTGGGGCGACGCGTTCTTCTACCACTCCCCCGACGGGACCGTCCCGACGACGACCCAGCCGTTCGCGACGATCGTGACCAAGGACTACCCGGAGGACCAGACGTCCCGCCTGAACCGTCCCGACACCTTCCGTGTGAACATCGCCGTGGGCCGGGACGAGTTCGTCCGCCGAACCGGGCACGCACCACGCGACACCGGGGACGCACCCCGCGACGCCGCGCCCGACGACGTCGATCCCGGCACGCCCGACACCCTGATCGTCCATCCCGTCTACGGCTCGCTCGGCTGGCTGGCCGTGGTGAACCCCGGGCCGAACACCGGCGCGACGGTGCTCGATCTGCTGCGCCTCGCACACGCTCTCGCCCGAAAGCGTTACGAGCGCCGCGACGCAGCGACGCGGTAGCCCATGACAAATGTCATGGACGGGTGATGGGCGAACTCACTGGGCCGGCCGGGGCCGCCGGAAGCACCATGAAGCCATGACGAACAAGGCAGCGGGAACCGCGAAAGAAATGGCGGACGGCTCGAACCACGCGGCGACATTCCGTCGGATCAAGGCCCTCGTCGGCGTTTACGCCGTCATCAGTGTCCTCACCCTCGCGGGTCTGGTCGCCTACCGGAACTCCTCCTCGGTGACGACGCCGGTGTGGGTCCGCATCAGCATCGTCGCGGCCAGCTCGCTGGTCCTGTTCGCGCTGACGCTGCGCGCCGCGCGCGGCTCGCGGGGAGCGTTCCGGCGGCTGCGGATCCTGTCGGCGGTCATGCTGGTCGCGATCGTCGTGATCGTTTCCCTGCCGGGCATGTTCCCGGTCTGGATGCGGATCGAGCAGGGCGTCTGCGGGCTGCTCCTGCTGGGCGTGGTCGTGATCTCGAGCGGCCGGGCCCTGCGGGCCGGCTTCTCCCGATGACCGGCGGGCGCGGTGAGGGACGACGGTGGTGTTAGCGTGCGGGCCATGGAAAAGGCCGTGAACGCGCCAGTGCAGGGCGGGTCGCCGGGAGGCGACCCGCTTCGCTGGGCCGGCGGCTGGCGGCGGGCGATGCTCGCCGCCGGAATGTTCGTTTACCCGTTCGTTTCGATGATCGGCGTGACGCAGTTCTCGGAAGGCGCCGCCGCGTTCGCCGGATACACGATCGCGCTCGCTTTCTGCGGCCTTTACGCGATGGCGGCCGTGGCGTTCGCGCGGCGTTTCCGCCGCCGTTTGTGGTTCCTGCTGGCGGGGATGTTCGTCCTCTTCGTGGCGCAGCTGCCGTTCGCCCGGACCCTGGGCTTCTACCTCCTCGCGGTGATCGTGTCGTTCGTGGCGCTGACGCTGCCGCGCCGCCTGCCTCCCGTCCTGGTCGCGGCGGCCGCGATGACGCTGCTGGTGCCGTGGGCGGTGCGGCCCTGGCACACCGGACCCGGCTGGCTGGAGGCGGTGATGGTGGTGTTCACGGCGCTGGTCGTGCGCGGGTACGCCGAGCTCGCGGACGCGAACGTGGCGCTGGTGGAGGCGCGTGCCGAGGTGGCCCGGCTGGCGTCCGAGGCCGAGCGGAACCGCATCGCGCGCGACCTGCACGACCTGCTCGGGCACTCGCTCACCGCGATCACGGTGAAGAGCAACCTGGCGCGGCGGCTGGCCGAGGGCGGCGCGGAACGCGCGGCCGCGGAGATCCACGAGGTGGAGCTGCTGTCCCGGCAGGCGCTCGGCGAGGTCCGCGCCGCGGTGTCGGGCTACCGCGAGGTGACGCTGCCGGGTGAGCTGGCGCGCGGCCGGGAGATGCTGCGCGCCGTCGGTGTCACCGCCGATCTGCCGTCCGCCGTGGACGTCGTGGACGCCGCGCACCGGGAGCTGTTCGGCTGGGTCGTCCGGGAAGGGCTCACCAACGTGGTGCGGCACGCGCGCGCGACCCGCTGTACGGTCACCCTGTCGGCGGCGGAGGTGGAGATCGTGGACGACGGTGCGGGCGGCGCGGCGGTCCCGGGCAACGGCCTGACCGGGCTGCGCGAACGGGTCGCGGCCGCGGGCGGCGTGGTGGAGTCCGGACCGGTGACCCCGCGCGGCTGGCGCCTGCGCGTCACGGTCGGCGCGTCCCCCGCCCCGGACACGACCCCCGCCCCGGACGTCGCGTCATGACGATCCGGCTGCTGCTCGCCGACGACCAGGCGCTGATCCGCTCGGCCCTCGCGGCGCTGCTGGATCTGGAGGACGACTTCGAGGTCGTCGCGCAGGTCGGGCGCGGGGACGAGGTCGTCGCGGCGGCGGAGTTGGAGCGTCCGGACGTGGCGCTCCTGGACGTCGAGATGCCCGGTCTGGACGGCCTCGCGGCGGCGGCGGTGCTGGCCGGACGCGTCCCGGACTGCCGGGTCGTCATCCTCACCACGTTCGGACGGGCCGGGTACCTGCGCCGGGCGATGGAGGCGGGCGCGGTCGGGTTCGTGGTGAAGGACGCCCCGGCCGAGGCGCTCGCGGACGCGATCCGCCGGGTGGTGCGGGGCGAGCGGGTGGTGGATCCGGCGCTGGCGGCCGCGACGCTCGCGGCGGGCGCGTCCCCGCTGACCGCGCGGGAGCGGGACGTGCTGAACGCGTCCCGCTCGGGCGCGAGCGTCGCCGAGATCGCGGGCAAGCTGTTCCTGTCGGAGGGAACGGTCCGCAACTACCTGTCCGCGGCGATCGCCAAGACCGGCGCCCAGAACCGCATGGAGGCCCTGCGCGTCGCCGACGACCGCGGCTGGCTCTGACCGTCCCCCGGACGGCCCTCCCCGTGCCCGACGCCTGCGGACGTGACGCCGATGACGTCCCGTCGACGTCATCGGCGTCACGGTGATCAGAGGATGACGACCAGGCCCGCGGCGAACACGAGGTAGAGGACGCCGGTCCAGGCGAGGCGGACGGGGGTCAGCTTGTGGGCGCGCATGGTCGCGAGCAGGTAGACGATCGCGACCATGGTCATCGCGCCCGACCAGATCAGGGCGGTGTCGAACTTCCACGGGGTGAACAGCAGGCCGAGCCCGGACGGGACGGTCGCCTGGATCATCATCGCGCCGGAGATGTTGGCCAGGGCGAGGCTGGTCTTGCCCTGCCGGACCCAGATCACCGCGTTCATGATCTCGGGGAGTTCGGTGGCGACCGGGGACAGCAGCAGCGCGGTGACCGCGGCGGGCAGCCCCAGCGTCGGGCCGATCGCGTCGAGCTGGTGCACGAACAGCTGGGACGCGAAGAAGATCACGGTGAGGGTGGCGAGGGTCTGCACCGCGACCGCCCAGCCCGCCGGGACCTCCCGGCGCGGCTGCAGCTTCAGCGGCTCGAGATCGATCTCGGCGACGGCGCCCGCGTCATCGTCGCCGCCGCTCATCTCGCGCCAGAAGTAGACGGCGTACACGGCGAAGAACACCACGCCGAGCCAGGGCTTGAAGGCGAAGGCGACCAGGCCCAGGCCGACCTTGAACACGAACACCGCGAGGAACCAGCGCTGGTCCTTGGCCAGGCGCGCGGCCTCGGCGGGGTCGGTGAGGACCTCCGAGGCGTCGCCCGCCGGACGTCCCGGCGCGCCGTCCGCGCCGGTGGCCGCGGTCCCCGGCGGGACCGCCGAGGCCAGCTGCGCGCGGGCGCGGGAGCGGCGCGTCCACAGCAGGGCGACGCCGGTGACGGCGTAGGCGACGGTCGCCAGGGCCAGGGGCCCGCCCATGGCGGCGCCGACGCCGATGTCCTTGGACTCGCCCTCCCCGGTGGTCACGGCGACGAGGGTCACCACCGACTCGGGGAGCGCGGTGCCGAAGGCGGCCAGGACGGTGCCGACCGCCATCTTGCCCACGTTCAGGCGGTGGCCCAGCCATTCGACGGCGTTGACGAACCACTCACACGACAGATAGATCGCCACAGCACAGGCGATCAGAAGGACGAAATGCCACACGTCCGGTACCCGCTCCTCCCGCGTCGCCGGGGGCCGAGGCCGGGGGGCCGCTCTGGGGCGTCCACGGAGACCTCGATCCCGGCCGACGACGCGTCTGGTCATCAACAAAAAGGGATCGAAGGTCTCGCCCGTCCGCCTGAGGCGGACCCGGCCACCGGGAGCGTGAGGCTCCAGTGTGTCGACGACCGGTTCGCAGGGCTACTCCCCTTCGCGGCAGCGACTCTACCGCATCGGCGGGCGCAGACCGCCGATGCGGCGTCCGGGCGGCCTCCACAAGGCCTCGGGGCGGCACCAGACCGTCCCAAAGCGGCCCGGACCGCCGCCCGCGCCCACCTCCTTGATCGGGACGTCCGCGGAGCCCCTTCCAGGCGGGCGGAAGGACGGGCGGCGGGGTTGGTGACGGAGCCGGAATCGGGACGGCAAATCCCAGTCAAACCGCATGTCCCGCGGGCTTCGGATCGGCAGGATCGGAACACGATGCGTGCGGGCCCGGTGCCGAGGCCACCGGGACTCCGCGCCGCTGCACGGCCCGGCAGGGCGCACCGCGACGCGCGGGCCCGCCGGGCCGCGGCGTGGACACGACCCAGAGGGCGATTGGACGGGGACGCGGATGACGGTGGAGACGGCGGCGGGCACTGCGGCGGGCGGCGCGGGGGGCGCGGTGACCGGGTTCCGGATCCCGGAGATCTCCCTGCCCTTCCCCGGTCCGGTGCGGCGGGCCGACGCCGACCGGTTGCGGGCCGGGGTGTGCGGGTGGGCGGAGGAGCGGGGGCTCGTCGGGCCGCGCGGGCGGGCGCGGCTGGAGTCGTCCCGGCTGCTGGACCTCGGCATCGCGCTGACGGGACGGGCGGAGGGCGAGCGGGCCGAGGTGCTGCTGGCGTGGTTCCTGTGGGTGCTGCTGCTGGACGACCGGGTGGACGACGGCCCGTGGGCGCGCGACGGGGTGCTGGTGGACTTCGCCGCGTCGGCGTTGTCGGTCCTGCGGGCCGAGGCGGACTCGGGGCGTCCGTCCGATCCGATGCTGGTGGCGCTGGCCGAGGACCTGTGGCCGCGGACGTCGGTGCTGGCGGGTCCGGCGTGGCAGGCCAGGTTCGCCGGGCACCTGTCGCGGCACCTGTCCGCACAGTGCGCGATGGTGGAGCACCGCGCGACGGAGTGGTCGATGCGGCTGCCTGCGTACGTCGGGCTGCGCCGGGACCTGTTCGGCGCGGACGTGTTCTTCGACCTGTTCGAGGCGGTGGACGGGATCGCGCCGCCGGACGACCGGGTGACGGCGGGGCTGCGCGCGGCCGCCGCCGACGTCATCTCCTGGACGAACGACCTGTTCTCGGTGGAGAAGGACCTGGCGTTCGGGGAACCCGCCAACCTGGTGTTGCTGCTGCTCAGCGAGGGAAGGGCTGGAACGCTCCAGGAGGCGGTGGACCAGGCCCGGACGCTGATCGCGGACCGCGCCGCCGACTTCCAGATCCTCCGGCGCGGGCTGCCGCGCGGCGCGCGCGACGCGGGACGCCTCGCCGACCGGCTGCGCCGCGCGATGCGGGCGTCGCTGGACTGGCATCGGTCGGTGCCACGCTACCGTCCGCGCACCGCCGCGTCCGCCGCCGCCGCGGCGGTGTCGGGTCCGGGCGCCGCGCGCGACGCGGAGGCGTTGGGGCAGGCGGGCCTGGCGCGCGGGGGCGGGTCGTCCGGCTCGGAGATCGTCGATCCGTCGCGGACGCCGCCGAGCCTGCTGTGGCCGGAGTTCGAGCGCGACCCGTACCCGCTGTACCGGCGGCTGCGCGAGGAGTTCCCGGTCGTCCGGGACGAGCCGCTCGACGCCTGGCTGATCAGCCGGTACGCCGATGTGCGGGTCGGGTTGTCGGACCCCCGGTTCACCTCCCGGAACTACGGCTGGCAGCTCGCGCCGATGTTCGGCCGGACGGTCCTGCAGATGGAGGGCCGTGAGCACGCGGCGCACCGGTCGTTCCTGACCCCGGCGTTCCGGGGGCGGGCGCTGACGTGGCTCCGAGCGGCGGTCGAGCGCACGACCAACGACCTGGTGGACGACCTGACCGCGCGCGTCCAGCGCGGCGAGCGCGCGGTGGACCTGGTCGGCGGGTTCTGCCACCGCCTGCCGATCACCGTGGTGGTGACGGCGCTCGGGCTGCCGGTGGCGGACGCGCCGCTGTTCCAGGACTGGTACCAGGCGGGCTTCTCCTACCTGAGCAACTACCGGCAGGACCCGGCGACGCTGGAGCGCGGCATGTCCGCCCGGGACGAGCTGTACGCCTACCTGGCCCCGTACGTGGCGCGGCGGCGGATCGCGCCCGGGCGGGACCTGCTGTCGGTGCTGTGCACGGCGGAGGTGGAGGGATCCCCGCTGCCGGACGACATGGTGCTGGGCTTCTGCGGGATGCTGCTGGGCGCGGGGGGCGAGAGCACCGACAAGGGGATGCGGTCGCTGCTGGCGAACCTCCTGGACCATCCGGAGCGGCTGGCCGAGCTGCGGGCCGCGCCGGACGGGCTGGCGGCTGCGTGGGTGGAGACGCTGCGCCGGGATCCGCCGGTGCAGGTGGTGCTGCGGCAGACCGAGGAGGCGGTGGACCTGCCGTCCGGGGGGCGGGTGCCGGGCGGCGCGACGGTCGCGTGCCTGGTCGGAGCGGCGGGCCGCGACCCCGAGCGGTTCCCCGACCCGGACCGGTTCGATCCGTCCCGGCTGGCCGACGATCCGGACCGGCAGTTCACGGCGGCGGCCGGGCACCTGGCGTTCGGCGCGGGCCGGCACTTCTGTCTCGGTTCGCAGCTGGCGCGCGCCGAGGCGGAGGTCGGGATCCGGGCGCTGCTGACGGCGTTCCCGCGCATGCGCTGGGCGGACGGTTTCCGTCCGCGGTACGGCGGCCTGCTCACCCGCGCCCCGGAGAAGCTGATGGTCGAACTCCGCTGACCCGAGCCCACCGACCCGGCCCGCTGCCCCGGCCCCACCGACCCGGCCCGCTGGCCCGGTTCGTCCGGGAAGCGGGACGTGAGTCGCGGGCCGTAGGCGCAGGTGGGGAGTCTTGCGCCCCGGGTGGACGGGACGTTTCGAAGTTCGGCGAAACGTCCGTGGGTGACCCTGGGCGCATGAGCTCCCCTACTGATATCCGTCCTGCGACCGGGGCGGTCGCCGGGGCCGCGCGGCGGCGGGCCGCGCTGGCCGTGGTGTGCGCCGGGATGTTCCTGGTGCTGCTGGACGTCACGATCGTCAACGTCACGCTGCCCGGGATCGGCCGGGCGCTCGGCACGGGCCTGTCCGGGATGCAGGGCGTGGTCGACGGGTACGCGGTGGCGATCGCGGGCCTGCTGCTGGGCGGCGGCGCGCTCGGCGACCGGTTCGGGCACCGGCGGATGCTGGTGGCGGGGCTGGTGCTGTTCGGTGTGGCGTCGCTGGCGTGCGGGCTGGCGTCCGGGCCGGGCGCGTTGATCGCCGCGCGGGCGTTGCAGGGCGCGGGCGCGGCGATGCTGCTGCCGGGCAGCCTGGCGGCGGTGACCCGGATGTTCCCGGACCCGGCGGAGCAGGCGCGTGCGCTGGGGATGTGGGCGGCGGTGTCGTCGACGGCGCTGCCCGCGGGTCCGCTGCTCGGCGGCGTGCTGGTGGACGGCCCCGGCTGGCGGTGGATCTTCCTGCTGAACGTGCCGATCGTCGTGGCGGGGGTCGTGGGCGTCCTGCTGCTGGTCGCCCCGGACCCGCCCTCCGCGGCGGAGCGGAAGCGGCTGGACGCGGCGGGGCTGGCGCTCGCGCCGGTGACGCTCGGCGCGCTGGTGTGGGCGGTGATCCGGCTCGGGCACGGTGATCGTTCCGGTGCGCTGCTGGTGGCGGGCTTGGCGGTCGCCGGGGCGGTGGTGCTGGTCCTGGTGGAGCGGCGTGCGGCGCGTCCGCTGTTCCCGTCCGGGCTGGTGCGGGTGCCGGCGTTCCTCGGCGCGAACGGGGCGTCGCTGGTGATGAACCTGGTCACGAACGGGACGCTTTTCGTGGTGACGTTGCAGCTCCAGCAGGTGCAGGGCCGGTCGGCGCTGACGGCCGGGGTGATGCTGCTTCCGATGGCGGTCCCGCTGGTGCTGATGGCGCCGTTGAGCGGCGCGCTCAACGCGCGGTTCGGGCCGCGGCTTCCGGTCCGGGCGGGCATCGTGGTCGCGCTGCTGGGCGCTCCGGGGCTGTTGTTCGCCGGTCCGCACGCCTCGTACGCGGTGCTGGTCCCGACGCTGCTGACGATCGGGATCGGGGACGGGCTGATCGTGGCGGCGGCGGTGTCGGCGGCGATGCGGACCGCGCCGTCCGGGCTGGCGGGGTTGGCGGGCGGGTTCAACAACACCGCGCGGCAGGTCGGGACGGCGCTCGGCGCGGCGGTGTTCGGCTCGGTCGCGGGGTCGCCGCTGCACGGGGCGGCGTTCGCGAGCGGGCTGCACGTGCTGGCCTGGGTGAGCGCGGCGCTGTGGCTGGCCGCGCTCGCCGGTACCGCCCTCATCCGCCTCTGACGGGCTCCGGCCGGCACCGGCGGGGAACGAAAACCGATTGGCCGGGATGCGAACACACCGGTACAAAGATTTCCATGTTGCGCAAGTATCCGCGGACCAGGCACCTTCAGGGGTCCCGGCTGCAGCCGGGTGACCATGACCTGTCGGCCGCGCCGTTCGACGAGGTGGCGGGCCGGTACCTGGTGGTGGAGGAGAAGCTGGACGGCGCGAACGCCGGGATCAGCTTCTCCTCTTCCGGTGAGCTGCTGTTGCAGAGCCGCGGGCACTACCTGACCGGCGGGCCGCGTGAACGCCAGTTCGCGCCGTTGAAGGCGTGGGCCGCGTCCGTCCAGCACGCGTTGTGGCCGCGGTTGCAGGACCGGTACGTGATGTACGGGGAGTGGATGTACGCCAAGCACACCGTCTTCTACGACGCGCTCCCCCACTACTTCTGCGAGTTCGACGTCCTCGACCAGCGGGACGGGACGTTCCTGTCGACCGACAAACGCCGTGAGCTGCTGGACGGGACGCCGGTCGTGTCGGTGCCGGTGCTGCGGACGGGCCCGGTGTCGGACCTGAAGGAGCTGACGGCGCTGGTCGGTCCGTCCACCTGCCGGACGCCGCACTGGCGGAAGGCCCTGCGGGACGCGGCGGCGGCGACCGGCGCGGATCCGGATCGGGTCGTCGCCGAGACCGACTCCGCCGACGAGATGGAGGGCCTCTACCTGAAGGTGGAGGAGGACGGCCGGACGGTCGGCCGCTACAAGTGGGTGCGGGCGAGTTTCCTCACGGCGATCCTGGACGCGGGGACGCACTGGCAGGACCGTCCGATCGTCGCCAACGGCCTGGAGGACCCGGAGGTGCTGTATGCCGGTATGGGCTGAGCTGTGCCCGGCGCCGCCGACCTGGACGGTGCCGTGGGACGAGATCGTCGAGGCGTTCGCGTGGGTGCGGCGGCTGGAGGGGGTGCCGCAGGACGCGGTCCACCACGCCGAGGGCGACGTCGCGACGCACACGCGGATGGCGTGCGAGGCGCTCGCCGCGTCGCAGGAGTGGCGGGCGCGTCCGGAGGACGAGCGGCAGCGGTTGTTCGCGACCGTCCTCATGCACGACATCGCCAAGCCGGACTGCACGCGGCACGAGGACGACGGGTCGATCACCGCGCACGGGCATTCGCGGCGGGGCGACCTGATGGTGCGGCGGATCCTGTGGGAGTTGGGCGCGCCGGTCGCGTGGCGCGAGCACGTGGCGGCGCTGGTGCGGCACCACCAGGTGCCGTTCTGGGCGATGGAGCGTCCCGACCTGCGGCAGATCGCGTTCCGGGTGAGCCTGTTGGCGCGCAACGACGACCTGGTGCTGCTGGCGACCGCCGACATCCTCGGCCGGATCTGCGGCGACACCGATGAGGTGCTGGAGAACATCGCGCTGTACCGGGAGTACTGCGCCGAGCAGCGCTGCCTGGACGGGCCGCGCGAGTTCCCGTCCGATCACGCGCGGTTCTGGTTCTTCCGCCGTCCGGACCGGGATCCGGACTGGGCGGCCTTCGACGACACGCGCGGCACCGTGACGATCATGTCGGGGCTGCCGGGGGTCGGGAAGGACCACTGGATCGCGGCGAACCGTCCGGGTCTGCCGGTGGTCAGCCTGGACGCGCTGCGGGCGGAGATGGGTGTTGCGCCGACCGGCGACCAGCGTCCGGTGGCGGCGGCCGCGCAGGAGCGGGCGCGCGTGCACCTGCGGGCGGGCGAGTCGTTCGTGTGGAACGCGACGAACGTGTCGAGGCAGCTGCGCGGGCAGGCGATCGGCCTGGTCGCGGACTACCGGGGACGGGTGGAGGTCGCGGCGCTGGAGGCCGCGCCGGAGGTGTTGCGCGCCCGCAACCGGGCCCGTTCCGCGCCGGTCCCGGACGCGGTGATCGACCGGCTCGTCCGGCGGTGGGAGACGCCGGACCCGACCGAGGGGCACCGCGTGGACTGGATCGCCACGGGCTGACGCCCGGGCCCTCGGCCGCCGCTTCCCGGGCCTTGGAAGCGGCGGCCGAGGGTAGGGAGCATGATCGGGAAATCCCTGTCGCGCCGCCGAAACGGCGACCATAGGATCGGCGGATGTTGAAGCCCGTTTACCCGATCCGGACCGAGCGCCTGGACCTGCGGCCGTTCCGCGACGAGGACCTCGACGCGCTGTACGCCTACCAGTCGCTTCCGGAGGTGGCCCGGTTCCTGTACTGGGAGCCGCGGACGGTGGAGGAGTCGCGGTCGTTCCTGCGGGACAAGCAGGCGGCGGACGGTTGGGACCGGGAGGGCGACTGGCTGGCGCTGGCCGTGGAGTGGCGGGAGCGCGGCGAGGTGATCGGCGAGGTCAACCTGCAGTGGAGCAGCCGCCGGGACCACAGCGGCGAGATCGGCTACATCTTCAACCCGGCCTACCACGGCAAGGGGTTCGCGACGGAGGCGGCGCGGGCGGTGCTGCGGCTGGCGTTCGAGGACGCGGGGCTGCACCGGGTGGTCGGGCGGCTGGACGCGCGCAACGACGCGTCCGCGCGGGTGCTGGAACGGCTGGGGATGCGGCGCGAGGCGCTGCTGGCGGAGAACGAGTTCGTCAAGGGCGAGTGGGCGAGCGAGCTCGTCTACGCGATGCTGCGCCGCGAGTGGGACGGGCAGGCCGCCGCCCTCCCCTGACTTCTGCCCGGCACTCGTCACCACTGTCGGCCGATGTCCACATTTGCCTGACACAAGGTGTCAGTCTTTGGGGTGAGCATGGGTTTCGCCGGTCCGCGCCGATGGGAGGACGCGGACCGAACCCTACGGATGGACGAGAAACTCACATGCGCGAAACCCCGGAAGAGCTCGAAGAGCTGCAGGCCCTCCTGGACGCCTCGCTCTCCCGTTCCAGCTCGCATCTCCGCTCGATCATCACCGCGGAGCGCACGCTGACCGCCGAGCAGCTCACCGGCATCCTGACCGGGATGTGCACCCTGGCGCTCTCGACCGTGACGGCCAAGGGAGAGCCGCGGATCTCCGGGGCGGACGGGCATTTCCTGCACGGCAAGTGGCATTTCGGGACGGCCCGTGATGCCGCCAAGGCCCGTCATCTGGCGGCCCGCCCGGCCGCCAGCGTCGCGCACATGCGCGGTGAGGACCTGGGCGTGTTCACGCACGGCACGGTGGAGATCCTCAACCCGGCGGGCGGCGAGCCCGCCGCGGACTGGCCGTCCCTGCTCGCCTACTTCAAGGACTTCTACGGCGAGGACGCCTTCGACTGGGAGAACGACGTGGTCTACTACCGGCTGCGTCCGCACTGGATGGGCGTCTTCGCCCCCGACCCGGCGAAGCTGACGGGCTAGAAGAACAGCAGGACGGCGCCCGCGGCGTGGCCGACCACGACCAGGACGAGCCCGGCGAAGAAGATGTACTTGGCGGTCGGGTGGTCGAACTGTCCCTTGGGTGTGGCGCCCTCGACGGAGCGGCGCTGGGCCTGGTCTTCCAGTTCGTCCAGGCTGGGCAGGAACGCCGGGCGTTTGAAGGCCATGCGGTCAGCCACTCCTCGCTGTGTCCCGGGGGCTCGGGCCCTCTGTCGTGGGGCCCTCGCGTCGCATGGGCCACTCCCCTGTATACCCGAGGTAGGGGAAGGCCGATGCGGCGGCCTGGCCTGAGGGATTCCCAGGCCGGAGGCGCTTGAGGGCGACTTTTCGTCCTGGCCCAGGGCGTCGGTCACGGGACAGGTGGCCCGGCGGCTACTGGGCCGCGCCGTTCGCTGACCGCTCCTGGAGCCCGTCCTTCGAGCCTGGGGCCGGCCCCTGTGCGGGGTGTTCGCGTGGGGCGGGGACGAAGGGGCGGAAGCCGCGCCCGATGAAAGCGCGGCCGATCGAGCCGAGGACGATGCCGAGGCCCCATCCGGCGAGGGCGTCGGTGGGCCAGTGGTAGCCGAGGGTGACGACGGCGACGGCCACGGCGGCGATCAGGGTGTGCACGGCGATCCACCAGCGGCGGGAGGCGTGCAGGAGCGCGGCGGCGACGGTGAGGCAGGCGGCGGAGTTGGCGGCGTGCCCGGACGGGAAGGACAGGTAGCCGTCGGTGTACAGCTGGTCGACGCCGGTGCGGGGCGGGGTGCGGGCGAAGGCGAGCTGGGCGGCGCGGATGGCGGCCTCGGTGCCGATCAGCCAGATCCCGGCGCGGACGGCCGTCCAGAGGCTGCGGCGGCGCCAGGCGGCGAGCAGCGCGGCGAGGCCGACGATCGTCCCGACCAGCCAGTATTGGCCGCCGTTGACGAGGGTCCGCCAGAACCAGTACTCGGCTCCGGTGGGGGTCGGCGGGCCGTCCTCGAACAGCCGGGTGTCGGCATGGCGGAGCAGACCGCCCGCCATCACGTCGAGTGTGGTGGCGACGGCGACGAGCATCGCCAGGAGCGGCAGCGCCAGGTTCCGCGTCGCGCGGCCCTGAAGGTGCCCGCCCCCCGATCGGAGCACCTGCATGTTCCGAGCATGCCTCATCGGCCGAGGTGGGAGGGCCTGACAGGCCGGGGCGGCACGGTTTCGGCACAACCTCCGCACATGATTCTCGTCACCGTGTGTGACGGGCGGGGCCCGGCGTGGACGTCCGCGCCGGGCCCCTGGTGGTGGTGTGCGTCACTTGTCCGGGGTCATTTGCGGGGGTATTCCAGGCCGTGTCCGAAGGGGTAGAGGGTCTGGTCGGGGCTTCCGGCGACGGGGATCGCGACGGGCAGGCGTCCCTGGGGCCGGTTCGCGCCGAACAGGGTCGCGGCGGCCGCGTGCAGGGCGTCGGCGGTGTAGGAGAAGGTGGCCAGGTAGGCGGGCGCCGTGGGGAAGGCGTTGATGTCGTAGGCGTCGCGGACGGCCAGGACCACGACGGGCTTGCCGGTGGCGATCAGCGCCTTGACCAGGTCGGCCTGGCCGGGGCCGTTGTGGCCTTTCTCGGTGGAGGTGTCCCAGGCCTTGTTGGTGACGACGACGGTGAGGTCGTGGCCTCGGGCCGCGTCGACGGCCGCGGCGATGGTCGCGGGGGTCGGGCTGAGACCGGTGTCGTGGGCGTCGGCGGTCGCGCCGTACTTGCCGATCTCGGTGGCGAGGGTCGCCGTGCTACTCGTCCCCCAGCCGGTCACGTAGACGCTGCGCGGTCCCGGAGCCAGCGGCAGGGTGGTGCCGCCGGGCTGCGGGTCGTTCTTGACCAGGGTGGTGGTGCGGTCGGTGGCGCGGCGCGCGGCCGCCAGGTGGCCGGGTGTCCCGACGACCTTCCCGACGCGGGACTCGTCGATGTAGGGGTCGGTGAACAGGCCGCGGCGCTGCTTGAGGGCGAGGACGCGGTAAACGGACCGGTCGATGCGGTCCTCGGTCAGTTCGCCGCTCCTCACCGCGTTCACGACGGCGTCGAGCTGGGTGGCGAACTGCCCGGCGGGCGGCTTGAGCAGGACGTCCACCCCGGCCTTGAGGGCGAGGACGGGCACCCGGTCGTCGCCGTACTTGTCCCGCACGCCCTGCATGTCGAGCGCGTCGGTGATCACCAGGCCCTGGTAGTGCAGCTGGTCGCGCAGGATGCCGGTGACGATCGGGTGGGACAGGGTGGCGGGGTCGCCGGAGGGGTCCAGGGCGGGCACGACCAGGTGCCCGGTCATGATCGAGTCGGCTCCGGCGGCGATCGCGGCCTTGAACGGAGGCAGGTCGATGCTCTCCCACTGGGCGCGGGTGTGCCGGATGATCGGGACGCCGGTGTGGCTGTCGGTGTCGGCGTTGCCGTGGCCGGGGAAGTGCTTGGCGGTGGCGGTGATGTTCGCCGAGCGGTAGCCGCCGAGCTGCGCGGTGACCATCTGGGAGACCAGGGCGGGGTCGGAGCCGAAGGACCGGACGCCGATCACCGGGTTGGCGGGGTTGACGTTGACGTCGGAGTCGGGCGCGTAGTCGGTGTCGACGCCGATGGCGCGCAGTTCGGCGCCGGTGATGCGGGCGAGCGCGCGGGCGTCGGCGGGGCGCCGTCCGGCGGCCAGGGCCATCGCGCCGGGCTGCTGGGTGGCGGGCGCTCCGACGCGGGCGACGATGCCGCCCTCCTGGTCGATCGCGACGGTCGCGGGGATCGCGTGCCCGGCGGCGTGCGCGGCGCGCTGGATGCCGTTGGAGAACCCGGCGAGCTGCTGGGGGCCGGTGACGTTGTTGCCGTAGTAGATGATGCCGCCGGGCTGGTCGCGGGCGATGAGCTGGGCGGCGTTGTCGAGCCCGTAGAGGGCGCGGTTGGCGGTGACGTCGGCGGGGTCGGTGGTGTCGGCGGACATGCCGTAGATCTGCACGACGAACAGCTGGGCGACCTTCTGCCGCAGCGTCATGGAGTCGAGGAGTCTCATCAGGTGCGGGTCGCGTCCCTGGGCGGGGCTCGTGCGCGCGGGGGTGGCGGCGCGGGTGGAGGCGGTGGCCGCGGCGAGCGGCGTCGCGGCGAGCAGGGCGGCGGTCAGCGCGGCCGTGATCGGCGCGGCGCGCCGGATCCGGGTGCGTGGCCGGCCTGCCGTCGCTCGGGTTCGCGAGGTTCGACGCGTGGGCGTTCTGCGCATGGACGTTCCCTTTCCGCCCCCGAGAACGATCTTGTGTGGTCGTCCGCACGCTAGCCGGGAGAGCCGCGGCGCGTCCATGGCAGAACTCGACGAGGGGAACACACGGAGCGGAAGCGCGAGGTGGGAGGCGCGCGGGCGAAGGTGCGCGGGCGAAAGTGCGGGCGGGAGGCGCTCGGCGGGCGGAGTGGTGAGGGGGCGGCCGTGGGGCGACTGTGGGGCGGCGCGTCCGGTGGTCAGCCGGGCTTCTGTTCGTGTTTGACGGAGGGGGCGGTGGTGAGGGGGTGTTCCTCGACGTCGTAGCGGCGGACGTAGGCGTTCAGGAACGCCTGGAGGCTGGCGACCAGCGGCAGGCTGAGGACGGCGCCGATGGGGCCGATGACCGCCGCGCCGCCGATGACGACGCCGAACGCGACGGCGGGGTGCATGTCCAGGGTGCGGGCGGTGATGCGCGGTTGCAGGAGGTAGTTCTCGAACTGCTGGTAGGCGATGACGAACAGCAGCGTCCACAGCGCGGTCGAGGGCGCCCTGGTGAGCGCGATCAGGACGGGGGCGGCCCCGGCGAGGTAGGTCCCGATGGTGGGGATGAACTGGGACACCGCGCCGACCCAGATCGCGAGCGTCAGCGCGTAGGGGACGCCGAGCAGGGTGAAGGCGGTGTAGTGGAACACCGCGGAGATCGCGGCGAGCAGGGCGCGGGAGTAGATGTAGCCGCCGGTCTTGTCGACGGCGATCGTCCAGGCGCGCAGCACCTGCCGCTGGCGCTGCGGGGGCAGCAGGGAGCAGACCGTCCGGCGGAACCTCGGGCCCTGCGCGGACAGGTAGAAGGTGAACAGCAGCACGCCGAGGCCCTGGAACAGGACGCCGAGCGTGGTCACGCCGATCCCCCAGACGTTCCCGGCCAGCCCCGACAGGTGCTTGGACAGTTCGCCGCCGATCGCGGGGATCTTGCTGACCAGGGTGTGCTTGGACAGCCGCGCGCCGAACGCCCGGTTGGCCCATTCGATGATCTGGTCGGCGTATCGGGGGGCGCTGTCGACCAGGGTGTTGGTCTGCTTGATGATCACCGAGCCGAGGGCGACGGCGAACCCGAGGCCGAGGACGGCCAGGATCAGGAACATCAGGCCGGTGGCGAGGCCGCGCCGCCAGCCGCGGGCGGCGAGCCAGTTCACTCCCGGTTCGATCGCGAACGCCAGGAACAGCGAGATCACCAGGAGCAGGATCAGGCCGCGCAGCCGGCCCAGCAGCCACACGCCGCCGCGGAACGCGACCACGGTCGCGGCGGCGAGGACGAACGCGCGCGGCAGCCACGGCGGCATCCGCCGCGGGTCCCGGGGTGCAGTGCCCGAGGCGTCCGAGGCGCTTGGAGCGCCTGGAGTGTCCGAGGCGCCTGGGGTTTCTGAGGTGTCGTCGTCCGGTGCGGGCGGAGGGGTGTTCGGGGTGGAGGCGTCGTCGGCGCCCTTGGCCGGTTCGGCGCTTTCGGCGGGAGTGTCGTCGTCCGCGCCGGAGGCGGGGGTCTGCGCCATGGCAGGACGCTAACGGCGGGGTGCGGGCCGTCCGCCGTGATGCCGCGCGGGCGGGACGAGCCTTTGCCCTCGTTTCGCGCAGCCCTTGCGGATGCGGGGCGTGGCCGCCGGAGTGCGGCCGCCGGGGCGGGGCCGGTCAGGTGCCGGACGAGCCGGAGGGGCGGCCGGAGGCGACGTCGCTGATGCGGTCGCCGAACGTCCGGCGGGGTTCGTCGAGGGCCTCGGCGGCGCGGCCGCCTGCGGGCAGGGCGGCGTCCCGCGGTTTGACGGCGTAGTCGCCGATGCCGTGTTCGAGCAGGTCGAAGGTGCGGGTGGCGGCGGCCTCGACGCCGTCGCGCATCTCCTCGAGGGTCTCGCCGGCGAGCTTGCGCTCGGTGATCTCGTTCACCAGGGTCCACTGCGCGGTCATGATCATCGCGGCGACGACGCGGGGGGTGATGTCGTCGGGGTCGGCGCCGGTCTCGTCGGCCAGGACGCGGGCGAGCATGTCCTGGGCGGTCTGGCCGATCTCGCGCTGGCGGGCCATGAGCGCGGTGCTGTCGCGGACGGTGCGGACCCAGACCTCGGCGCCCTCGTGGAAGCCGGTCTGGAAGGAGCCCTGGTCGAGGCCCTCGAAGAACACCCGCCGGTAGAACGCGACGACCGACTCGCCCGGACGCCGCCCGTGGAAGGCCTCGGCGACCTGAACGATGATCTCGTCCTGCCGGTCGAAGAACAGGTCCTCCTTGGTGTGGAAGTAGTTGAAGACCGTGTTCACCGACACGTCGGCCTTGCGGGCGACGTCGGCGATGGTGACGTTGTCGAAGCCGCGCATCATGAACAGCCCGGTGGCGATGTCGGCGAGCCGCCGCCGGGTCTCGCGCTTCTTGCGCTCGCGCAGGCCGAGCTGGGGTTGTGCGGTGTGCTGCGGGCCGTCCGGCGCGGTCTGGTCACCCATGGGGAGATTCTAGGCGCCCTGGTGTCGATGAAAACTTGGTGTGACTGCAAAATTGGGGTTACTCTATCGGCGTCGTGGTGACCGCCACGGCATCGGGCTTCGCTTTCGTCGGAGGTTTTCGTGATCGAGGCGCGCGGGCTCGCCCGCACCTTCACCGGTAAACGGGGCACCGTGGAGGCGGTGCGCGGGGTGGACCTGTCGGTCGCGTCCGGGGAGATCGTGGGGTTCCTCGGGCCGAACGGCGCGGGGAAGACCACCACGCTGCGGATGCTGACCACGCTGCTGGCGCCGACCGCCGGGACGGCGACGGTCGCGGGCCGCGACCTGCGGTCCGATCCGGCGGGGGTGCGGAGGCGCATCGGGTACGTGGCGCAGGGCGGCGGCACCGACCCGTCCGTCCCGGCGGCCGAGGAACTGGAGCTGCAGGCCCGGCTCTACCGGGTCCCGGGCGCGGCGGAGCGGATCGGCGAGCTCGCGCGCCGGCTCGACCTGGACGGCGAGGGGCTGCTCGCGCGCCCGTCGTCGGCGATGTCGGGCGGGCAGCGCCGGCGGCTGGACATCGCGCTCGGCCTGGTGCACCGGCCGCCGCTGGTGTTCCTGGACGAGCCGACCACGGGTCTGGATCCGCAGAGCCGCGGCAACCTGTGGGAGCACATCCGGCGGCTGCGCGACCACGACGGCACGACGGTGTTCCTGACGACGCACTACCTGGACGAGGCCGACGCGCTGTGCGACCGCATCCTCATCATCGACCAGGGCCGGATCGTCGCCGAGGGCTCCCCCGCCGAGCTGAAGCGGCGGGTCTCGGGCGATGTGGTGACGGTGGAGCTGGCCGCGTCCGGCGCGCCGCTGGATCAGGTCGCCGCCCGGGCGCGCACGGCACTGGCGGACCATCCCGCGGTGCGTGAGGCGGCGGTGCTGGACGGTTCGCTGCGGCTGACCGTCGAGGACGGCGAGCGGTCGCTGATGAGCCTGCTCCGCGCCCTGGACGAGGCGGGCGTGGAGCTGGCCGCGCTGCGGATGGCGCGGCCGACGCTGGACGACGTGTTCCTGACAGTGACCGGCCGTTCCCTGCGGGACGCGGCCTGATCCCGGAGTTCTCCGAGGAGAGGAAGAATGATGGCGACGACGACGACCGGAACGCTCACCGGTCCGGGCGATGAGGACGGCCCGGGGGGCGGCCCGGCTTCCGGGCCTCCCGACGGCGCGGTAGCGGCGACGTCCGGGCGCGCCGGGTTGGCTCGGACGGCACGGGACACCTGGCTGATCTTTCTGCGGTACGCGCGGCAGATGCTGCGGAACAAGGTCGGGGTGGCGTTCGGGTTGACGCAGCCGCTGCTGTACCTGGTGTTGTTCGGTCCGCTGCTGAGCAGGGTCGGCGGGGTGCAGGGCGCGGGTGGCGGCAACACCTGGCGGGCGTTCGTGCCGGGGATCCTGGTGCAGCTGGCGCTGTTCGGTGCGGGCTTCGTCGGGTTCGGCCTGATCGCGGACCTGCGGTCGGGTGTGGTGGAGCGGCTGCGGGTCACGCCGGTGTCGCGGCTGGCGCTGCTGCTGGGCCGGGTGCTGCGTGACACGCTGCTGCTGGTCGTCCAGGCGGTGATGCTGCTGGCGGTGAGCGTCGTCCTGGGGTTGCGGGCGCCGCTGTGGGGCATCGCGGTGGGTCTGGTGTTCGTGGCGCTGCTGGCGCTCAGTATCGCGTCGCTGTCCTATGTGCTGGCGATGGCGACCCGCGTCGAGGACGCCTTCGCGCCGCTGCTGTCGACGGTGACCCTGCCGTTGATGCTGCTGTCGGGGATCATCCTGCCGATGAGCATGGCCCCCGGCTGGCTCGACACGGTGTCCCGCTTCACGCCGTTCCGGTACGTGGTGGACGCGGCGCGGGCGGCGTTCCGCGGTGACTTCTCCTCGCCGTCGGTCCTGGAGGGTGCGGCGGTGACCGTGGCGCTGGTGGTCGTGTCGGTGACGCTCGGCACGCGCCGCTTCCTGCGGGAGAACGCCTGACGGTCCGGGTCAGGTGGTCGTGTCCGAGGAGCCGACGGGAGCCGGTGCCGGGATCGGGATCGGGGGTGGTGGGGAGGTGGCGGGGTGGACGGGGTCGGAGGTGGTGGGGGTGGTGGTGACGGAGCGTTGCGCGAGGTAGGCCCCGGTGAGCACGACGGCGCCGCCGACGAGCTGGACGGGGGTGAGGTGTTCGTCGAGGACGATCCAGGCGATGAGGGTGGCGGCGACGGCCTCGGTGTAGGAGAGGGCTCCGGCGACCTGGGCGGAGAGGCGGTGGACGGCGGCGTTGCCGGTGACGTAGGCCAGGACGGTGCTGATGCCGATGATCCAGGCGGCGAGGGTCCAGCCGGGGGCGGTGTGCCCGGCGATGGGGACGGGGCCCGCGAGGACGTGCCACGGGACCGCCCAGGGCAGGGCGAGGGGGGTGAGCAGGGCGGTGGCGACGATGCTGCCGGCGGCGTTGGTGACCAGGGGGTCGACGCCTTCTCCCATGCGGTCCAGCAGGAGGAAGTAGGCGGCCTGGCAGGCGGCGGCGCCGAGGCCGGCGGCGAGGCCGAGCGCGTCCAGGCGCAGGCCGTCCCAGACCTGGACGACCAGGACGAGGCCGATCATCGCGACGGCGACGCCGCGGGCGGCGGTGGCGCGGACGGGTGCGCGGCGGACCACTCTCATCCAGAGCAGGACGAGCACGGGCCCGCAGAACTCCAGCAGGATCGCGACGCCGACGGGCAGGCGTGAGGCGGCGACGAAGTAGAGGCCCTGGCATCCGGCGATGGCGGCGACGCCGTAGGCGACGAGCGGGGCGAGGTTGGCGCGGACGGTCGCCCACGCGCGGCGTCCGCGCACGGCGGCGGCCAGGACGGTGAGGACGAGCGCGGCCCCGGCGATCCGCACCCACACGGCCTGCAGGGGGCTGAGCCCGGCCTCGATGAGGGCCTTGCCGAACGGTCCCGATCCACCGAAACAGACCGACGAAAGGATGATCAGTGCCAGTCCGCCCGCGCGGTTGCGTCCCGCGCCGGTTCCCGGGTTCCCCAATTCGGTGTCCTCCCACCCTCGGTTTCAGGAGCATCGTGGCATAACGCTACTTACGTGTCGATGGTGATGTTCCTCCCGTTCGGTCGCCGGAGGGCTACTATTCGCGGGGTGAATGTGCAGGCATCGGGGACCGGATCGGGTGGACACGGCGGGGGCGCACAGACGGGCGCGCAGACGGGCGAGCAGCGCGATCTGTTCACCGCCGTGGAGGAGAACGTCCGGGAGCTGGTCGTCTCGCCGTGGTGGGCGTCGGCGCCGCCGCAGCAGCGCGCCGAGCAGATCGTCGCGCGAATGCTGTGGGGCGCGGGCGAGTGGTGGCTCTACGGGGCGTGGGGGCGCTGGTACCGGTGCGGCCTGGACGGCAGCTGGCATCCGTGCCCGCCGCCGTCCGACCCGGCCTCGCGGAACGCGGCGATGCCCGCGCCGCGCGGCGCGGGCAACCCGCCCGTCCCGCCGCAGCTGTTCCCGACCGGACCGGACCTGTCGGCCGGGCGGATGGTGTCGGCGGGGTTCCTCGGGCCCGTCCCCGACACCGCGGTGGTCGCGCGGATCTCGCAGGCGCTGACGACGGCCCTGGCGGTGGACCCGGCGCAGTTCCAGCAGCACGACCCGATGTTCCAGCCGGGCACGCCGTCCACGGTCGCGGCGGCGTGGGGCGCGCTGCTGTGGTGCGCGGGCGCGCCGGTCGCGCTGACCGAGCACCCGCTGATCGAGTCGTTCGTGCCGTTCCTGACCACGCCCGCCGACCGGCTGCACTGGATGATGCCGCCGGACTTCTCGACGCTGGCCGGGTACTACGCGTCCCGGCTGGTGATGGGGGACGGCGCGGGCGCGGCGCACGTCGTGCGGGTGATGTACGAGGTCGCGGCCGGCCTGACGGGCGACGAGCGGTTCCGTCCGGGCGCGGACGCGCTCGCGGCGGTCACGGCGGCGTCGCTGCGCCTGGTCCCGCAGGATCTGGCGACCGCCCGGTACGGGCAGCAGGCGGTGCTGGCCGAGTGGCGGCGGCGCTGCCCGGCCGAGCACGCGATCCCGATGATGCGCGACGCCGCGCCCGGTGAGCACCTGCGGCTGGCGCTGTACGACCTGCAGCGGACCGTGTCGGACCTGGCCGGCGACGGACTGCCCGGCATGGGCGGGATGCCCGGCGCGCCGGGCACGATGCCGGGCATGGCCGTGCCCGGCATGACGGCCGGGACGTCCGCGGCCGGGCGCCGCCACGACGCGGTGCGCCGCGCGGGCGTCGCGGTGCTGGCCGCCGACCTGCAGGCCGCGCCGAACGTGCTGCCCGCGCTGCACCGCTGGCTCGACCCCGACAGCATGCGCACGCTGCAGGCGCTGCTGACCGATCCGGGGCATCCGCTGCGGGCGCTGTGGCCGCGGGAGGGCCGCCTGCCGGACGTCCTGCGCGGTGACTCCGAGGCGCTGTCGTCGCTGCTGGTCACCACCTACAGCCTGGGCCTGACCTGGTGCCGCCTGGCGCAGGTCACCCCGCCCCCGACGGGGTTCGCGATGCCGCAGGCGATCGCGGCGGAACTGATGTCACCCGCGCTGCACACCCCGCCGTCCACCGACGAGCTGAGCGCGTGGGACATCATCAAGGCGGCGCGCGCGCATCTGGCCGCGCAGCGTGAACCGTCCCAGTCTCCCGAGGGGACGCCTGATCCCCCGGCGGGCCCGGTCGCGGGCGGCACGCCGCCGGGTCCTCCCGGCTCCGCGCCCGGATCGGTTCCGCCGGGCGCCGGACCGGATGGGGGCGCTCCCCCGCCGCCTCCGCCCGGGCCGGGTGGCGCGTCCCCTGCTTCCGCGGGCGGCGCACCGGTGAGCGATCCGAGTGGCGCGGCCTTCGGGTCGGTCGGCGTGCCTCCCGCGTCCGGAGGCCCGTCCGCCGGCCCGGGCGCCGCACCGTTCGGGTCGGCCGGGGCGTCGCCGTCGGGCGATCCGAGCGGTGCGGCGGGCGCGGCGGCTCACGGTTCGCTCGGCGCGCCTCCCCGGATTCCCCCGCCGCCGGCGCCGCTCGCCGATCCGGCCGCCGCCCCGGGTGGGGCCGCTTTCGGCTCGCCCGGCGCATCTGCCGGGGCGAGCGCCCCGGCCTACGCCGCTCCCGTCCCCCCGCCTGGGGTGGGGGCCGGTCCGGGCGTGCCCGGGCAGGGACTTCCTCAGGCGGCTCCCGTCCCGGGGGCTGCGGGTCCTGACAATGCCGGGGCTCCGGGTGCCGCTCCCCCGACCGTGTTGAGCCCGGGGGCGGCTCCCGCGACGGCGTTGAGCCCTGGTCTGGGCGTGGCTCCTGGCACGCCGGGGGCCGACCCTCAGGCGGGTGGTTGGGCTTCGCCGAGTGCGGGGCCCGCGCCCGCCGCGCCCGCCGGTGGTGCGCCCGGCGGTGGGTTTCAGCAGGGTGTGACGACGGCGGATCCGGCGTACCGGATGCCGCCCGCCGGGCCTGCGGCCCCGCCTCCGGGGCCACCGCCGGGGCCGCCGGGAGGCGGGGTTCCGGGATGGTCGGCCGACCCCGAGGCGACGCAGCTGGATCCGGGTGGCGGACGTTCCGCCACGCCGGGTCCGGGGCGCCCGTCGGGCGCGGCGACGCCGGACGCGTCGCGTCCGGCTGTGCACACAGGTGGGGCGTTCTCGGGGCCCGCGCCGTCCGGTGGCGCGTGGGCGGCGGACGCGACCACGGCGTACGCGCCGCCGCCCGCGGGTGGTTCGGCCCCGGCCACGGCGCTGTCCGCGGGCGCGGGCGGGTCGTGGGGGGTGGACGCGACGACGGCGGACGCCGGGGCGCAGGCGGTGTTGCCGCCGCCTCCGGCGCCGGTGTCGGAGCCGCCTCCCCCGGTGCCGCAGGCTCCGGCTTTGCCGCAGGGTCCGCAGATCGCCGAGGCGTACGGGATCCGGTTCCTGTGCGGGGCGGACGACATCGAGCGTGTGGTGACCGAGGTGCGGCGGCGCGGGAAGTGGGCGCGGCGGTTGCGCGGTCAGGAGGTGTCGAGCGCGTCGGCGCCGGGGCTGCTGCTGATCGGGGAGCCGTCGAGCGGGCAGCGGCGGCTGGCGCGGATGGCGGCGCGGGCGCTGGCGGAGGTCGAGGCGGGCAGCGGCGAGGTCCGCACGGTGCATGTCGAGGAGGTCGCGGCGAAGGGCCCGGAGGGGCTGGCGGAGTTGCTGGCCTCGCACGCCGGGCACGTCCTGCTGCTGGACGGCCTGGACAGGCTGGTCCTGGACGAGCCGCGCGGCCCGGGGTTCTCGGCGGCGCTGGCGCGCGCCCGGCTCGAGGGCGTGAGCGACACGGCGCTGGTCGGGACGTGCGCTCCCGCGCGGGTGGGCGAGTTGTCCGCTGCCGCGCCGGAGCTGGTGACCGACCTGCGCGCGGTGCGGCTGCCGGATCTGTCGCAGCCGCGTGAGCGGGAGGCGCTGCTGCGCCTGCTGGCGGAGGAGCGCCGGCTGCGGGTGGGCGAGGACGCCTGGACGGTGGTGCGGCGTGATCTGGCGGCGCTGCGCGGCCGGGGCCGGGTGGCCGGGGCGCGGCTGGTGGAGGCCTACCTGGACCGTGCGGCGACGAACCATCTCGCGGGGGCCGCAGCGACGCAGGCGATCAGCGGCTCGGGTGCGCTGACGCTCACGGCGTCCGACTTCGAGGGCGTCGCCGACACCCTCACCAATCCCTGACCCCGTGCCCCGGGCCGTCCGGCCCGGGGCACGCGCGGATCGCTTCCGGTCGGGCCCGTCCTTCGAGTGAAGGACGGGCCCGACTTGTGTCGCCCTCGCGTCCGGCGCACGGGTGAACCTGCCCGCTCAGGAGCCACGACGAGGTCAGCGGACGCACCGAAGCCTTGCCGGTGCCGCGTGGTCACCTGCACACCCCTGCTCGCCGTGGAAGCCGGGCCCGGTCCTTCGCGGGGGCGGACGGTTCAGAAGCCGGTCTGGTCGGGGTCGTCGAGGGTGCGGCGGAGTTCCTCGAGGCGTTCGTCCGTCCAGTCGACGGCGGGGTCGGCTTCGAGGAAGGTCATGACGATGCCGGCGATGCCGAGCGCGGGCTGTGACCATTCAGCGGCCTCGGGGGCGCCGAAGGGGTTGGCCTGGAAGCGGCGGGTGGCGATGGACGGGTTGGCGGGGGCCATGACGACCAGGCCGCGGATGGTGGCGCTGGCGAGGTTGGCGACGGTGTCGAAGCCGGCGTCCAGGTCGGGGCGCAGGCGGAGCCCGATGAGCTCGGTGACGTGCGCGTAGGTGCCGGCGACGCGCTGGATGAGGGCGCGCTCCGACGCGGTCAGCGCGTCCTGGACCTCGGTGCGCAGGTCGCCGTCGGGGAGGCTGAGGAAGGTGGCGTGCAGGGCGAGGTAGGTGCGCCACTCCGATGATCCGAGGAAGGTCTCGAACTCGCGGAGCGCGCCCTGCCGGAGGACCTCGGCGGCCAGGGCGCGGCGGTGCCCGGGTGTGCGGACCCAGTCGAGGTGGTCGAGCAGGACGCGCCGGACGGGGTCGGTCGCGGCGATGTCGCCGGCGCCGGCGGCGGGGCCGGTCCCGCGGGCGAGTTCGCGCAGCAGGTCGCTGAAGAACAGGTCCTTGTAGGGCCAGCGCCGGTAGACGGCGCTGCGGGCGACGCCCGCGTCGCGGATGACGTCCTCGAAGCTGATGTGGTCCAGGCTCACGGTCAGTCCTGCCTGGTGGACCATCGCGAGCGCGGCCTTCAGCATCCGCTGTTCGGTCTCCTCGTCGGAGAGCCGGCGGCGCCGCCGGGTCAGGCCGCTGGGGGCCGAGGCGTCCTGGGTCACTTGTCACCCTTCCGCGTTTGAAATACGATGTCTCAAGTTTCAAATTCCAAGTACCAAGTCTGTTTGAAGTCTACCTCACACCCGGCCACGGGGGCCGGGGACGGGAGAGCGGTTGTCATGACCGGTAAGAACCAGCACGGCAAGAACCAGCACGGCACGGACCAGAACAGCACCGACGGACCGAAGCGGCGCGGACGCGCCCTGCCCGTCACCGGCGCCGTGGTGCTCGGCGTGGCCTCCCTGACCACCCTCGCGGCGGGCGGGCTCGGCCTCGCCAAGGCGCGCGGCGACGGCGGCTACGTCGGCCTCGGGAACGCCGACTACCGCACGGACCACCCCGTGGTGATCAGCGACGCCTACGACTGGAGCAAGGCCAGGCCGTTCCTGTTCGGCGGCGCGAAGGAGGTCAGGATCCGCGTCGTCCCGGGGTCCGGCGGCGGGCCGGCGTTCGTCGGCCTGGCCCGTCCGGACGACCTGCGGACCTACCTGTCCGGCGCCGGCTACACGACCGGCCACAGGAGCACCGGCAAGGGCGTCACCTACACCCCGCACCCGGGCAGGCCGTCCGCCGCGCCGCCGTCCGCCGCGTCCGTCTGGACCGCGAAGGCCACCGGCACCGGCACGCTCACCCTGCGGTTCGACGCGGCGGGGCAGCAGGGCGACCGGGTCCTGGTCGCGATGAACGCCGACGGGTCGCCGAACGTCGGCGGCCGGGTGGAGACCGCCGCGACCGAGCCGTCCCTCCCCTGGATCGGCGCGGGCCTGCTCGCGGCCGGGGTCGTCCTGCTCGGCGGAACGGCCGCCGCCGTCACCGCGGCGCGCCGCCGCGGCGGAGCCCGTCCCTCCACCGGGGCGGCGTGACCCGATGGGCCGACTCCCCCTGTACCTGGCGACGGTCGCGGTCGGCCTGTTCGCCGGATTCTGCTTCTGCTACGCCGTCGCGATCACGCGGGGCCTGGCACGCCTGGACGACCAGGCGTACGTGACGGCGATGCGGAAGCTGAACGAGGCGGTGCCGAGCGTCCCGTTCCTCCTGGTGTTCGGCGGTTCGCTGGTGCTGCCGCTGGTGGCGCTCGCGTTCTCCTCGCCGCGGCATCCCACCCTGGTCACCTGGCTGATCGCCGCGGCCGCCGTGTGCAGTGTCGCCGCGTTCGCCGTCTCCGTCGCGGGGAACATCCCGCTCAACGGACGCCTCGCCGACGCCGTCACCCGCGACGCGGCGGACTTCCACCGCGCCCGGCACGCCTTCGAGCACACGTGGAACGTCCTGCACCTGCTCCGCACCCTGTCCTCCGGGCTGGCGCTCGTCCTGCTGGTCGGCGCGTGCATGACGCACCCCCGCCATCACGCCTCGACGAACACCTCGGCGCCCTCCCCCGCGTCCGTCGACGCCCCTTCTTCGGCCCCGTCCGCCTGACCCCGCGTCCCGTCCCCTGGTCAAGCGGACGAGACGCGGCCCAGCTGCCTCCCGGACGGCCTGCGCGGCTCCGCCATCACCTGCTGGCACGCGAGGTCGGTGGCGGTGCTGGCAGGGGCAGGACGCCGAGGTAGGCGCCGATGAAGGCGGTGAAGCGGAACTGCGCGCCGAAGGCGAGGCGCCGCACGTTGGAGTGCAGGCCGTCCGCGCCGACGACGAGGGCGAAGTCGCGCGGCGCGGCCCTTGGCATCGGCCCGCAGCACCCGCGGCCCCGTTCGTAGCGAGGCTCGCCGCGCACCGGCGGGACGTTCCGTCTTGAGGCGGGGCGGTGGTGTGGGTGACGCGTTGGGTGGCCGGGGCGGGACATGGGTGTCACCGGGCGGCATAGTGCCGCGTCCGGCGGTCACGATGAGTGCGTGGGAGACGACCGAGGAGTTCGCGAGGACCTTCCCCGCCACGCGGGCCGGGCGGCCGGCGCAACCGATGCGACCGGCGCTGCCGATGCGGCCGATGTCGACCGGGTCGACCGGTTGCTGCTGCTGGTGGCGGAGTTGCGGCGGGCGTCGCCGGAGGCGGTGGAGGCCGGTGACCTGGCGGGGCGGCTCGGCGTCAGCGCGCGGACCGTCCGGCGGGACATGGAGCTGCTGACGGGCGGCGGCCTGCCGGTGCGGCGGGAACGCGGCCGCGGCTACGCGCTCGCCCAGGACCCGGCCCGGGAGCCGCTCGGTGAGGCGGCGTCGCTGGTGGGTCCGGTCCGCGACACGCTCGCCGAGGCCGTCCGGACGCGGCGGGTGGCGCGGCTGGTGTACACCGACCGGCAGGGGACGCGGACCGTCCGGGACGTGGAGGCGCACGGCCTGGTGACGGCCCCCGACGCCGACTACCTGGTGGGGTGGTGCCGGTTGCGGGAGGGCCCGCGGATGTTCCGGCTGGAGCGGATCGGCGCGGCGTTCCTGTCGGGCCGGGGCGTGGGGGTGCGGGATCTGGACGCGCTGCTGGCGGCGTTGCGGGTGCCGGTTCCGCGTCCGCCGGCCGAGCCGGTCACGCGGGGTCCGCTGGGGCGGGACGCGGCGGGCGCGGCGCGGGCCCGCGCGTGGACGCTGGACCGGGTGGAGTTCGCGCGGATGCGGCTGCGGGAGGAGGTCGCGTCCGCGCGCGATCTCGAGGGAGCGGGCCGGGGCCGGGCGCGGCGCGGCAGGGACGAGGTGTCCGGCGGTGTGGTGGCGTTGCGCGGGGTGCTGGGGCATCTGGCGGAGTGGACGCGCTGGCAGGTCGCGGCGGTGCGGTCGGCGGTGACGGGTGAGCCGCCGGCGCCGGGCGGGCGTCCGCCGGACTATCCGGAGGGGTTCGCGCGGGTCGCGTCGTTCGACGTGTGGGAGTCGATGGTCCAGGACGCGATGGCGGTGCGGTCGCTGGGCGAGCTCGCGCGGGATCTGACGCAGGTCCTGGACGATCTGGCGCGCTGGGTCGCAGGCAGCGACGACGCGGTGTGGGGGCGGCAGGTGCCCGAGCCCCGCCGGTTCGGGCGTCCGGGTCCGGCGCGTCCGGTCGCGGATCTGCTGGCGGGGTGGCGTGGGCCGCTCGCGCACGTGGAGTGGCATCTGGACCGGCTGACCGGTGAGCCTCCCCCGCCGCGCGGCGGTCTGGACGCCGAGGAGGAGGTGTGGGTGGTGGACCGCTGCCCGCTGCACCCGTGACCGGCCCGGGCGGGGGGATGTGGGCCGGGCGCCGGCCGGGTGCCGTTCAGCGGTGCGTGCGGGGACCGGGCTCGCCGGGATCGAGGTTGAGGCTGAGGTCGCAGGGGTTGAGGTCGCGGGTGAACCACACGGTCTTGCCGGGTGGACGGGGCCGGGTGCCGAAGTCGGTGGCGAGGGCGGTGACCAGGAGCAGTCCCCGGCCGTCCTCGGACCAGTCCGGTCCGCGCGGCGCGGACACGGCGCGGGGCGGGGCGGGCCGGGCGGGGTCGTCGTCGGTGATCTCGCCGAGCAGGACGGGAGCGGCGGGCGCGCCGTCGAGGGTGAGGCGGAGCAGGACGGTGCCGTGGCCGTGGACGACGGCGTTGGTGATGAGTTCGTCCACGATGAGGACGATGTCGTCGATCTCGGCGGGGTCGGCGGCGATGCGGCCGAGCCGGGCCCAGTCGCGCAGCCGGCCGGTGGTGAGGGTGCGGGCGCGGGCGGCGGTGCGGGGGTCGGCGGCGAGCGTCCATGCCGCGTCCGGCGCGGGCTCGAGCGGGGCGCCCGCCGCGGCGCCGTCCGCCGTGACCGGCGCGACCGCCGTCCCCGCGACGCCTGCGATGCCCGCGACGCCTGCGATGCCCACCGTGCCTGCGCTGGCCGCGCTGGCTGTGGTGTCGGTGGTGTTCAGGGGTTCCGTCGTGGCCGCGGTGTCGGTCGCGTCCGGTGCGGGGGTGACGGGGGGTGACGGCCGGGGGCCCGGCCGTGGCGGGTCCCCGTCGGTGTCGAGGTCCCCGGTGAGGTCGTCGTCGATTCCGAGCCATCTGGTGCCCACTGCCCCGACTCCTTCGTGCTGGTGGACGCGGTCGGCGCCGTCGTGACGCGCCGGTCGTGCGGTGTTGTCCGACCTGTTCCCCGGGTGGGCCGGGGCGATGGCGGCCGGTGGCCGGTTTGTGGCCGCGGCGGGAGGTCGCCGTGGCACGGTGGATGTCGCGTTGCCGTCGCGATGGATGTCGCGGTGGGTGGCGCGGCCGACCGTGCGGGGTGGGCGTTCGCCGCGCTCTGGGAGTCCTTTCACTGTGATGGACGCGGCGGGCGGCGCGCCGGTGCACGGGCGCACGGAACCCTCACTTCGGGGTGAGGTGATCAGGGACACGCGGGGTGGACGTCGGTGGCATGGCCCGGTTGCCGTTAGAGTGGTGAACGTCGGTGTGGCTTGTGTCCCCCGGGCTCTAAATATCGCCTTCGTGGAATACCGTTCGGCTGGAGCCGCGTTGTGCATTTCGCCGTGAGGCGACCACCACACCGACCTAAACGTCACGCGACGCCGTGGCTCCGACGGGAACTCGTCGGAGCCACGGCGTTCGTCGTTTCTCGGGCCCCGCACGGGTGGGCCTGCGGGGCGCGGGGTGAGGTGGGGGTGGGCGGGTCGTTGCGCGGGGAACGGTTCCGGGGGTGCGCGCGGGGCTGCGGGCGCTCCCCCGGCGGGGGTGTCAGGAGAAGGCGGTGAGGATCGCCGCGGCGAGCGCCGAGATCACGACGAGCGCGACGATCACCAGGGCGATGATCAGCCGGGTGCGGCGGCGGGGCGTCCCGCCGTGCGCGATCAGGCGGCGGGCCAGCCGCGGGTCGTCCTCGGCCAGGCGGGTCTCGATCTCGGCGAGGATCCGCTGCTCCTCCGTCGACAGCGCCATGCTCATACCTCCGGGGGCGTTCAGGGTGCTGTGTTTGTCCCCCGTAGGACGCTGGTTTATCCCCGGTTCACGGTCACCGTTGCGGCACGGGCGGGCGGGCTTTCGCGGTGGACGCGGTCCAGGGCGGTGACGGTGTAGGTGTAGTCGTGACCGGCGCGGGCGGAGGTGTCGGTGAGGGTGAGGCGCGCGCCGGCGGGGGTGCCGGGGTCGCGGACGGTGCCGATCAGCGCGGTGGGGTCGACGGCGGCGCAGCCCGCGCCGCGCCCGTCGCGCCGGTAGATCGCGTACGCGACGGTCCGTCCGGCGTCGTCGGGTCCCGTCCCGGCGGGGGCCCAGGAGATCTGCACGCCCTTGCCGGTGGTGGCGGTGGCGGCGCGGACGTCGTGGACGGGCGCGGGTGCCTGCGGCTTGTGCCCGGCGGGCGGCGCGGCGGGCGGGATCGCGGGCCGCTGGTAGTGGTCGGCGCGGACGCGGGCGGCGAAGCCGCGCTGGTTGCGGGCGATGTCGCTGGCGGAGAAGAAGATGTCGCCGCGGACCTCGGGGTGGCGGGCGTTCAGGGTGAGGTGGCGGGACAGTTCGTCGGTCTTGCGCCAGGAGCCGGACTCCCCGACGCGGTAGCCGGCCTGGCCGATGCTGAGCTGGACGCCGGTGCCGGCGACCTGGCGGCTCCACCAGCCGACCAGGGTGCGGTAGTCGGCGGCGTGGTCGCCGATCGGCCAGTACAGCTGCGGGGTGACGTAGTCGATCCAGCGGTTGCGGATCCAGCCGCGGGTGTCGGCGTAGATGTCGTCGTAGGACTGCAGGGCGTGGGTGTCGGAGCCGCCGGGGTCGGTGGACTTGTTGCGCCAGACGCCGAACGGGCTGATCCCGAACCGGACCCACGGCTTGGCCTGGTGGATCCTCCCGGAGAGGGTCCGGACAAGGGTGTCGACGTTGCGGCGCCGCCAGTCGGCCTTGGCGACGCCGTGGCCGTGGGCGCGGTAGGTGGCGGCGTCGGGGAAGTCCCCGGACTCGGGGTAGGGGTAGAAGTAGTCGTCGAAGTGGACGGCGTCGATGTCGTACTTGTGCACGACGTCCATGACGGCGTTGGTGGCCAGGTCGCGGACCTGCGGCAGGCCCGGGTCGTACCAGAGCTGGTCGCCGTAGGCGCGGACCCAGTCGGGATGCTTGCGGGCGGGGCTGCCCGCGGCGAGCTTGGACCGGTCGGGGTCCTGCGCGACGCGGTAGGGGTTGAACCAGGCGTGGAACTCCAGGTTCCGCGCGTGCGCCTCCTTGACCATGAAGGCGAGGACGTCGTAGCCGGGGTCCTTGCCGGGGGTGCCGGTGAGGACGGCCGACCACGGCTCGTACGGGGAGCGGTAGAACGCGTCGGCGTCGGGGCGGATCTGCACGACGACGGCGTTGAGGTTCATCGCGCGGGCGGTGTCGAGCAGGCGGGTGAAGCGGGTGCGCTGCTGGGCGGCGGGTTTGGACGGGTCGGTGGGCCAGTCGGTGCCGCCGACGGTCGCGATCCACATGGCGCGCAGCTGCCGGGTGCGGGAGTCGCCGGGCGCGGAGGTCGCGGCGCATTCGGCGCGGACGGCGGCGGGGGTGTCCTTGCGGGTGCCGCCGAACGCGGACATGCATCCGGTCGCGGTGGCGAGGGCGAGGACGGCGCCGGTGATCGACGTCACCGTCCGGCGCGTCCGGGCGCTGCCCGCACGCCCGCCCGTCTCGTCCGTCCCGCCGGTCCCGCCGCTTCCGCGTCCGCCGCCCGGCCGGGGCGCGGGGCGCGGGCCGGGGTGGGCGCCGGTGGCGGGAGAGGTGGGACGGGCTGCCTGCTGTTTCCGCGATCGCGATGCCATAGCCGAGCCATTGTTACGTACTCGTTGCCGTGGTTCCGCCGGAACACGCGTGTCCGCGTGGACGAGCCCCCGGGACCCGCGGTTCGCCGCCGTTCCGCGGCCGTCACCTTCGTTTCGGGCGGTTCAGCGCAGTCCGGGCAGGAAGTGCGATTCGGATATGCGGCGGGTTCGGGCGTGTGCGGTGGTTCGGGGGGTCAGGCGTTCTCCGCGGTGAGTTCGACGGGCTGGACGATGACGTCGACCATCGCGCCGTTGCGCAGGACGGTGATCGGGAGGGGCCGTCCGATGGCTTCGGCGAACATCAGCCGCTGCAGGGACTGGGCGTGCGACACCGGCGCCCCGGCGGCGGCCAGGACCAGGTCACCGCGGCGCAGCCCGGCCTGGTCGGCGGGGCTCCCGGGGACGACCTCGGCGACCCGCAGCGCGTCCTGCCGCCCGAGGCGTTCGCGCAGCTGGACGGGGACGGGCACGGGCGCGGCGACGACGCCCAGGTAGGCGCGTCGGACGCGGCCGTCGCGCATGAGCGCGCCGATGATGCGGCGGGTGGTGGCGTTGACGGGGACGGCGAGCCCGACGCCGATCCCGGCGACGGCGGTGTTGACGCCGACGACGCGTCCGCGCCAGTCGGCGAGGGCGCCGCCGGAGTTGCCGGGGTTCAGGGCGGCGTCGGTCTGGATGACGTCCTCGACGATCCGGACGGCGCTGCCGCTGCGGGTCGGCATGGACCGTCCGAGCGCGGACACCACTCCGGCGGTGACCGATCCGGCGAGGCCGAGGGGGTTGCCGACGGCGACGACGAGCTGCCCGACGACCAGGGTGTCGCTGTCGCCGAGGGGCGCGGGCTCGGGGGCGGGCCCGTCGGCGCGGACGACGGCCAGGTCCGACAGGGGGTCGGCGCCGACGACGGTGAACGCGGTGGTGGTGCCGTCGGCGAAGGCGGCCTGCCCGCCGGTGGCGCCGCCGACGACGTGGGCGTTGGTGAGCAGGAACCCGTCGCCGGTGAACAGCACGGCCGATCCGGCGCCCTCGCGGCCCCGGTGCCGGACGCGCAGCCCGGCCACGCTGGGGGTCAGCTCGCGGGCGACGTCGGACACCACGCGTGAGTAGGCGTCCAGCGCGCCGTCGCCGTGATCGCCGTCGCCGTGATCGCCGTCGCCGTGATCGCCGTCGCCGTGATCGTCCGGCTCGCCGGCGTGGGGCTCGTTGCTGTGAGGGCCGTCGGCGTCGTGGGCGTGTGGGCCGTGGTCGTGTGGGTCGGGGAACATCGCACCTCCCGTGATTACATGCTTACACGTAAACACCGTGGAGTGAAGGGGTCTTCCCGGGCGCCCCCGGGCGCGGACCTCCTGAACGGCGGGCGGCACGGGGATCGGCGGCGACGGCGTCCGTGGCGGGGGTGGGGCTAGGGTCGTGCGCATGAGCACCCGGGTCGAGGCAGAGGCGGACGTGCTGGAGCGGGCGGCGGGGGTCGGGGGTGAGCTGGTGCTGCGCCGCGCCGGGGGGCATCACGAGATCATCAGCAACGGCGTGTTCCTCATGGACACCCGCAACGGGGAGTCGGAGCGGCTGCTGGTGTCGGCGGCCGTCGACGCCGTCGGGGAAACCGCCGGGGATGGCGGTTCGGGGCCGGTGAGCGTGCTGGTGGGCGGGCTGGGCGTGGGGTTCAGCCTGGCCGAGGCGGTGCGGCTGCCGCGGGTCGGCGCGGTGGCGGTGGTGGAGCGGGAACCGGCGGTGGTCGGGTGGCATTCGGGGCGGGACGCGCCGCTGCGGCCGTTCTCCGGGGGCGCGCTGGACGATCCGCGGGTGCGGATCGTCACGGCCGACCTGGTGGACCATCTGACGGGCGACGCGTCCCGGTACGACGTGCTGTGCCTGGACGTCGACAACGGCCCGGACTGGACGGTCACCCCCGGGAACGCCCGCCTGTACGGTCCGGACGGCCTGGACCTGCTGGAGGCGCGCCTCACCGGGCGGGGTGTGCTGGCGGTGTGGAGCGCGGGCGCGGCGCCGGCGTTCGAGGAGCTGCTGCGGGGCCGGTTCGCGCGGGTGGAGGTGCTGCCGGTGCCGGTGCCGCGCGGCGAGCCCGACGTGGTGTACCTGGCCCGGCACGCCTGACACGCGCCGGCCCCGGCCGCCCCGGCGCGGTTCGGACGCCTGGTCCCCGGCGGCGTGACGATCGGATGGGGGCGGGGGTGTCGTGGCTGGTAGGCGGGTGGTGACAAATCGGGGCGGGGTGATTCTGTAGCCCGGATGATCCCCCTGCGCCGGGTCGTTCGCTAAGTTTCGACCCAACACGCACGTTTTGTGGAGGTTGCTGTGTCCACCGCTCACGCCGCCCCGGCGTCCCGTCGGCCCGTCGCCGTCCTGTCCGACCTGCTGCCGGGCGCGCTCGCCCGCGACGCCGCACTGGTGGCCGGTGCCGCCGCGCTGGTCGGGGTCGCCGCCCAGATCTCGATCCCGCTGCCCGGCACGCCCGTGCCGGTGTCCGGGCAGACCTTCGCCGTCCTGCTGGCCGGGGCGGCGCTCGGCCGCACCCGCGCGGCGCTCGGCATGCTGCTGTACCTGGCGGCGGGCGTCGCCGGGGTCCCGTGGTTCGCCGAGGGCACCTCCGGCGCGTCCATGCCGACGCTCGGGTACGTGCTCGGGTTCGTGCTGGCCGCCGCGGTCGTGGGCCGCCTGGCCGAGCGCGGCGGGGACCGGACGCCGCTGCGGACGGTCGCGACGATGACGTTCGGCACCGGCCTGATCTACCTGGTGGGCGTCCCGTACCTGATGGCGTCGCTGCACGTGGGCCTGGGCAAGGCGCTGCACCTGGGCGTCACGCCGTTCCTGGCCGGGGACGTGCTGAAGGTGGTGCTGGCGGCGGGCCTGCTGCCGGTCGCGTGGCGGTTCGCCGGCCGCCGCGGCTGAGTCCCCGCCGCCTCGAGTTCCTGCGCCTTGAATTCCTGCGGCTGAGTTCCCGCAGGCGAGCCCCCGCGGCCGGTGTTCCCGGCCGCGGGGGCTCGCGCGTGTCCAGCGGGGGGGCCGTGGGCACTCTGTGGGCACTGCGGCACTGTGGCGAAGGCCTCGGCGCGCGGTCGCACCCCGCCGGTTTGAACGGGTTCAAAAGTCCCGTAGAGTGGCGTTCGTGAAGCTCGCCGTGCACGCACCCGGCCGCCTCGTCGTCCGCACCGTTCCGGTCGCCGATCCCGGCGACCTGCTGTCGCGGCTCCCCCACCCCACCGCCCTCGCCTGGGTCCGCGAGGGCGACGGCCTGGTCGGCTGGGGCGAGACCGCCCGCCTGGAGCTGCCCGGCGGGCACGACCGGTTCGCGGCCGCCGACGCGTGGCTGCGGGAGACGTTCGGGTCCGCCGAGGTCGAGGATCCGCTGCGGCTGCCCGGCACCGGCCCGGTCGCGTTCGGCAGTTTCGGCTTCGACCCCAAGTCCGCCGACTCGGTGCTGATCGTCCCGCGGTACGTCCTGGGCCGCCGCGACGGGCACGCGTGGGTCACCACGATCGGCGACCCCGCCGACGACGCCCTGGACGAGTCGCTGGACGCCGTGCTCGGCCTCCGGCGCGGGGACGGTGTGCCGCCGGTGCCGGCGGGCGCGTTCGCCCCGGCCGACCCGGGCCGCCTCACCTGGAGCGACGGCGCGCGCAGCGCCCCCTCCTGGGGGCAGGCGGTCGAGGCCGCCACGTCCCGGATCAAGGCCGGGCATCTCGGGAAGGTCGTCCTGGCGCGGGACCTGATCGCTCAGGCGGACCGTCCGATCGACGCCCGGGTGCTGCTGAACCGCCTCGCGGACCGCTTCCCCACCTGCTACACCTTCGCCGTCGCGGGCCTGGTCGGCGCGACGCCGGAGCTGCTGATCCGCCGCGCCGGCGACCGGGTCGACTCGCTGGTGCTGGCCGGGACGACCGCGCGCGGCACCGGTCCCGCCGACGACGACGCCCGCGCGGCCCGGCTGTTCCGCTCCCCCAAGGACCGCGAGGAGCACTCCTACGCGGTGGACATGGTCCGGGACGCGCTCGCGCCGCTGTGCACCGACCTGGACGTCCCGGCCGAGCCGGAGCTGCTGCGCCTGTCGAACGTGACGCACCTGGCGTCGCCGGTGCACGGGCGGCTCTCGGCGGACCGGACGGTCCTGGACGTGCTGGCGGCGCTGCACCCGACGCCCGCGGTCGCGGGCACGCCGACGGACCGGGCCCTGGACCTGATCCGCGAGCTGGAGGGCATGGACCGCGGCCGGTACGCGGGCCCGGTCGGCTGGGTCGACGCGCGCGGCGACGGCGAGTGGGGCATCGCGCTGCGCTGCGCGGAGCTGTCGGGGACGCGGGCGCGGCTGTTCGCGGGCTGCGGCATCGTCGCGGACTCGGACCCGGCGGCGGAGCTGGCGGAGGCGCAGAACAAGTTCCGCGCGATGCAGTACGCCCTCGAAGGCTGAACGCCCTCGAAGGCTGACACCGCCCACCCGCCCGCTACCGCGCCGCCCGCCTGTGGGTGTTTCGCCTGGACTTGTCGGGACGCGGCCCGGCGTCGTCGTGGTGTTCGGGGGCGTCGGGCGTGGTGGTCAGATCATGCGGCGTAGCGCGGTCTCCACGGCGTCGACGAGGGGGTCGCCTGCGGTCGGCGGGTGCCGGAGGAGGCCGAGTTCGACGTCGGGGAGGGCGGGCAGGGCGCCGGTGTCGTGGGCGGTCATGCCGGGGTCGAGGTTGGCGGTCATGAGCGCCGCGACGCCGAGCCCGGCCCGGACGGCGGCGAGCACGCCGACCAGGCTGTTGCTCTCGAACGCCGCCCGCCAGCGGCGGCCCGCGTGTTCCATCGCGTCCAGCACCGTGGTGCGCCAGGAGCAGGTGTTGGAGAACAGCACCAGCGGCAGCGGGTCGGCGGTCACGTCCACGCCTTCGCCGACCGCCCAGACCAGCGGGCGGCGCACCGTCCAGCGCGGCGGCCCGGGGAGGTCGGGGACCGCGTCGAGGACCAGTTGGACGCGGCCCGAGTCGTAGGCGTCCCGCATGGAGTCGGGGGAGAGGCTGAGCACCTCCAGCGTCGCGCCGGGGTGCAGGCGGGCGAGGTCGGCGAGGGCCTGCGGGAGGTGGGACGCGGCGAGGTCCTCCAGCAGGCCGACGCCGCAGTGGCCGGTGAGGGCGCGTCCGGTCTCGGAGAGCGCCTGCGCGGACAGCGACAGGATGCGTTCGGCGTACGGCAGGAGCTCCTCTCCCGCGCGGGTCGGCGACACCCCGGACGGGGACCGGTGCAGCAGCGGACGCCCGACGACGCTCTCGAGCCTGCGCAGCTGCTGGCTGAGTGCGGGCTGGGTCTGCCCGAGCGCGGTCGCGCCGCGGCTGATGCTGCCCGCCCGGACGGCGGTGACGAACGACCGCAGCAACGCGGTCTCGAGATCCCTGGCCATAAGCGTTCATTATGCCGGGTCCAACGGATTAACCACTTCCTATGGCCGGGTGGGCGATCTAGCGTCAGCGGGTGACGAGTTACAGACAGGTCCTCGCCGTGCCGGGGATGGCGCCGCTGCTGGGTGTTTCGCTGCTGGCCCGCATCGCGCTCACGGCCAACGCGACCGCGTTGACGATGTACGTCGTGCTGGGTCTGGGGATGAGCTACGCGGCGGCGGGCGGTGTCGCGGCGGCGTTGACCGCGGGCGTGGCGGTGGGCGGGCCGCTGCTCGGCCGCGTCCTGGACCGGCGGGGTCCGCGCGTGGTGCTGGCGGCCACGGCCGCGTTCCAGGTGCTGTTCTGGCTGAGCGTGCCGTTCCTGCAGTACGGGCTCCTGCTGGGAGCCTCGTTCGCGGCGGGCCTGCTGATGGTCCCGGCGCCGCTGGTGACCCGGCAGGCGATCGCCGCGATGACGGCGGCGGGCGGACGCCGGGCCGCGTTCGCGCTGGAGGCGGTGCAGGGCGAACTGTCGTACATGGTGGGCCCTCCGATCGTGATCCTCTGCGCGGCGCAGACGTCGCCCAGCGTGGTCGCCTGGGGTGTGGGCGCCGCGATCGCGGCGGGCGGGGCGGGGATCGCGCTGCTCGACCCGCCGCTGCGCGCCGACGCCGAGGAGGACGCCGGGACGGTCGTCCGCCCGCGCCGCCGGGAGTGGCTGGGGCCGCGGCTGGTCGCGGTGCTGGTGATGGCGTTCGGCGCCACGATGCTGCTCGGCGGCACCGACCTGGCGATCGTCGCGACGCTCCGGGAGGCCGGTGAGGTGTCGTGGGCGGCGGTGGTCGTGGCCGTGTACGGCGTGGCGTCCATCGCCGGCGGCCTGGTGTACGGGGCGCTCCCCCCGGGCGCTGCCCTCCCCACTGCTGCTCGGGCTGCTCGGTCTCGCGACCGTTCCCGCCGCGCTGGCCCACGACTGGCCCTGGTTGTGCGTGGCCGGCGCGGGTGCGGCGCTGCTCGCTGCGCCGACCCTGTCGTCGCTGACCGACGCGGTGAGCCGGCTGGCTCCGGCGAGCGTGCGGGGAGAGGCGACCGGGCTGCACTCCTCGGCGTACAGCTCGGGTTTCGCGGTCGGGGGCCCCATCGTCGGGGCGGTGATCGACGCGTCCGTGCCGGGAAGCGGCTTCGTGGTCGCCGGGCTGACCGGTCTTGCGGCCGCGGCGGCCGGTGGCCTGCTGTCGGGTGGTCTGCTGCCGCGGCGCGCGCCGGCCGGGACGCGGTCCGAGTCGAGCGCCGTCGGCGGCGCGGAGGCCCCGGAGGTTCTCGCGGTCCCTGCTGTCGCTGAGGCGGCCGCGGAGCCGTCGGGTGCCTGTGCCGGGCCCGGCGTCTGACGGATCCGCCCCTGATCGTCCTGGTCGTTCGTCCTGGTCGTCGGTGCCGTGCACCCCGGCGGGTGGTGGTGGGGGCGGCGCGTAGGGTGGGCGGATGGTCTGGAGTCTGCTGGGCGCTCTCGCCGCCGCGTGCTGTTTCGGCGTCGCCACCGTGCTGGAGGCCGTCGCGGCGCGGAGCACGACGCCCAGTGAAGGCGTGGATCCGCGGCTGCTGGTGCGGCTGGCGGCGAACCTGCCGTTCATGGCGGGCATCGGCCTGGACCTGCTGGGGTTCCTGCTGGAGCTCGCGGCGCTGCGGTCGCTGCCGCTGTTCGTGGTGCAGGCGATCGTCGCGGCGGCGCTCGCGGTCACGGCCGTGGTGGCGGGCCCGGTGCTGAAGGTGCGGCTGCGCGCCGCGGAGTGGGCGGCGGTGCTGGCGGTGTGCGCCGGGCTGGCGCTGCTCGGGTCGTCGGCGGGACGGGAGGGGCCCTCTCACATCGGGATGGGGTTCCACTGGACGCTGCTGGGATGCGCGCTGGCGCTGCTTTTGGTCGGCGCGGCGGCGGGGCGCCTGCGCGGGACGGCGCGGTCGGTGGCGCTCGGCCTGGTCGCGGGCCTGGGGTTCGGGCTGGTGGCGCTCGCGGCGCGGGTCCTGACGAGCCTGAACCCGCTGGACCTGCTCACCGATCCCGCCTCGTACGCGCTGGCGGCGGCGGGCGTGGCGGCGCTGCTGTTCTACGCGACGGCGCTGCAGCGGGGGTCGGTGACGAGCACGACGGCGGCGATGGTGGTCGCCGAGACCGTCGTTCCGGCGGCGGTCGGGGTCGTCCTGCTGGGTGACCACACGCGGCCGGGGCTGGGTCCGGTGGCGGCGGTGGGGTTCGTGCTGGCGGTCGCGGCGACGCTCGTCCTGGCCCGGTTCGGCGAGCCCCACGTCCCCGAACCGGACGCCACGTCGGACGCCGCGTCCTCCCCCGGAACCGACGCCGATTCCGCCGCCGGTTCGGGTTCCGGCTCCGGAGCCGGTTCTGGTTCGGGGCCGACGGGTGGCGGGGACCGGTCGAAGTCGGCGCGTCCGGCGGGTTAGGCGGGTTAGGTGGCCGGCTCGGCGCGGGGCACGCCCGGGGGCTGGCAGGTGTCGCACCAGAACAGGTTCCGTCCGGCCATGACCTCGGTGCGGACCTCGGTGCCGCACAGCAGGCACGGCTGTCCGGCGCGCCGGTACACATAGACCTCGCCGCCGTGGTCGTCCACGCGGGGCGGGCGGCCCATGGCCTCGGGGGTGTGTTCGGGGCGGACGGTGTCGATGCGCCCGTCGCGGACGCCGTCGGCCATGAGGAGCCGCAGGTCGGCCCAGATCGCGTCCCAGTGGGCGCGGGGCAGGTCACGGCCGGGCAGGCGGGGGTGGACGCCCTGCCGGAACAGCACCTCGGCGCGGTAGATGTTGCCGGGGCCGGCGATGACGGCCTGGTCCATGAGCAGCTGCCCGATGGGGACGCGGCTGGCGTGGATGCGGCGCCAGGCGCGGCCGGGGTCGGCGTCGGGGCGCAGCGGGTCGGGGCCGAGGCGGTCGCGGAGCCGGTCCACGGCGCCGGGTTCGAGGATCTCGCAGGCGTTCGGGCCGCGCAGGTCGGCGTAGCCGGCGTCGCCGGTGAGGCGGAGCCGGACGGCGCCCCAGGGGGCGGGCGCGGGCCCGTCACCGAAGGTGAACTTGCCGTAGATCCCGAGGTGGACGTGGACGGTGAGGTCCCCGGCGAAGCCCAGCAGCAGGTGCTTGCCGTAGGCGTCCGCGGTGTCGAGGGCGCGTCCGTCGATGAGGCGCGCGCCGTCGGCGAACCGTCCCTGGGGGCTGGCGGCGGCGACGGCGCGGCCGCCGAACACGCGCTGGTGTTCGGCGGCGAGGCGGTGGATGGTGTGTCCTTCAGGCATGTCCCCGCAAGGATACGGGCGCTGCCGGGGCCCCGGCCCCTGAGACCGCCCCAGCCCGGCCCGGCCGTCAGGGGCGCAGGGGCGCTCCGACGTCGTTCATGTGGGCGAGCGCCTCCCGGTAGGAGGCGTAGGCGCCGGTCTCGGTGTAGGGCAGGCCGACGCGGGCGCAGTGCTCGCGGACCAGCGGCTGGACGCGCCGCAGGTGGGGGCGGGCGACGCTGGGGAACAGGTGGTGCTCGATCTGGTAGTTCAGGCCGCCGAGCAGGTAGTCGGCGACGGGTCCGCCGCGCACGTTGCGGGAGGTGAGGACCTGCCGCCGCAGGTGGTCCCAGCGGTCGCCGGGTCCGGGCATCGCCATGCCCTTGTGGTTGTGCGCGAACGCCGACCCCAGGTGCAGCCCGAACAGGCCCTGGTGGACGGCCAGGAACACCAGCGCCTTGCCCGGCGACAGCAGCGTGAACGCCAGCCCGAGGTAGGCGACCAGGTGCGCGGCGAGCAGCAGCCCCTCGGTGAGCTGCTGGCCGCGCGTCTTCCCCCGCAGGTACAGGACGCTGTTGACCTGCAGGTTCAGGCCTTCCAGGAGCAGCAGCGGGAAGAACAGCCACGCCTGGTGCGCGATCACCCACGCGGCCGGGCCGCGCCGCCGCGCCGCCTGCTCCCGCGTCCACGCCAGGACGCCCTCGCCGACGTCGGGGTCCTTCCCGACGTGGTTGGGGTTGGCGTGGTGCCGGTTGTGCTTGTCGTTCCACCAGCCGTAGCCGAGGCCGAGCCCCAGGTTCCCCAGCAGCAGCCCCAGCATCCGGTTGGCGCGAGGGGACGCGGCGATCTGCCGGTGCCCCGCGTCGTGCCCGAGGAACGCCCGCCGGGTCGAGACCAGCGCGAGCGGAACCGCGAGCAGCACCGCCCACCAGGACGTCCCCCACCACGCGACCGCGCCCCACAGCGCGGCCGTCGCGGCCAGGTTCAGCGCCACCGCCCGCGTGTAGTAGCCGCGGCGGCGTTCCAGCAGGCCCGCCTCCCGGACGCGCCGGGCGAGCGGCCCGAAGTCGCTGGCGACCCGCCCGGCCGGGCGCGCCCCCCGCTCCCCGCCCCGCTCCCCGCCGGGGTCCGGGGCGGCCCGGCCGAGGTCCTCGGTGCGCGCGCCCAGGGCCGGTTCGGTCATCGTCACGACGTACTCCTCACCACGGAGATCCATTACCTGGGACGCTACGAACCCGCAGGTCGGGAGGTCTCCACCCTCAAGAGCCAACCGCGTGCTCCCCCGCGGGTCGCATCCGGCGCCCGTCCCCTCACCCCACGGACCGACCGGCGTCCCGCTGGCATCAACCCTGCCGCCGCGGGCCGCCCGGCACAGGAGAGCTGCCTCCCGGACTGAGGGGGGTGCTGGGCCCCGGGGGCGTGCTCGTGCCAACCCCACCCCAAGAAGCCGTCAATGCCGCCCTATAGGGTGACAAGTCATGAGCGAGCGCACGCGGTGGATCCGGCTGGAAGGGGCGGTCAACGCCCGGGACCTGGGCGGCCTGCCCACCACCGACGGGCGCGCCACCCGCAGAGGACGCGTCCTGCGCGCCGACAACCTGCAGGAACTCACCGTCACCGACGTCCGCGTCCTGCTGGACGACTACGACCTGAAGAACATCATCGACCTGCGCAGCGACGCCGAGGTCCGGCTCGAGGGCCCCGGCCCGCTCACCCGGATCCCCTCGGTCACCCTGCACCACCTGTCGCTGTTCACCGAGAACACCCCCACCACGGGCACCCGCGCCGCACCCGGCCGCCCCGCGACGCGCCCCGCCGCCGAGATCGACATGGACAAGGTCCTGCCATGGCAGACCCGCGGCCCCGAAGGCGAGGACGCCGACCGCCCGGTCACCTTCTACCGCGGCTACCTGCGCGACCGCGCCGACTCGATCGTCGCGGCCCTGCGCGTCATGGCCCGCACCGACGGCTCCGCGCTCGTCCACTGCGCCGCCGGCAAGGACCGCACCGGCGTCGTCTGCGCCCTCGCCCTCGAAATCGCCGGCGTCACCCGCGAGGCGATCGTCGCCGACTACGCCCAGACCGGCGAACGCATCGACGCCATCCTCACCCGACTGCGGTCCAGCGACACCTACGCCGCCGACATCGACTCACACCCCGCCGACAGCCACCACCCGCACGCCACGATCATGCAGGGGTTCCTCACCCGCGTCGACCAGGAGTACGGCGGCACCGCCACCTGGCTCCGCGGCCACGGCTGGACCCCCGAGGACACCGAAGCCCTCCGCTCCCGCCTCCTCGACTGACCCCCGCGGCCCAGCGGGCGAAGGATCAGGCGAACAGGTCGCGGACGGCGGCGTGCGCCGCCTGACGCATCTCACCGTGCAGGACGGCGTTCGCCTCACGATCGGTACGGGCCTCCACCACCCGCAGCCCCTCACCCGCGATCACCTTCGGCAGATCCTCCGCCGCCTCCAACCGCCGGTACGGCACGCCGTGCGCCCGCGTCAGACCCTCCAGATCCACATCCTGCGGAGTGCCGAAGACCCGCTCGAACGGATCCCGCAACGCCGCCTGCGGCAACAGCGAGAAAATCCCGCCGCCCCGGTTGTTCACCACCACGATCGCCAGATCCGGACGCCGCTCCCGCGGCCCCAGCACCAACCCATTCTGATCGTGCAGGAACGCCAGATCACCCAGCAGCGCATACGACCGCCCCGAATGCGCCAACGCCGCACCCATCGCCGTCGACACCAGCCCGTCGATACCCGACGCGCCCCGGCTCGCCACGATCCGGATCCCCCGCCGCGGACGCATCACCTGATCCAGATCCCGGATCGGCATCGACGCCGCACTGAACAACATCGACCCACCCGGCAGCGACGCCGCCAGATCCCGCGCCAACCGCGGCTCGGTCACCCCCGGCGCCTCGTCCAGCACCCGGTCCACCGCCGCCGCCGCGACCAGATCCGCCGTCCGCCACGACTTCAGCCACGCGTCGTCACCCGACACCACCGGGATCTCCACGTCCTGCGCCACCTGCGTCGCCGACCGCACCGGATCCGGCCACCGCGACAGATCAGGCGACAGCACGATGTGCTCCTCCGCCCGCCGCAGCAACGCCAGCAGCGGACGCGACAACCCCGGCTTCCCCAGCGTCACCACCACCTCCGGACGATGCCGCTCCACGAACTCCGGCACCCCCAGCAGGAAATGATGCGACGTCAACGCGTGATCGCCGTACCGGGCGTTCCCGTTCGGCTCCGACAACACCGGCCAGCCCGCCATCGACGCCGCCGCCACGTAACGCTTCACGTTCGTCGCGCCGTCCCCGACGACCAGCACACCCCGCCGCGTCGGCGGCACATGCAACACCGACCCCGGCGTCGCCGCCCGCACCTTCGTCCACGCCCCGGACGCGTCACCGTCCAACGGCTCACACCACGACTCGTCCCCATCCGGGATCAACGGCTCCCGGAACGCCACGTTCAAGTGCACCGGACCCGGAATCGGCGCCAACGCGAGCCCCCACGCCCGCGACACCAGCGACCGCCAGTACGCCACCATCCCCGGACGATTCTCCGGAACACCCACCTCGGTCGACCACCGCGCGGCCGTCCCGTACAACTTCACCTGGTCGATCGTCTGGTTCGCACCCGTGTCACGCAGCTCCGGCGGACGATCCGCCGTCAACACGACCAGCGGCACCCCCGACTCGTGCGCCTCGATCACCGCCGGATGGAAGTTCGCCGCCGCCGTCCCCGACGTGCACACCAACGCCACCGGACGACCCGACCGCTTCGCCAGCCCCAACCCCAGGAACGACGCCGACCGCTCATCGATCCGCACATGCAGCCGGACGCGGCCCTCCACCTCCGCCGCATACAACGCCAACGCCAACGGCGCCGACCGCGACCCCGGAGCCAGCACCACGTCGGTCATCCCGCACCGCAGCAACTCATCGACCAGAACCGTCGCCAGCGCGGTGGCCGGATTCATCGCACATCCCCTTCTCGCGCCACATCCACCACGTCCCCAGCCGCACCCGATGCCGCACCGGACGCCGAAGGAAGCGAACTCAGATAACCCGACGCGCCGTCCCCGGCCGCCGCCAGAACCTTCTCCGCCTCACCCAGGCGCTCCCGCCAGGCCGCCGCCACCTCCAGGTCGGCCTCCACCGCCGCCAGCGCCGCCTCGCCCACACCCGGACGACGCACCGCGATCTCCCCGCCCACCGGCGCCAGCGGATCGTCCACCACATCACCGGTCAACAACGACAACGTCCCCAACCCGCACGCGAACGGCAACTCCGGCAACGCCGCCGCCAACGCGACACCCGCCGCCAACCCCACCGACGTCTCCACCGCCGACGACACCACCACCGGCAACCCCGTCGCCTCCGCCACCCGCAACGCCGCACGCACCCCGCCCAGCGGCTGCACCTTCAACACCGCCACATCCGCGGCGCCCGCGGCCTTCACCTTCAACGGATCCTCGGCCCGGCGAATCGACTCGTCCGCCGCGACCGGAACATCCACCCGCAACCGCACCGCCGCCAACTCCTCCAGCGACATGCACGGCTGCTCCACGTACTCCAGATCGAACCGGTCCAGCGCACGCACCATCCGCACCGCGTGCTCCACGTCCCAGCCGCCGTTCACATCCACCCGGACACGGCCCTCCGGACCCAGCGCGTCACGCACCGCCTCGACCCGCGCCATGTCGTCCGCGTCGCCCTGACCCCGCTCGGCGACCTTCACCTTCGCCGTCCGGCACCCCGACGCCCGCACCATCTCGAACGCCCGCTCCGGACCCACCGCCGGAACCGTCACGTTCACCGGCACCCGGTCACGCACCGGCGCCGGCCACCCCTCGAACGCCGACTCCCGCGCCGCGGCCAGCCAGCGCGCCGCCTCCTCCGGACCGTACTCCGCGAACGGGGAGAACTCCCCCCACCCCGCCGGCCCCCGCAACAGCACACCCTCACGCCGCGTCACCCCGCGGAACCGCGTGCTCATCGCAATGGAGAAGACCCGCACCCGCTGACCCCCCGCCGTCGAACCAGACCCATCGAGACCGGCCCGGGACCGGTCAACGACCGGCCACAGGCCGACGCGCCGGGCCGCACCCGGACCACCGTCCAGGCCGCGCCCCGACCGTCGCACAGAACAGAACAATTAGTAGTACCACGGGTAACGCGACCAATCAGGGTCACGCTTCTCCAGGAACGCGTCCCGCCCCTCGGCCGCCTCATCGGTCCCGTACGCCAGCCGCGTCGCCTCACCCGCGAACACCTGCTGACCCACCATCCCGTCGTCCACCGCGTTGAACGCGAACTTCAGCATCCGCTGCGCCGTCGGCGACTTCCCGTTGATCTTCGCGCCCCACTCCAGCGCCACCTTCTCCAGGTCCGCGTGCGGAACGACCGCGTTCACCATCCCCATCCGGTGCGCGTCCTCCGCCGAATAGGTGTCCCCCAGGAAGAAGATCTCCCGCGCGAACTTCTGCCCCACCTGCCGCGCCAGATACGCCGACCCGTACCCGCCGTCGAAACTCGCCACATCCGCGTCCGTCTGCTTGAACCGCGCGTGCTCCCGGCTCGCCAGGGTCAGGTCCGCCACCACGTGCAGGCTGTGCCCGCCACCGGCCGCCCAACCCGGCACCACGCAGATCACGACCTTCCCCATGAACCGGATCAGCCGCTGCACCTCCAGAATGTGCAACCGCCCGGCCCGCGCAGGATCGATCGTCGCCGACGTCTCCCCCTCCGCGTACCTGTAACCGTCCTTGCCCCGGATCCGCTGGTCACCACCCGAACAGAACGCCCACCCGCCGTCCCTCGGCGACGGCCCGTTCCCCGTCAGCAGCACACACCCGACATCCGACGACATCCGCGCATGATCAAGAGCCCGGTACAGCTCGTCCACCGTGTGCGGACGGAACGCGTTCCGCACCTCCGGACGGTTGAACGCGATCCGCACCGTCCCCTGATCCACCGCCCGGTGATAGGTGATGTCGGTGAACCCGAACCCCTCCACTTCCTTCCACGCCGACGCGTCGAACAGCTCCGAAACCATGGGCCCCTCTTCACTCGAATCCGATGACGATCACCAACCCCGGCGCGGACGACCGGCCCGGCCGGGACGGCCGCAAGCGCCCCCGCGGCAGGCGATCCCCCCATTCAACCGCCCCGCCGATGTGAACGCGTTCAACAGGGTCGCCTAAACTGAGCCCGCCATGGAAGATCGCCGCCTGCACGCCCTCCTCCTCCCGCCCGGCCCCCGCCTCCTCCAGGCCCTCCAAGCGGCCCTCGACGGCACCGGCCCCGCGATCTGCCCCCTGGACCCCGCCACCCCCACCCCCGCACTCCACGCCACCCTCGACGCCCTCGCACCCCACGCCGTCGAAACCCCCGAAGGCACCACCCCCCACCACCCCCGCCACGGCGGCCCCCCACCCACCCCCGTCGCCCCCGACACCGCCGTCCTCATCGCCACCTCCGGCTCCACCGGCACTCCCAAATTCGTCGAACTCTCCACCCACGCCCTCCGCGCCTCCGCCAACGCCACCCGCCAACGCATCGGCGCCACCACCACCGACCAGTGGCTCTGCTGCCTCCCCACCAGCCACATCGCCGGCATCCAGGTCCTCGTCCGCGCCCTCCTCGCCGGCACCACCCCCCACATCCACCCCCGCTTCGACCCCACCCGCATCGCCACCACCCCCGCCACCCTCATCTCCCTCGTCCCCACCCAACTCCGCCGCCTCATGGACGCCGGAACCGACCTCACCCGCTACCGCGCCATCCTCCTCGGCGGCGCCGCCGCACCCCACGACCTCCTCGAAAAGGCCCGCGCCGACGGCGCCACCGTCCACACCACCTACGGCATGAGCGAAACCTGCGGCGGCTGCGCCTACGACGGCCTCCCCCTCGACGGCGTCACCCTCGACCTCGCCCCCGACGGACGCGTCCGCATCGCCGGACCCGTCCTGTTCACCGGCTACCGCCTCAACCCCGCCCTCACCGCCCAGACCCGCGACGGCCACTGGCACCTCACCCAGGACCTCGGCACCCTCGACGACGGACGCCTCCGCATCCGCGGCCGCGTCGACGACATCATCAACACCGGCGGCGAGAAGGTCGTCGCCGGCGACGTCGCCGCACGCCTCACCCACCACCCCCGCGTCGCCGACGCCGTCGTCGTCGGACGCCCCGACCCCGAATGGGGCGAACACGTCACCGCCGTCATCGTCCCCGACGGCCCCGCCCCCACCCTCGACGACCTCCGCGCCTGGGTCCGCGAGACCATGCCCGCCCACGCCGCCCCCCGCGAACTCGACGTCCGCACCGCCCTCCCCCTCCTCCCCTCCGGAAAACCCGACCGCGCCGCCCTCCGCAACCCCGCCTCCTGAGGCCACCTCCCCCCGCCCCACCCGACCACGCGCCCCACCCGGCGCTTGCCGTCAACCCCACCGGGTAAACACTCCGATGCCGTCCGTGACCGCCCGCCCGGACGCGCGAGGAGGAACCATGACCCGGAACGCGGACCACGACCCCGGCCACCCCGCAGCCCCGGCCGACCCCGCGAAGACCACCGGCACGCCACCCGGCGCCACCACCCAGAGCACTCCCACCACGGGAAACGACGCCCCAGACACCCCCGGCGCCCCCGGCGCCCGAGACAAGAGCGGCGAGAGCACCCTCACCGTCGTCCTCGCCCTCGCCGCCAACCTCGGCATCGCCATCGCCAAGATCATCGCCGCGGTCATGACCGGCTCCGCCTCCATGGCCGCCGAAGCCGCCCACTCGGTCGCCGACACCTTCAACGAGATCCTCCTCATCGTCGGCCTGCGCCGCTCCGAACGCCCCGCCGACCGCGCCCACCCCCTCGGCTACGGCAAGGAGCGCTACATCTGGACCCTCCTCGTCGCCGTCGCGATCTTCGGCATGGGCGGCCTGTTCGCCTTCCACCAGGGCTACGAGACCCTCGTCGGCCACCCCCAGGAGGCCGACCCGCTCGCCGGCTACATCGTCCTCGGCGTCTCCCTCGTCCTCGAATCGATCTCCTGGCGGCAGGCCTACGGCCAGGTCCGCGCCGACGCCCGCGCCGAACGCCGCCCCGTGATCGACCACATCCGCGGCACCGACGACCCCACCTCCGTCAGCGTCCTGCTGGAGGACTCCGCCGCCCTCGCCGGCCTGGTCATCGCCTTCGCCGGCCTCGGCCTGCACCAGCTCACCGGCAGCGCCCTCTGGGACGGCCTCGGATCCATCCTCATCGGCGTCCTGCTCACCGCCGTCGCGCTGATCCTCGGCCGCATCAACCTCAACCTGCTGGTCGGCAACCAGGCCGACCCCCGCGTCGTCCAGGACGTCCGCGACCGGCTCGCCGCCGCCCCCGAGGTCGAATGGGTCGTCGACATCGTCACCCTCACCTTCGGCGCCGACCAGATCCTGGTCTGCGCCCGCCTGGACTTCCGGGACGACCTGGGCGCCGCCGACGTCGAACGCGCCTGCGTCCGCATGTCCCACGAGCTCCGCCGCGCCCACGAGAAGATCGACGAGGTCTTCCTCGAGCCCGTCCCCCGGGACGACCCGGAGCTCCGCAGGCGCGTCATCGGCCGCTACGGCACCCCTCTCCCGCAGGATTCGGCGGCCGATCCCCCGGCCACCTCGTAGATGTGATTTTCCAGACGTTCACGGGTGCGCTCTTCCCGCCGCCGGTCTTTACGCAGTAAGGTCGCGTCGTAGGGCCTTCCACCTGCGGTGATACAGCACTGCGGCGAAGTCCCCACGGGCCCGAACGGCGCCGCGGCGACACGCCGACGGGAACAACCACCCCCTCTCACGACGTTCCGTCTAATGCGCGCGTCACCAGAGGGCGAGCACCAGGGAGCAAGCCTCCGCGCCGCACAACCACGGAAGGGAGGGGGGTGTCCACATGCCGCGGACCGCCGCCGAGACCCCGCTCACGGAGTCGCCGGGCCCTGCCCTCGACGACCTCCTCGAGCGCGGCCGTGCCCAGGGCCGCCTCTCGCTCGACGAGGTGCGCCGGGCGTTCGAGGCCGCCGGGATCAGCCCCGGCCAGGGCCGGTCGATCCTGAGGGAGCTGTCCGAGGCGGGGATCAGCCTCGCGAGCGAGGACGACACCGCCGCCAAGAAGACCGCACGGGGCACCCGAACGGCGAAGACACCCACCACGACCGGCAGCGCCGGGAAGGTCACCAAGACCACCCGCGGCGCCAAGGCCGCCGAGAAGGCCGCCGACACCGCCGACATCACCGAGCTCATGAACACCGCCGACGCCGCCGAGGGCGACGAGGCCCCCGCCAAGCCGGCCCGCCGCACCACGCGCAAGACCGCCGCCGAGACCAAGGCCAAGCCCACCGCGGCCAAGAAGGCCCCGGCGAAGAAGCGCGCCACCACCGCCAAGACCGCGGTGAAGGCCGCCCCGGAGCCCGACTCCCCCGCCGACAAGGACGAGGACGACTCCGACGACGGCGCCTTCGTGCTGACCGAGGTCGAGGCCGCCGAGCCCAACGTCGCCGACCTGGACGACCAGTCCACCACCATGGGCGACTCGGTCCACACCTACCTCAAGGCGATCGGACGGCGTCAGCTGCTCACCGCCGAGCAGGAGGTCGACCTCGCCAAGCGCATCGAGGCAGGCCTGTACGCCGAGCACCTGCTCGAGGACGACGATCTGCCCGACAAGTACCGCATCGAGCTGGAGTGGGTCGCCGGCGACGGCCGCCGCGCCAAGTCCCACATGCTCGAGGCGAACCTGCGCCTGGTCGTGTCGGTCGCCAAGAAGTACTCCGACCGCGGACTGTCGCTGCTGGACGTCGTCCAGGAGGGCAACCTCGGCCTCATCCGCGCCGTGGAGAAGTTCGACTACTCCAAGGGCTACAAGTTCTCCACCTACGCCATGTGGTGGATCCGGCAGGCCATCCAGCGCGGCTTCGCCGACTCGGCCCGCACCATCCGGCTGCCCGTGCACGTGCTGGAGATGCTGAGCAAGCTCAGCCGCGTCGAGCGCGACATGCACCAGCGGCTCGGCCGCGAACCCACCCCGGAGGAGCTGGCCCTCGAGCTCGACAAGAGCCCCGAGCAGGTCCGCGAGCTGCTGCGCACCAGCCGCCAGCCGATCAGCCTCGACTCCACCATCGGCGAGGACGGCGAGACCCGCATCGGCGACCTCATCGAGGACACCGACAGCCCCGAGGCGTCCGAGCTGGTCGACCGCCAGCTCATGGCCGACCAGCTGCGCCGCACCCTGGACATCCTGAACCCCCGCGAAGCCAAGATCATGGCGATGCGGTTCGGGCTGTACGACGGGACGCCCCGCACCCTGGACGAGATCGGCAAGGCCCTCGGCCTGACCCGCGAGCGGATCCGGCAGCTGGAGAAGGAGTCGCTGTCCAAGCTGCGGCACCCCAGCAACGCCCAGCCGCTCCTGGACTTCGCCGTCTGACCGACCGCGCCACCCGACCAGACGACCGTCCGGGCCGGCCCTGGTGAACAGGCCCCCGTGATCCACCGGATCACGGGGGCCTGTCCACGTCCGTACCTTCCGGCCTCACGTTCGGCGACCGCCCTCCCCAATGGGCGCCGAAATCGAGGGGCGGGCGGGCCGGTGCCGCCGTATCGTCGTATTTCGTGATCGAAGAACAGCTGCGGAGGTGCGGGTTCGCACCGCGTCCCGACCCCCCGGCGGCTCCGCTGCCCTTGCTCGTCATGGGGATGGCGGCCTCGTGCGCACGGGACAAGGGCGATCACCGCGTGGACTCGGCGACGGTCCCGCTCGATGCCCCCGACCGCGTGACACGGCTGAACCGCAGCTGGTACGACCTGGCGTCCACGCACGGCCTGTTCAACGCCGACCGCGAGTTCCTCGTGTACGGCCGCGGCGGCCACAACGACAAGCCCTCACGGGTACGGCTGCTGGACGACTGGGACGTGATGGGCGAGCGCGGAGTCGGGCTCTTCACCTACGCCCCCGGTCACCCGGCACTGGCCATGGCGTCGCTGGACGGCCGTGTCGCACTGACCGCCACGACCTGGGGCGACAGCACGGCGTCCTCGCTCGTCCTCATCGACCCCGCCCAGGCGCCGACCATCCAGCAGTGCATGTCCAAAATCGCCGCGGAGCCCTCGGCCAATGAGTACCGGCGTGCCGGGCTGCGCGCCTGGCGGGCCCACCTCCAGGCGCGGGGACTGCCCGTGCCCGCGTCCCTGACGCCGCTCTCCGACGCCGCACGCAAGGCGTTCCCCATCGCCGAAGACCGCGGCTATTCGGAGACGTAGGCACACCGCCCGGACGAACCCGCCCGCGACCGCGGAAGTCCGGGACCTGCTCCGAGGAGCCCGGGACCTACTCGGAGCGGCGGAACTCGATGATCGCGACGCCCATCAGCGCCAGCCCGATCAGCAGCACCAGCAGGATCTCCAGGCCGACCGGCACCCGCCAGCCCCACCACGTCACCCCCGGATCGAACGTCCGGCGCAGCTCCGGCGTCAGCGACAGACGCGAGAACACCGCCTGGCGCAGCGGATCCACCGCGTACGTCAGCGGGTTGAACCGGGTCAGGACGGTCAGCCACACCGGCAGCCCCGCCAGCGGATACAGCGCCCCGGACAGGAACATCATCGGCATCATGGCCATCTGCATCAGCCCGAAGAACGACTGCATGCTCTTGATCCGCGCGGCCATCATCACCCCGAACCCGGTCAGCGCGAACGCCCCCAGGAACATCAGCCCGAGCAGCTCCAGCAGCAGCACCGGGTCGTAGGGGACGCCCGCCAGCCCGGCCAGCGCCAGGATCACCGCGCCCTGCAGCGTCGCGACCATCGCCCCGCCGATGCACTTGCCGACCACGATCGACGACCGGCTCACCGGCGCGACCAGCATCTCCCGCAGGAACCCGAACTCCCGGTCCCACACGATCGACCCGGCCGAGAACATCGCGGTGAACATCACCGTCATCGCGCACACGCCCGGGAAGATGAACGTCTTCAGGTCCACGTGCGACCCGGCCGGACCCCCGCCGCGTCCCGCCGCCATCAGGTTCGACAGGCCCGTGCCCATCACCAGCAGCCACAGCACCGGCTGCACCAGCCCGGACACCATTCGCATCCGGTCCCGCCCGTACCGGATCAGCTCCCGGTGCAGGACGATCTTCACCGCGCGCAGGTCGTGCACGATGCTGCGCTCGGGCACCGCCACCCGCACCACCGGACCCGCGCCCACACGCCCGGCCCGCGCCTCGTCCCGCTCGGTCGTCGTCACCGGCTCCGCCTCCCTCACCGCGAGCGCCCGCGCATCGCCATGCGCATCCAGTCCTTCGACGAGCCCTCCGCGTCCCGGATGGTCGTCCCGGTGAACGACATGAACACATCGTCCAGCGACGGCCGCGACACGCTCACCGACCTGATCGGCATCCCCAGCTCCGCGAACAACCGCGGCACGAACTCCTCACCCGACGCCACCGCGAACGTCACCGCCCCCTCGGCCATCGCCGCCGCCAGCCCGAACCGCTCCGCCAGCGCCGCGATCGCCGCCTCGTCGTCGTCGGTGGTGATCTGCACCCGGTCCTTGCCGACGCCCGCCTTCAGCGCCTGCGGCGTGTCCAGCGCCACGATCCGCCCCGAATCCATGATCGCGATCCGGTCGCAGTACTCCGCCTCGTCCATGTAGTGCGTCGTCATGAAGATCGTGATCCGCTCGGCCGCCCGCAGGTCCCGGATGTACTCCCAGATCGACGACCGGGTCTGCGGGTCCAGGCCCACCGTCGGCTCGTCCAGGAACAGCACCCGCGGCGAGTGCAGCAGACCCCGCGCGATCTCCAGCCGCCGCTTCATCCCGCCCGAGTACGTCTGCACCCGGTCGCCGCGCTTGTCCCACAGCCCGACCATCTCCAGCACCTGCCGCATCCGGTCCGGCAGCACCGACCGCGGCACCCCGTACAGCTCGGCGTGGAACCGCAGGTTCTGCTCACCGCTCAGGTAGCCGTCCAGCGTCGGATCCTGGAACACCAGGCCGATGTTGCGGCGCACCTCGTCCCGGTCCCGCACCACGTCGAACCCGGCGACCCGCGCCGTCCCCTCCGTCGGGCGCAGCAGCGTGCAGAGCATGTTGATCGTGGTGGACTTGCCCGCGCCGTTCGGCCCCAGGAAGCCGAAGATCTCCCCCGGCCGGACGGCGAACTCGATCCCCCGCACCGCCTCGACCGCGCCGAACCGGCGGACCAGCCCGGCCACCTCGACGGCGGGCGCCCCGTCCTCCGGCATACAGCCTCCTCACAGGTCGGCCGCGCCAGAGGGCCCGGCGCCACCGCCGAACCCTACGCGCCCGCCCTCGGCACTCCCTTCCACTGTTGCACATCACCGCAAACAACTTTCCCCCGGAATACCGGACGGATCCGGCCCCGGACGGATCAGGCGAGCCCCGCACCCGGCGCGCGCGGATCGCACGCCAGCCGATACCCCCGCTTCACCACCGTCTCCACGATCCCCGCCCGTCCCAGCCCCCGCCGCAACCGCGCCACCGCCATCTCCACGGCGTGCTCATCGGCCTGCGGACGCGCCCCACGCCCCCATACCGGCCCGCCCGCCGCCGATCCGCCCGGCAGCGGACGCCCCGGCAGCACACCGCACAGCTCCGCCCGCGACACCACATGCCCTGGACGCCGCGCCAGCGCCCGCAACACCGCCATCGGTGCCGGAGCGATCGGACGCAGCTGACCGTCCAGCACCACGGCATGCCCGCGCAGCTCCAGCAGACCCCCCGGAACCCGCAGTCGCCGCGCCCGACGACGCAGCAGATCCGCCGCCAGCGCCCGCATCAGGGCCCCGGGCCGCGCCGGCTCCGGCTGCACCGTCGGCACTCCCCGCCCGGTCAGCTCACGCGCCGTCACCGGATCCACGCATGCCGCCACCACCCCCTCCCGCAAGGCCTCCAGCAGCGGCTCCTCCAGCCCGTCCGCCGCCGCTACCGCCAGCGTCGCCGCCACCGCCGGGGCGCTCGTGAACGTGATCGCGTCCACTGTTCCCGCCACCGCCTGCCCCACCAGCCGCCGCAACGGCGTCACGTCCTCCACCCGCGCCCACCGGTGCGTTGGAACCCCGGTCACCCCCGCGCCCGTCGGCGGCAGCCCCACGCCGTCGTCCAGCGGCCGGGTCGCCGGAGCGTGCACCACCCGCGCACCCCATCGCTCCAGCAGCACCGCCAGCTCCTCGTGCCGATCCGCCGTGGTCACCCCCACCGCGAACCCCGCCAGTGGAGCGGACTCACCGTTCACAGGGCACCGCCACCGGCCCCGACCTTGACAAAGTAAGGTTCGTCCAGCAGGCGTGGGGCGGGTCCAGGTCGTCGATCGTCCGGTAGGCGAGCAGGACCCGCGCCTCTCGGTCACCGTTCATGAGCCGATCTTCGGCAGGGGCCGTTTCGCGGCTGCGTCTCCTTTGTCACCGCCGTGTTAAAACCACCTCATCGCGCCGTGCCCGCCGAGGGATAGGCGCCCCTGCCCCTCCTGACGGTCCTGACGGGCGCATGTCAAGCGTTGTCGATCGTGGTCAAGGCGCTTTCGGCAGCGCCCCCGCGACGCGCCGAACGGATCAACGGCGGCACGGGCCGTCCACCGGTGCCGCGCCGCGACCGCACCGGCACGCGCGGTGCGCGCCCGTCTACGCTCGGACCATGCCCGATCTCGCCTACATCGCCTCGCTCCCCCGCACCCGCGGCGCCGCCGCGGCCCTCCTGGTCGACGACCTCGGACGGATCGTCCTGGTGAAACCCACCTACAAGGAGGGCTGGTACCTGCCCGGCGGCGTCATCGAGGAGGGCGAGTCACCGCTGGCCGCCTGCGAACGCGAGTGCCGCGAGGAGCTGGGCCTCACACCCCGCCTCACCGGCCTGATCTGCGTCGACTGGGGCCCGCCCCGCGACGGCGTGGACGCCGTCAACATCTTCGTCTTCGCGGGCCGGATCTCCGACGCCGAGATCGCCGGGATCACGCTCCCACCGGACGAGCTGTCCGACCACGTCCTGGTCGCGCCGGAGAAGGTGGACGAGCTGGCCCCCGCCCACATCGCCCGCCGCATGGGCCCCGCGCTGCGCGGCATGGCCGAGAACCGCGCCGTCTATCTCGAGGACGGCCGCGACCCCGGCCTCCCCGGCCAGGCCTCCTGACCGGGAACGCGCCCTCCGGCTAGACGCCCGCGGGGACGTTGTCGCGGGCCTGGGCGCCCAGTCTCGGCTCGGCGGAGCGGGCGCAGTGCGCCGAGCAGTACCACTTCTGGTCGATGGCCACCCCATGGCCGACGACCCGGCACCCGCACTTCTCACAGATCGGCGCCATCCGGGTGATCGCGCACTCGAACGAGTCGAAGACGTGGACCGCCCCCTGCGCGTGCACCTCGAAGCTCATGGCGTAGTCGTTGCCGCAGACCTCGCACGTGGCCATGCCGTTCGTCCCCCCGTGTCCCCCGCCGCCGACCAGGGATCTACCCAGGTCAGCGGCCGGTGATGCACCCACGCCATTGCCGAATCGGCCGGTCGTGGGTGATGACGACGATGGTGGCCCCCTCGGCGTTGAGATCCTGGATCAGCGCGAAGATCGCGGCGCTGTTGCGGCTGTCGAGATTGCCGGTGGGCTCGTCCGCCAGCACGATGGCCGGGCGGCCGACCAGGGCGCGGGCGATCGCCACCCGCTGGCGCTCGCCGCCCGACAACCTGGACGGGATGTGCCCGGCGCGGGTGCGCCAGGCCGACACGCTCGAGGGCGTCGGCGGCGGCCCGGCGGCGCAGCGACCGCGTAGAGCAGGCCGTCCGCGACGTTCTCCAGCGCCGTGGTGTGGTCGGCGAGGAAGAACTGCTGGAACACGAAGCCGATCGTGCCCGCCCGCAGCCGGGACAGGTCCCTGTCGCGCGGGGCCGGTCCGGGCGTCGGCGCCGACGGTGGTCGCGGTGGGGTCGTGGGCGGTCATGAGGTGGGTACCACGACCTTCTGACCGGGCACGATGCCCTTGCCTGTGATCTGCACGGTCCCGGCCGTGCCGTCGAAGAGCCCGAGCGTCACCGGCATCAGGTGGTGCGAACCGTCCGCGCCCACCACCTCGATGCCGTGGCCGCCGCCGAGCAGGGCGAGCAGCGCGTTGACCGGAACCATCAGCGCGCCGCTGACGCTCTCGGTGGTGATCGACACCCCGACGGGGGCCTGGTCGAGGTCGCCCGTGGCCTTGGAGTCGCCGGGCGTGACGGTGACGGAGACGGTGGACCGGCCGCCCGGGGCCTTCCTGACGACGGTGCCGACCGACGACACCGAGTCCTTGACGCTCGAGCCGTTGGGCAGCGTGATCATGACCTTCTGGCCCTCCTTCAGCTTGTCCTGCAGGGACGCGTCGACGTCGACGCCGACCTGCCGCCGGGTGGAGCTCGCGGTGAGAATCGCGGCGCCCGGCTGGGCCCGGCCGCCCAGCTTGACCTGGAGGGCGGTGATCCTGATCTCGGCGGCGCCGACGAACACCGCGTCGCCCTTGGCGAGCGTGCCGGTCCGCTTGACGCCGAGGTCGTCCTGGAGGCTCCTGACGGCCGCGGCGGTCGCCGCCGTGTAGGTGTCCGAGCCGGCGGAGAGCCCGCCGTCGACGTCGTACCCGGAGGTGGCCAGGGCGGCGTTGAGCTCTTGGACGTCCAGGCCGGTCATGTCCCGCTTCAGGTCGCGGTACATGGGGGTCCTCCGGCCCTTGAGGAACATGACCGGCCTGCCGTCGACCCGGTAGAGCATCTGGCCCTGCCGGACGCCCTGGCCGAGCCTGGGCAGCCCGGTGATGACGCCGGACGCCTGGTTGACGGCCTGGTAGCTGCCCGCGTAGGCGAGGGTTCCGCTCACCGAGGTGCGGGCGGTCAGCGTTCCCCGGGTCACGGTCGCCATGCCGGTGGTGACGGAGGCCGGAGCCCCGGCCGTGCCGCCGCCGTGTCCGGCCGTGGCGGTGCAGTACCCGGCGCCGCTCGCGGTGATCATGACCACCGGGACGGTCAGAACGATCCGCCGGCGCCGCGCTCGGCGTCTACACCCTCCGGGCTCCGGACGGCGACACCAACGCGCTGGCGTACGGCACGCCCGTCCCCCGCCCGGACGGCTCGCCGCGCTCCACCCCGGGTCCGGGCGACAGCGGCAGCAGCGTGAGCGACGGGGCCAAGGGCCCGGCCCAGGCCGCCGGCATCGCACGGCAGGCCGAGGAGGCGGCCCGCGCGCAGCGCGCCCGAGTCCTCCACTCGCTGCTCGTGCAGTCCGGCACCGCGCTCGGCATCACGACGGTGATCTCACTCGGGGTCGGCTGGGTCGTGGCCGGGAGCGTGCTGCGCAGGCTCCAGCGGGTCACCGCGGCGGCCCGCACCATCTCGGCCGGCAACCTGCACGAACGGCTCGCGCTGGACGGCCCGCAGGACGAGCTGAAGGAACTCGGCGACACCTTCGACGCGCTGCTCGCCCGGCTGGAGGGAACGTTCCTGGCGCAGCGCCGGTTCATCGCGCACGTCTCGCACGAGCTGCGCACCCCCATGACGCGGCAGCGGACCCTCGCGCAGGTCGCACTCGCCGACCCGGGGGCCACGGTGGAGTCGCTGCGCGCCGCGCACGAGCGGGTGCTGGCGGCTGGTGCTCAGCAGGAGCAGCTCGTCCTGGCGCTACTGACACTGGCACGCGGGCAGGCCGGGATCAGCCGCCGCGAACCGTTCGACCTGGCCGGACTCGTCCGGGACGCGGCGCTGAACCGGTCGGACGAAGCGCGGCGACTCGATGTGACCGTCCAGACGGATCTCGCCCCCACTCAGGTCGCGGGCGACGCGCGGCTCGCCGAACGCATGGGCACCGACCTGCTGGACAACGCGCTCCGCCACAACACCTCCGGTGGGCTGGTGGAGATCACGGCGGCCGTCCGGGACGGGGCCGCGATGCTGACCGTCGCCAACACCGGACGGGTGATCCCGGAGGCCGCCGTCGAGCAGCTCTTCGAGCCGTTCGAGCGGCTCGGCGCCGGGCACACCGGCGGCACCGAGGGGCTCGGCCTGGGCCTGTCGATCGTCCAGGCCATCGCCGACGCGCACGACGCCGACGTCCTGGCCCTGCCGCGGCCCGGCGGCGGACTGATCGTCACCGTGACGTTCCCGCCGCCCGGCCTGCCCGTCACGCACGAAGGAACCGGGCTCCACGCCCCCGCCCCCGCCTGACCCGGACGCGCGGACCGCGTTTCGAGATCACTTGCGGGATCGCCCAGGCGGCGTGGCATGCTGTCGGGCGTCGCCGAAGGAAGGGTCTGGCAGGTCGTGTACATCCCCCCGTCCGCGCGTGCGCTCGATGCCGACGAGCTTGAACTCGTCGAGCTGGCGCGCCGGACCATCGACGCCCAGTCCGACTCCGGCACTGGAGGAGAAGGGATCCACACGGTGGGCGCAGCGGTCATGGCCGCCGACTACCGGATGTTCCCGGGCGTGAACCTCTACCACTTCACCGGCGGACCCTGCGCCGAACTCGTGGCCCTGGCGGCGGCGCGCACGCAAGGCGCACGCCAGATGCGCTGCATCGTCGCGGTCGGCGACGGCGGGCGCGGTGTCCTCGGCCCGTGCGGCCGCGACCGGCAGGTCTTCGTCGACTACTACCCCACCATGCGCGTCATCGTGCCCACGCCCGAGGGACTCCGGTCCGTGCTCGCCGCCGACCTGATGCCGCTGGCCCAGCAGTGGACCCCCGACGCGGGCATGGTCGACCTCGACCAGTCGCTCTACCAGGACCCCGACACGACGGGGCCCCAGATCATCCGGTTCAACCCCCGGTACCTCGAGGCCGTGCGCGCCGGCGCCAAGACGAAGACGACCCGCTTCCGGGATCCGGCTCGGCTCGGACCCGCGCGGCTGGTGTTCGAAAGCGACCCCCAGGTCGTCATCCCGGCGGAGGTGACCGAGATCAGGCACTGCCTGGTCGCCGATCTCACCGACCAGGACGCCCGCGCCGAGGCGATGACCGTGGCGGCGGACCTCCGGCAGGCGCTGAAGGGCCACTACCCGGACCTGACGGCGACCGACGAAGTCGACGTCATCACCTTCCACCTCAACAACTGAATCGGTGGCGGCACGACCGAAATCATGAACGAGATAGCCGCCAAACACCTCGGCCTATAACCCTGACCTGCACGGTCCATTCACGTGTGGCATCAACAGTGACTGTCGCGGCTAGGTCGTTGCAGCCCGGCCCGACCGCTTGGCAGCGCGGCAGGCGTCCTGCTTAGCAGGTGACGATACGGCCGCTACGACTCCCGCTGGCCGGCAGACCGTGAGGCTGCCGCCGGTCGGTCCTCAACGGTGACGGTTCCCAGATCGTGGCGGAGCGGGTGAGGTCGCCGGGGAGGATCGTGCGGTCTCCGTAGGCGGTGAGGCGAATGTGTAGGCCGCGGGGGCCTTGAGTGTTGTGGGGGACGCCGATGGTGCGCCGGTGGGGCCGCCGCCGACGCGGCGACCGGGAAGAGTTCGCTGCTCAGGAGGGCGTCCACGCCCAGGTCGCCGTCCTCTTCGGACTCCACCAGACGCGCGCGGACGGCCGGGCCGTCCGGGTGGTGCCCGCGGAGCCACCGGCCCAGCAGGCGGGCGCGCACCAGGAGGTCCAGGCGCTCGTCCCAGTCATCGCCGAGAAGCCCTTCGTCGTCCCCGTCGCACTGCCCGGGATGACCGAGGAACCTCCCGGTCCGATGCACCACCAACGCGCGTCCCTCCTCCTCGTCGACCGTGCGCACCGAGGAGTCTTCCGCACAGGTGTTCGAAGATCTACCGGAACGCCGGTTCCGTCAGCCCTGAGGCCTCCCGCCGTCCTCGGACGGGAGCAGGCGCCCAGTGAGGAAGGCGAGGATCTCGTCCCTGGCCTTCACGGTGGGGTGCCCTTCCTCGTCGACGAAGTGGGCGGTGACGACGCTGTGCGGCGTCCGGACCCTGTCGCGGAAGAACGGCGGCGGGTCGGTGTTCGCGTCGTCCCCGGACAGGACGCGCCCGTCGAACGCGTCGCCGAGGAGCGCCCGGTAGGCGGCGAAGCGCCGCCCCTCGCACCACTTGTCGTTGTCGAAGCGGTACGCAAGGACGGTGATGCCGTCGCGGTCGACGCGCTCGCGGAGCGCGCGGGCGTCCTCGTCGCCGATCTCGAGTCCGGCGGGGTCGTCCAGCGGCAGGGACGGGTGGTTGACGACCGGCGCGATGACCGCTGGCTCGAGGGCCATGGTCAGCGCGAAGTTCCCGGTGAAGCACAGGCCGATCGCGCCGACGCCGGGGCCCCCGCACTCGGCGTGCGCCAGGCGCGCGAGGCCGCGCAGCCAGGACGCGACGGGGCTGGTGCCGCCTCCGGCGAACGCGCGGAACTCGGCGCTCACGCAGGCGCGGCGGACGACCTCCACGCCACCCTCGAATGTGGGGTAGGCGCCGTCCCTGCCGAAGAGGGACGGGACGTAGACGGTGAGCCCCGCGTCCCGGACCCACCGCGCCAGTCGCAGGACGTCGGGGCTGATGCCGGGCATCTCCGGCATGACGACGACGGCCGGCCCGGAGCCCGCGACGTAGACCGTCTTCTCCACTCCGTCCACGTCCACGCGGCGGTGGGAGAAGTCGGTGATCGGGTCGTCGCGGCGTTCGCTGACTGTGCTCATGCCGCCAGCGTGGCCCGGACGACCCGGGCGGGGCGACGGTCCGTATCGCCATGTATCGGGGTAATCTCGCCACCGGGTGTCGGGGTGAGGAGCCGGATGTGAGCGCGCTGCGGGTCGGTGTCCTGGCGTTTCCGGGCTGCTTCGCGTCCGAGGTGTTCGGCGTCCCCGACCTGCTGACGATGGCCGCGCACGTCGCGGGCCCGGACCACGCCGGGTTCGAGGTGTCGGTCGTCTCGCCGCGCCGCCGGGTCGCCGCGTCGGGCGGCGTGACGCTGGGGGTCGTCCCGCCGCGCGAGGTCGACGTCCTGGTCGTCCCCGGGCTCGAGCTCGTCGTGCCCGGCGTGCGGCTGGACGAGCGGCTCGCGTCCCTCACCGCCGAGCTGGAGGTGATCCGCGCGCAGGCCGCCGCGGGCAACGCCGTGGTCTCGATCTGCGTCGGCGCATTCCTGCTCGCGGAGGCCGGGCTGCTCGACGGCCGCCGGGCCACCACCGCGTGGCTGTTCGCCGACGAGCTGGCACGCCGCTGCCCCGGCGCGGACGTCCGTCCCGACCGGCTCGTCGTCACCGACCGGGGGGTGACGACGACGGCGGCCTTCAGCGCCATGTACGACTTCGCGCTCGGGCTGATCCGGCGGCACAGCGGCGCGGGCGTGGCCCGCGCGACCGCGCGCATGGCGCTGCTGGACGACGCGCGCTCGTCCCAGACCCCCTACGTCGACGCCCGGCTCCTGCCCCAGCCGGGGAACGACTTCTCCCGCAGGGTCATGCGGGAGCTCGACCAGAACCTCGCCGCCCGCTACGACCTGGCCGCGCTGGCGGGGGCGTTCAACGTCAGCTCCCGGACGCTGCTGCGCCGCTTCGCCGAGGAGACCGGCCAGAGCCCCCTCACCTACCTGCAGGCCTCGCGCGTCCGCCGCGCCCGCCACCTCCTGGAGACCACGGACCGGACCGTCGCGGGCATCGCCGCCACGGTCGGCTACGGTGACTCCGGGACGTTCGCCGCGCTGTTCGCCCGGCACACCGGGCAGCGCCCCAGGGACTACCGCGCGACGTTCCGGCGGCGCGCCACCTGAGCACCCGCCCGCCTCCACGTGATCATCGTGGGTGATGATGTTGTCGACGGCGAGGCACGGAAGGCGTCCGGAAGGGAACGGGCCATGGAGGCGTCGCGGCGGTCGGTTTCCCAGAGCCCGAGCCCGTCCTCCGGCTCCGTCCACTTGGCCGTGCGGTACTCGGAGTTCTGGACGCCCCCGGTGGGCTTGACCCGCAGGTACGCGGTGCCCCTGAAGCGCTCGAATTCGAGCAGCCGGACGGGCCCGCGCCACCGCAGCAGCGGCCCCGGCCCGCGCATGACCGTCGGGCCCCGAGCTCCGCCTCCAGGGCCGCGCGCACCTCGTGAAAGACCCCGTCGACGGCGAGTAGTGGTGCCACGGAAGGTCCTTCCCGAGGGCACAGCAATATGGATCGCCGTTGACCGGGGCGGGCGCCCTCCGCAGGCTGCGAGCGCTGAGGTGCGATGGCGACCCGCGGTTACCCGGTGGTGAGCACGCCTGGCGGGAAGAGCCGGGTGAGCGTGTCGGCGTGGGCGGGAACGGCGTCGTGTTCGCTGCTGACCTTGTGCGGCGCAACACATGCTGCGGCGGGCGGCATCGTTGAGAGGCAGCGTGCCGTATCGCCTCGGTCGGCTCGTTCGGAAGACGCGGGTTCCAGAGGACTCCGGTCCGCCGGTGGGTGATGGTCTCGGAAAACCCGCCCAGTTCTGGCGCCACACAGACGGGGCCACCGGGGCGCGCCCACAGCGCAACCTCGAGCAGCACGTTGGCCAGGCTTCGCCGCGCGGCTGGCGAGTGCCACCTTCCCCGACGGCCGGCTCCCCGCATCGTCGGGCGGCGCCGGGTCGAGCGGGAACCCGGCGGAAGCCGACGCGATCCTCGACTGCTGCGGCAACCTGCCGCTGGCAATCCGAATCGCCGGCGCCAAGCTCACCGGCCGTCCGGGCTGGTCCCCTCGGGTACTGCGGGAACGGATCGAGGATGAGTCCCGGCGGCTGGCCGAGCTGAGGATCGGGGATTTCAGCGTGCCGGCCAGCGTCGAACTGAGCTTGCATGCTCCTGGCAGGGGTGATCCTGCATTGGCGGCGGGACCACCGAGACCATGAACGAGATGGCCGCTGAGGCCCTGACCGCTCCCTACCTGGTCACCTCGCGGGAGTCGTAACCCTGCAGGTGCGGCGGTCGTCCGGGGGACGGGATGAACTCGCCGATGTTCCAGGTGATGATCCGGCGCGGATGGACGCGGAGCGTTTCCCCGGCGAACGCATCGATCAGCGGCGGGTCGAGCGTCACGATCTCGGCCCGCCCGCGAATCTCGATGCCCCGCCCGGTCTGACCGAGGGGATTGGGCGTTTCGGACTGGTCGTCCACGACAAGTGAAACGCGCGGGTCGGCCTGGACGTTGCGGAACTTCTGGCTCGTGGCCAGCGCCGGGCCACCGATGTCGATGGTCCCGGACGTCTCGTCCAGCCAGAGGGCCACGGGGTGGACCTGTGGTGCTCCGTCCGGCCCGATCGTCGCCAGGCGCCCCAGTGGGTGCCCGGCCAGGTACGCGTACTCCGCATCAGTGAAGACCATGCCTCGAGCATGCAACCTCAACCGCACTTCAGGTCTAGCCCGTGGCGGGCAGTGGACGGTCGTGGCGGGGGCGATACCTCGCCCCCGCCACGAGCCCTCGCCTGGTGCGAGACCTGAGGGCGCTCCGGGGGGCTTCAGGGCGCGACGGGCGGCTCTGTGCGGAAGGCGTCGTGCAGCAGGCCGACGAACTCCCCCGCGTCCGGCAGGGCCACCTCGCCCAGGCGGTTCACCTCGATGCCCGGCGTCCAGGAGTTCATGACCACCGCCCCCGACAGCCCCGCCACATCGTCCGGTGTCACCTCCCGGACGGCCTGCGGGACGCCGAGCGCCTCGAGCCGGCGGCGGACGACGCCCATCATCGTCCCGACCAGCATCGGCGCGTCGGGCCAGATCACGGACGAGCCGTCCCAGAACGCCAGGTTCCAGATCGTCCCCTCGCTGAAGCGGCCCCGGCGGTCCACGAACGCGGCGTCGTCGAAGCCCGCCGCGACGGCCCTGCGCAGCTGGTAGGTCTTCGCAATCTCACCGACGTGCTTGATCGCGGGCAGGTCCCGCTCATGCTCGACCACGGCCAGCGCCAGCGGGCCGTGCGGGCCCTCAGCGGCCGGACCGGTCCGGACCAGCACCTCCAGCCCGCCGCCCTCGGCCGCGAACTCACCGGACGGCGAGAACACGGTCGCCGTCAGCGACAGGTCGTCCGGCCCGGCCCCGACGGCGGCGCGCAGCAGCTCCCGGACCCGCTCGTCCGGGACGGCCCGCCCGAACAGTTCCAGCGACGCCGTCCGGAGCCGGTCCAGGTGGAGGTCGAGGCCGCGGATCAGCCCCCCGCGCACCTGCGTCGCGGTGAAGTGCGCGTACCCCGAGAAGGCCAGCGGCGCCAGCTCCGCCGCGGTCGCGGGACGCCCGCCGAGGTGGGCGACGAATTCGGTGGTGGCAGTGTTCATCAGTACGTCACTCCAGCTCGTTCAGGTCGGACGACACCCACCCTGCCCGCCCGCGCGCCGACCACCCAGCCCTCCACCGTGCCTACGTCCGGCAGTGGCAGGATCACCGCCCGGTCGGCCACACGGATAATGGACGGCATGGAGAACCCGTCCGGCGGCGAGCTCGGCGCCTTCCTGCGCAGCCGCCGCGCCCGCCTGACGCCTCAGGACGTCGCCCTGCCCGACACGGGACGGCACCGGCGCGTCCCCGGCCTGCGCCGCGAGGAACTCGCCCAGCTCGCGGGCGTCTCGGTCGCCTACCTCACCCGCCTGGAACAGGGCCACGGCCCCAACGTGTCGGCCGAGGTCCTGAACTCGCTCGCCCGCGCCCTGCGCCTCAACGAGAACGAGCACGCCCACCTGCGCCGGCTCGCCCGGAACCGCCGGAACGCCGGGGCCGTGCCGTCCCGGCAGCAGGTGCGCGAACCGCTGCGGCAACTGCTCGCCGCCATGGACGCCGTCCCCGCCTACGTCACCGGACGCTTCCTGGACCTGCTCGCCTGGAACCCGATGGCGACGGCCCTCTTCGGCGACTGGGAACTCCTCGCACCGGACGACCGGAACCTCGCCCGCCTGGTCTTCCTCAGCGACGACCACCGGAAGCTGTTCACCGGCTGGGACGCCCTCGCCACGGACACGGTCGGGGCGCTGAGGCTCGACGCGGGCTGCTTCCCCGACCATCCGCGCCTGTCCGCACTGGTCGAGGAGCTGTCCGCCGAGAGCGCGGAGTTCCGCGCCCTGTGGGCCCGGCACGACGTCAAGGAGAACGGCCACGGCACCCGGCGTCTTCACCATCCCGTGGCGGGCGAGCTTCTCCTGGCGTTCGAGTCCTTCCGCCTCGCGGACGACCCCGACCAGTGCCTCACGACCTTCCACGCCCCGCCGGACGCCCCCGACCCCGACGCCCTGCGACGACTCGCACTCCAGACCGCCGCCCGCTGACACCCCGGCACGGCCCGTGACACCGCACGCCTGCTAGAGGGACGAGGCCGCCCGCGACGACTCCGAGGACGGCGCGCCGTCCGGGGACCGGCGGGGCTGACGCGCCCGGCGCCGCGGCTGGGGGCACGCCGCCGACGGCTCCGGCCAGCCCGGACTCCGGCCCGAAGCGCACAGCACCGCCTCCCACGCGTCCCCGCGCTCCGCCTCCGGGACGGACGACAGCGGCAGATGCGGCACGCCCCAGTGCCACGCCGACACCAGAAGCTCCGGATCCTCCGGGCGATAGTCCGCGCCGATCGCGCGCGCCAGATCCCACGCGTGCAGGTGCCATTCCACGCACGCCGCGCCCGCATGGTCGCCGACGGTGTACTTGGTGCCCCGGTAGACCAGGTGCGTGCGGTCCCACATGTCCGGCATCAGGTCGGCGTAGGCGCCCGCCGACACCGTGAACGAGGTGATCCGGCCCTCGCCGCGCTCCGGCGGCAGCACCGCGAGCTCGGCCGCGTTCTGCCGCGCCTGCTGCCGGATCAGGACCGCGGACGCCGCGTCCTGCGCGAACAGCTTCGCCAGGCGGCTGTCCGGCGCGTCCTGCAGGTACTCCAGGTAGCTCTCGGCCACGCACCGCAGGTGCCCGGCCAGGTCCATCACCTGCCACTCGGCGCAGGGGGTCGGAGCCGTCCAGTCGTGCACCCTCGCCGCCAGGTCGCGGATCGCCCGCACCCCGTCCTGATAGCGCTCCAGGACCCGTTCCCGGTCCGGCGGCGTGCGCTCCACCTGCATTCCCCCCGCGTTCGTGAAAGCCCCCCGTGGCTCCGGCGGCCGCCCTCGTCCGCCCCGGTCCGGTCTCTTCTCCCGTCCCGGGCGGAACCCCCGGCGCGCTCCCCGAGAGGGGAGGATTTCAAAGTTCACTCTCCGGTGCCACTCCGCGTCGCTGTGTTGTCGGCTTAGGGCGCGTCAAATGCTCACCTCGACACGCCCCACCGCCCCACCGCGCGACCTCGAAGGACACGTCCGGGCCGGACGCACCGCCCGGCCCGGGATGCCCGCAAGGGAGGACGGGCCTCAGACCACGGCGACGCCCCGGCCGCCGCGGAAGCTCAGCCGGTGGGTCTCACGGGCCGTGCGGAGCCGGTCGGCCTCCTCGGTCCACGGACGGACCGTCCAGCGCGCGCGGGCCTTGCGCTCGGCGATCTCGGCGGCGCGGTGGGCGGTCGCGTCCTGCCCCTCCGAGACGTAGACCTTCGGGCCCATCTCGACCCGCTCGGCGGCCAGGGCGGCCTCCAGTGCGACGGTCAGGGCCTGGTCGAACGCCACGTCCAGCGCCTTCATCTCGCCTGCCGGGCGGCCCTCGGCCTGCGCGGTCCGCAGCGCGGTCTCGGCGGCCGTGGCGTCCGCGAGGCGGTCCTGGTAGGTGCCGGCCAGCCGCCGGTCCTCCTCCATCCGCGCGGCGACGTCCTTGCTGATCCCGCGACCCAGCGGCATGTGGTGCTCCTCGAACCTCGTGCTCATTGCTCAAGCGTCCTTGCGCCGATCTCCGTGACCGGCCAAGGGTCAGCGTACGCTCGGGACACGCCGGTTGTGACTCCGGACACCGGGTTCGGCACCTTTACGCAGTAAGGTGATCTCCGTCATCGCCCGTCCCCGCGGAGCAGGAGGCACCGTCATGGTCCGGCAGCCGAGCATCAACGCGCAGCACCGCCCGCCCCTCACCACCGACCGGATCATCGAGTCCGCGCTGCACATCGTGGACGGCCAGGGCCTGGCCCGGCTCACCATGCGCCGCCTCGGCGACGCGCTGGAGGTCGAGGCCATGGCGATCTACCACCACCTCCCCCGCGGCAAGGAGCAGCTGCTCGACCACCTGGTCGCGCACGTCGGCGCGATGCCCGCCGCCGCGCCCGGCGACCTGGGATGGAGGGAGGGCCTCATGGTCTGGGCACGCGCCTACCGCGCCCGGCTGCTCGACCACGCGGGCGTCCTGCCGCTCCTGGTCACCCACCGCAACCCGGCCGCGCTCGCGGACACGCTCGGCTCGCTACGCGAACACCTGCGGCTCGGCGGCGTCGCCGAACAACCCGCCGCCGTCGCCGCCCACAGCCTCCTCGGCTTCGTCATCGGGCACGTCGCGCTCGAGGTCCGCGACACCCGCGGCGACGTCCGCGCCGAACCCGGCGAGCCGCCCGTGGACTGGGAGGCCCGCTTCGCCGCCGGGCTCGCACTCGTCCTCACCGGGGTCAACCCGGGCTGACGGCCCGCACCCGACGGTCGTCGGCGCGGCCGTCAGTCGTCGGCGCGGGCCATCAGTCGTCGACGACGAGCATCCCCAGCGTGCGCGGCCCGTGCGGCGGCCCGTGCGGCGGCCCGCCCGGGGACGACGCGGACGGCGGGCCGCTGATCCACGTCTGCGGCAGGGCCGGATCCAGCCGGCGCACCGCCTCCGGAACGGCGCCCACGACCTGGTCGGCGTGCACGACGCACAGATGCCGGTCCGGGACGAGCGTCAGGGCCCGGCGCCCCTGCGCGCGGCCGCCGTCGAGCACGACCGTCCCGGTCTGGGCGACCGCGACCGCGCAGCCGGTGACGACGCCGTCCACGCCCGCCAGCGCCGGGACGTCGAGCACGGGCGAGTCCGCCAGCGCGCGCACGCCGTCCAGCTCGGCCAGCCACCCGAACGGCAGGTCGGACGGCACGACGATCCGCCTGGCCTCCCACCCCCACAGCACGGCCGCGACCGCCGTGGCCAGCTCGTCCGCGCCGACGTGCCGGACGGCCACCCCGAGCGCCGCGACCCGCTCGGTGAACAACGCCACCACGTCCGCCCTCGTCGCGGCCTCCGGCCCGGTCAACCGGGTCAGATACCCGCGCGGCACCGGAACGGGCGTCCGGCGCGGCGCGCCGAGCGCCCCCCGCACCCGCCGCAGGACCCCGTCCCGCGCCGTCCTCCGTGCCGGTTCCTCGTCCGGCCCGGCCGCCCGGCGCGGCGCCTCATCCCGCGCGGTCACCCCTTCCTCCGCCGGGCCGCCTCATGGCGCCGCCACCAGGACCGGAAACTCTCCGCGGGCGGGGCGGCCAGGTCGCGCGCCTCGGTCCAGCGGCCGAGCAGGCCGGGCAGGCGCCGGATCCGCCCGCCCCGCGCCACCAGCCGCGCCCACCGCGAGCCGCGTCCGACCGCCGCCTCGAACCGGCGCGCGTCGGCCATCGTCCAGGCGAGGCCGCGCATCACCGCCAGCTCCGGCGTCGGGACTGACCGGTTCCGGCGCGCGTCCACGACCTCGCCGCGCAGATGAACCAGCAGCCCCGGAATGTCGATCTTCACCGGGCAGACCTCCGCGCACGCCCCGCACAGCGTGGACGCGAACGGCAGCGAAGCCGTCCGCGCACGATCGACACCGCGCGCCAGTGGCGTCCAGACCGCGCCGATCGGCCCGGACGGGCCCGTTCCGCCCGGGTCGTAGGGCCGGTCCCCCACCCGCTCGTACACCGGGCACACGGCCGAGCAGGCGCCGCAGCCGATGCAGCGCAGCGCCTCCCTCCCGACCTCGTCGCCGAGGATCCGGGTGCGGCCGTTGTCGACCAGCACGACGTGCACCTCGCTCGGGCCGTCCCCCGGGACCACGCCCGTCCAGGCCGACACCTGCGGGCTGAGCCGGTCCCCGCCCGCCGTGCGCGGGAGGAGCTGCAGCAGGACCTCCATGTCGGCCCAGCTCGGGACGGCCCGGTCCATCCCCGCGACACAGACCAGCGTCTCCGGCAGCGTCAGGCACGCGCGGGCCGCGCCGTCCGCCTCGAGCAGCACCACGGTCCCGCTGTCAGCGACCAGGAAGTCGGCCCCGGTGACGGCGACGCGCGCGGCGCGCACCCGGTCGCGGCCCTCCGGGCCCGCGGCGTCGCGCACGGTGATCCCCCGCTCCGCGAGGGCGCCCGCGAGCCGGACCTCCCGCAGGACGGGCCCGTCCGCGACCGCGACCTCGCCGCCGCCGTCCTCGGCGAGCGAGGCGACGATCCGGCGCGCGGCGGACGCGTTCCGCGCCCAGTGCACCGTGCCGCCCGCGTCCGTGACGGCCCGCTCGAACGCCTCCAGGTGGGTGCCGAGGTCGAGCAGCGCCCGGTCGCGGATCGCCGCCCCCGCCGTCCGTAGCTCCTCCCAGTCGGACGGCTCGCCGGTCGCCGCGGCCAGCCGGTCCCGCGCGGTCCCGACGGACTCGGCTAGGTCATGCCGCGCCCCGGCGTCCGCCAGCGCCTCGCGCGCGGCCTCCGCGAACCTCGGCAGGACGGGTTTCCCGTCCTGCCCGCGCCTCCGGGCCGTGCTCCCCTGCTGCCCGCCCACGAGCCTCAGCAGCGTCCCGAGCCCGAACCCGCCGGACACATCCGAACCTCGTTCGGGAGGGGCGGGATGGTCGGGGGCCTCCGCTTCGCCCTCCCCCTCGCGGAGGCTCATGCGTCCTCCCCCGTGGACGCCAGGATCTCGGCGAGGTGCGCCACCCGGACACCCGCCCGCAGCCGGGACAGCGCGCCGCCAATGTGCGCGAGGCAGGCGTTGTCCAGCGCGCACAGCACGTCGGCGCCCGTGTCCCGGACGTGCCGGACCTTGTCGGCGACCATCGCGACCGACACGTCCGCGTTCTTCACCGCGAACGCGCCGCCGAACCCGCAGCACTCCCCCGCCGCGGGCAGTTCGACCAGCTCCAGCCCCTTCACCGCGCGCAGCAGCCGCGTCGGGCGGTCGCCCACGCCCAGCGCGCGCGACGCGTGACAGGTCGGCTGGTAGGCCACACGGTGCGGAAACGCCGCGCCGACGTCGGTCACGCCCAGGACGTCCACCAGGAACTCGGTCAGCTCGTACACCTCGAGCCCGGCGGCGTCGCGCTCCAGCTCCGGGTCGCGGGCGGCCCGCGCCATGCTCCGATAGGACGACCGGACCGCCGCCGCGCACGACGCCGACGGCGTCACGACCGTCCCCGCCCCGGCGAACACCCCGGTGAACCGCCGCGCGAGCCCGGCCGCCTCCCGCCGGTAGCCGGTCGTCCAGTGCAGCTGCCCGCAGCAGGTCTGCCCCGCCGGGAACACCACCTCGTGCCCGAGCCGCTCCAGCAGGGACGTGACCGCGCGGCCCGTCCCGGGGAACATCGCGTCGTCGACGCAGGCGACGAACAGCGCAACGCGCATCCGGGCCTCACCTCCCCTGGGTCGGGCCCATCCCAGGGGGCAATCGTAGGGCTCGGTCCCCCGGCCGCCGGGGGGAAACGATCGCATCCCGAGCCGGACACGCGGCCGGTCCCGGACACCTGTCCGGACGAATCGGGAGGAACTTTACGCATCGGACGGAGATTCGTGCTCTTGCCGAGACGGATTCGCGGGCAGTCTGATCACCTGCACCTGAGGGTGAGGCCGATCACACTCCGGCGGTACCGAGGTACCACCGGACAATCGTCCCTTCGGGCTATGGCCGCCCAGGGCCGAACCGATCCACACTCGGATGCGTCAGACAGAAGAGCACCACCCATCGAGCACCTGAGACCGGAGGCACGCCGATGTGCCCACACCAACCGCACTGTCCCACCTCTGACGGGCCGGACCGCGACGCCGCACGAACCGTGGCCAACCACCCCGAACAGGGCTGGAGCCTGCTGTGCAACGGCGTCGTGATCTTCGAGGACACCGGTGAACTGCTGCCCGACGGGAAGATCGTCGCCCCGCACCGCCCCACCGACCTCGGTGTCGGAGCGGTCGCCTGACCAGTCTCGTACGGGGGACTAGTCCGAACGGGTGATCTTCCTCGGGGGCGTCAGCCACCCAACGGGCGCTCCGGGTGATCCCCGGAGGCACCAGGAGAGAAAGAAGCAAGGGCCCCGGCCAAGACGCCGGGGCTCAGTCATGTCCGGGACCGCCTCACCCCCGGGGTCTGGGTAGCCCTGGACGGGTCAGGCCGGCCCCCTGAGGCCCGGAGCCCTGGACGGGGCCGATCAGCCCGCCGCGCGCGCCCAGCGGCGCAGCCAGGGCTCCACGGCCTCACCCACGGCCGCCGGGTTCTTGTTCAGGTCGTGCCGCTCCCCCGGCAGGACGACCACCTCGGCGGCGTCCGCCGCGTCCGGGACACCGAACGGGTCACGGTCGCCGTTCACGACCACCACGTCCACGCCCGCGCCGCGCAGCTCGTCCGCGCGCGACTTCTCCGGCCTCCCCGGCGGATGCAGCGGGAACGCCAGCGCCACCACGCCCGTCGCGCCCGCCTCCCGGGCCGTCCGGCACGCCACCCGCGCGCCGTTGCTCCGCCCGCCCTGCACGAGCGGGACGTCCCCGAACCGGTCGCGCACGAGCTTGACGATCTCCAGCCACGCCTCGTCCTGCCGCGCCGCCGATCCGGGCGCCCGGCGCCCGGCCTTCCGGAACGGCTGCAGCACCCGCGCGACCGCCCCGCCGAGCCCCAGCGCGACCTCCCGGACGGCCAGCAGGTCCGGCGCGTCCACCCCGCCGTTCGAACCGTGCGTCAGCACCAGCAGGAACGCCGCCCCCTCCGCCGCACGCGGCTCGTCCACCGTCACCTCGGCGGCCCCGTGCGCCGTCATGATCTCCATGTCGCTCACCGTAGCGGCCCGCGCACCCGGCCTCGTCCCCGCCCTCCGTCCGCCACAATGTGGATCATGGAGATGACGACAGACGAGTGGCGCGCGTTCGTCCTTTCGGGGACGCGCACCGGCAAGATCGGCGTGATCCGCAAGGACGGATCCCCCCACGTGACCCCCATCTGGTTCCTCCTGGACGGGGACGACCTGCTGTTCAACACCGCCGAGAAGGGCATCAAGGCGCACGCGCTCAAGCGCGACCCCCGCGTGTCGATCGCGGTCGACGACCAGGTCGCGCCCTACTCGTTCGTCGTGATCAGCGGCGTGGCCGCGCTCGACACCGACCAGGACGAGATGCTGCGCTGGGCCACCGCGATCGGCGCCCGCTACATGGGCGAGGACCGCGCCGAGGAATACGGCAAGCGCAACGCCGTCCCCGGCGAGTGCCTGGTCCGCGTCCGCATCACCAACATCGTGGCCCAACGAGACATCGCCGCCTAGCCCCCGCCGCCGGACGCCGCGCGTCAGCCCTCACACGTCGGACGACGCCTGCCAGGCACCAGGCTCAGGCGTCGGACATCAGGCACTGAGGCGCCGGACACCAAGCGCTGAGCACCGGCGCCGGATGTCAGGCGTCGGGCCAGCCGGGTGGGAGGACGGCGGTGGGGCCCATCGCGAGGCGTAGACGCTCGGCGAAGCTCTCGTGCAGGAGCGGGCCCCAGGCGTAGTCCGACGGCACGCGGACGGCGCCGCCGATCACCTCGTGCGACTCGCCGGGGCGGCGGTCGGCGGGCTCGGCCGCGTACCGGACGGCCAGCAGCGCGTACATGTGGTCCAGCGCGCCGAACGCCTCTCCCGCCAGGGCGGGCAGCGTGCCCTCGGCGACGGACTGCTCGAGGAGCGGCTCCCACCACAGCTCGGCCGGGTCGTCACCGTCGTCCGCGCCGAACTCGCGCCGCAGCCGGGCGCGGACCTGCGCCGAGACCGCCGGGTCGGTCAGGCCGCGCCGCCACGCCTCGCGGGCCTCGCCGTCCCGGCCGCGCAGCGGCAGCGTGCGGGCCAGCAGCTCCGTGGCGAGCGATCCGACCTCCGGGTCGGCGGGCTCGCCGTCCGCGCCCAGCGCCGCGCCGAACGCGCCGATGGCCTGGTCGAGGCAGGCGATGCCGAGCGCCACGGCGAGCCGCGAGTGCGCGTGCGGCGCGGCCTCCCGGTCGACGAGCTTCAGCCCGGCGGTCAGCACCCGCTGCGCGCGGGCCGGCTCGCCGCGTTCCAGCAGCCGCTGGGCGAGGTCGTGCGCGGCGAGTGGCCCGTACTCGGCGTCGCCGGTGGCGACCGCGTCCTCCCAGTGCCCGCGGGCGCGGTCGAAGTCGCCCGCGTCGTCGGCGAGCCGTGCCAGGGCCAGGTGTGCGGGCGGCAGGTAGGCGGGGTTGGCGAAGTCGACCACGATCCGCCAGACGGGTTCGGCCTCGTCGTGCTCCCCCGCGCGCTCGTGGGTGAGCGCAAGGTGGTAGGCGGCGCGCGCGCCGTACTCGGGGTCGCCGGTGGCGATCGCGGCACGATCGGCCTCGCGCGCGCCCGCGATGTCGCCCGAGTCGTCCAGGACGACCGCGAGGCCGAGCGCGGCCCGAGCCCGGTGCGGGGTGTCGCCGAGTGCGAGCACCTCCCCGAACAAGGTCGCCGCGCGGTCGGACTCGCCGTCCTCGGCGAGCCGCCGCGCCCGTTCGCACATCTCCGCCGCCTGGTCGGCCTCGGCTCCCCCCGGCCCGCCGTCCCGCGGGTCGGCTGACTCGGCTGACGCGGCCTCAGCCGACCGTCGCGGCGCGGCCTGTCCGGGCGTGTCGTTCATGATCGTCTACTGCCCTCTGGGGGTCGGGGTTCGGCGGTGCCGAGCCTAGCGATCCGGCCGCCTCCGCGTCCCGCCCCGACACACCCGGACTTGATCATGCCTCCGGCGTGTCGCCGGGCCACGCCCTTTACGTTGTAGATCACAAACGGGGACGGGAAAGGGCCCGTTCCCGGGACGTCCCGGGAACGGGCCCTCACCCTGCTCTCGCCCTGCCTGCCCTCGCCCTGCCCTCAGGCGAGGACGGCTCAGTCCTCGAACGCCTCCGGCGGCGGGCAGGAGCAGATCAGGTTGCGGTCGCCGTACGCCTGGTCGATGCGGCGGACCGGCGGCCAGTACTTGCCCTCGCGCAGGGACGGCAGCGGGTACGCGGCCGTCTCACGCGTGTAGGCGTGCTTCCAGTCCTCGGCCAGCAGGCTGTCCGCGGTGTGCGGGGCGTTCCGCAGCGGGTTGTCCTCACGGTCGAAGGTCTCGTCGGCGACGGCCTCGATCTCCCGGCGGATCTCCACCATGGCGTCCACGAACCGGTCGAGCTCGGCGAGGTCCTCGCTCTCGGTCGGCTCGATCATCAGCGTCCCGGCGACCGGGAACGACAGCGTCGGGGCGTGGAAGCCGTAGTCGATCAGCCGCTTGGCGACGTCCTCGGCGGTGACCCCGGTCTCCTTGGTGATCTTGCGGAGGTCGGCGATGCACTCGTGCGCCACCAGGCCGTCCCGGCCGGTGTAGAGGATCGGGAAGTGCGGGGACAGCTTCGCCGCCAGGTAGTTGGCGGCGATGATCGCGCCCTCGGTCGCCGAGCGCAGGCCGTCCGCGCCCATCATGGCGATGTAGGTCCACGAGATCGGCAGGATGCCCGCCGAGCCCCACGGCGCCGCCGAGATCGGGCCGACGCCGGTGTCCTGCGGGCCGGCCTCGGCGCGCAGCGGGTGGGACGGCAGGAACGGCGCCAGGTGCTCGCGGACGCCGACCGGGCCCACGCCCGGGCCGCCGCCGCCGTGCGGGATGCAGAAGGTCTTGTGCAGGTTCAGGTGCGACACGTCCGAGCCGAACTCGCCCGGACGGGCGAGGCCGACCAGCGCGTTGAGGTTCGCGCCGTCCACGTAGACCTGGCCGCCCGCGTCGTGCACGGACTTGCAGACCTCGGTGATGGACTCCTCGAACACGCCGTGCGTGGACGGGTAGGTCACCATGATCGCGGCCAGCGCGTCGCCGTGCTTGGCGAGCTTGGCGTGCAGGTCGTCCACGTCGATGTTGCCGCCGTCGTCACACTTGACGACCACGACCCGCATCCCGGCCATCACCGCGGACGCGGCGTTGGTGCCGTGCGCGGACGACGGGATCAGGCAGACGTTGCGGTGCTCCTCGCCACGCGAGGCGTGGTAACCGCGGATCGCCAGCAGCCCGGCCAGCTCGCCCTGCGAACCGGCGTTCGGCTGCACCGACACCTTGGCGTAGCCGGTGATCTCGGCGAGCCAGCCCTCCAGCTCGCCGATCAGCTCGACGTACCCGGCGGCCTGGTCGACCGGCGCGAACGGGTGGATGTTCGCGAACTCCGGCCAGGTGATCGGCTCCATCTCGGTCGTCGCGTTCAGCTTCATCGTGCAGGAGCCGAGCGGGATCATGGACCGGTCGAGCGCGATGTCCTTGTCCTGGAGGCGGCGCAGGTAGCGCAGCATCGCGGTCTCGGAGCGGTGCGCGTGGAACACCGGGTGGGTCAGGTACGGGCTCTCCCGGCGCAGGGAGTCGAGCGCGTCCCCGGCCGGGGTCTCGGCGACGCCCTCCACGCCGAACGCCCGCCACACGGCCGCGACGTGCTCGCCGGTGGTGGTCTCGTCGCAGGCGATCCCGACGTGGTCGGCGTCCGCGAGGCGCAGGTTCACACCCAGTTCGCGGGCGGCCGCGACGACCTCGGCGGCGCGGCCCGGGACGCGGGCGAGGACGGTGTCGAAGAAGTGCTCGTGGACGACCTCGACGCCGCCCTCGCGCAGTCCGGCGGCCAGCGTGACCGCCTGGCCGTGCGCGTGCTGCGCGATCGCGGCCAGGCCCTCCGGGCCGTGGTAGACCGCGTACATGCTCGCCATCACCGCGAGGAGCACCTGCGCGGTGCAGATGTTGCTGGTGGCCTTCTCCCGCCGGATGTGCTGCTCGCGGGTCTGGAGCGCCAGCCGGTAGGCGGGCTTGCCGTCGATGTCGACCGAGACGCCGACCAGGCGGCCCGGCATCTGCCGCTGGATGCCCTCGCGGACGGCCATGTAGCCGGCGTGCGGACCGCCGAAGCCGAAAGGCACGCCGAACCGCTGCGCCGAGCCGACCACGATGTCCGCGCCACTGTCCCCCGGGGACCGCAGCAGCGTCAGCGCGAGCAGGTCGGCGGCCACCACGGCCTGCATGTCCCGCGCGTGCGCCGCGTCCACCAGCGGCGTCAGGTCGCGGGCGGCGCCGGACGCGCCCGGGTACTGCACCAGCACGCCGAAGAAGTCGCCCTCCGGCAGCCCGGCGGACAGGTCGGCGGTGACGACCTCGATGCCCAGCGGGACGGCCCGGGTGCGGATCACCTCGATCGTCTGCGGCAGCGCGTCGGCGTCCACCAGGAACGCGCCGGGCTCCTTGCGCCTGCCCACGCGGTGGGCCAGGGCCATCGCCTCGGCGGCGGCGGTCCCCTCGTCCAGCATGGAGGCGTTCGCCACCGGCAGGCCGGTCAGGTCGCCGACCACGGTCTGGAAGTTCAGCAGCGCCTCGAGGCGGCCCTGCGAGATCTCCGGCTGGTACGGCGTGTAGGCGGTGTACCAGCCCGGGTTCTCCAGCACGTTCCGCAGGATCACGCCCGGCGTGTGGGTGCCGTGGTACCCCAACCCGATCATGGAGGTGAGCACGGCGTTCTTCTCGGCGAGCTCACGCAGCCGGGCCAGCGCGGCCGGCTCGGACAGCGCGGGCGGCAGCGCCAGCGGACGGTGCGTGCGGATGGCCTCCGGGACCGCCGCGTCGATCAGGGCCTCGGCGCCGGAATAGCCGATGGCCGCCAGCATCCGGGACCGCTCGTCGCCGGACGGGCCGATGTGCCGGTCGGCGAAGGCCGTCCGCGGGGTCTGTGGCGAGGCCACGGGTGCGAAGAACTGGGCGGTCATTGGGGAGAGCCTCCTGGGCTGCGAAAGCGGTCGCTCAGGGCGTCCCCGGCCCGGCCGGCCGGTGACGGTCTCCCCCTCTGTCGTGGCACCTGAGAGCTTCCCCCGCGCACGCGCGGAATTTCCCCTTCGGTGAGACGGCCCGTCCCCGTTTCCGGGCGCGCTCGCCTGCTTTCCAGAGGTGCCTCGTCTGCGCGGTCCTTTTGCCTGAGAGGTTCCGGGGAGGTTTGCCCCTTCGGCGTTCCACACTGGCGGCGTGGAATCTCTCCCGCGCAGGGTCAGCGGCGTTTCCTGTGGGAAAAACTCTATCCAATACAGAGCACGATCGAACGCGGCGGACCCCCTCTCCGCGACGTGACCGGAACCCCGGCGGCCCACCGGGCGTTCCCTCAACGGGGGACCGGCCGGGTCGGCGTGGCGGACCTGGGCCTCCCCCGCCGCGTCCGCCGGAGAAAGTACGATATTCGCAGCTCACGGTCGGGAGGACCCACAACCGCGGGGGCGGGGACGACGACGGAACGGCGGTATGGCGTGACGCGGACCCAGGACGGCGCGGCGCGGACCGAACATGATTCGGACCGGACCGGGCCCGATCCCGGCGTCCCCGAGGACGGGACGGACCCGCGCGAGAACGCGCCGGACCCAGGCGAGGAAGCGTCGGACAGGGCCGTGGACGAGGCGAACCCGGGCGGCGACAAGGCGAACCCGGGCGAGGAGGCGGGGCCGGCTCGGGTCGAGGAGCCGCCCTCGCCGCAGCGCATCCGCCGCTCCGGCGACGCGATCCGGTTCGCCACCGCGCTGGCCGGCCTCGGCGCCGTCATGCTGCTGGTGACGATCGCCCAGCAGACCACGCACGGCCTCCAGACCGACATCGTCGAGGGCACCGCGCACGCGCCCCGCTGGCTGCTGTCGCTGGCCACGCTGGCGTCCAGCTTCGGGGTGCTCGCCGTCCCCACCGCCTTCGCGGTCGAACGCCTGTTCAACCGGGACGGCGTCCGGGTGGCGATCGCGGTGCTGGCCGCGATGATCACCTTCGGGCTGACCGTGGCGATGAACGACTGGGTCGTCCCGGCCGCCCCGAACGGCCTGCTGGACGCCCTGATCTGGGGCAGTTCCGGCACCGCCGTCGTGCACACCGACATCGCGCCGGTGATCGCGTTCGTCGCCGCCGTCGGGATGGCGGGCCGCACCCGCTGGCAGATCGCCGCCTGGACCATGATCGGCCTGGCCGCGCTCACCGGGCTGACCGCGTCCTACGCCTCGGTCTCGGCGCTCGCCGCCACCTACTTCCTCGGCGAGGCGATCGGCCACGGAACGCTGTACGCGGTCGGCACGCCGAACCCGCGCCCGACCGGCGCCGCGGTCGTCGCGGCGCTGGAGCGGCTCGGCCTGCGCCCGGTCGCGGCGCGGCAGGTCGCCACGTCCGCCGACGAGCCGCGCCGGTACGCCGTCGCGGTCGCCCCCGGCCCGGACGGCGTGCCGCACGACGGCGCGGGCCGTCCACTCCCCCGGGGCCGCTGGCAGCTCCAGGTGAACGTGCTGGACCGCGACCAGCAGACGGCCGGGCTGGTGTATCGCCTGTGGCGGCTGGCGCGCCTGCGCGCCGGCACGAACCGCCGTCCGCTGCGATCCCTGCGCCGGGCGCTGGAGCAGGAGTCCCTGATGGCCTACGCGGCGTCCGCGGCGGACGTCCGCACCCCGCGTCTGACCGGCACCTGCGAGGTCGGCACCGAGGCCGCCCTGCTCGCCTACGAGCACGTCCCGGGACGGCGGCTGGACGAGCTGGACGACGCCGAGATCGACGACGCCCTCCTCACCGGCATCTGGCACCAGTTCGCCCGCCTCCAGGCCGCGCGCCTGGCCCACCGCCGCCTGGAGGGCCACGCCATCCTGGTGAGCGGCCCGGCTCGTCCCGCCTCCCCCGCCCAGGCCGACGCCCCGGCCCCGGACGAGACGGGCCCGGACGAGCCCGCCCCGGACGAGGCGGCGTCCGGTGGGGGCCTGGTCCACCTGGTCGACCTCGGCGTCGGCGAGGTCGCCGCGGGCGATCTCGTGCTGCGCCTGGACCGGGCCCAGCTCCTCACCACCCTGGCGCTGCGCGTCGGCGCCGAACGCGCCGTCGCGACGGCCGCCCCGGTGCTGGGCGAGGGCGCGCTCGCCGCGGCCGTCCCGCTGCTGCAGCGGGTCGCGCTGACCCGGGCGACCCGCACCGCGGTCCGGCACGACCGGCGCCTGCTGACGCGGATCCGCGAGCAGATCCTCGAGCTGGAGCCCGAGGCCGAGACCGAGCCCGTCCGGCTGGAGCGCTTCCGGTCCCGGACGATCGTGAGCATCGTCGCCCTCACCTTCGCCGCCTACATCGTCATCCCGCAGTTGACCAGCGTGCAGTTGGACACGATCGGCGACCGGGCGAACTGGTGGTGGGTCGCGCTCGGCGCCGCCGGAGCCGCCGTCACCTACCTCGCGGCGGCGCTCATGCTCATCGGGTTCGTGCCGGAGCGGCTGCCCCTGTGGCGGACGATCCTCGTCCAGGTGGCCGCGTCCTTCGTCAAGCTCGTCGCGCCCGTCGCCGTCACGGGCGTCGCGCTCAACACCCGCTACCTGCAGAAGTCCGGGATCCGGTCCGGACCGGCCGTCGCCAGCGTCGGGGCGTCCCAGCTCCTGGGGATGGTGGTCCACATCCTCCTGCTGGTGGTGTTCGGGTTCATCACCGGGTCCACGCAGACCGCGACCCACGACCTCGCGCCGTCCCGGACGATCATGATCGTGCTGCTGATGCTCGCGATCCCGGTGGCGGTGGCGCTCGCCATCCCGCGCGTCCGGCGGCTGGTGACCGCGCGGCTCCGGTCGATGTTCTCCGGGGTGCTGCCGCGGCTGGTGGACGTCCTGCAGTCGCCCCGCAAGCTCGCCACGAGCCTCGGCGGCACGCTGCTGATCACGGCCGCCTTCGTGGTCTGCCTGGACGCCTCGATCCGCGCGTTCGGCGGCCACCTGCCCTGGACGGCCGTGGTCGTGGTGTTCCTGACCGGGAACGCCCTGGGATCGGCCGCGCCGACGCCCGGTGGCCTGGGCGCGGTCGAGGGCGCGCTCACGCTGGCGCTGACGATCTCCGGGCTGCCCGCGGAGATCGCCACCTCGGCCGTGCTGCTGTTCCGGCTGCTGACCTTCTGGCTGCCGGTCGCCCCCGGCTGGGCGGCGTTCGCCTACCTCCAGCGCAAGGAGGCCATCTGACGGGGCGCGGGATTCCGGCGTTCACGCCGGGAGGCGGGCCGGAGGATCGGGGCCGGAGGGGCCGGAGAGATCAGGTCGTCAGGTCGGGAGGACGTGCCGGGCGTCGAACCGGGAGATCAGCCGGTGCGGCGGGTGCGGCGGCGGTAGGCGAGCTCGTCGTGCGGGTGGGAGTCGTCATCGTCGCCGACGTCGGCGCGCTCGGCCGGCAGGTCGGCGAGGCTGCCCTCGACCTCCTGCCAGACCCGGCCGAGCGCGATGCCGAACACGCCCTGCCCGCCCTGGAGCAGGTCGACGACCTCGTCGGCCGAGGTGCACTCGTAGACGCTCACGCCGTCGCTCATCAGGGTGATCTGGGCGAGGTCCTCGACGCCGCGGTCGCGTAGATGGTTCGTCGCCGTCCGGATCTGCTGCAGGGAGACCCCGGTGTCCAGCAGCCGCTTGACCACCTTCAGCACCAGGATGTCGCGGAACCCGTACAGCCGCTGGCTGCCCGAGCCCTGCGCGGCCCGGACGCTCGGGGTGACCAGTCCGGTGCGCGCCCAGTAGTCGAGCTGACGGTAGGTGATCCCGGCGGCGGCGCACGCCGTGGGGCCCCGGTAGCCGACGTCCTCCGGCGGCGCCGAGACCCGGGTGTCGAAGAGCAGACCCTGCTCTCCGGCGCGCTGGGACGCCATGCGCCTGTCGGGGGTCGCCTTGCCCTCGCCGCTGCTCACCGCCACGCGGACCTCCGGCTTCTATCAGCCCGCGCTGTTTCGTCAAGGGGGTTTGACGAATGACACCACGGGTGTTCCACCAGCACGGTAGGTGCCGGTCAGGGTGTGGTCAACGTTCGTCGTCGGCGCGTCGCCTACCCGGATGAACCGGCTTCACGTGGGCAAACTGCGCACCTCCGCTGTCACCAGACTCCTACCCACGTCCGCCCGGTGCGGAAACGGGAAGCGGGGACCGGTGCAAGAACACTCGGGTGGTGGCATGACCTTGCAGGTCACCCCGGCACCCGGCGCTTTCGCGCCGCCGGGGCGTGCCGGACCGCCGACCCGGGCGCGAACCTCGAGCCTACTGGACGGAACCCGGCGATGCGGGTGAACCGGACGCACAAGCCGGACCCGCGTCCGGACGGTCAGCCCGCGCGGCCGAAGTCCTCTGGGGTGATCGTGTCGAGGAACTCGCGGAACTTCTCCACCTCGTCCTCCTGCTCGTCGGGGATCGCGACGCCCGCCTCCTCGAGGATGTCCTCGGCGGCGAAGATCGTCGCGCCGGTGCGGAGCGCCAGCGCGATCGAGTCCGACGGGCGGGCGCTGACCTCGACCCCGTTGGAGAAGATCAGGTCGGCGAAGAAGATCCCGTCGCGCAGCGCGGTGATGTTCACGGTCCTCAGCTGCACGCTCAGCGCGTCCAGGACGTCCCGGAAGAGATCATGGGTGAGCGGCCGCGCGGGCAGCACCCCCTGCTGGGCGAAGGCGATCGCGGTCGCTTCGACCGCCCCGATCCAGATGGGCAGGTAGCGGTCGCCGTCCGTCTCCTTCAACAGGACGATCGGCTGATTGGAGGGCATCTCGACCCGGACGCCGACGACCTCCATCTGCTTCACAGCGGCTCCCTGCTGGTCCTCGCGGCCTCGGTCTGGTCTCGTCCGGACCGGCTGCCCGCCGACCCCTGTAGCCAACGTACACCCGGCCCGCCTCCGGGTGGCCGGGCGACGGGCGGGCAAATCGCGCCGACCGGGGCCCGCCGCCCCTTCCGGGCGGCGGAACGGCCGGGCGCGTCGGGGCTCACGGGCCCAGGCTCTCCCGCAGTCCGGCCGACACCAGAGCGGCGTGCAGCCGGACCGACAGCTCGGCGACCTCGCGGGCCGTCCGGGCCGCCTCCTCGTGCGCGCCGGGGCTGCGTCGCCGCAGCTGGGGCGCCACGAGCTGTTCGATCAGCCCGACCTGGCGGTCGGCGGCGGCCTTCACCGCGCGCAGGTTCCGGGCCTCGAACCCGAAGCCGCCGAGCGCGGCCACGACGCGGGCCACGGTCAGCGCGTCGCCGTCGTAGTGGGCCCCGGACCGGCGGACGAGCCCGTACTCCTCGAGCTGGGCCAGCAGCGCCTCGGTGATCGACGCGCCGTCGATCAGCTGGCGGCGGGTGAGCCGGACCTCGGCGGCGGGCTCGGCCCCCGCGTCGGCCGCGACCAGGGTGCGTGGACGGCGTGCCGCGTCGGCGCCGCCCCGCCCGTCGGCACCTCGTCCGTCGGCGCTTTTTCCGTTGGCGCCTCGTCCGTCGAGGCCGCGTTCGCCCGTGGCCCGCCCTTCGGCGGCGGGGCCGGCCTCGCCCGCGCGGTCACCCGGCGTGCGCGGCTCGGGGGCCGCCGGACGGCGGGAGCCGAGCGGCATCGGCGTCTCGCCCCGGTCCAGCGCCTCCAGGTGCTGCCTGATCACCCGCAGGGGCAGGTAGTGGTCCCGCTGGGCCGTCAGCACGAACCGCAGCCGCGCCACCTCGGCCTCACCGAACTTGCGGTAGCCCGACGGGCTGCGCTGCGGTTCGACCAGCCCCTCCGCCTCCAGGAAGCGGATCTTGGAGATCGTGATGTCCGGAAAATCAGCCCGGAGCAGCCCGAGGACGTCCCCGATCGTCATCAGGGCCCGGGCGGCCTGCGCGCTCATCACTCTCCTCTTCGTCGCCGCGTCCGGCCTGGTGTCGCCCGTTCCCGCGCCGTGCGCCGCCCGCCGCGGGCGGGGCACCGGCTCCCGGCGCGGGCGGGCGGCCCGCGCCGGACGGTTCAGCCGTGCTGCGGGTTGGTCAGGAACACCAGTCGGAACTTGCCGATCTGCACCTCGTCGCCGCCGGACAGACCGGCTTGGTCGATCCGCTGCCGGTTGACGTAGGTGCCGTTCAGGCTGCCCACGTCCCGCACGGCGAACCCGGCGCCCTGCCGGGCGAACTCGGCGTGCTGGCGGGACACGGTGATGTCGTCGAGGAAGATGTCGCTCTCCGGGTGGCGGCCGGCGGAGGTGCGGTCCTTGTCGAGCAGGAAGCGGCTGCCGGCGTTCGGACCGCGCTCGACCACCAGCAGCGCGGTGCCGGGCGGCAGCGCGTCGACGGAGACCTGGGACGCGGCGGGCGGCCCCGGTTCGCCTGCTTCGATGTCGAGAGCCTCGAACCCGGCGATGGAGATCGTCGAGGTCGACTCGCCGGGAGACTCCCGGGGAGGCGGAGGCTGCTGGCCACTCCGAGTCAACGGAGTGCCGCAGTTCGAGCAGAAGCGGGCATCATCCGGGTTGGCGTGACCGCACTGCGTGCAGTAGACGCTCGGCATCGATCGGCTCGGCCTCCTACCTCCGGCGCGGCGTCCACGGCCCCCGTAAAGCTGCCGCCCGCGCCACGCGCATCCTTCGTCCAACCCACGCCGGGTCACCGTCCCGACCCGGGTGCTCGTGCTCCCGGCACGACACTCGCCATCGCGACGGTTGCCGCAACTTACGCGGGTGAGGCCCGGGGGGTCAACCGGAACGGTCGGCCGGCCGCCCCCACGCTACCTTCGACAATGATCGCAGGTCTACGCCGCCGCGCGGACGGCCCCGACCCGTCCGCCCGTCACCTCTCGATGACCGGCGCCCGACCAGATCCGCCCCGCGGGGACGTGCGCGCAGGACGACATGGCCCGCGCTCGCGGTCCGATCCCCCGTGATCCCCTACCCCGACCGTACCGCGCTGACGGTCATTCGCGCACGCGGGGTGACCGTCACCTCGGCTCCGAGACCACGCAGCGTGCGCACGACGCCGCCCGGAATGCCGAGCGCGGTGGCCATGGTGTGCGGGTCGCCGATGGCGAGGATGCGGTAGGGAGGCGGCAGGAACCTGCCGTCGGCGAGGACGCCCTCGGGGCCGTCCGCGAAGTAGGTGTCGACGCCCGCGCGGACGTCCCCGATCTGGACGACCTCGGCCCCGGCGTCGCGCAGTTCCTCCAGGGCGTCCAGCAGGTTGGCGGCGCGGACGGCGCGGCGCGGGTCGGTCACCGTGATCTCCACGCCGGGGCCCTGGGCCGGGACGGTCCCGGCGAGCAGCCCGTAGTCGTCGGCGCGGCGGCGGGCCTCCTCCAGGGCCGTCTGGCCGCGTGCGTCGCGCTCCAGGCCGGCCTTGGTGTTCTCCAGGTCGCGCAGGTCGCCGCGCAGCCGCTCGGAGCGCTGGGTGAGGTCGGACAGGATCCCGACCAGTTCGTCCTGGCGGGCGGTGGCGAACTTGGTGTCGTGGCTGTTGGCCTGCACCTGCGTCACGATGGCGAACCCGAACACCAGGCTGAGCAGGCCGCCCGCCAGCTGGCCGCGGGTCAGCCGGGGCCGCAGCATGTCGCTGAGCTGCGACAGGGGCTTTCGGGACGTTGCGGACGGGACCTCACCCTTCCCGGCTTCTCCGGGGGCCTGAGGCCCGTCCTCGGCCTTCTCCGATTCCGTCCCGGGCCGGGGTTCGGCCTTCTCCGGCTTCGCGGGGGGCCCGGACCCGGGCCCGGGGGGCTCGTCGGCGCCGGTCATGCGCCGAAGAGCTTCCGGCGGATGGCGGCGGCGTTGGAGAAGATCCGGACGCCGAGGACGACCACCACGCCCGTGGACAGCTGGGAGCCGACGCCGAGCTGGTCTCCGAGGAAGACGATCAGCGCCGCGAGGATGGCGTTGCCGACGAAGGAGACGACGAAGGTCTTCTCGTCGAACACGCCCTCCAGGCGGGCGCGGACGCCGCCGAACATCGCGTCCAGGGCCGCGACGATGGCGATCGGCAGGTAGGGCTGGAGCCACAGCGGCACGCCCGGATGGAAGACCAGTCCGAGCACCACCCCCGCGATCAGCCCGATCAGCGCGATCACCGCACCACCCTCACCCTTCACTCCTTCTCACCCGCCGGACGGGCGTAGCGCGGCGCGGACGGAGCGGCGGCGGCCAGCCTGGCCCTGCCCTCGGTCCGCAGTCCGTAGCGGAGGCCGTAGCGGTCCCGCAGGGCCGTGAGGCGCTGGTCGGCGGCCGAGCCGGTGAACCCGGCGCGCAGCCGCCCGGCGTTGCCGAGCGCGATGACCTCGTACGGGCCGGTCAGCGGGCGGTAGTCCACGAGGACGGCCTCGCCCGCCGTGCGGATCGCCGTGGTGGGGGTCAGCCTCAGCCCATTGATCGTGACGGCGCCGGCTCCGGCCGCCCAGAGCCCGTTGACCAGGATCTGAAGGTCCTGATCATAGACCCGGCCGTCGTCGTCGGAGGCATCGTCGCCGCGGTCCCTGGGGGCGTCGTCCAGGGTGACGACCAGGGCCGGCCCGGAGGCGGGACGCGCCGCGGCGGCGGTCTCGGCGGCGGCGAGATCGCGGTCGGCGCGGCGTCCGGCGGCGCTCTGGGCGAGCGCGGCGGCGCGCAGCCGGGAGGTCTCGCCTCGCAGGGTGTTCAGGCGGCGGGCCAGGTCGTCGGTCTCGCCGGTGCGGCTGTGGATCTCGTCCACGAGCCGGGCGCGCTGCCGGGCCGCGACGGGCTCGCCGCGCCGGACCTGCGCGCCCGCGACGGCGAGCATGAGGCCCACGAGCAGGAGCGCGAGCGTGGCCAGTGCGCGTGGGCGGCCGGCCGTCGGGGCGTCCCCGGCGGCGCGGCGGCGGGCGGCCGCCTCGGCGTACCCGGGGTCGGCGACCCTGCCCTCGAGGAGGTCGGTGAGCAGGGACATGGACGCGTCGGGGCGCCGCCACCGTCCCGGTGGTCCGCCCGAGTCCCGCTCGTCCCGCTCGCTCACGGGCCCATCATGGCAAGGACCGCCAAATCGGAGCCCCGGCGCTCGATGGGCGCCCCCTGCGGGGCGTCCCGGTCAGGGAGAGGCGATGGCCGCGCGGGAGCGGTCCAGGCCCAGCATGACGGCCATGCTCGCGAGCACCGAGCCCATCACGTACCGCTGGACGCGCTGCCAGGCGGGACGGCGGGTGAGGAACGACGACACCGCGCTCGCGCACAGCACCCAGATCCCGTTCACGGTGAGCGCGACGGCGATCTGGACGAGCGCGAGGACCAGGCTCTGCGCCCACACGTGCCCGCGCGACGGATCGGTGAACTGCGGCAGCAGCGACACGTACAGGATCGCGATCTTCGGGTTGAGCAGGTTGGTGACCAGGCCCATGGCGAACAGCCGGCGCGGCGGGTCGGCGGGCAGCTCGCGCGGGGTGAACGGGGTCGTCCCACCTGGCCGGACGGCCTGCCAGGCCAGCCACAGCAGGTAGCCGACCCCGCCCAGCTTGATGGCCGTGTAGAGGACCGGGACGACCGCGAACACGGCGGTGAGCCCGGCGGTCGCGGCTGCGGCGTAGACGGCGAACCCTGCGGCCACGCCACCCAGCGAGACGTACCCGGCGCGGCGCCCCTGGGTGATCGTCCGGGAGACCAGGTACATCATGTTCGGGCCGGGCAGCAGCACCAGGCCGAACGCCACGACGGCGACGCCCGCGACGGCGGTCAGGGAGACCATCGCACCTCGTTTCACTTGAGCGGGTTCCCCTGGAACGGGGAACCGCGCCCACCTTAGGAAGCGCCGCGATCTCGGTGCAATACTGCGGTTTGTACTCGGTGCAATGTGGGGTGGGATGGACGATTTCCGGCGGGTGGCGGACGTGGTCGCGGCGGACATCGCGGCAGGCCGGCTGCGGCCCGGCGACCGGCTGCCGCCGCAGCGCCGGTTCGCCCGCGAGCACGGCGTCGCCGCGTCCACGGCGGCCCGCGCGTACCGGGAGCTGGCGTCGCGCGGGCTGGTCGTCGGCGAGGTCGGGCGGGGCACGTTCGTGCGGTCCGGGCCGCCGGGGGGTGGACCGCCCGCACTGCTCGAGCCGTCCGGGGCGCCGGTGGATCTGGAGCTGACCTATCCGGAGGCGGACGGCCAGCCGGAGCGGCTGGCGGCGGGGCTCGCGCGGCTGCGTCGTCCGGACGTGCTGGCGGCCGCGCTGCGTCCGGTCGGGCCGTCGGGGACGGCGGCGGCGCGCCGGGAGGCCGCCGCGCTGCTGGGGGTCGCCGATCCCGAGGGGGTGCTGTTCGCCGCGAACGGCCGCCAGGCCGTCGCCGGAGCGGTCGCGGCGCTGGTCCCGCCGGGCGGGCGGCTCGGCGTCGAACCGCTCACGTATCCCGTGGTCAGGGGCCTGCTCGCCCGGATCGGCGTGGTGGCCGTCCCGATCGCGGCGGACGACCGCGGCCCGCGACCGGACGCGCTCGTCGAGGCGCACCGCCGGGCGCCGCTCAGCGCCGTGTACCTGCAGCCGACCCTGCACAACCCGACCGGGCTGACCGTCCCGCCGGAGCGGAGGTGCGCGCTCGCGGGGACGCTGTCGGCCCTCGGCGTCCCCTTGGTCGAGGACCGGATCTGGTCGTTCCTCGCCGACGAGCCGCCGATGGCGGGGCTTCTGCCGGACCTGGCGATCGTTGTGGACGGCCTGTCCAAGCGGGTCTCCCCCGGCCTCACGGCCGGGTTCCTGGCCGTCCCTCCGGGCCTACGCGGGCGCGTCGCGGACGCACTGCGCGCAGGGGCGTGGCTGCCCACCGGATACGCCCTGGAGGCCGCCACGGGCTGGCTGGCGGACGGCACGGTCGCAGCCCTCGGCGAGGCCAAGCGCCGGGACGCGGCGGACCGTCGGGCCATCGCGCTGGACCGGCTCGAGGGCTTCACCGTCTCGGCCGCGCCGCGGGCGTTCTTCTGCTGGTGGGAGCTGCCGGGCCCGTGGCGCGCCGAGGCGTTCGCGGGCGCGGCGGCCCGCCTCGGCATCACGGTCACGCCGGGCGCGGTGTTCGCCACCGCGCCCGACGCGACACCCGCGGCCGTCCGGGTGGGGCTGGCAGCGCCCACGCACGGCGAACTCGCGCGCGCCCTGGACGTCCTCGCCGATCTCGCCCGGCACGGTCCCGACGCCGCCCCGGCCGAACCGGCCGGACCGGCCTGAGCCTGCCCCGGACGGTTCCGGCCGAGCCCGTTCCCGGACGTCCCGCCTGAGCCTGCCCCGGAGGTCCGGCCTGGGCCTGGCCCGGACGGCCGGGCCGGTCTCGTTCAAGCGCGGGTCCGCGGCCCGGCGGTGCTCCGGGGCCGCCGGGTTCAGAGGCCTGTCAGGTTCCGGCGCGTTCGACGACCGCGGCCCACTCCTCCAGGAGTTCCTGGGCGGCGTCGGCGTCCGGACCCTCGGCCCACAGGTGCGTGACGGCCTCGGACGGGTCGGGCAGCACCAGGACCCAGCGGCCGTCGTCCTCCACGACCCGGACGCCGTCGGTGGTGTCGATCGTGCGGCCGTCCGCGGCCTCCACGACCGTCCGCATGACGCTGCCCTTGGCCGCCCACGGCGTCGGCACCGGGCGGCGCAGCAGGTGCGCCTCGGGGATGCGGCGGTCGATCTGGGACAGCGTCATCCGGGTCCGCGCGACCAGGCCGACGAGCCGGACGAACGCCGCGATCCCGTCCACCGTCGTGGAGAACTCGGGCATCAGGAACCCGCCGCGGCCGTCCGCGGCGAAGATCGCGTCGGGGTCGGCGGCGGCGCGGGTCAGCACGTCCTGCGAGGTGGACACCCACCGCACCCCGACGCCGTGGAACCGGCAGACCTGCTCGGCCACCCGGGTGGTGGTGACCGGCAGCGCGACATGGCCGGTTCGGCGCTCGGCCGCGACCAGGTCCAGCATCACCAGCAGGGCCCGGTCGTCGCTGATCAGCTCGCCGTTCTCGTCCACCAGCGAGATCCGCTCGCCGACCGGGTCGAACCGGACGCCGAACGCGGCCCGCGACGACGACACCAGCTCGCCGAGCCGCTGCAGGTCGCGCATCCGCTCGGCGACCGTCTCGGTCGGGTTCGCCTCGTCCAGCTTGGCGTTGCGGGTCAGCACGTCCACGCCGACCTTGCCGAGCAGCGTCGGCAGCACCAGCGACGCGGTGCCGCCCGCGCAGTCCAGGACGAGCTTCAGCCCGGCCTCGCGGACGCCGGTCCCGTCGAGCAGGCGCAGCAGGTCGCGGGTGTAGGTCTCCACGACGCGGGCCGGGTAGCTCAGTTCGGCGATCTCGCCGGGGAACGCGCGCCGGAACTCCTGGCGGCCGTACACGCGGTCCAGCTTGCGCTGCGCGGCCTGGGAGAGGTCCGCGCCGTCCTCGTCCAGGAACAGGATGTCCACGCCCTGCGGGTCGCCCGCCGTGGTGCGGATGTAGATGCCGCCGCGGCAGTCCTCGCGGGCGGTCTCGAAGCGCGCCATCGGCAGCGCGCACGCCTCCAGGTCCTGGACGTCGATCGCGGACGCCGTGAGGGCGCTGATCACCGCGCGTTTCAGGGTGCGGGCGGCGCGCGAGGCGTCCCGGCCGGTGACGACCGTGGTGCCCTTCTTCAGCGTGGTCGCGTACGCGCTGGCCAGCCGGACGGCCAGCTCCGGCGTGATCTCGACGTTGATCAGCCCGGACACGCCGCGCGGCCCGAACAGGTTGCGCTGCCCCCGCGACTCCCAGATGACGCTGGTGTTGACGACCGCGCCGGCCTCGACGGTCTTGAACGGGTAGACCTTGACCCCGCTGGACAGGTACGCCTCGGCCTCGATGACGCACTCGTCCCCGATGACCGCGCCCTCCTCGACCCGGGCGCCCGCCATGATGTCGGTGTTCTTGCCGATCACGCAGCCGCGCAGGTGCGCCGCCGGCCCGACGAACACGTTGTCGTTGACGACGGCCCGGTGCAGGAACGCGCCCTCCTTCACCACCACGTTGCTGCCGAGGACGGTGAACTCGCGCAGCTCGACCCCGGCCTCGACCTTGGCGTAGTCGCCGATGTACAGCGGGCCCTTCAGGACGGCCTCGGCGTCCACCTCCGCGCCCTCGGCGACGAACACGCCCGGCGACACCTCGAACCCGTCGACGGGCAGGTCGACCAGGCCGGACAGCATGTCGGCCTGGGCCTTGAGGTAGCTCTCGTGGGTGCCGACGTCCTCCCAGTAGCAGTCGGCGACGTACCCGAGGAGCGGGGCGCCCTCGGCGAGCAGCCGGGGGAACACGTCCCCGGACCAGTCGACCGACTCGCCCGCCGCGACGTGGTCCAGCACCTCCGGCTCCATGACGTAGATGCCGGTGTTGACCGTGTCGGAGAACACCTGGCCCCAGGTCGGCTTCTCCAGGAAGCGCCGGACGCGGCCGCGCTCGTCCACGATGATGATCCCGAACTCCAGCGGGTTCGGCACCCGCTTGAGGCCGATCGTGACCAGCGCCCCGTTCTCCTCGTGGAACCGCACCATGTCGGTGAGGTCGATGTCGGTGAGCGCGTCCCCGGAGATCACCAGGAACCGGTCGTCGCGCAGCGCCTCCTCGGCGTTCTTCACGCTGCCCGCGGTGCCGAGCGGCACCTCCTCGGTGGCGTAGCTCAGGCGCATGCCGAGCTCCTCGCCGTCCCCGAAGTAGTTGCGGATCAGCGCGGCGAGGAACTGCACCGTGACCACGGTCTCGTCGAATCCGTGCCGTTTCAGCAGGCGCAGCACGTGCTCCATGATGGGCCGGTTGACCAGCGGGAGCAGGGGCTTGGGCTGGTTGGCGGTCATCGGACGCAGCCGCGTCCCCTCGCCGCCCGCCATCACGACGGCCTTCATCGTTCTCCTCCGGGGGGTAGAACCGACGGCATCCGGGGCCGGATGTCAACGGGAGGTCTCGGCTCCCTTCTGGTCGCCGGACGCGTCGCGGTCCGGGGCGGGGAGGGGAGGCGCCGCCGGGGGCTCGTCCGAGCCGGACGGGCCGGCGGGGTCGTCCCGGCCGGACGCGTCGTCGTGGTCGGACGGGGCGGCGCGCATGAGCTGGACGGTCTGGGCCCAGTACAGGACGGCCGCCCACCAGTAGAGGCCGACGCCCCAGATCGCGAAGGCCCAGCCGCCGACCCGGGCGGTGGTGGCCCACCAGCCGTGGTGGTCGCCGACCAGCAGCAGCGGGAAGGCGTACAGCAGGCTCATCGTGGCCGCCTTGCCCACGAAGTGGACCGGCAGCGTCCCCGAGTAGCCGAGCCGCCGCATGATCGGGACGATCGGGGTGATGGCGACCTCACGGGCGAGCAGGATCGCCAGGAGCCACACCGGGATCACGTCGCGGACGGTCAGCCCGACGAGCGTGGCGAGGATGTAGAGCCGGTCGGCGGCCGGGTCGAGCACCGTGCCGAGCTTGCTGGTCTGGTTCAGCGCCCGCGCGAGCTTGCCGTCCAGCCAGTCGGAGAGGCCCGCGAACACCAGGACGCCGAGCGCCCACCAGTCGTGGCCTGTCAGCACCAGCCACAGGAACAAGGGCACACCGAGCAACCGAGCGAAGCTCAGAAGGTTGGGCACCGTCCAGATCCGGCCGGTCACCGGTCCCGTCCCGGTCTCAGCATCCACCGCCGTGCTCGCCTCCCTGTCCCCAATGATCCTGACCCTATCGGTAAGGATGCGAAAGCCCCCGCGGGCGTCCGGCCGTCGGAGACCGGGTGACCGGGGTGGGAACAAAGGCGGGCGGCGGGGCCCGCGGGACGGGCGGGGCGGGACGGCCGGCGGCCCGTTCTTTCGCGTTCCCCCCGGCCGCCGGCCGTGCGGAAGAGGGGGGGGGGGGGGAGCGGTGG
>NZ_JBFAUU010000003.1:162676-540703 GCF_040679435.1 Spirillospora sp. NPDC052269
ATGGTTCTGCGGTGAGGTGATCGCCCTGACCTCCGTGCGCCCCCCGGCCGCCGGCCGTCCCGCCCCGCCCCGCCGTCCAGCGAAGCGAACGCGCCGGTCGGAGGCAACCGATGCCTTCGCCGTGCGGACACTGGGTGCGCCTGGTGGACAGGGCGTACGGTGGCGGCCCCGGTGGGTGAGCGGAGGCCGCGCATGGAGGCGCGCAGGGACGGCGGTCCGGTGACGCGCACCGAGCTCGTGACCGGCGACGTCGACGAGGCCCACGGCTATCTGGGCCGGACCTATGTCGGCCACCGGCCCCGGTTCAGCGGGGACCGGGCCGCGTTCCGGTTCCGGGCGGCGACGGCCACCGAGGGCCGTCTCTCGCTCGGCCGGATCACGCACACGCTCGGCACCCGGCTGGTCACCGACCCGCGCGACTTCCTCGTCGTGGTGAGCGTGCTGGACGGGGCGTACGCGGTGGAGGCGGGACGGGACGAGGCGCGGGCCGTCCGGGGCGGGTTCGTGGCGCTGCCGCCGGGCGGCCCGGCGCACGCCCGCTGGCCCGGCGCGGAACTCGGTATGGTGGGCATCACGCGGCCCGCGCTGGCGCGGGCGGCGCTGGAGGTCCTGGGCGCGCCGGTGACGCCGGTGCTGGCCGGTCCGCTGTCCGGGGACCGGGTGCGGCGGTGGTGCGGGGCCGTCCGGTTCGTGTCGCACGAGCTGCTCGACGAGGCGTCCGGCGCGGTGGGCCCGCTGCTGCGGTCGGAGGCCGTCCGGCTGCTGTCGGCGGTGTACCTGACGACGTTCCCGGTGCTGGTCGGTGAGCATCCTGGGGCGGACCGGACGCTTCCGGCGGCGGTGCGGCGGGCGCGCGCGTTCGTGGACGAGCACGCGCACCGGGACATCGGCCTGACGGAGATCGCCGAGGCGGCCCGGACGAGTCCGCGCGCCCTGCAGGACGGGTTCCGGCGCGTCCTCGGGACGACGCCGACCGCGTACCTGCGGGAGGCGCGGCTGGACGGGGCGCACCTGGCGCTGCGGGCGGCCGACCCGACGTCCGGCGACACGGTCGCGGCGATCGCGCGGGGCTGGGGTTTCGCGCACCTCGGCCGCTTCGCCGCCGCGTACCGGGAAAGGTTCGGCCGGACGCCCCGCGAGACCCTCCGCGAGTGACGAGGATCATTCCCGCAAGGGTCCCGGAATGTGATGGAGATCATTCCGGAGGTGCCGCCGGATTCCGGACGTCCGGGTCTACCTGCAGCCGATCTCGGCCAGGAGCTCGGCGATCGCCTGCCGTTCGATGGCGGGGTCGACCATCGGCGCGAGCGTCTCGATGTGCCGCATCAGGGCGTTGTGGAAGCCGGGGTCTCGTTCGGCCCGGTGCAGGGTCTCCGCCAGGGCCGCGGTGTCGCCGGGCGGGTAGTAGCCGGGGTAGTCCTCCCCCAGGAGGCCGACCGAGCCGGAAATCCGGGACGCGACGACGGGGACGCGCGCGGCCAGCGCCTCGGAGATGACGTTCGCCCCGCCCTCGTGGAGTGAGGTGAGCGCGAGGACGCGGCTGCGGGCGAGGATGTCCAGGGCGCGTTCGCGTTCGACCTGGCCGAGCCAGTCGTAGCGGAAGTTGCGGACGGCCTCGGCCGCGAGGGTCTCGGTGAGGGCGTCGTCCCGGCCCTCGCCGACGTGGGTGACGCGGACGCGTGAGTCGGCGGGCAGCAGGCGCGTCGCCTCCGCCAGGCGCAGCGGATCCTTCACCGGACGGACGTGGGCGAGGAACGCGACCTCGAACCGGTCGTCCAGCGGCGGACGCGGTGGGATCGCGGGCACCGACTGCACGATCACCCGCGTCCGCTCCGCCAGGGCGGGCCCGACCTGGCGGAGTCCGTGCGGCTGGAGCACGATCAGCCGGTCGGCCAGCGCCAGAACGGAACGGTCCACACCGGTGGCGTCCAGGTCCGGGTAGAGGTCGGTCCCGGTCAGCGCGATCACGATCGGGGCGTGGGGGTGCTCGGCGTGGAAGGCGCGCACGGCGTCCGCGCTCTTGCGGGCGTGCAGGGCGAGCAGCGCGGTGTGGTCGCCGCTCCGGTGTCCGCCCGCGACCTCCACCCGGTGGCCGAGGTCGTCGAGGATCCGGGCCCAGCGGCGCGCGGACACTCCGTTCCCGTACGTGCTGCCTGGCGTGGTCGGGGTGACGAGGAGGATCACGGGGAGACGGTACAGGTGCGCAGGCCACCGAGGATGTCCCGGCGGTCCTGCGGGAAGTAGTTGCGCATCGTGGTGCGGACGAACCGCCCGCGGGTCGCCCAGGAGCCGCCGCGCAGCACCTTGCGCCGCCCGAAGAACTGCTCGGAGTTCTCGGCGTAGGCGTCGCGCTCGAAGTTCGGATAGGCGGTGAAGTCGCTCGCCGTCCACTCCCAGACGTTCCCGATCATGTGGCGGCAGCCGGACGGGCCGTCGCCGTCCGCGCAGGCCCCGACGTCCGCGGGACCGGCGCCGCGCCAGTCCGTCGCGGCCTGCTCTGCGGTCGGCGCGTCCTCGCCCCAGGGGTAGGCGGCATGCCCTCCGCCGGTCGCGGCGAACTCCCACTCGGCCTCGGTCGGCAGCCTGCGGCCTGCCCACCGGCAGTAGGCGTCTGCCTCCCACCAGCACACATGGCCGACCGGGACGTCGGGTTCCAGGTCGAGCCAGCGGTCGAAGTGCCGCCGCTGCCACCCGCCGTCCGGTGCGGGACGCCAGTACAGCGGACGCGTCGCGCCCGTGGCGGCCAGCCAGGCGCCCTGGTCGCCCCACAACCGCGTGTCGGTGTAGCCGCCGTCCTCGACGAAGGCCGCGAACTCCGCCTGCGTCACCGGTGCCCTGGCGATCGTGAACGGCTCGACCCGGACCTCGTGCGCCCACTTCTCGTTGTCGTAGACGAACGGGTCGGACATGAGCGCGCCGAGGACGAACCGCCCGCCGTCCAGCCGGACGTCGCCGGGCAGCGCTCCCCCGCCCTTCGGGGCCGGGCCGTCGGTCAGGCCGGGCAGCTCCGGGGCCGGGTGGCCGAGGCCCTGCCGCGTGTAGGTGAACGCCTCGGTGTGCGTGTCGTAGTGATGGACCGTGTAGCGCGCGAAGTGCCGCAGCACGTCCGTCGCGTCCGTCCGGAGGACGCGCTCGGCGACACGTTCGGCCACCGCGCGCATGTACGCGACGGTCTCCGCGCAGGACGGCAGGGCCAGCCGCCACCGGGTGTCGTGCGGAATCGCGCCGGAGTCGTAGAGCGCGTCGCCGAACGGCAGCATCGGGTCCTCGCCGCACGCGTCACGTAGGACGAACTTCTCCTGAAACCACGCCAGATGCCCGATCTCCCAGATCAGCGGGTTGACCGTCGGGAGCAGCGGCCCCACCATCCGCTCGTCGTCGAGGTCGGCGACCAGCTGGACGGCGCGCTCGCACCCGTCGGCCACCCACCCGGCCAGGACCTCGTCCGCCACCGCCGAAACCCGCCCCATGCCGCCTCCCGGTCGCCGCTGCGGAGCCGCTTCTGCCGCGTCCCTCCACCGAGCGTGTCAGCGGACGTCCCGGCACTCCGAGACGTGACCGAAAGTGGCCTGTTGATCCATTTTTCACCGATTCCTTGTCGGCCGGGATGGCCCGGAGGCGGTGGGCTCGACCATGATCGGCTCAGGAGGTCAGCCATGCTGAAACGCGCGGCCGCCGTCGTCACGGCGGCCATCACTCCCCTGTCCCTGGTCGTCGGTGCAGTGCCGGCGCGCGCCGGCGAGCCCGCCGCGACGGTCGTCCCCGTCCAGGTCACCGGGGATCCCGCCAAGCGGTTCAACCTGGTCGTGCTCGGCGACGGGTACACCGAGGCCGACATGCCGGCGTTCCGGCAGAACGTCGACAAGCACCTGAACGTGCTGTGGAGCATCGAGCCGTACAAGTCGTACCGCAGCTACATCAACGTGTACCGGGTGGAGATCCCGTCGAGGACGTCCGGCGTCAGCTGCGACCCGGGTGTGAACGACGCCAAGAAGGACACGCCGCTCGGGATGTCGTTCTGGAGCGGCTGCCAGGCGGACGGCATCCAGCGGCTGCTCGTCATGAACGAGGACGCGGCGAACACGTACGCGGGCCTGGTCAAGGACGTCCCGGCGGCGAACCGGCAGATCCTCGCGCTGGCCAACAGCAGGACCTATGGCGGCGCGGGCGGCACGTACGCGACCGCGTCCGGCGGCAACGCCATGTCCGCGCTGATCTCCCCGCACGAGCTCGGCCACTCGGTCGGCGGGCTGGACGACGAGTACGACTACTACTACCGGGGCGTCCCCGGCGGGACGTACACCGGTCCCGAGCCCGACTCGATCCATCACACGCTGCTCACCGAGGCGCAGATGCGCGAGCAGCACAAGAAGTGGTGGCGCTGGCTCGGCGAGCGCAGCGAGGCGGGCGGGACGATCGGCCGCCACGAGGGCGGCATGTACTACAGCAAGGGCGTCTGGCGGCCGAGCGAGCACTCGATCATGAAGAGGCTCGGCTACTACTACGACCAGGTCGGCCGCGAGCGGATGACGCAGGCGATCTCGGCGAAGGTCGACCTCATCCAGGACTCCACGCCCGAGGGCACGGTCGGCGCGGACCGGGTGCTCTGGCTGGAGACCCTGCATCCCGTCGACCACGCGCTGCGCGTCGCCTGGACCGTCGACGGACGTGCCGTGCGCGCCGGCCACGATCTGGACCTGCGGGGTCTGCGCCTGAAGAGCGGCGTGCACCGGGTGAGTGTCTCGGTGGACGATCCGACCGGGTTCATCCGCGATCCCGCGGTCCGGGCGTCGTTCGCCAGGACGCGTTCCTGGACGGTCGACACGTCCGTGCGGACGCCGCCGGACGCCACGTCCCCCGGCTTCACCACGACGACGCCGACCGATCGTCCCGTCGGCGCGCACAGCGTCATCGCCGCGGAGACCACGCACCCGGCGACGTCCGCGCCGCGTGTCGAATGGCGGCTGGACGGACATCCCGTCAAGGCCGACCGCGACCTGCGCCTGCCGTCACTCCGTCCGGGGACGCACCGGGTCACCGCGTCGGTCGGCACGGAGACCAAGGCGTGGACGGTCGACGCCACGCCACCGACCGTGAGCGCCGAGGCCCAGCAGCCGCCCGCGGGCGACCAGCTCACGGTGAAACTCACCCCGACCGACGACCAGCCCGGATACGTGGTCGCGGAGTTCCGCGTGGACGGCGACGGTTGGTACAACTACTACGGCTGGCCGACGGACTCGACGCGTCCGTTCCTGTTCACCAAGACGGGGACGAACATCGACGACCTGATCTACGGCAAGCTCGCCTCCGGACGCCACACGATCGAGTACCGCGCGATCGACGCCGCCGGGAACTACGGGAAGCCGCGCAGCTTCACCGCCACCCTGCGCTGACCGCCCGGAACGGGAAGGTCCACCCGGCGTCCGGTGCGAACCGGGCGCCGGGTGGACGGACCGCGCGGGCAGGGCGGGGACTCAGGTGATCTTGCGGCGGTAGGTGAACGTGGCGAGGCCGTAGGCGACCACGAGGACGCCGAGGCACCAGGCGAGGGCCGTCCAGATGTCGTCCCCGACGGGCTTCTGGGCGAACAGCTCGCGGACGGTGTCGACGATGGACGTCACCGGCTGGTGCTCGGCGAAGGCGCGCACCGGGCCGGGCATGGTGTGGGTCGGCACGAACGCCGAGCTGACGAACGGCAGGAAGATGAGCGGGTAGGAGAACCCGCTCGCGCCGTCCGGCGACTTGGCGGTCAGCCCGGGGATGACGGCGAGCCACGTCAGCGTCAGGGTGAGCAGGATCAGGAGCCCGGCGACCGCGAGCCACGCCGGCACCCCGGCCCCCGAGCGGAAGCCCATGAGGAGCGCGACGAGCACGACGACCACGAGCGAGATCACGTTGGCGACCAGCGAGGTCAGCACGTGGGCCCACAGGACGGACGACCGCGCGATCGGCAGGGACTGGAACCGTTCGAAGATGCCGCCCTTCATGTCCAGGAAGAGCCGGAACGCGGTGTAGGAGACGCCCGAGGCGATCGTGATGATCAGGATGCCGGGCAGCAGGTAGTTCACGTACCTGCCGGTCCCGGGCTGGATCGCACCGCCGAAGACGTAGACGAACAGCAGCATGAAGGCGATCGGCATGACCGAGGTCGTGATGATGGTGTCCGGGCTGCGCAGGATGTGACGCAGGGAGCGGCCGAGCAGGGCGGAGGTGTCGCCGAGGAATCGGGGGGCCATCACTGTTCCTGAGGGGTCGCGGCGGAGGCGCCGGTGCTGGCGTCGGTGTCCTTGTCGCTCTTGTCGCTCTTGTCGCCGACGATGGCGAAGAAGACGTCCTCGAGCGTCGGCTGCTTCTCGACGTACTCGACCTCGGCGGGCGGGAGCAGCTCCCTGAGCTCGGTGAGGGTGCCGTTCACGATGATCCGGCCTTGGTGGAGGATCGCGATCCGGTCGGCGAGGTGCTCGGCCTCGTCCAGGTACTGCGTCGTGAGCAGCACCGTCGTGCCGCGCCCGGCGAGCTCCCGGACGGCGTCCCAGACCTCGATGCGCGCCTGGGGGTCGAGGCCGGTCGTCGGCTCGTCGAGGAAGATGACCGGCGGGTTCCCGACGAGGCTCATCGCGATGTCGAGGCGGCGGCGCATACCGCCGGAGTACGTCGCCACCCGCCGTGCGGCCGCGTCGGTGAGCGAGAAGCGTTCGAGCAGGCCGTCCGCGATCCGGCCCGGGTCCTTGAGGCGCCGTAGCCGGGCGACCAGGACGAGGTTCTCCCGTCCGGTGAGGATCTCGTCCACGGCCGCGAACTGGCCGGTGAGGCTGATGGACTCCCGGACGTCCGCCCCCCGCGTCGCGACGTCGAAGCCGTTGACACGGGCCGTCCCGGCGTCGGCCCGCAGCAGCGTGGCCAGGATGTTCACGACCGTGGTCTTGCCCGCCCCGTTCGAGCCGAGCAGGGCGAAGATGCTGCCGCGCGCGACGTCGAGGTCCACGCCGCGCAGCACCGTGAGCTTCTTGTACGCCTTCTCCAGCCCCCGCACGTGGATCGCCGGGGCCTGACGCTCGGTCATCGAACGGTCCTCCCTCTCTCCGGCCGCGGTCATTCGCAGAACACCTGCACCTTGCCGCTCGGGTCGTCGACGTCGACGCGGACGCCGCCGAGCTGGTCGACGAACTCCTCGACGTCCTGCGGCTTGAGCTCGGTGAGGTCGATGGGCACCCCGGACCTGCTCAGCTCCTCGTTCACCTTGGCGAGCGCCTGCGGCGGGACGAGGCTCGCGAGGCGGACCCCGGCCCGCAGCAGCTGGAGCGGGATCCGGATGTTGACCCGGCTCGGCTCGGCCCCGCCGGTCTCGGCCTCCGCGTGCACGACCACGCGCAGGTACTTCGGACGGGGGTTCGGGTGGGACGCGGCCCCGGACGGGGTCTCGGGCCGCTCCGGCTCGAGGGCGTCGATCAGCCGCTCGGCCTCGTCCACGGTGATCCTGTCCTCCGCCAGCAGGCTCAGGACCTGGCGGTGCTGCTCGTCCATGTTCTCGCTTCTCCTCATGTTCGCCTGAGAGTTCGTCCGGCGCTGACGGGCGCTCCCGTCCGGACGGAAGGGGTGGCGCACGAGCGCGGCGAGGAACACCTGGTCGTCGCCGCCGTGCTCACACCTCAGTTGTACATTGAGTTTTTTAACTCTGCAACGCCAGATTCTTGATTTCCTTGAACTTAAGGTTCGAAATTTTTGATCCGAGTGCGTTTTGCCTGCTCAGAAGGATCCCGGCCGCAGGGCACGTCGAAGCCGCGCCGGACGGCACGGGCCGGCTCGTCCAGATCGAGGGGTGGCCCGGCGGCGCGCAGGGGTGTGCGGCGGTGAAGGAAGCCGCGACTCATGCGGCGGAACGCCCAGGTCGGCGAGGCGCGCTGGGCGGGGCGGGGCGGGACTATGCGGGGGCTAGGAGCCCGCGAGGGCCTTGGGAGGGAGGGAGATGTCGGGCAGCGGCGGTGCGGGGTGGGCGCCGATGATGCTCAGCAGGGCGGTGGCGCGGTCGGCGCTGTTCGGCAGGGAGCGGGCGAGGGCGGTGGCCTGCTTCAGGAGGCGGGCGGCCAGTGGCGGGTCGCCCGCGGCGGCCTTGGCGATCTCGGCCAGGGCGCCGACGCGCGCGACGGGGTTGCCGATGGAGGCGGTCGTCCGGAGGGCGCCGGGAAGGTCGCCCGCGGCGACGGCCGCGACGACGGCGTCCAGGCTCGCCCAGTCGCGGTCGAGGGGGTCGTGCTGGTCGTGGACGGCCTCCCGGACCTCGTTCGCCAGCGCCAGGGCACGGTCGCCCCGGTCCGCGACCGCGAGGCCGCGGATGACGGTGAGGAGCAGGCCCGTCCGGACGTGGGGTTCGGGGGCGGAGCGGGCGACGCGTTCCGCGCGCTCGAAGTCGTTCCTGGTCACCGCGTTGCGGAGCAGTTCGTTCTGGACGAGGGAGCGCACGTGCTGGTCGGCGATGCGGGACAGGGCCGCGTCGGCGTGGTCGAGTGAGCCTCCGGCGTCGGCGATCCTCGCGATGTCGGCGAAGGCGAGGTCCCGGTAGCGCGCGGAGTCGATCGTCAGGGCGAGCGCGTGCGCGTGGGCGAGGTCGCCACGCGCCGCGTTCGTGATGATGAGGTCGTGGCGATCGCTCACTCGGCGGTCAGCCGCCCACGTGCACGGAGAAGCATGGGTAAAGGAAACCCCATCCGATGGTCTGCCGCCAGCATCGACGTGCCGGTGTCGACCCGCCGGACGGGGTCGCGCCCTGCCGTGTGGGCGAGGTCGCTCCGGTGGCTCAGACGCTGCGGAGCACGGAGACCACGACGCCCAGGATGGTGGCGTCGTCGCCGTCGATGTCCTCGTAGGCGGGATTGCGGGGCTCCAGGACGACGTGGCCGCCGCGGCGGCGGAAGACCTTGACCGTGGCCTCGTCGCCGAGCATCGCCGCGACGATCTGACCGGAGTGCGCCTCGGGCTGCTGCCGGACGACGACCATGTCGCCGTCGCAGATCGCGGCGTCGACCATCGAGTCGCCGCGAACGCGCAGGGCGAAGACGGTGCCGCGGCCGGTGAACTCGCGGGGCAGCGCCAGCGTGTCGTCGACGTGCTCCTCGGCGGAGATGGGCGCCCCGGCGGCGATGCGTCCGACGACGGGCACGGTCACCGCGGTGTCGGCGGGGGCGTGGTCGCCGGGCTCGCGGAGGAACGTCCGCACGTCGATCGGACGGGACACCGAGGACGACCGGGTCAGGAAGCCCTCGTCCTCCAGGGCCCGCAGGTGGCGGGAGACCGAGGACGTCGAGCGGAGCCCGACGGCGTCGCCGATCTCGCGCGTGCTCGGCGGGTACCCGTGCCTGACCACCCAGTCACGGATCGTGGCGAGGATGCGCTGCCGCCGCTCGGACAGGGCCGACACGTCCAGGCCCCCGAAACCGTCGAGATCATCGTAGGTGGTCACGTGCGGAATCGTAGAGGCCCCCTCTGACAACCCGCGGGACGCCCGTGTCACGGCGCGCGTCCCGCGGGCCCGTGGCGCGTGGCCGTGGACCGTGGCCGTGGACCGTTCCGCAGGCATGTGAGGCGTGCGAGGTGACTGGCGCTATCTGTCGTAATGCCGGGTTCTTTACTGGCACATTTCGGATCTTCCGGGCTTCGTGCTGCTGATCTAGCATCACGCTGACATCGCTTGGTCCCGAGTCCTGACACCCCGCCGCGGACCGCGGCGGAGACCGTCCCCCCGCCCGAGAGGACCCGATCGACATGACCCGACGTCTCATCGGGGCGGCCGTCGCCGCCCTCACCGCCGGCGCGCTCCTCGCTGGCCCCGCCGTCGCGGCGAACGCCGACCCCGCGCCGACCGCTCCCCGTCCCGCGCGTCCCGCCCCGACCGCGCCGCTGGCCGCGACGGACTACCACGCGATCGTCGCGCTGAGCAACTGCTCGGGCTCGGTCGTGCGCGGTCCCCTGTCCACCGACAACGACCCCGCGCTCGTCCTCACCAACGGCCACTGCAGCGAGCTCGGCATGCCCGGACCGGGCCAGGTCGTGGTGAACCACAGCTCCTCGCGGTCGTTCAGCCTGCTGAACAAGACCGGGACGGGCACGCTGGCCACGCTGCGCGCGTCCCAGATCGAGTACAGCACGATGACCGACACCGACGTCACGCTGTACAAGCTGCGCTCCACGTACGCGCAGCTCAAGTCCCAGTACGGCGTGGACGCGCTGCGCCTGTCGACGAACCACCCGACGGCCGGGACGGTGATCAGCGTGGTGTCCGGGTACTGGCGCACCACCTACAACTGCAGCCTCGACGCGTTCGTGTACCGGCTGCACGAGGCGGACTGGACCTGGAAGGACTCGCTCCGCTACACCGCGTCCTGCAACACCATCGGCGGGACGTCCGGCTCCCCGGTCATCGACAACGCGTCCGGGCAGGTCGTCGGGGTCAACAACACCAGCAACGAGAACGGCGAGACCTGCACGCTCGACAACCCGTGCGAGATCGACCAGAACGGCGCCACGACCATCCACCCGGGCATCGGCTACGGGCAGGAGACCTACCTGCTCGCGCAGTGCCTCACGGCCACCAACGACATCGACCTGACGCAGGCGGCCTGCCAGCTGCCCAGGCCCGCCTGACCCCCTCAGGCGGGTGAGTCCGGCCGGTGGGTCCGGCTGGTCGCCCCGAGCGGCCCGGGTGTTCGTGTTCGCCCCGCGAACGCCCGGGCTTCGCCGTTCCCCGGGGTCAGGCGTCCCGGACGGTGCGGCCGGAGATGTGCTCGAGGAAGCGGTGCAGGGCGGGGTTCGGGTTGTCGCGGGACCACGCGAGCGTGATCGGGACGGTCGGGACGGGATCGGCGAACCGCCTGATCAGGACGCCCGGAACGTGCAGGGCGGCGGCCTTGCCCTCGGTGATGAAGCCGATGCCGCGCCCCTGGGCGACGGCGTGCAGCATGTGCTCCTCCTCAGGCTCGGAGTGCGCGACGTCCGGGCGCACGCCCTCGCCGAAGACCTGGTCGAGCATGCGGTCCCACATGCGCGGGCCGTGCTCGCGCGGCCAGTACACCAGGGGGCGGCCCGCCACGTCCGCGCGCCGGAGCCGGCGCTTGCGCGCGAGCGGGTCGCCGCTCGGGACGGCCGCGACGATCGGCTCGTCGCCGATGGTGCGGAAGGCGAGGTCGTCGCGCGGGTCGTCCAGCATCCGCAGGAACGCCGCGTCGATGGAGCGCTCGCGCAGCCGCTGCTCGTCGCGGGCGGTGAAACCGCTGGTCACCCACACGTCCACGGCGGGGTGGGCGGCGCGGAAGGTGTCGACGAGCTCGGTGACGACGCTGCGCGGCGCGGACCTGGTGAGGCTGATCGCCAGGCGTCCGGCCTCCCCGGCGCCGTAGCGGCGGGCCAGGTCCACGGCGGCGTCGGCGCGGGCGAGGATGTCCCTGGCGGCGGGGAGCAGGGCCGTCCCGGCGTCGGTGAGCGCCACGCCGCGCCGGTTGCGCGCGAACAGCTCGACGCCGAGCTCCCGTTCGAACGCCCTGATCTGCTGGCTGAGCCCGGGCTGGGCGATGTGCAGCCGCCGCGCGGCGCGGCCGTAGTGCAGTTCCTCCGCGACCGCGGTGAAGTACCGGAGATGCCGCAGTTCCATGCACCTCACCCTACCCGCTGTGATCACTGCGGCTTATCACAGGCGAAGATCCTGGACTTGGACGCGGCAGCGCCGCGGGTGGCGGAATGGTCCCATGACTCAAGTGATCACCCCCCGTCCCCCGGACGTCGCCGCGGCCGCCTCGAGGCGCCGGTGGGTCGCGCTGGGCGCGGTCCTGCTGGCCACGTTCATGGGCGTGGTGGACGCGGCCATCGTGACCGTCGCCGTGCCGTCCATCCAGGACGGCCTGCACGCCACGTTCGGCGAGGCGCAGTTCGTGGCCGCCGGGTACACGCTGGCCTACGCGGTCGGGCTGGTCACCGGCGGACGGCTCGGCGACCGGTACGGCCGACGCCGGACGTTCCTCACCGGGGTCGTGCTGTTCGTGCTCGCGTCGGTGGCGTGCGCGGCCGCGCCGTCCGCGCTCGCGCTGGTCGGGGCGCGGGTCGCGCAGGGGCTGGCGGCGGCGGTCATGCTGCCGCAGGTGCTGTCGATCATCCAGGACGGGTTCACCGGACGGGCCCGGGCGACCGCGCTCGGCGCCTACGGCGCGACGATCGGGCTGGCGTCCATCGCCGGGCAGGTCGTCGGCGGCGCGCTGCTCTCCTGGAACCCGCTCGGCCTGGAGTGGAGGTCGGCGTTCCTGGTGAACGTCCCGATCGGGGCCGTCGCCCTGGTCGTCGCGAGCCGGACGGTGCACGAGAGCCACGGCGCACGCGCCCGGATCGACCTGGTCGGGGCCGGGCTGCTGGCACTGGCGCTCGTCGCGTTGCTGCTGCCGCCCGTCCTCGGGAAGGGGTGGCCGCTCGTCGCCGCCGGGGTCGCGGTCCTCGCGGTGTTCGCCCGGGTCGAGCGGCGGCAGGCCGATCCGCTCGTGCCCCTGCGGCTGCTGACGCAGCGGCGGGTCGTCCGGGGGCTGCTCACCGTCCTGGCCTTCTACACGGGCACGGCGGGGTTCTTCCTGCTGCTGGCCTACCACCTGCAGGCCGGGCTCGGCCTCGACCCGCTGGGCAGCGGGCTGGTCTTCGCGCCGCTCGGCGTCGGCTTCGCCGTGACCAGCCTGGCCGGACGCCGCCTCGGCGGGCCCGCCTTCGGCCCCGTCCTGATGACGGCCGGTCTCGGCGGGGTGCTGGCGGTCGTCCTGGCCGTCCCGCAGGACGGCCAGACCGTCTGGCTGCTGCCCGCCCTGGCCCTCTGCGGGGCCGGGCAGGGGCTGGTCGCCCCGCCGCTCATCGGCACGGTGCTCGGGGAGGTGGACCCGTCGGACGCCGGGGCCGCGAGCGGTGTCCTGCTGACCGCCACCCAGATCGCGAACGCCACGGGCGTCACGCTGATCGGCGGCCTGTTCGCCCGCGCCCTCGGTTCCACCCCCGGGACGTCCGGGCTCCCGTTCACGAGCTACACGCACGCGACGGCCGTGACGGCCGCGGCCGTGCTCGTCCTGGCCGCGGTCACCGGCCTGCTCACCCGCAACCGCTGAAACACGGACGTCGCGCAGCACCCGCGTGCCGAGGTGGCCGCCGCCCTGAGCCGGAGGCTCGGGCGGCGGACGCGGGTCACGGCCGGTAGTGGCGGAAGTTGACCGAGAGGCGGTTCGGGGCGACGTCCAGGACGTGCATCAGGGAGCCGTCCGGGCGCGGGAGGAAGGTCAGGGCCTCGACCTCGGTGCCGGACGGGAGGCTCGGCGTGAGGACCTGGGTGACGGCGCCGGTGTCGAGGGCGATCTCGTAGACGGCCTTGGTCCCTCCATCGGACGAGGCGTAGAGGTGGCCGTCGTAGACCTTCGCGCCCTGGACGTGCGGGATGGGCTGGCTGAGCGGGATGCGTTTGACCAGATGGCCGTCCGTGAGGCTGTAGGCGTTGATGGCGGTGGCGTCGTACTCGGAGGAGAGGAGGTAGCCGTCGCCTATGGCCGTCCAGGGGACGCCGTCGCGTTGGATGTCCTGGGGCAGGGAGAACGCGGTGCCCGTGTAGGCGAGCGTGGCGGCGTCGTAGATGGCGATGTAGGGGTGCTGGTACTTGCTGCCGTCCTCGATCGGGGCGTACAGCTTGCCGTTGTAGAAGTCGATGCCGCCGATGTGGTTGTCGCCTTGGAGTGCCAGCTGGGCGGGGATGGCCGTGGGCTTGGACGCGAGGGTCTTGCCGTCCAGGGAGACCTTGCTCAGGCCGTACTGCCAGGAGAAGTACCAGACGCTGCCGTCCGTCGTGACGCCCTGGGAACGCTGAAGGGCGTCGGTCAGGTAGTAGGTGTCGTTGGAGACCTGCTGCCAGGCGTCGGCGGACGCGGGCGCGGCGGTGAGGGTGACGGCCAGGGTCGCGGCGGCCAGGAGGCTCGGGACGCGTCGTCTCATCGGTTTCGGCGGGGGCGTGCGCATGGGAGCCGCTCCTCGAAGGGATCTCAGCCTTGCGGGTGGATGGTGCAGGGAAGTCCGGCGCAGGTGTCGATGATCCGGCCGGTGCGGAGGAAGGCGGCGAGCTGCGCCATGGCCTCGGCCGAGCCTCGCGTGTCGCCGTGCGGGTCGCTGCCGGCGGTGTTGGGGGTGTTGGTGAGGGGTGGCGCGGGGGTGCCGCTGTCCCAGATCACCAGGCCGGATCCCGTGGCCGGGAACCGGGTGAGGGCCGGCAGGTTCCAGAACGGGGTGACGTCGGGCTTGCGTCCGGGGGCGAGCGCGGGCCGCCGCACCGGGACGTCCCCCATGGTGCGCGCCATGACCTCGGTGGCGATGTTGGCGACCTGGTGGTCGCCGAACGCCTCGTGGACGAGGACCTGGTGCCTCGGGGTGCCGGGCAGCGGGTCGCGGGTGACGTGCGCGGCGTAGCCGTCGCCCTCGCCGCGGTCCCAGAGCATCTGGATGAGGTTCAGGACGAGCTGCTGTTCGAGCCTGTCCGGGTAGCTGATGTTGAGCAGCTTCTCGTACTGGGAGAAGTCGACGCTGCGGTTCAGCATCGTGCTGTAGTTGATGCCCGGGACGATCAGCGCGGACCGCCGCCAGTCGGTGGCGAGTGCGGTCAGCGCCACCCCCTGGATGCCGCCCTGGCTCGCTCCCGCGTACTCCAGACCGCCGCCGATGAGCGGACGTCCGCCGTCCGGCGAGCGGAACGCGGCGTTGCCGGTGAAGCCCTTCGGGTGGACGAGGTCGCGTCCGAGGAACAGGAAGTCCAGGTAGCTCTGCTGCTGCCGGTCCGGGACGGTGTTGAACCGGGAGACGTTCAGCAGGACGCTCGCGACGTTCGCGATGTCGCCCTGCGACATCCCGATCCAGTCGGTGGCGCAGAGCATGATGTCGTGCGCCTGCGCCGCGCGGCGCAGCTTCTCGCTGTCGATCTCGGACGCGCTGCCCATGAGTCCGTGCCCGTACAGGACGGGCTGCGCCGGTGCGGTGAGCGCGCTGCGCGGGATGTTGCAGCGGAAGTTCGCCTTCTGGACGTTGCCGGGGAGCTGCGCGGGCAGGCCGTCGCGTCCGTAGTGCAGGGACGAGCCGGGCGGACCACCGGGCAGGTCGAGGTAGCTGGGGACGTCGACGGTGCCCTCGACGCGCCGGGCCAGATACGGGTCCTGGTCGGTGGTGAAGTCGGTGACCTTCCCGACCTTGAACGCGGGCGCGCGCTTTCCGAGTTTGCGGAACGCGTCGTCCCGCATGTGGACGGCCCGCTCGGTGAGGCTCCGTGTGGACGCGACGGTGAAGTCCCAGGCCAGGTACAGCCCGGACGTGGAGACGTGGTGGCCGTTCAGTTCCTGGACGGTGTGGCGGAGGGCGGCGCCGCGCTCCTTCTCGATGCCGCCGATCGGGTGGCCCGACAGCATGCGCCGGACGGCGGGCGTCGCCTGGATCGCCTTCCCGTCCGCGGCCTTCAGGCCGCGCAGCAGCACGAGGTAGCGGTGGCCCTCGCGGAAGTTGCGGGCGGGACGCACCAGGAGCAGCCGCCGGGACTCGGGCGCGTTGGCGTCGAGTTCGGCGAAATAGGGCCAGCGTTCGCCGGTCGCGGCGTCCATGAGGACGATCGGCGCGTCCGGGGCGAGCGAACGGGCCATGTCGGTGATCGGGGCCGCGCCGGTCCGGGACAGGTCGAGGCCCGGGACGCGGGTGAGCATCGCCGAGCCCGGGGAGAAGCCGTCGCCGCGGTTCCACTCCTTGGGGTCGGCGGGGAGCACTCCCCCGGCGCGCGGGGTCGCGAGCAGCGACAGGTTCACGCGCCGTCCGGTCGCGGTGGACCGGTCGGGCACGGTGAACCAGTTGTTCGGGAAGGGCAGCATGCACGCCGCGGTATCGGCCGGGTCACACACGTGCGCCGCCACCGAGGTTCCCGCGGTGCCCGCCTCGGCCGCGGTGGCCGGGACCACCACGGCCGGGGCCGCCGTCGTGAGGAGCGCCACCAGCGCGGCCCCGATCCTCATCGGGCCGCCTGGATCTGACCGGCGATGATGCGGGCGTAGTTCGCCTCGCCCTGCTGGTTCGGGTGGAGCGGCGCGGCCGGGGACGTCGGCACGAACCCCTCCAGCCACTTGGCCGACGCCGACTGGCAGGCGTCGTGGCCGGTACTCGGCGTGACCAGGTCGATGTAGGTCATGCCGTGCCCGGCGGCCTGCCGCGCGATCACACCGTTCATGCGGTCGACGTTGCCCTGCAGCCAGTCGGCGTCGCCCGGCAGGACGGGCACGACGGGCCAGCAGCCGCCCGGTTTGATGTACAGGCCGTAGCCGGTGACCACGACGCGGGCCTGCGGCGACCGCTGCCGGATGCCGTCGAGGACGGCCGAGAGCTTCGGCTCGAACGCGTCGATGCGCGCGGCGACCTGGTCGACGCCGCCCTGGGTGTACTTGGTCTTGCAGGGCGTCCCGGTGGGAAGCAGGTTGACGCAGTCCTGCGCGACGCCGACGAGCCCGGCGTCGTTGCCGCCGATCGTCAGCGTGACGAGCTTGGTGTCGGCGGTCAGCGCGTCGAACTGCGGCGGCGCGGTTCCCGCGGGCTGCCCGAGGATGCTGAGGTTCTGCGGCTCGGTCATGTGCTTGGTCGCGGCGCCGCTGCACGTCACGTCGTTCAGGCCCGCGACGCCCAGCGTGGACGCGAGGTCGTGCGCGTAGTTGTGCGTGGAGCGCGCGCAGGCGATCTGGCCGGTGATGTCGGGGATCAGCGGGCCGGACGCCATCGAGTCGCCGAGCGCGACGTACTCGGGCGCGGCCGCGCGGGCGGCGGGCGCGAGCGCGAGGGCCGCGAGAGCCGCGGGGACGAGGGTGACGAGGGTCCGGCGGAGCAGGGGACGGGCTCTGAGGGGCACGGGGTCCTCCTTGGGGGGCGATGCAATACTCAGCCCGCCGGGCCCGATGACCATCAGGGAAATATCCAGAGATGGGCGGGAGATCCTGTGACCGAGACCAAACCGGCCGGTAGCCCCGCGTCCTCCGGCGGGCGGGGCGCCGCGCCGCCAGGCGGGCAGAACCCGACGCCGTCCGGCGGTGGGAGCGCCGCGCCGAGGATCGGCGGGGTTCCGGCGGACTCGCTGCTCGGCGCGCAGGTGCCCGCGCTGGCGCGCCGGATGGTGGCGACGTTCGCCGACCGTTTCCCGACCTACTCGGTGCTCCCCCGCGAGGAGCTCGCCGGGGACATCACCCGCGTCGTCGAGGGCAACCTGCGGGTGTTCGTCCGGACGCTGCGCACCGGACGGCTCCCCGTCCCGGCCGACCTGGCGGAGATGACGCGTTCGGCGGCCCGCCGCGCCGAGGAGGGCGTGCCGCTGGGCGCGGTGCTCTCGGCGTACCACCTCGGCTGGCGGATGGGCCTGGACGCGCTGGTCGTCCGCGCCGGACCGGCCGACCTGGACGCCGTCGTCGAGGTGCAGCGGATCCTGCTGGACGTCCTGCAGCTGGTGTCGGCGGCCGTCGCGGACGCCTACGTCGAGGAGCACCAGGCCCTGCACGGCCAGGACCAGGCGGCCCGGCACGAGGTGCTGTCCGCGCTGCTGGACGGCCAGGACCCGCGCGAGGCCGCCCGGCGCGCGGGCGTCCGCCCGGCCCCGGCGTACGCCGTCCTCACCCTGGCCCTCGGCGCCCACCCGGACGAGACCGACTCGGGGGTGAGCAGCAGCGTCGCCGCGCGCCGCAAGCTCCGGCGCATCCAGGCGGAGATCGACCACCATGGCGGGGACCGGGCGCTGCACGCGCTCAACGCGCACGGCGGGACGGCGCTGCTGCCCGTGGACGACCCGGAGACGGCCCTGACCGGCGGCTGGGAGCGGCTGACCGGCCTGGTCGCCCGCATCTCGGACCGGGCGGGCACGGCCGTCCACGCCGGGGTCGCCGCCACCTCCGCCGCGTCCGTCGCCGACGCCGCGCGGCAGTCGGCGGACATCCTGGAGATCGTCCGGATCACCGGGCGGTCGCCGGGGGCCTACCGGATCACCGACGTGCTGCTCGACTACCAGCTGTCCCGTCCCGGGCCCGCCCGCACGCACCTGGCCGGCCTGCTGGGCGTCCTTTCCGGTCACCCGGTCCTGCTCGAGACGCTGCGCGCGTACGTGGCCAGCGAGTTCAGCAGGCGGCGGGCCGCGCCGCTCCTGCACGTCCACCCGAACACCGTGGACTACCGGCTGCGGCGCGTCGCCGTCCTGACGGGCCTCGACCCGACCTGCCCCGGAGACCTCCCCCAGCTTCGCGCGGCGCTCGTCGCCCACGACTTCACCTCGTCCTGACCGCCCTCCTCGGGACGGTCGCCGCGAGCAGCGACGCACCGGCCATCCGCACCACGACGTTCATGCAGGCCCATCGCAGGGCAGGGATGACCTGCGAGAACGGGCCGAGGCCCGGCCCGGCCCGTTCGTGACGGCCGGAAGCGGATCCTCCGGATCCGGAGGATCTTTCGGCGGAGCTGTCACAGGGACCAGGGGCGTCCGGTCATAGCTGACGACCGGGTGGCGGACACCGCCCGGAACCGAAAAGGGGCAGAAATGAAGATCGTGGTCATCGGGGGCACCGGCCTCATCGGCGGCAAGATCGTGGCCAGGCTCGGGGAGCACGGCCACGAGGCGGTCGCGGCCGCGCCGAACACCGGCGTCAACACGCTCACCGGCGAGGGGCTGGCGGACGTGCTGGCCGGGGCGTCGGTGGTGATCGACGTGTCCAACTCACCGTCCTTCGAGGACGCGGCGGTGCTGGAGTTCTTCGAGACCTCCACCCGCAACCTGCTCGCGGCCGAGAAGGGCGCCGGGGTGGGCCACCACGTCGCGCTGTCGGTGGTCGGCACCGGGCGGCGGCCCGACATCGGCTACTTCCGGGCCAAGCTCGCCCAGGAGAAGCTGATCAAGGACTCGGGCATCCCGTTCTCGATCGTCCATGCGACGCAGTTCTTCGAGTTCGCGCGCCGGATCGCCGACGAGGCGACCGTCGACGGCTCGGTCCACATCCCGCCGGTGCGGTTCCAGCCGATGGCGGGCGACGAGGTCGCGCAGGCCGTCGGCCGGGCCGCGGTCGGCGCTCCGCTCGACAAGGGCGTCGAGATCGGCGGGCCCGAGCAGTACCGGATGGACGAGTTCTTCCGCGACGCCCTGTCCGCCTGGGGCGACACGCGCGAGGTCGTCACCGACCCGAAGGCGCACTACTTCGGCGCCGAGATGCACGACCGGGACCTGGTGCCGCTCGACGGCGCCGCCCTCGGCGAGATCACCTACGCCGAGTGGCTGCCGAACAACCCCGCCCCCGGCAAGTGACCCGCACGGAACAACGAGAAACCGGAGGAAGCACCGTGTCCGACGCTCCCAGCCCCACGTGGATGAACGCCCTGACCATGGTCCAGGACGCCGCCCCGCCGTCCATCCCCGCGGGCGCGCACGCGATGACCGTGACCATCGAGTACCCGCCCGGCGACGCGGGCGCCCCGCCGCACCGGCATCCCGGCCCCGCGTTCGGGTATGTACTGGAGGGCGAGATGCGGTTCGAGCTCGAAGGGCAGGGCGAGCGGGTCGTCAAGGCCGGTGAGGCCTTCTGGGAGCCCGGTGGGGACGTCATCCACTACCAGGACGGCAACGCCCGCGACGACGTCCCGGTCCGGTTCCTGGTCACGATGCTCTGCGCCCCCGACCAGCCGATGTTCGTGCTGGTGGACGAGGCGGAACTGGCCCGGCGCAAGCACCTGAGGAGCCCCGGCGGCGCCTGATCGCCGCACCACCGACCACCGGCGGGCGACGTCCTGTCCGTCGGTGGCGAGAGCACCGGTGCGTGGTCGCACCGGATCGGGGAGGTCGACCGTGTCCATGTCCTTGTCCGGGTCCTCGTCCGGGTCCTCGTCCGGGTCCGCGCTGACGGCCGAGTTCGACGACGTGGCCGGCTGGACCGCCGACGCCGTGGAGCGGCTCGGCGCGGCCTATGCGATCCCCGCGGCGTGCCGGGGCAGCGCGAACCCGGCCGCGCTGGCCTGGCTGGCCGAGGCGTGCGGGCTGTCGGCCGGAACCCGGCTGCTGGACGTCGGGGCGGGCCTCGGCGGCCCGGCCGCCTGGGCCGCCGAGCGGTTCGGCGTCCGGCCGATCCTGCTGGAGCCGATGCCCGCCGCGGGACGGGCCGCCGCGCGGCTGTTCGGCCTGCCCATCCTCGCCGCGGACGGCACCCGCATCCCGCTCCGGGACGGGTCGGTCGACGCCGCCTGGTGCCTGGGCGTGCTGGACATCGTCCAGGACAAGGCCGCCCTGCTCAGCGAGATCCACCGCGTCCTGCGGCCGGGCGGGCCGCTCGGCCTGCTCGTCGTCGTGGCGCAGGGACGGCAGCTCCTGCCGACGCCGGAGGGCAACGTCTTCCCGACCCGGCGGGAGCTCAGCGGGCTCCTGGACGCGGCGGGGTTCGTCCCGGTCCGGCAGATCGACCGTCCGGAGGACGTGCCGCCGTCCTGGAAGCGCAGGGCCGAGCGGGTCGCCGCGGTCGTCGCGTCCCGGCACCGGGACGACCGGGCGATGGCGCTCGCCGACCGGCAGGGCGAGCGGTTCACCCGGCTGTTCGACGCCGGGCAGATCGCGGTCCGGCTGGTGCACGCCGTCCGGCGGCCCGCGCCCCGCCCGGCGCCGCCGAACTGAACCATCTGTGAAGGAGTGAGATGAGCCGTCCGACCGGCGACAACGAGTTCGAGGTCGAGTTCGAGGCGGAGATCGAGGTGGAGCTGAGCCTCACCGAGTCCAGCGACGCCGGGTGGGTCGCCGGCCTGCCCGTCGCGGAATGGGCGTTCGACCCCGCCGACGCCGAGCGCGAGGAGATCGGGCTCCGCAACCTCCTCGGCGCCGCCCGGGAGCTGGAACACGGCTCCCGTCCCGACACCCCCGAGCGCTGAACCAGCTTTCCGAATTGAAGCGAGAGAACACTTTGAGCCAGGCAACACGACCGCAGTCCGCCCCGGGCATCTCGACGATCGAGGACCTTCGCGAGCACCTGCAGTGGGCGATCGAGCTGGAACACGCGACGCTGCCGCCCTACATGAGCGCCCTCTACTCCCTCGACCCCGACCGCAACCCCGACGCCGTCGAGGCGGTGGCCGGCGTCTTCGTCGAGGAGATGCTGCACCTGGCGCTGGCCGCGAACCTGCTGAACGCCGTCGGCGGCACCCCGCGCCTCGACCCGCCGCAGGTGCTGACCCCCCACCCCCGGCGCATGCCGCACGCCGACCCGTCCCTCGAACTGTCACTGCTGCCGTTCGGCCCGGACGCGCTCGACATGTTCCTCCGCCTCGAGCGGCCCGCGCCGCCCGGCGCGGCCGCGGAGGGCGAGGGCTACGAGACGATCGGGCAGTTCTACGACTCCGTCGAGGCCGGGCTGCGCGAGCTGTGCGACCGGCTCGGCGAGGAGAAGGTCTTCACCGGCGACCCGTCGTCGCAGGTCCGGTCGTCCCACTTCCAGCACACCGCGGGCGAGATGGTCGCGGTGACCGACCTGAAGACGGCGCTGAAGGCGATCGAGGAGATCGTCGAGCAGGGTGAGGGCGGCTCGCGCGGCACGGTCTGGGACGGCGACCCCAGCGTCCACCACCCCGAGCGGGACGAGGTCGCGCACTACTACCGCTTCCAGGAGCTCCGCGCCGGACGCCGCCACCGGCGCGGCGACACCCCGCAGTCCGGGCCGACCGGCGAGGAAATCGCGGTGGACCTGGAGGGCGTCGCCCCGATGCGTCCCAACCCGCGCCTGGACGACCACGCGCCGGGCCACCCGGTCCGCGTCGCGCAGGAGGAGTTCAACCGGACCTACGGGACGCTCCTGCAGATGCTGGAGGTGGCGTTCAACGGCGACCCGACGATGCTGCGTCCCGCGGTCGGCGCCATGTACAAGCTCAAGGGCCAGGCCCAGGCCCTGATGAGGATGCCCGACGGGGACGGCATGACCGCCGGGCCCACCTTCGAGTACGTCCCCGAGGAGGGCGGCGAGGGGGACGCGGCCTGACCGGCGCCGCCGTCCTCACCCCGAGCGTCCTGAATTCCTCCTGACGGACTGTCACAGATCGGCGGGCTGTCCTGTCAGAGCTGTCCGAGGGCCGGAGACACCTGATCACCGGCCCCGGAACCTGGGGAATGGGGCGATCATCGTGGGTGAGGCCGTGGCGGGGGCGGACGGCGCGGGCCGTCCGGCGGCGGACGGTGCGGACGGGCTCGACCACGCCCTGGCGGTCTACGCCGAGGCGCGGCCGAGGCTGTTCGGCATCGCCTACCGCATGCTCGGCAGCGTCACCGAGGCCGAGGACCTCCTGCAGGAGGTGTGGCTGCGCTGGCAGTCCTACGACCGCGCCGCCGTGGCCGACCCCGTCGCGTTCCTCGCGACGACGACCACGCGGCTGGCGATCAACGTCCTGCAGTCGGCGCGGGTCCGGCGGGAGAGCTATGTCGGGCCGTGGCTGCCGGAGCCGGTGGAGACGGCCGACGACCCGTACCTCGGGGCCGAGCGGGACGAGGCGCTGGGCTTCGCGGTGCTGCTCCTGCTGGAGCGGCTGTCGCCCACCGAGCGCGCGGCGTACGTGCTCCGCGAGGCGTTCGACTACCCGTACCCGCTGATCGCCGACATCGTCCAGGTCAGCGTGCCGGGGGCCCGGCAGCTGGTCAGCCGGGCCCGCAGGCATGTGCGGGCAGGGCGCCGTGCCCCGGTGGACACGTCCGAGCAGCGCCGCCTGCTGGAGGCGTTCGTGGCCGCCGCCCGCGTCGGGGATCTCTCCGGGCTGGAGAAGATCCTCGCGGAGGACGTGGTCAGCTACGCCGACGGCGGCGGGGCCGTCCGGGCCTCGCGGTTCCCGGTGGTGGGCGCCGAACGCGTCGCGAAGTACGTCCGGGCGTTCGCGGATCACTTCTGGGCGGGCGCGGACGTGCGGGTGGCCGAGGTGAACGGGCAGCCCGCGGCTGTGCTCAGCAGGGACGGCGAGCTGTCCGCCGTGGTCGCTCTCGGCGTCTCCGAAGGCGGTGTCGACCAGATCCACTGGCTGATGAACCCCGCCAAGATCGCGCCGATGGCGCACCGCGTCTGACGGACACCGGGTCCCCGGCCGGAGAGCGGCAAGGGACCCGGGGCCTTTCAGTGGACGTGCGGACCGCCGGTCATCTCCGGCTTTCCGGGCGGGACGAGCCACAGGGACAGGACGGCGGCCACGCCGGCGGTGACCGCGAACGCGGTGTACGCGCGGGTGAAGCCGTCGACGGACGGCGCGGCGGCGATGCCGGAGGCGGCGAGCGTCGAGGCGAGCGCCACGCCGATCGCCGCGCCCAGCTCGTGGAAGGTGTTGACGACGCCGGAGACCAGCCCGGCCTCGGAGTGCGTGACGTGCGCGAGCGCCGAGGTGGTGGCGGTGACGAACACCGGTCCCACGCCCGCCGCGGCGATCGTGATGCCGGGCAGGAAGTGCAGGGCGACGCTCCCGGTCGACGGGAGGAGCGTCAGCAGGCCGGTGCCGGTCGCCACCAGGCCGAGGCCGGCGACGGCGACCGGGCGGCGTCCGACCGTCCCGACGAGGCGTCCGGCGAGGTGGGCGCCGACCCCGGTGGCGAACGCGGCGGGCAGGAACAGCAGGCCGGTCCGCAGCGCGCCGATCCCCCGCAGGTGCTGGAGGTAGAGCGACCCGAGGAAGAACATCGAGATCAGCAGGCCGGACCCGATCAGCATCAGGAACCCGCCGACGGCGACCGGACGGCGACCCAGCATGCGGACGTTCATCAGCGGGTTCCGGACACGCCGCTCGACCAGGGCGAAGAGCGCGTAGAGCAGGACGGCGGCGGCCAGCGGCAGCAGCGTCCCGAGGGTGGGCCACCCGGCGTCGCCCGCGTGGACCATGCCGTAGATGAACGAGCCGGTGGCCGCGGTGACGGTGGCCGCGCCGAGCAGGTCGAGGTCGCGCGGGGCCGCTGCGCGCGCGGCGCCGAGCGTGGCGGGCAGGACGGCGAGCAGGACCAGCCCGACCGGGACGTTCACGAAGAACACCCAGCGCCAGCCGGGTCCGGCGGTGAGCGCGCCGCCGAACAGGACGCCCGCGGCGAAGCCGATCCCGCCGAGGGACGCCCAGACGCCGAGGGCCTTGTTCCGCTCGGGCCCGTGGAAACCGGTCGTGATGGTGGACAGCGCCGCCGGGGACAGCAGCGCCGCGCCGATGCCCTGGGCGACGCGTCCGCCCAGCAGCAGGGCGGCGTTCCCGGCGAGGCCGGTCGCGAGCGAGGCGACGGTGAACAGCGCCAGGCCGGTCAGCAGGACGCGGCGGGCGCCGAACGCGTCGGCGAGCCGTCCGCCGAGCGCCATCAGGCCGCCGAAGAACAGCGTGTAGGCGGTCACGGCCCAGGTCAGGGCGGTGCGGCCGAGGTGCAGGTCGGCGCCGATGTCGGGCAGCGCGACGTTGACGACCGTGACGTCCAGGATGAGCATGAACTGGGCGATGCTCAGCAGGACCAAGGCCCGCCAGCGGCGCGGGTCGGGCGCGCCGCCGTGCGCTGCGTGGCCGTGCGCCTCGCCGTGCGCTGCGTGCGCGCCCTGGGCCGGGTGCGGGTCGTGGGGGGCGTGGGGGTGGGCCACCGGACTTCTCCTCTGAACAAGGGACATAAACCGAACAGCACTGTTCGATTTAAGGTACCCCGACCCGGAGGCGAAATCCAACAGGCTTGTTCGACTTACGGGGTAGGGTGGGGGCCATGCCGAGTGCGGGAACCACGCGCCGCCGCGCGGACGCCGAACGCAACATCGCCGCGATCCTGGACGCCGCGACCGATCTGCTCGCCCGCGCGCCGGACGCCGGCGTCGGCGACATCGCCAAGGCCGCGGGCGTCGGGCGCGTCACGGTGTACGCCCACTTCCCGTCCCGCGAGGACCTCGTCCGGGCCGTCCTCACGCGGGCCATCGAGGAGAGCATGGCCGCGGTGACCGGAGCCGCGGGCGGCGAGGACGGCGACCCGCCGGACGTGGCGTTCGCGCGGCTGATCCGCGAGAGCTGGCCGGTCCTCAGCCGCTACGGACGCCTGCACGAGGCGGCGGTCCGAGCGCTGCCCGCCGAGGAGGTCCGCGAGCACCACGACCAGCCGATGGAGGCCGTCCGCGCACTGGTCGAACGCGGCCGCTCCACCGGCGCGTTCCGGACGGACCTGACCACGGACTGGCTGGTCACGACCGTCTACGCACTGCTCCACGCCGCCGCGGACGACGTCGCCGCCGGCGCGCTCGACCGGGACGGCGCGGCGGGCGTCCTCCAGACGACCCTTCTGTCGGTCCTGCGGCCCGCGCCCTGATCCACGCTTGACCTCAGGCCGGACGAGGTGGCCCGCCGGGCCCGGGAACTCTTCCGCTGAACGACGGTCCGCCGGACGGAACCGCTAGCCCGCGCGGGAGCCGAGCCGCCCCGCCGGGCCGAGCAGGAGAAGGACCGCGGCGACGCCGAAGGCCAGGCCCACGCCGAACGTGAGGGCGAACACCGTCGGCACGGACGTGATCGGCGTCGGGCCGGGCCACAGCGCGTTCCGGAACGCGGCCACGAGGTGGGTCGCGACGGCCCCGACGACGAACGAGGTCTCGGCCACGCGCCATCCCCGCGGACGCGGCGGACGGGCGAGGAAACCGGCGACGGCATTCGTCAGCAGGCAGAACGTCAGGAAGGCCGTCAGCTCGACGGCGAACATCCAGGTGGCGAGCAGCGGGTCGGTCCACCGCTCGCCGATCGCCTGCGCGGCGGTGATCCCGGTCGCGGCCACCAGGCTCGCCGTGGTGAACACGGCCAGGGCGTGCCGCCGCACCCGGTCGGCGACCTCCGGACGGGCCCAGCGTCGCAGCACCGGGGCCCGTGCCCCGAGCAGGAGGACGTCGCCGAGCCAGTCGTGGCTCCATCGGCCGGACGAGCCGCGCGGCGCGCGTCCCCGCCACAGCAGCGCCATCACGAACCCCGTGAGCAGCGAGTTCGCCACCAGGCCGCCGATCAGGAACGACGTCCAGCCGTTCCAGTCCGCGTGGCCGACGCGGCCGATGACGGCGGCCCACTCGGCGACGAGGGTCAGCGCGACGAGCGCGAGCATCGCCCCGGCCGCGCGCGCCGTCTGCTGCGCGCGGTCCGGGCCGCCGGGCGCGCGCCAGACGGGCAGCCGCAGCAGGACGACCGCCGCGAGCATCGGCACCGCGAACTGGCAGAGCGACACGGCCGCATCGTACGGGTCGTCCTGCCAGGGGCTCACCGCCCTGACCGTCTTGTCCTGGGTCGCGAACACCGTCAGCGCCTCGAACAGGCCCGCCGCCACCAGGCTCATCCCGATCACGCCCGCCCGCACGGGCGCCTTCCCGAAAGGTTCCACACGCCAATAGTACGCGCCCCGTAGTACGCGTTGTGTATTAGTTGGCGATGAACGGCCCCGCCCCGTTCGCGCGGCGGACCGCCGCTGCCTGATACTTGACGCGTACCAGGACACATCGGAGGGGGATCCGTGCAGGTCAACGACTCGCAGACGCTCGTGCTGTGCGTGCTGGCGAACGGCCCGATGCACGGCTACGCCATCAACACCGCGATCGAGGAACTCACCGGGAGCCGGCTCGGGCCGGGCAGCCTGTACGGCGCGCTCACCCGGCTCGAGGCCAAGGGCTTCGTCGAGCATCTGGACGGCGAGGGCCGCCAGCGGCCCGTCCGGCTCACCTCCGAAGGACGGCGGGCCCTCGAGGAGGAGCTGCGCGCGATGGCCCACGTCGCGGCGGTCGGCCTGCGCAACCTCGGCGCGTCCCCGGCCTGACCGCGCGTCCGGGCACGCCTGTCCCTGGAGGCGCTCCGTCAGCGGCCGATCTCGTCCAGCTCGGCGAGGTCCTTGCCGGCGAGGACGAGTCCCGCACCGGCGATGTTCTCGCGCAGGTGCGCCACCGAGGAGGTGCCGGGGATCAGCAGGATGTTCGGTGACCGCTGCAGCAACCAGGCCAGGGCGACCGACATCGGTGTCGCGTCCAGCCGGGCGGCGACGTTCGACAACGCCGAGGCCTGCAGCGGGGTGAAGCCGCCGAGCGGGAAGAAGGGCACGTAGGCGACGCCCTCCGCCGCGAGCTCGTCGATCAGCGCGTCGTCCTGCCGATAGGCCAGGTTGTACATGTTCTGCACGCACACGATCGGCGCGATCGCGCGGGCCTCGGCGACCTGTTCGGCCGTCGCGTTGCTCACGCCGAGGTGCCGGATCAGGCCCTGCCGCTGGAGCTCGACGAGCGTTCCGAACGCCTCGGCGACCGGCTCGGGCCGAGGCCCCTCGGCGTCGCCGAGCCGGAGGTCGACCAGGTCGAGCGTCTCCAGGCCGAGATCCTCGAGGTTCTCGTGGACGGCGCAGCGCAGGTCCTCGGGTCGCCGGGCCGGGGGCCAGCCGCCCTGCTCGTCGCGGATCGCGCCGACCTTGGTCGCGACGTGCAGCCCGTCGGGATAGGGATGCAGCGCCTCCCGGATCAGCCGGTTGGTGACGCGCGGGCCGTAGGCCCCGGCGGTGTCGATGTGCGTGATGCCGAGGTCCACGGCCTCGCGGAGGACGGCCAGTGCGCCGTCCCGGTCGGCGGGCGGGCCCATGACCCCGGGACCGGCGAGCTGCATGGCGCCGTACCCGAACCGGGAGACGGGCATATCGCCCAAGGTCCAGGTGCCGCCGGGAAGGGAGTGGGAGGACATGCTCGTACCTCTGTCTTCGTCCTTGGTGGTGTGTTGCGGAGGGAGCCTTCGCGGCTCCTCGTCCACCCTGGGGTAGTAGCTTCCTTATAGGAAGTAGGCACCTGAAAGTGCGTAGCACACCTCGTGCGGCGAAGGAGCGAGCGGTGGCGACGACGACGGCGGCTCAGCGGCGGGCCCAGGAGCGGGAACGGTCGAAGGTGGAGTACAACGCCTTCCTGGCGGCGTGTCCGAGCCGCGACCTGCTCAACCTGATCTCCGGCAAGTGGGTCGCGCTGATCCTCGCCGCCCTCGGCGGGGAGGGCTCGCGTCCGGGTGACGACTGCGCCCCCGGTGAACCCCGGGCGATGCGCTACTCGGAACTGTCCCGCACGCTGGACGGTGTCAGCCAGAAGATGCTGACCCAGACTCTGCGCGCGCTGGAGCGCGACGGGCTGATCAGCCGCGCCGTGGAGCCCACCGTGCCCGTCACGGTCACCTACGAGCTGACCGACCTGGGCCTCTCGCTGCGCCACATGGTGCGCGGCCTGAAGACCTGGGCCGAGACCCACATGGACGACGTGATCGCCAACCGCGCGACGTACGACACCGTCACGCCGTCTCCGGAGAGGTAGCGCCAGCACCACCGTCGGACGGAATCAGGAGCTACCGACAGCCGCGTCGCGCTCCCCGATGCTGGAGGCACAAGCTGCTGAAGGCGAGGTTCGGGGATGACGGTCATGGAGTTGGAGTCCACGCGGGACACGGCGGACGAGCTGGACGGACTCGGCTCCGACCGGTGCCGGGCGCGCCTGGCCCGGGGGACCCGCGGCCGCGTCGCACTGGAGGTCCACGTCCACGGCGGCCTGTACGACGTGACCGTGGCGGACGGCTTCACCCGGTCGCTGCTGCGCGGCGCGGTGCGGGGGCGGGGGTGGGTGCTCGCCTGGGGCCAGCTCCCGCCGGACGGTGCGCCGGTGCGGGTCTCGTTCACCGGCCGGGGCGTGGACGTGCCCGTGGACGTCCTGGTGTTCGGTGACCGGTTCTGGGTCGCCGAGGCGGACGTCCGGGCGCGGTCGGTGGTCGTGTCCGCGTCGTCCGAGCGGGTGACCTCGCGGCTGCGGACCGTCCGCCGGAGGTCACCCCGCCGGTGAGGGTCAGTCGCGCAGGCCGGCGGCGGTGGCGCCGGTCCGCGGCGGCCGGACGATCGGGACGAGCGTGGCCGCCAGGGCGATGAGCGCGCAGACACCGGCGGTGGCGGCGAGCGGCTGCCAAGGGACGACGAGCGACGTCGCGCCGGTCACGCGGCTCAGCGCCACCCACGTCCCGGCGAGGCCGACCGCCGTGACCGCCAAGGCCAGCACCACGCCCACGCACACCACCACGAGGGCCTCGCCCACCGCGACCCGCGCGACCTGGAGCGGCGTCGCGCCGGACAGGCGCAGGACGGCCTGGTCGCGTGACCGGTCGGCCGCCGCCATGGCCAGGGCGTTCGCGACCGCGATCCCGCAGTAGGCGAGGGCGATGCCCAGCGTCACCAGGATCCCCAACCTGCTGCTCCGCCCCGTTCCGGACGTCCCGTCGGCCGAACGCGCGGAGACGGTCTCCACACCGAGCCCCTTGGTCGCGGCGCGCAGCTCACGGGCCACCGCGGAGCGGTCGGCGCCCGCGCGGACGATCACGTCGACGCGTCCGGTCGGGGACGGGCCGCCGTGCGCGGACGTCAGGTAGGTCGCGCCGTCGTCCAGGCCGCTCTTCAGGACCGCCGCCACGCGCACGGAGGCGCGGGTGCCGTCGGCGAGCCACAGGTCCACGCGATCGCCGGGCCTCCGCTCCCACCCCTCGTCCACGACCAGCGCGTCGTCGCCGAGGCCGGTGATCGCGCCGCCGCTCACCTCCAGCCGCTCGGTCCTGCCCAGGTCACTCCCCCGGACGATCCGCGCGTCGAACCGGCGGAGCGTCCCGCCGTCGCCGACCGCGTACACCGGCGTCCGCCCTACCGGCACGGCCTCCACTCCCGGAACGGACCGCACCCGGTTCAGCGCCACGTCGCTGACGGCGCCGCCACCGCCGTCCGGCCGGACGACGAAGTCCGCGCGGACGCGCTGCCGTGCCTCGGCGGCCCTGGTCGCGTCCACCGAGGAGCCCGTGCCGAGCAGCGCGCCGGCCAGCCCGACCGTGACCAGGACGGGCGCGGCGACCGCCGCCGTCCGGCGGGCCGCGGCCAGGGTGTTCTCCCGCACCAGCAGCCCGGTGGCGCCGCCGGAGCGGGTCAGCGGCCAGGTGAGCAGCCGCGTCACCCGGGGCACGACGACGGGCGCGAGCAGTGCGGCGCCGGTGATCAGCAACATGATCGCCGGGGTGTACCCCTTGCGGTTCGCCGCCGAGGCCGGATCGCTCACGGCGGTCGTGGCCATGGTCGCGAGGCCGGAGCCGAACGCGGCCAGCCCGAGCAGCCACCGGACAGGCGTCATAGCGCGTCCCTCCACGCAGGTCTCCCGCAGCGCCTCGGCCGGACGCACCCGTCCCGCCCGCCGGGACGCCGCCACCACTCCGAGCAGCGACACCGTGAGGCCGGTCAGGAACGCGATCACGAGCGGCCAGGCCGACAGGGGGACACCGAACCACGACGGCGCGAGCCCGTGCCGCACGAGCCACCGCCCGAGGAGCCTCGCGGCCATCGGCGCCAGGGCGCAGCCCACGGCCGAGGCGGCCAGGCCGACCAGCAGCGACTCCGCCGTCAGCATCCGCCGGACCTGCCTCGGCGTCGCCCCGATGACGCGCAGCAGCGCCAGCTCGCGCCGCCGCTGCGCCACGGCCAGCGCGAACGTGGACGCCACGACGAACACCGCGACGAACCCGGCGACGCCCGCGGCGACGCCGAGCAGCACGCCGGTGTCGTTCAGCGCGCGGCGCTCGCGGTCCGGGTCGGGGTCGGCCTCGTGCCGGGACACGCCGGTGAGCACCTCGGCGGACGTCCCGGCGGCGCGGCGTGCGGCGTCCGCAGCGGCCGCGGAGCCTGCTGAGCCCGTGACCGCCAGGCCGTCCACGCGCGGGGACAGCCGCGCGGCCTCGCGGTCGGCGAAGAACACGGCGTGCTCGAACCCGGACTGCGCGGTGACGCCGGAGACCGTGTACGTCCGGATGTCGGCGCCGGTCACCACGTCGACGCGCTCGCCCGGCCGCCCGTCCCCACCAGCGAGGACGATCTCGCCGGACGTGCGCGGACCGGTCCCCGCGACGAGCCGGTACCCGCCGAACCGCGCCACCGACCAGGGGTGCCCGAGGTTCGTCGGGCCGTCGCCGACCACATGTGCGGGGAAGCTCCGGTCCGCGACGGCCGGAACGGCCGCCCTCACCTTCGCGACGAGTTCGGGCGGCAGCCCCTTCGAGGCTTCGAGCGCCCGGTGCTGCGTCCTCGAGCCCGCCGTCACGGTCAACGTCCGGACGGGCCGGACCACCGCGTCGGCCTGCGCGAACCGCTCCGGCCTCGGCCGGTGCGCCGGGTCGAGCGTCGCGGCGAGCGCGAGGCCCATGGCGGCGGTCATGGCCACGCCCAGGGCGAGCGCGACGAACGTCCCGGCCAGGGAGAGGCGGCGCGTCCGCAGCGTGGACAGGGCGATGCTCAGCACGCGCGCGCCTCCAGCCGGGTGACGTGCGCGGCGACCTGCTCGTGCGTGGCCATGATGATCGTCTGCCGCCGCTCGTCGGCCAGGCGGCGCAGCAGGTCGGCGGTGAGCGACGGGAGTTGAACCACGTCATCCATGCCCGGAAGTCAATCGGCGGACCGGCGACGGCACAGCGCCGCCAGTGCCACTCTTCGCGGTAGCGCAGGCGCTACCTTTCCTCGCCCGTCCGGTGGCGGTGCGGGCTCGGAGGCCGTTCTGTCCTACGGTGTCCGCATGGTGAGCACGACGGCATGGCAGGCCCTCCTCACGCGGCGTTTCCTGCTGACGGGCTGGCCGTGGCGGGCGATGGCGTACCTGGCCGGCGGCGCGGTCGGGGGATGCGCGTCGCTGCTGGTCCTGCTGCCCGTGTTCGTCCTCGGGGCGGTCGGTTCGGTCGTGCTGGTCGGCATCCCGGTGCTGGTCGCGCTGGGGTTGTGCGGGGTGCCGCTCGCCGCGTTCGAGCGGTGGCGCCTGGGGCTGGTCGACCGGCGTCCGGCGCTGGACGGGCATGTGCGTCCGGCGCGTCCGGGAGTGCGGGCGCGGGTGATGTGCCGGTACCAGGAGCAGGCGACCTGGCGGGAGCTGGCGTACGCGCTGCTGATGGCGACCGTGCTGTGGGTGTTCGACCTGGCCGCGCTGGTCATGACCCTGATCGTCCCGTGTGCGCTGCTCTCTGCGCCGTACGCGCAGTCGTTCGCCGACCCCGGCGACGACCGGATCCAGGTGCTGAAGCTCGTGTCGGTGAGCAGTGCCGGGCAGGCGTGGGCGCTGGTGCCGGCCGGACTGGTCCTGCTGCCCGTCGCCGCGTACGTCCTGACCGTGGCCGCCGCCGCGCGCGGCGCGCTCGCGCGGGTGCTGCTCGCCGGTCGTGAGGGCGAGCTGGGGCGGCGTCTCGCGGCGGTGACCAGGTCCCGGGCCGAGCTGGTGGACGCGTTCGAGGTCGAGCGGCGGCGCATCGAGCGGGACCTGCACGACGGAGCGCAGCAGCGGCTCGTCGCGCTGACCATGACGCTCGGGCTGGCGCGGATCGGCACCGGGGACGAGGCGTCCGCGCTGGTGGAGCAGGCGCACCGGGAGTCCAAGCTCGTCCTGGACGAGCTGCGGCGGCTGATCCGGGGCGTCCACCCCGGGGTGCTCAGCGACCGCGGCCTGCTCGCCGCCGTCGAGGACGCGGCGGACTGCTCCCCCGTGCCCGTCCACGTCGACCTGGAGCTGCCCGGACGGCTGCCGCGCGCCCTGGAGAGCACCGCGTACTTCGTGGTCAGCGAGGCGCTCGCGAACGTCGCCAAGCACAGCCGCGCCGGGCGGGCGGCGGTCCGGGGCGGGGTCGAGGCGGGCGTCCTCGCGCTGGAGGTCCACGACGACGGCGTCGGCGGAGCCGACCCGGCGGCCGGGACGGGGCTGACCGGGCTGGCCGCGCGGGTCGCGGCCGTCGATGGCAGGCTGTCGCTGACCAGCCCTCCCCAGGGACCGACCGTGCTGCGCGTGGAGCTTCCGTGGATCCCGACCGCCCCCTCCGGATAGTCCTCGCCGAGGACGGCCTGCTGCTGCGCGAAGGGCTGCCCGGCCTGTTCCGGCGGTTCGGGCACCGGACGGTCGCGGCGGTCGGCGACGCCCCGGCGCTGCTCGCCGCCGTGGCCGAGCACGATCCCGACCTGGTGGTCACCGACGTCCGGATGCCGCCGGGCTTCTCGGACGAGGGACTGCGGGCGGCGCTGGAGCTGCGCGCGACACGTCCCGGCCCGCCGGTTCTCGTCCTCAGCCAGTACGTCGAGCGCGACTCGGCCACCGAGTTGCTGACGTCCCGGGGCGGCGCGGGCGTCGGCTACCTGCTGAAGGACCGGATCGGCGACATCGAGGAGTTCGCCGAGGCGGTGGCCCGGGTCGCGGCGGGCGGCACCGCCGTGGACCCGGAGGTCGTCCGCCGCCTGCTGCTGCGCCGCCGCGACCCGCTCGCCGTGCTCACCCCGCGCGAACGCGAGGTGCTGGGATTGATGGCCGAGGGCCGCTCGAACGCGGCGATCGCCCGCGCCCTGGTGGTCAGCGACGCGTCGGTGGCCAAGCACATCCGCGGCATCCTGGCGAAGCTGGACCTGCCTCCGGGCGAGGACGACCACCGCCGCGTCCGCGCCGTCCTGACCTACCTGCGCGCCGACCCGCGCGACTGACGCCCGACCGAGTCAGGGTCAGGCCGGGCGGCGCGCGATGCCCAGGACCTGCGGGGCCGTCGGGAAGGGCAGGCCGGTGTCGGCGCGGCCCAGCCGGTCGAGCCGTTCGAGTTCGAAACCCGCCTTCCGGACGGCGGCGACCGTGTCGCGCCCTGTCCGGCAGCCGCCGACCATCCGGGGCCAGACGGTGGCGTCGAGGAGGTCCTGCAGCCGCGCCCGTCCGGGGGTCCCGGCGCGGACGTGCTCGAAGAACCGCAGCTCACCGCCCGGACGCAGCACGCGGAGCACCTCGGCCAGCGCCGCCGCCCGGTCGGGGACGCTGCACAGCACCAGCGAGGTCACCGCCGCGTCGAACGACGCGTCCACGGCGGGAAGCCGCGCCGCGGTGCCCGGCACGACCTCGATCGGGATCGGGGAGCGTCCGGCGGCGTCCTCGGCGGCCTCCCGGAGGCGGCCCTCGGGCTCCACCGCCAGGATCCGGTCGACCTCGGGCGGATAGAACGGGAAGGTGGAGCCGGTCCCCACGCCGATCTCGATGACGTCGCCGCGCAGGCCCTTGAGCAGTTCCGCGCGGGTCGGGGCGAGCTCCCGGTCCAGCGTCGAGATCATCCGCGCGTAGTACCGGGCGAACAGCGGATGGCCTCGGTCTCCGCCCACCTGCGACATCGTCTCTCCTCTCAGTCCTCCGACCTTCCTACCCTGCTCCATGTGGAGTCCGCGAGGGACGCCTAGGAGACGGTGACGCGACCCGGTTCGCCTTCGACGGCGCGTCCGACGAGCGCGGCGGGCAGGCCGCGTCCGCGCAGGTCGGCGATGAGGTCGTCCGGGTCGTCCGGGACGACGAGGAGGAGCCCGCCGGACGTCTGCGCGTCGTGCAGCAGGACGGCCAGCTCCAGCGGGACCCCGTCCGCGACGGCGACGAACTCGGACAGGTACGTCATGTTGGCCTTCGTCCCGCCCGGGACGTATCCAGCGGCGGCCAGGTCGAAGGCGCCCGGCAGCAGCGGGACGCTCTCGGCGCGGATCTCGGCGGCCAGCCCGGCGGCGCGCGCCATCCGGTGCAGGTGACCGAGCAGCCCGAACCCGGTGACGTCGGTGGCGGCGCGCACCCCGGCGGCGAGCGCGGCCTCGGACGCCCCGGCGTTGAGCGTGGTCATGGACGCGACCGCCGCGGCGACCGTGTCCGGATCCGCCTCGCCGCGCTTCAGCCCGGTCGACACGACCCCCGTCCCGATGGCCTTCGTCAGGACCAGGCGGCTCCCCGCGGTCGCCCGGTCGATGGCGAACAGCCGGTCGGGGTGCGCCATGCCGACGACCGCCATGCCGTACTTCGGCACGGGGTCGCTGATGGTGTGGCCCCCGACGACGAGGCATCCGCCGGCCGACGCCGCGTCCGCGCCGCCGCGCATCACCTCGCCGAGCGTCTCGACGGGCAGGTCGTCGCCGGGCCACGCGGCGAGGTTCACCGCCATCAGCGGACGGCCGCCCATCGCGTACACGTCGGAGAGCGCGTTGGTGGCGGCGATCCGTCCCCAGTCGTACGGGTCGTCGACGATCGGAGTGAAGAAGTCGGTGGTGAGGATGAGGGCGCGCTCGTCGTCCAGCCGCATCACGGCCGCGTCGTCGCCCTCGGCCGCGCCGACCAGCAGGTCGCCGGACGCGGGCGCGAATCCCGGCCCGAGCGAGGCGAACAGCCCCTCCAGCTTGGAGAGGGGCAGCTTGCAGGCGCATCCCGCGCCCGGAGACAGCGACGTGAGCCTGACGACCTGCTCGGCGGGTGCGCTCATGCGACGTCCTCCACCATCTCGACGGTCAGGGAGGTTCCGTCTCGGACGCTACCCGTCGAGCGTCCGCCCCGGAAGGCCGGACGCTCGACGGGTGGCGCCTCCCCGACGCCGCACGGGGCCTACCAGGCGTACGCCTCGGGGGCGGGCTTGGCGCCGTTCAGGCCGGGCGCCGGGAACAGTTCGTCCAGCTTCGCGAGGGTGTCGGCGTCGAGGGTGATGTCGAGGGCGCGCAGCGAGCCGTCCAGCTGCTCGACCGTCCGGGGGCCGATGATCGGGCCGGTCACGCCCTCCTGCGCGAGCAACCAGGCCAGGCCGACGTGCGCCGGGTTCTCACCGAGGTCGGCGGCCAGCTTCTCGTACTCCTCCAGCGTGTCGCGGTGCCGCTCGAGCGTCTCGGCCCACAGGCCCTTGCCGCTGCGCTCGGCGACGCCCTCGCGGTGCTTGCGCAGGACGCCGCTGAGCATCCCGCCGTGCAACGGCGACCACGGGATCAGGCCCACGCCGTAGTGCTTGGCCGCGGGCAGCACCTCCAGCTCCACCCAGCGCGACATCAGGTTGTAGATCGACTGCTCGCTGACCAGGCCGAGGAAGTGCCGCGTCCGGGCGGCCTCCTGCGCCTGCGCGATGTTCCACCCGGCGAAGTTGGACGACCCGAAGTACAGCACCTTGCCCTGCTGGCGCAGGACGCTGAACGCCTCCCAGATCTCCTCCCACGGAGTGCTCCGGTCGATGTGGTGCATCTGGTACAGGTCGATGTAGTCGGTCTGCAGGCGCTTCAGCGACTTCTCGACCTCGCGCCGGATGTGCAGCGCGGACAGGCCGCCGTCGTTCGGCCCGTCCCCCACCCGCATGTACACCTTCGTGCCGAGGACGGTCTTCTCGCGCCGTCCGCCGCCCTGGGCGAACCAGCGTCCGATGATCTCCTCGGTGGCGCCGTCGCCGTGCTCCCGGCCGTACACGTTCGCGGTGTCGAAGAAGTTGACGCCGTGCCCGTGCGCGGCGTCCATGATCGCGTGGCTGTCCTCCTCGGACGCCTTCATGCCGAAGTTCATCGTGCCGAGGACCAGCCGGGACACCGACAGGCCGCTACGTCCGAGACGCGTGTACTCCATATGACTCACCCTCAAAGTTTTCGTTAGCCGCATCAACTGCGATGCGATGAACGTACTACTTGCAACATCCATGTTGCAAGTAGCCCGCAAACGGCGACTCATCCGTATACTTTGGGCATGACAACTCAGGAGCACGCGACCTCACCGAAGGGCACCCGTCCACTCCGCGCGGACGCCGAGCGGACGGTGACGACGATCCTCCAGGCGGCCGAGCGGACCCTCGCCCGCGACCCGGCGGCCACGATGGAGCAGATCGCCGAGGCCGCCGGGGTAGCCCGGACGACCGTGCACCGGCGCTTCGCCACCCGCGAGGCCCTCGTCGAGGCCCTCGGGACGTGGGCCGTCCGGCGCCTCGCGGACGCGGTCGAGGCGGCCCACCCCGACACCGCGCCGCCGCTGGTCGCGCTCTACCAGACGACCGCGAACGTCCTCGAGGTGAAACTCGACTGGGCGTTCGCGATGAACCAGGCGTCGTCGCCCGCCCCGGACGTAGCGCACGTGACCGCCGGGATCCGCGAGACGTGCGAGCGCCTGCTGCGCCGGGCGCAGGACGCGGGCGTCCTGCGCGACGACGTCGACATCACCTGGACGCGGCGCGCGTACTACGGCCTGATCCACCAGGCGACCCTGCACCGCACGGACGGGGACGACACCGGCACCCTGGCGACGCTCGTCGTCGACACCCTCCTGCGCGGCGCCGGCACCGGCTCCCCCGGCCGCCTCTGACCGCCCCGGCACCCCTCCCGCATAACCGGGACGCGTATAGTCCCGGTTATGCGTATGGGCGAGGGCGTCGAGTGGGGCCTGCACTGCTGCGTGACCCTGGGCTGGCTGGAGGATCAGGCCCCCGTCTCGATCCGGCGGCTGGCGCTCTGGTTCGACCTCCCGCAGGAGTACCTGAAGAAGCGCCTGCAGGCCCTGGGCCGGGCCGGGATCCTCGCGTCCAGTCCGGGCGTCCGCGGTGGCTGGTCGCTGGCGCGGCCACCGGAGAAGATCACCGTCATGGAGGTCGTCGCCGCCCTGGAGGACGGCCTCGACCTCTTCGTCTGCACCGAGGTCCGGCAGCGCGGCGTCGGCGGCGAGAACGCCACCGAGGCGGAGTTCGCCAGGACGTGCGGCATCTCGTCGCTGATGCGCCGGGCCGAGTTGGCCTGGCGCCGCGAGCTGGCCGCCCACACCATCGCCGACCTGATGGAGCACAGCCCGCGGGGCGCCGACCGCACCCGCCGCGACTACCTGCGCATGAACGACTGACCCCTGGCCCGCCCCCGGGCCTTTTTCTTTGAGAGGAACAGGGATGTCGAATATCCCGATAGATCGTCCTACGGAAGCCCCCGTTTCCGCCGGGGAGCCTCGGGCGCGGGACGGGGCGCGCGGGCTCGGCGCCACGGCGATCCTCGCGCTCGGCACGTTCGCGGTCGGGACGGACGCCTACGTGGTGGCCGGTTTCCTGCCCGCGATGGCCCACTCGCTGCGCGTCTCGGAGTCGGCCGCCGGGCAGTCGGCGACGGTGTTCGCAGTCACCTACGCCGTGCTGTCCCCGGTTCTGGCCACGCTGCTGGCGCGGGTGCCACGCCGGGCGCTGCTTGTCGGCGCGCTGGTCGTCCTCGCGGTGGCCAATCTCGGGTCGGCGCTGGCGCCGGACTTCGGGCTGCTGATGGCGAGCCGGGTGCTGGCCGCGTTCGGCGCCGCCGTGTTCACCCCGAACGCGGGCGCGGTCGCGTCGTCCCTGGTCGCGCCCGCCCAGCGGGCCCGCGCCCTGGCCGTGGTGATCGGCGGGCTGACGATGGCCACCGCGCTCGGCGTCCCGCTGGGCAACCTCGCCGGACGGTTCCTGGACTGGCGCGCGACGCTCGGCCTGGTCGCGGCGCTGTGCGCGGTGGCGGCGGCCGGCGTCCTCGCGGCGATGCCCGCGCTGCCCGGCGCTCCGCCCATCCCGCTGCGCCGTCGCCTCGCCGCCCTCCGCGAGCCGGGCGTCCTGGCCGTCCTGCCGCTGACGGTGGCCGGGATCGCCGCGGGGTACGGCCTGTACGCGTTCGCCGTCCCGGTGCTGCGGGCCCTCGGGACCGGGCCGTCCCAGGAGGTGTGGCTGCTGTTCCTGTACGGGGTCGGGGCCGTCTTGGGGAACCTGCTCTCGGGCGCGCGGGTCGACCGGCATGGGCCCGTCCGCGTCCAGGCGGTCGGGTTCACCGGGCTCACGGTCACGCTGGCCGCGTTCGCCTGGGCGGCGCACGTGGGCGTCCACTCGCTGCCACTGACGGCCGTCCTGATGGTCGCGTGGGGCACCGCGACCTGGTTCCAGACCCCGGCGCAGCAGGTCCGCCTGATCAACGCCGCCCCGGACGAGACCGCCGTGGTCATCGGCCTGAACGCGGCCGCCCTGTACGGCGGCATCGCGCTCGGGACGGGCCTCGGCGGTCTCCTGCTCCCGGCCGGCGCGGCCCCGGCCCTCGCGGTCAGCGCCGTCCTGGCCTTCCTCTGCCTCCCCTACCTCCGGGCCACGCGGCGCTTCGGCTGACCCGGGAGCGGGCGGCGTCCGGTCAGGACGCCGCCCAGGGGCGGAGCTTCTCGGGGTTCCGGACGCCCCAGAGGTGCTTCACCCGGCCGTCCTCCTCGAAGTCGAACGTGAACACGACCGCGATGGCGCCCTCGTGGCGCACGACCAGGCCGGGCTGGGCGTTGACCGTCTGCTCCAGGACCTCCATGCCCGGCGCCATGTCCAGCACCCGGACCAGGTAGCGGGCGATCGCCTCGGCGCCCTCGACCGGCTCGAGCAGGGCCGAGACGACACCGCCGCCGTCGCCGACCGCGACCGCGTCGGGGGCGAGGACGGCGACGAGCGCGCCGATGTCCTTCGCCTCCCACGCCCGCCTGAGGTCGCGGACGACGCGGGCGCTCTGCGCCACCGGGACGGCGGGCGTCCGCGACGCCTCCAGGCGCCGGCGGGCCGAGACCGCCAGCTGGCGGCAGGCCGCCGGGGTCCGGCCGACGATCTCGGCGACCTCGGCGAACGGGTAGCGGAACACGTCGTGCAGGACGAACGCCACCCGCTCGGCCGGGGTCATCGACTCCAGGACGACCAGGAACGCCATGTTGATCGACTCGTCCAGGGTGACGCGCTCGGCCGGGTCGGCGTCGCCGTCGCCCGGACGGGCGTCGATCCGGCCGGGGACCGGCTCGGGAAGCCAGGCGCCCACGTAGCTCTCGCGCCGGACGCGGGCCGAGCCGAGCACGTCCAGGCAGATGCGGCCCGCGACCTTCGTCAGCCAGGCCGCGGGATTGTCGATCGCGTCCTGCCGTTCGCGCGGCATGGCGTACCAGCGCGTGTAGGTCTCCTGGACGACGTCCTCGGCGTCCGCCAGGGAGCCGAGCAGCCGGTAGGCCAGGCTCACCAGGTGCCGGCGCTCGCTCATGACCGCGTCCAGGCCGCCGCCGGGGCCTGAGGCGTCCGGGTCGCTGCGGGTGTCCATGGGTGTCGCCGTCCCCTCGATCGGTCTCGTCCGTCATCGGTACGACGAGACGGCCGTCCGGAAAGTGAGGTCGGCGCCCGCCTCACATTCCGCGCCGCCGCGTCGTCGTAGCCCCGAATACCACTTTCCACCCGAAGACAGGGAAACGCGACATCATGACCACTCTGATCAGGCTCAGCGAGCTCGCCGGTGACTACGTCCTCGACGCCGGGCGCTCGCGCATCGGCTTCGTCGCCCGGCACACCGTCGGCGGCAAGGTGCGCGGCGCCTTCCAGGAGGTCGAGGGGGACGCGCGCCTGGACCTCGCCGACCCGGCCGGTTCCCACGTCCGCCTGACGATCCGCTCCGAGAGCCTGGACAGCGGGAACAGGCAGCGCGACGCCCAGGTGTGCGGCATGTTCCTCAAGACGGGGAGGCACCCGGCCCTCACCTTCGCCTCCACGGAGGTGCGGCTCCTGGACGACTCGGCCTTCCGGATCACCGGCGACCTGACCATCCGCGGCACGACCCGGCCGGTCACCATGGACTTCATGGTGACCGGTACCGACGCCGACGGCGCCGTGACCGCCGTCGGCCGGACCACCGTCCAGGCCACCGACTGGGGCGTGAAGACCGCCCTGACCAGGCCGTTCGTCAGCGCGAAGGTGGAGCTGGACATCGAGGTCACCGCGGTCCGGCGCCCCTGACCGGCCCGGAGGGCGGGGACGGGCGCGCCGCCCCCGCCGTCTCAGGCCGCGATCACTCGGACGGCCGGGCGTCCTTCCCGCCGCCCTGGCCGCCGTCGCGGCCGGGCTGACCGTCGCGGTCGCCGTGACGGCCGTCCGGGCGGTGGTCGCCGTGCCCGCGGTCACCGTCCTTACCGGACGGGGGCTGCCCCACGAAGGCGGCCGTGCGGGTGTCGCCGCTGCGGGTGCCCTCCACGTGGACGGTGGCGCCGGTCTTGATCGAGTCGATCTTCTCCCCGCGGCCGACACGTGTGTCTGACTTCACCGTCCACGTCCAGTCGGTGCCGTCGTCACTCCGGACGGTCAGCGAGGTCGCGGACGCGGCCGTCACCTTGCCGCTCTGCATGTCCTGCAGGACGTACGCGCCGCTCTCGTCCTTCACGGTGACCTCCCCGTGCAGCGGGGCGAAGCGGCCCTGCCCCGGGCCGTGCCCGTGGCCGCGGCCGTCCGCCTGGCGCTGCCCGGACGTGCCGGACTTCCCGGCGTTCGCGGAGCCGTCGGCCAGCGCGGGCAGGCCGACGGCCACCCCCGCGACGGCTCCGGCGGCGAGCGCTCCCGTGACCACGCCGATGGCGAGCCTCTTGTGCATGGTTACCTCCAGATCGTGCGGTCGGATTCGGACCACAGGGAAGGAACCGCAGATGAGAGCCCTCTTCGCGGATCATGAGAGAAGCATGAGAGGACGGCAAAGTCCGGCGCTCACACCCGAGCCGGATATCTGCGCCGAAGAAGAGGCCTGACCGTCAGAACGGCCTCTCGCGCAGCTCCTGGGTCGCGTCGCGGTACGCGGCGGCGACGCGGGTGAACATCTCCAGCATCAGCGCGGCCTGCTCGGGGCCGAAGTGCTCCGCGACCTTCCCCAGGTGCCGCTCCGACGTCCTGGCCTCGGCGTAGTACTTCTCCATGCCCTCCGCGAGCGGCTCGACGATCACCGCGCGCCGGTCGTGCGGGCTGCGCGTCCGCCGGACGTAGCCGCCGCGCTCGAGCCGGTCGACCAGGCGGGTCGCCGACGCCGACGGCAGGTCGAGCTCGGCGGAGATCGCCCCGACCGCGAGCGGGCCCCGCATCTCCATGAGGATCAGCGCGGCCACGTCCACCGTCTGCAGGCCGAGCCGGTCGGCGACCGACTGGTTGTGCAGCATGAACGAGATCACGAACTCGCGGTACAGATCCGCCGCCTGGCTCTGACTCTGGGGCACCGTTCAACTCTACTCCCATGCGATGTATCTTCGATTCGGAGATACATCGGATGGGAGATAACTATGGACGTCATCGTGATCGGCGCCGGCGTGGGCGGACTGGCCGTGGCCCGGCGGCTCCTGGCGGACGGGCACGCCGTCCGCGTGTTCGAGCGGGCCCCCGAGCGCCGGTCGGGCGGCGCGGCGCTCACCATCTTCGGCAACGGCGCGGCGGTGCTGTCCGACCTCGGCATCGACCTCTCCGGTGTCGGCGGACGCATCGACCGGATCGACGCGCGGACCGCGTCCGGAAAGCTCCGCACAAGGATGGACCTCGCCCACACCGCCGAGACCTTCGGCTTCCCGACCCGGTCGATCTCCCGGCGGCGGATCGTGGACCTGCTCTCCGACGGCCTGCCGGACGACCTGATCCGCTACGGCACGGCCTGCGTCCGCGTGACGCACGACGCCGACTCGGCGACCGCCGAGTTCGAGGACGGCACGACCGCCGTCGGCGACCTGGTCATCGGCGCGGACGGCATCCACTCGGTCGTCCGGCGGCAGCTGTGGGGCGACGGGACCGTCGAGCCCGCGTCGTTCGGCACCTGGCAGGGGCTCAGCCCGATCGACATCGACATCACCGACACGACCCTGCACTACATGATCACCGGGAGGGAGGGCGCGTGCGGGCTGATCCCGGCCGGTCCGGGACTGCTCCAGTGGTGGTTCGACGTCCGCTGGAAGCCCGCCGACCCGCGCCCGGAGGCGCCGCTCGACATGCTGCGCCGCCGGTTCGGGCACTGGGCCTACCCGGTGCCCGAGGTGCTCGCCGCGGCCACCGACGACGACCTGGACTTCTTCGGCCACCGCTGGAACAAGGTCCGGCGCGTCTGGGGCGAGGGCCGGGTCACGCTGCTCGGCGACTCCGCGCACACCATGCCGCCCACCCTCGGCCAGGGCGCGAACCAGACGTTCGAGGACGCCTGGGTGCTCGGGCGCGAGCTGGCCGACGAGAGCGTGAGCGTTCCGGACCGCCTTCGCGCGTACGAGCTGGCCCGCTACCCGAAGGTCAACCTGGTCTCCCAGATGGCCAAGCGCAACCCGGCGAACCTGCGGATTCCGCCGCTGCTCGGGAGGCGCGTCCCGGAGACGGCCCAGACCAAGCTGCTCGTCCGGTTCAGCAACCGGCTGACCGAGGGGCCGCTTCCGACCGGCGAGCGCGTCCCGCCCGCGGCGGCGAACGCCTGACCGCTCAGAGGGGCAGGACGGACGAGGGCGCGGGGACGCCGAGCGGCGCCGCGGCGGGCGTGAGGCGTCCGGTGTCCGGGTCGCGGTGGAAGACGGTCACGGTGTCGGAGCGCTGGTTGGCGCAGAAGAGCAGGCGGCCGTCCGGGCTGAGCGCGATGTCGCGGGGCCAGGCGCCGCCGCAGGAGACGACCTCGACCGGCTCGAGCGCGGCACCGTCCGCCACGGTGGCGTGGACGGCGATCGTGTCGTCGCCCCGGTCGGTGCTGTAGACGTGGGCGCCGTCCGGGGAGACGCGGATCGCGGCCGAGGAGTTGTCGGCGGGGTTCGCGGCGTCGCGGCGGGTCGGGAGCTCGGCGCCCGGTTCGAGGCGTCCGGACTCCGCGTCCCAGGCGCAGACGATGAGCGTGCAGGACAGCTCGTTGATGAGGTACGCGTGCCGCCCGGACGGATGGAAGACCAGGTGGCGCGGGCCCCGGCCGTCCGGGACGCGTGCGGTGCCGTGCAGGTCGAGGCGGCCTTTGACGGGGTCGAACGCGTAGACGTGGACGCGGTCCGCGCCGAGGTCGGTGCACAGGACGAACCGTCCGTCCGGGGAGATCGCGGCCATGTGCGCGTGGGATCCGGGCAGGTGGGCGATGGCCTGGAAGGGTTCGGTGGCGGCGATCCGCCCGTCCGGGCCGGTCGGGAAGACCGACAGGACGCCGTCGCCGTAGTTCGCGACGAACACGAACGGCGCGTCGGGATGGACGGCGATGTGGCACGGCAGCGCTCCCCCGCTCGCCGCCCCCGCGACCGGCTCGCCCAGGCCGGTCCCCTCGTCGAGCGGCACCGACACGACGCGTCCGGGGACCTCTTCGAGGACGGTGTGCAGCATGCCGTGGCGCGCGTCGAACGCGACGTAGGACGGCTCGACGAGCGACAGCGCCCCCTCGTCCGTCACCGTCCCGGACGCGTCGTACCGGGCGAGGCGGAGGGCCACGCCGGGGACGGGCCCGGAACCGCCGATGATCAGGCGGCCGGAGGTCTGCGGGGTGTGATTCACGATGCGTCCCTGCTCTGTGCGCGAGTCCCACGGTCGAGTGACCCGTTCAGACGATCAAGGTAGGCCCGGACCGGCCCGAACGTCAGCATGCCGCTCGCGGCGCCGGCGAGTTCCCCCGCCGCGGGTTCGAGGGCGTCGCGCAGGCGGCGCGCCGCGGTCCGGTCGTCCAGGCGGAGGGCGATCTCGGCGTGCAGGCAGGAGCGCGCCTCGAACAGCAGGTCACGGGGTGAGGGCGGGATGTCCCGGGCCGCCCGTTCGGCCTCGTCGCGGCGTCCGCGCAGGAGGAGGAACAGCGGCCGCGCCCAGGGTTCGTAGGGTCCCCAGTCCATGTCGGCGAGGTCCGCGAGGTCGGGCGCGTCCGTCGTGAGGCGCAGGCCGAGGAGCGCGAGCGGCAGGAGGCCGTGCTCGACACCGCTCATACCGGTTCCGTCGAGGCGGGCCGCGGCGCGGCGGTAGGCGTTCTCGGCGTCCGGCGACCCGGCCGCCGCCAGGCGCAGCGCCGCGTACCAGTCGGTGAAGACGCCCACGAGCGGGAGGTCGTAGCGCTCGGCGAGCGCGTCGGCGGCGGCCGCGTGCCGGTCGGCCGCGTCGAAGTCGGCCAGCGCCGAACGCGACTGGACGAGGATGAGATGCGCCAGGACCTCGTACGGGACGAGCCCGTGCTCGCGCGCGAGCGTCAGCAGCTCGTCGGCGATGTCCGCGCGCTCTCCGGCCAAGCCCGCGCGGTGAAAGGTCTGCAGATAGCGGGCGTTGAGCGCGAACGCGAGCAGCAGCGGATCGGCCACGGACCGGGCGAGGCGCTCGGCCTCTCGCGCGGACGATTCGCCGCGCCCGCCGGGGTCGGCGCGCAGCTCCATGCCGATGGTCGCCAGGAGGCGCGCGCGTTCCGCCGGGTGCTCGTCCGGCGGGAGTGCCGTGAGCAGGCGCTCGGCCGTCTCGGCCGTGCGTTCGGCCAGGTCGGGGTCGTCGCTGGACGTCCAGTTGGCGGGCAGGTCGAACGCGCCGAGGACGCGTGCCGCGAGCAGCGGATCGGCGAGGTGCTCGGCGGCCTCGAGCGCGGCCGACCGTTGCCACCGGGCTCCGGCGAGGTCGCCGGTGAGCGCCAGCGCCCGGCCGAGTCCCATGCGGACGTCCAGGAGTTCGCGCGTCTCCATGCCGTCCGCGTGGTCGAGCGCGGCGCGCCACCAGCGCAGAGCGCCGCGCGGCTCGACGCGTCGTTCGGCGCGTTCGGCGGCGGCACGGGCGTGACGCGCGGCGGACGGTCCGCCGGGGCCGCGCAGCAGGTGGTGCGCGATGGCCTCCACGTCGCCCGGACGGTCGCGCTCGATCAGCTCGGCGGCGCGGGCGTGCCAGCGGACGCGCCGCGCGTCGAGGAGACCGGCGTAGAGGGTCTCGCGGATCAGCGGGTGCGCGAAGGCGAGCCGTCCGCGCCCGGGTTCGATGAGGAAGCCCGCGCGCAGGCCCTGCTCGACCGCGTCCAGAACCTGCTCCTCGTCTCCGGCAAGCGCTATGAGGACGTCCAGGTCGATGGCGTCGCCCAGGACGGACGCCCTGGTCAGGACGGCGCGCGTCCCGTTCGGAAGGCCGTCGAACCGGTGCCGGAGGACGTCGCGGACGCCGGCGGGCACCTCGTCGAGCGTCCCGTCCGCCTCCCACAGGCGGACCAGCTCGCGGACGAAGAATGGATTGCCGCCGCTGCGCGTCCTCACGGTTCGTACGGCCTCGTCCGGCATCGGGCCACGGGCGACGGCCCGGACGAGCCGGTCGGTGTCGGCGGCGGGGAGCCCACCGAGGTACACCCGGGCGGGTTCGGCGCGGGCGAGCCGGGCCAGTGTCTCGGCCAGCGCGCCGGGGATCTCGCCCGCCCGGAACGTCCCGGCGACGAGGATCCGGCCGGGGCCGGGGCCCTGGCCGGGATCGGCGGTCGCGAGGACGGTCAGCAGTGCGAGCGTCTCCTCGTCCGTCCAGTGCAGGTCGTCGAAGACGAGCAGCAGCGGACGACCGGCCGCCAGCCGGGCGAGGTGGTCGGCGATCGCGCGGTGCCGCAGGAACCGCGCCCTGAGCGGGTCGGCCTCCTCGTCCTCGGGGACCTCCGGCGGCGGCTCGTGGCCCGCCGCGACGAGGTCCCGGACGATCTGCTGCCACGGCCATCCGCCGGGCGCGCCGGGGATCTCGGGCGCCGCGCCGCGCGCGGTCGTCCATCCCCGGGCCGCCAGCCGCTCCGCGAGGACGCGCGTCAGCGCCGTCTTGCCGGTGCCCGGGCCGCCCGACACCAGCGCCAGCCGCGGACGGCCGGTCGCGGCGGCCTCCTCCAGCGCCGCCAACTCGTCCGAGCGTCCGACGAACGCCTCGCCCCGCGCCTCGGGCCGTGTCTCGGGCGGGACGGCCTCGGCCTGTCGCTCGAGCCGGGCGGCCTCGGACGGGAGGAGACTCGGAGCCTGGGCGAGGATGTCGGCTTCGAGTCGCCGCAGGTCCTCGCCCGGATCGAGGCCCAGTTCGTCCCGCAGGACGTCGCGGGCCCGCCGCAGCGCGCCGAGCGCGTCGCCCTGCCGCCCCGACCGGTACAGCGCGAGCGCCAGCAGCGCCCAGGCGTCCTCGCGCAGCGGATGCGCCCCGGCATGGGCTTCGAGATCGGGGACGGTCTCGGCGGCGCGGCCCAGGTCCAGGAGGGCGTGGGCCCGGCGTTCGACCGCCAGCAGCCGTAGTTCGGTCAGCCTCGCGATCTCGGCGCGGGCCCAGTCCTGATCGGCGAACTCGGCGTACGCGGGGCCGCGCCACCAGCCGAGCGCTTCGTCCAGGCGGGCGCGGACCTCGGCAGGCGGCAGTCCCTCGGACGCGGCGACCGCCTCCCGGAATCGTTCGGCGTCCACGGCCCCGGGCGCGACGCGCAGCGCGTAGCCGGGCGGGACGGTCACCAGCAGCCGGGACGGCGTGCGCGGCGGACGGTCCGGCTCGAGCGCCCGGCGGAGCGTCCCGACGAAGGTCTGCACCGCGCCGAGCGCCTTGGCGGGCGGGTCGTCCCACAGGTCGTCGACCAGCCCGGACGCGGACACGACCCGGCCGCCGGCGACCAGCAGCCGCGCCAGGACGGCCCGGGGCCGCGCGCCCCGGACCTCGATGGGCCGCCCCCGGGCGTCCGCGACCGTCAGCGGCCCCAGGACGCCGAACGTCACCTCCCCCACGTCCACCACGCTATCGGCGTCCGGCGATCACCTGGCGAGCAGGTCGCGCAGGGCCCCCGCGACCTCCGCGGGAGCCTCCTCGGCCATGAAGTGGCCGCAGGTGACGGTGCGGTGGTCCAGGTCGTCCGCCCACGCCCGCCACAGCTCGGCGGCGTCGAAGCCGAGCGCCGCGCCCCAGTCCTGCTGGAGGACGGTCACGGGCATGGCCAGCCGCCGTCCGGCCGCGCGGTCGGCGCGGTCGTGCTCGACGTCCACGCCAGCCGAGGCCCGGTAGTCGGCCACGATGGACGGCACGGCCTCGCGGCTCGCCTTCAGGTACGCGGCGCGCACGTCGGCGGGGATCGCGTCCGGGTCGTTCGCCCAGAGGTCGAGGAAGTGGCCGAAGAACGCGTCCGCGCTGGCGGAGATCATCTGTTCGGGCAGGCCGGGCGGCTGCGCCATCAGGTACAGGTGGAAGCCGACCGCGCCGCCGACGCCGCGCATCACGTCCCACATGTCGAGCGTGGGCAGGACGTCCAGGGACGCCAGGCGGGTGACGGCGTCCGGGTGGTCGAGCCCGGCGCGGATCGCGACCAGCGCGCCCCGGTCGTGCCCGGCCAGCGCGAACCGCTCGTGGCCCAGCTCGCGGGCGAGCGCGACGACGTCGGCGGCCATCGCCCGCTTGGAGTAGGCCGTGCCGGACGGATCCGCGGGCTTGTCGCTGTCGCCGTATCCGCGCAGGTCAGGGCAGATCACGGTGTGATCGGCGGCCAGGTCGGCGGCCACGTGCCGCCACATCAGGTGGGTCTGGGGGAAGCCGTGCAGCAGCACGACCGGGCTGCCCGAGCCGCCGACGGCCGCGTTCAGCGCGACCCCGTCGGCCACCTGGACGCGCCGGTACGCGAATCCCTCGATCTTCATGACGTCCCCGTTCGCAAGTCGTTCCTCTTGGACGTCCCCAGCCTGAACGCCCCCGATCAGCCGCCGATCAGTCAGCGATCAGCGGACGCGGGTCACCCGCCCCGCGCCTCCCGGCCCCCACGCGGGCGCCGACTGTGAGGTGGTTACGCTCGGCGTCGATCGGGAGGAAGGGCGAGACATGCGGTATGTGGTCATCGGGGCCGGGGCGATCGGGTGCTCGATCGGCGGGCGCCTGCATCAGAGCGGGCACGATGTCGTGCTGGTCGCGCGGGGCGAGCACGGGCGTGTCCTGCGCGAGGACGGCCTGACGCTCATCACGCCCGAGGAGCGGCTGCGGCTGCGCGTCCCGGTCGTCTCCGGCCCGGACGAGTTGGACCTGACGCCGGACGACGTGCTCGTCCTCGCGGTGAAGACGCAGGACACCGTCGCGGCGCTCGACGCCTGGCGCGACCGCCCGGTGCCCGGCGGCGGGACGGCCGGTGAACGGCTGCCGGTGTTCTGCGCGCAGAACGGCGTCTCGAACGAACCGATGGCGCTGCGCCGCTTCCGCCGCGTGTACGGGGCGTTCGCGCTTCTGCCGTCGTCGTTCCTGACACCGGGCGAGGTCGTCGCGCCGTGCGCGCCGATGACCGGCCTGATCGTCCTCGGCCGCTACCCGTCGGGAACGGACGACACCGCCGAGCACATCGCCGCCGACCTGGCGGCGTCGAGGTTCCGCGCCGAGGTCGTGTCCGATCTGCCGCGCTGGAAATACCTCAAGCTCCTCGGAAACCTCGAGAACGCGGTCGAGGCCGTGTGCGGGGAACGCTCCCTCGACCTGTACGCCCGCGCGCTGGCCGAGGCCGAGACCGTCCTGGCCGCCGCGGGGATCGACCACGCCACCAATGAGGACATCGCCGGGCTGCGCGGCGACGCGGTCGAGGTGCGGCCCATGGAGGACGTCCCTCAAACACGGAACTCGTCCTGGCAGAGCCTCGCGCGCGGCGGTTCCCTCGAGACCGACCACCTCAACGGCGAGATCGTCCTGCTGGGCCGCCTCCACGGCGTCCCGACCCCGGTCAACGAGGCGCTCCTCGAGGCAGCCAACGAGTCCGCCCGCCTGAACCGCGCCCCCGGCGAACTCACCCTCGAGCAACTGACCGCACGCATCACGGCCTGAGCACCAAAGCTCCGGAACGCCCTCGCGCCTTCCGAGATCCGGAAGGATCTCGGAAGGCGCGATCAGGTGCGGTCGGCGTCGCCGGGCGGGCCGGTCAGTTGGTCTTGCCCCAGACGTAGGCGCCGGCGCCCATCAGCAGGAGGCTGATGCCGCAGAAGACGGCGCGGATGGTGTTCCAGGTGGTCCAGCGGCCGGAGTAGTCCGTCCAGACCTTGGCGGCCTCGGTGACGTCGTGCGGGATCTTCACGTTCGCGAGGTGGTTGTTCATCGGGACGTTGATCGCGGCGGTCGGCACGAAGGCGCCGACGAAGTAGACCGCGGCGGCGGCGAAGAACAGCCAGGCCGCGGACTTCTGGCCCATGACCAGCAGCAGCACCCCGGCCGCGATCGCGACCACGGGGGCCAGCATGAACGCCGCCAGGAACGCCGGGTTCTGGATCTTCTGGTTGACGGCGTTCATCGCCGCGATCGCCGACGAGGCCTTGGTGGCGTTCAGGCCCGGCATCACGCCGACCGAGAACCCGAAGAACGTCCCCGCCATCGCGGCGGTCATCAGGATCGAGAGGGCCGCCGACGCGGTGGCGAACTGGAAACGCATGGTGGGGAGTTCCTTCCGGGTTCTTCGTCGTGGGGTGTGCGTGGGGTGTGCGGGGTGCGCGTGGGGTGTTCGGGCGGTCAGGAGGTCCAGGCTCCGGCGGCGGCGGCCTCGCGGACGTAGTCGCGGAAGTCGCGCGGCTCGCGGCCGAGGGCGCGTCGCACGCCGTCCGCCGGGCTCGCGTTCCGCCCGTCGAACAGGGTGGTGAACAGGTAGGTCATGAGACCGACCACCTCGTCCGGGACGCCGTCGCCGGTGAGCGCCGCGGCGAAGGCGTCGGGGGTGAGCGAGCTGAAGCCGACCTCGTCGCCGGTCAGCTCGGAGATCTCGCCCATCGCCTCGGCGAAGGTCAGCGCGCGCGGGCCGGTGACCTCGTAGACCTCCCCGGCGTGCCCGTCCTCGGTGAGGGCCGCGGCGGCGACGTCGGCGATGTCGGCGGCGTCCACGAACGGCTCGGGCACCTCGCCGACCGGCAGCCCCAGGTGGCCCGCGCGGATGTACACGGCGAAGTCGGTCTCGTCGAAGTTCTGGAAGAACCAGGCCGCGCGGACGACCGTCCAGTCGACGCCGGAGGCGCGGACGATGTCCTCGCACTCCTCGGCCTCCTTCTCGCCGCGCCCGGACAGGAGCACGATCCGCCGGACGCCCGCGTCCGCCGCGGCGCCGCAGAAGGCGGCGATGGCCTCCGGCGCGCCGGGGACGGCCAGGTCGGGGGCGTAGGCGAGGTAGACCGCGCGGACGCCGTCGAGGGCGGCGGCCCAGGTGGCCTGGTCGGTCCAGTCGAAGGGGACGTCGGCGGAGCGGGAGCCGACGCGGACCGGGACGCCCAACTCGGTCAGCCGCTCGGCGACGCGCCGGCCGGTCTTGCCGGTGCCGTTGAGGACCAGGGTCAGTTCGTGCTGCGTGGTGTTCGTCATGTCCTCTAGTCAACCGGGGTGGATGATCACCGAACATGGTTGAGGCTCCCGGCCGCATAATCAAGCGTCTAGGGTGCCGACATGGACACCCTGGCCGACCTTCTCGACGGCCCCCGGGCTCGGGGCGCCTTCCTGCTGCGCATGGTGATGGAGCCGCCCTGGTCGGTGCGGGTCGAGGACCGCGCGCCGCTGAGCGTGATGATCGTCCGGACGGGCGAGGCGTGGGTGACGCCGAAGGACGGCGAGCCGGTCCGCTGCGGTCCCGGGGACGTGGCGATCGCGCGCGGCCCGGACTCCTACGTCGTGTCCGACGCCCCCGGGTCCCCGCCGCAGTGGATCATCTACGAGGACGGGTGCACGACGCTGTTCGGCGCTCCCCCGGACGACTCGATGGCGTTCGGCGTCCGCACGTGGGGAAACGCCCCGGACGGCCCGACGACGCTGCTCGTCGGCACCTACTTCGCGCAGGGCGCGGTCGAGCGCAGGCTGCTGGCCGCGCTGCCGGACCTGGCCGTCCTGCCCGCGTGGGACTCCCCGCTCGCCGCGCTGCTCGGCGACGAGATCGTCCGGGACGCGCCGGGCCAGCCCGTCGTGCTCGACCGGCTGCTCGACCTGATCCTCATCGCGGTGCTGCGGGCCTGGTTCTCCCGTCCGGGCGCGCGGCCCCCCGGCTGGTTCGCCGCGCACGGCGACCCGGTCGTCGGCCCGGCGCTGCGGCTCCTGCACGACCAGCCGGCCCGGCCGTGGACGGTCGCCGACCTCGCCGCCGCGGCCGGGTCGTCCCGGGCGGCGCTCGCCAAGCGGTTCGGCGACCTGGTCGGCGAGCCGCCGATGTCATACCTGACCGGGCTGCGCCTCGCGCACGCCGCCGACCTGCTGCGCGGCGGCGACCAGACGCTGGAGGCGATCGCGCGGAAGGTCGGCTACGGCAGCGCGTTCGCGCTCAGCTCCGCGTTCAAGCGGGAGCGCGGCGTCAGCCCGCAGGAGTTCCGGAGCGGCGCGTACGCGGGCGGCTTCGGGACGGAGCGTGAACAACCGGGAACGTCTTGATCGGAATCAGCGTTAAACCAGGGTAGAACCGGGTCCCGCTGTGGCATGATGCGGGATTCCGTTCGAACGATCACGAGGAGTGAGATGACGACCAAGCCGGCCGAGGACGAACTGGTCACCGTGTTCACGCGGGCCGACCTCGGCGGTGACGGGAGGCTCGACCTGATGGAGTTCGCGCTGGTCCTCGACAGCATCGGGCTGTCGTGGAACAGGGCCGCGACCCAGGACAGGTTCGAGAGAGCCGACACCGACCATGACGGCTTCATCTCCCTCGCGGAGCTGCGCGTGCTGCTGTCGGCCCAGGTCTGGGACGACGCGGCCGTCTGACGCTCCGCCACCGCCGGAACAACCACAGGGCCGTCCCCCTCGGAAGGGGGACGGCCCGACGCGTCTCTGATCAGACGGCGCGGCCGCGCAGTTCGCGGTAGCGGCGGACGAGCGCGGCGGTCGACGCGTCCGGGGTGTCGCCGGACGGCTGCTCGGCCGTGAGCGCCGGGGTGAGCTGGTTGGCCATGACCTTGCCCAGCTCGACGCCCCACTGGTCGAAGGAGTCGATGCCCCAGACCGTCCCCTGGACGAACACGATGTGCTCGTAGAGGGCGATGAGCTGGCCCAGCGTGGACGGCGTCAGCTTCGGCACCAGGATGGTGTTGGTCGGCCGGTTGCCCGGCATGACCTTGTGCGGGACGACGTCCGCGGGCGTGCCCTCGGCGGCGATCTCCTCGGCGGTCTTGCCGAACGCCAGCGCGGTCGTCTGGGCGAGCAGGTTCGCGACCAGCAGGTCGTGCATGCCGGGGGCGCCGTCCCCGGCGCTCGCGTCCTCGAACGGCTCGGCGAAGCCGATGAAGTCGGCCGGGACGAGCCGGGTGCCCTGGTGCAGCAGCTGGTAGAAGGCGTGCTGGCCGTTGGTGCCGGGCTCGCCCCAGAAGATCTCACCGGTCTGCGCGACGACGGGCGCGCCGTCCGCCCGCACCGACTTGCCGTTCGACTCCATCGTGAGCTGCTGGAGGTAGGCCGGGAAGCGGGCGAGCCGCTGGCTGTACGGCAGCACCGCCCGGGTCTGCGCGCCGAAGAAGTCGGTGTACCAGACGCCGAGCATCGCCATCAGCACCGGCATGTTCTTCTCGAACGGCGCGGTGCGGAAGTGCTCGTCGACCGCGTGGAAGCCGTCGAGCATCTCGCGGAACCGGGCCGGGCCGACCACGACCATCAGGGACAGGCCGATGGCCGAGTCCATGGAGTAGCGTCCGCCGACCCAGTCCCAGAAGCCGAACATGTTGTCGGTGTCGATGCCGAAGTCGGCGACCCGCTCGGCGTTGGTGGACACCGCGACGAAGTGCTTCGACACCGCCTTCTCGTCGCCGAGCCGCTCGACCAGCCAGCGCCGCGCGACACGCGCGTTCGTCAGCGTCTCCAGCGTGCCGAACGTCTTGGACGCGACGATGAACAGCGTCGTCTCCGGGTCGAGCCCGGCGAGCGTCCCGGTGATGTCGGCCGGGTCGACGTTTGACACGAACCGCGCGTCGATCCCGGCGTCGGCGTAGTCGCGCAGGGCCTCGTAGGCCATGGCCGGGCCGAGGTCGGAGCCGCCGATCCCGATGTTCACCACGGTCGTGATCCGCTTGCCGGTGAAACCCGTCCACTCCCCGGACCGGACGCGGTCGGAGAACTCGCCCATCCGCTCCAGGACGGCGTGCACGTCGGCGACGACGTCCTGGCCGTCCACGGTCAGCTCGGCGTTCGCCGGGAGCCGCAACGCCGTGTGCAGGACGGCCCGGTCCTCGCTCACGTTGATGTGGGCGCCGGAGAACATCGCGTCGATCCGGGCGCGCAGCCCGGCCTTCTCCGCCAGCGCGACCAGGCGGGAGATCGTCTCGTCGGTGGCGCGGTGCTTGGAGAAGTCCAGGAAAAGGTCCCCCGCCGTCACCGTCATCCGCTCGGCGCGCGCCGGGTCGTCGGCGAAGAGGTCCCGCAGGGTGCGCGTCGCCAGCTCCCCCTGGTGCTCCGACAACGCCGACCATTCGGATGTCTCGGTGATATCAGCCATAACCCCTCATCTCATCAGCCTGTCCGGCGGCACCGGCCGCGCCCCCGCGCTCACGCCGCCGAACTCTCCCTGCGATCATAGGGAACCGGTGCGTCACCCGAGTAAAGCCGCTCGCGGTCCCGTCTGTTCCCGGTTCCGGGCACGAGCCGGCGGGACGGCGGAGGCGTAGGTAGAGCAGGGCCGCGCCGGTCACCACCAGCGGCCAGAGCAGGTAGCGCCCGGACATCAGCAGCAGCGCGGCCACGGCGGCGAGCGCGACGGCCGCCGCGCACCACCCGGCGCTCCGCCGGGGCAGCAGCCGCAGGGCCGCGGCGACCCCGATCGCGTACACCGCGACGAACGACCCGGTGGTGAGCAGGACGAGCGGACGCGGGCCGAGACCGGTCACCGAGACGACCGCCAGGGCCAGGAACGACAGGGCCGAGTTCGCGGCCAGGCTGCGCCGCGGAACCTCCCCGGCGACGCTGCCCCGGCCGAGCCAGGCGGGCAGCCCGCCGTCCCGGCCGAGCGCCGACCCGAGCTTGGCGGCCCCCGCGTAGTAGGCGTTCATCGCGCCGAGGGTGAGCAGGAGCGCGGCGCCCGCGGCCAGCCAGCGGGCGCCGCCGCCGAGGCCGCGCGCCATCAGGTCGCCGAGCGGCGCGGCCGAGTCGGCCGCGCCGGGGCCGAGCACGGTGATGATCGCGAACGCGACCAGCAGGTACAGGACGCCGACGACGGCCACCGCCGCGCCGGTCGCGCGCGGCAGGTCGCGCGCCGGGCGGCGGAACTCGGCGGCCAGGTGCGTGATGGCCTCCCAGCCCGCGAAGCTCCACACCAGCAGCGCCGCCGCCGGTCCGACGGCCGTCCAGCCGTGCGGCGCGAACGGCCTGAGGTTGCCGGTGTGGGCGTGCGGCAGGGAGAACGCCACCGAGACGAGCAGCAGCGTGACCAGCAGCCCGGCGAGCGCGAACTGCAACCGGCCGGACGCCTGGAGGCCGACCGCGTTCGCACCGGTCACGACGGTCATGAGCAGCGCGGCGGTGAGCAGGACGGTCGTCCGACCGCCGCCCGCTGCCTCGGCGACGTACGAGCCGCCGAACAGGGCGGCGGCGGCCGCGCCCGGCGGGACGGCGAAGTAGAAGCACCAGCCGACCACGGTGGCGGCGCGCGGGCCGAACGCCAGCCGCGCGTAGGTGGAGACGCCGCCCGCGTCGGGGTGGCGGGCGCCCAGCGCGGCGAACGTCCCGGCCAGCGGCACCGACACCACGACCAGCAGCGCCCAGGCGAGCAGCGACGCGGGCCCCGCCGCGCGGGCGGCGAGCGCGGGCAGGGCGATCACGCCCGTGCCGAGGACCGCCCCCACGTACATCGCGGTCCCCTGCCCGAGCGTGAGCCGCCCCCCGGCCGCCACGCCCGCGCCCGTGTGCGCGCCCGTGCCCGTGCCGACGCCAACGCCTGCGCTCGTGCCGACGCCTGCGTCCGCGCGCGTTCCGGTGGCCACGGCCGCGCTATCGCTGGTGGGGGTGGGGTTGAGTTCGGTGTCTTTCACAAGACCCAAGCGTCGGGCGGACGCCTCACCGCCGCCAGGGAGATAAGCGCCGTCCTGCGTAGAATTCCCGTCATGAGCGGACACGTCGTCGGGCTGGCCGTGACGCCGGGGACGCCGGTGTTCGAGCTGGCCGTCCCCTTCGAGGTCTTCGGGCTCGACCGCAGCGACCTGGTCGACCCCTGGTACGAGCTGCGGACGTACGCGGCCGAGCCGGGGCCGCTGCCGTCCACCGGAGGGCTCAGCCTGGTCGCCGGGCACCGCCTGGACGACCTGGCGGAGGAGGCCGACACGGTCCTGGTCGCGGCGCTGTCCCGACCGGCGCAGCTCGCCCCGCCGCCCGGCCTGGTCGCGGCCGTCCGGGAGGCGCACCGGCGCGGCCGCCGGATCGTCGCGCTCTGCACGGGCACCTACATCCTGGCCGCCGCCGGGCTGCTGGACGGACGCCGCGCGACCACGCACTGGCTGAACGCCAACGACTTCGCGCACCGCTTCCCGGACGTCGACCTCGACTCCGGGCCGCTCTACATCGACCACGGCGACGTGGTCACCACCGCGGGCTCGGGCGCGGCGATCGACGTGTGCCTCCACCTGCTGCGGCACGACCACGGCGCGGCCGTCGCGGCCGAGGTGGCGCGGCGGATGGTCGTCCCGCCGCACCGGGAGGGCGTCCAGCCCCAGTTCACCCCTCCGGCGGTGGGCGGCCACCGGGACGGCGACCTCGCGCCGGCGCTGCGCTGGGCGGCCGAGCGCCTGCGGGAGCCGCTGACCGTCGCGCAGCTCGCCCGGGTCGCGCACATGAGCGAGCGCACCCTGACGCGCCGCTTCCGCGACGCGCTCGGCGTCTCACCGCTGCAGTGGCTGCTCCAGCAGCGCGTCCGGCTCGCGCAGGAGCTGCTCGAGACGACGGATCTGCCGGTCGAGGAGGTCGCCCGCGAGACCGGCTTCGGCAGCGCGGCCAACCTGCGCTACCACTTCGTCCGGGTGGCCGGGGTGTCGCCGCAGTCGTACCGGCACGTGTTCCGGGACCGTCCGGCCGCGGCCGCCGCGGACACCGATCAGGCCGGGGGCGCGCTCCCCCGGCCTGATCTCGTCTCCCGGAACTGAGGTCGTTCCCTGGGCCGTCCTCGTCAGTCGACGGCGCCCAGGGTGATGCCTTCGACGATGTGCCGCTGCGCCGCGACGGCGACCAGCAGCACCGGGACGATCGCGATCAGCGACGCCGACATGATCAGGTTGTACTGCGTCTGCGTGGTCATCTGGGACTGGAACACCGCCAGGCCCTGCGAGACGACCTGCATCTTCGTCGTGTTCACCGCGATCAGCGGGAACAGGAAGTTGTTCCAGTTCTGCAGGAACAGGATGATCCCGAGGGCGGCCGTCGCGGGCCGGGCGAGCGGCGCGTACACCTGCCAGAAGATCCGCAGCTCGGACGCGCCGTCGATGCGGGCGGCCTCGCCGAGCTGGCGCGGCGCGCCGAGGAAGAACTGCCGGAACAGGAACGTCCCGAGCCCGGAGGCGATGTTCGGGACGATCAGCCCCTGGTAGGTGTTCAGCCAGTGCAGGTCGCCGAGGATCTGCGCCACCGGGACGATGATCGCGCTGAACGGGATCATCAGGCCGCTCAGCGCGACGACGAACAGCAGGCGGCGGCCGGGGAAGTCGAACATCGCGAACGCGTAGCCCGCGAGCATCCCGGCGGCGAGCTGGCCGAGCGTCGCCGCGACCGCGAACACGACGGTGTTGACGAACCAGCGCGCGAACGGCGCCTTGCCCCAGGCGTCCGGGATGTTCGACCAGTGCCACTCGGTCGGCCACAGCGGCGCCGCCGGGTTGATGATCTGCCCGTTGGACTTGACGGCGGTCAGCGCCATCCAGAGCAGCGGGAACATCACGATGAGCACGGCCAGGCCGAGCAGCGTGTACACCACCGCGCGGTGGACGAGGATCCTAGGCACGGTCGTCCCTCCGGCCGAGCATCGCGATCTGCAGTCCGGTGACCGCGAGGGAGATCAGGAACAGCAGCATCCCCATCGCGTCGGCGCGGCCCGCGTCGAACTTGGCGAAGCCCTCGTCGTAGACGTAGTACAACGCGGTGCGGGTGGCGCCGTCCGGCCCGCCGGACGTGAGGACGTAGATCTGGGTGAAGGTCTGGAGCCCGGTCAGCGTCGTGACGACCAGGATGAGCAGGGTGTTGCGGCGCAGCATCGGCCACTGCATGTGCCGGAACCGTCCCCACGTGCCCGCGCCGTCGACGCTCGCCGCCTCCAGCACGTCCTGCGGGATGGACTTGAGCGCGGCGAGGTAGAGGATGACGTTCTGCCCGAAGAACTGCCAGGTGCCGAACAGGATCACCATCGCCAGCGCGGGACCGGGACGGGACATGAAGTCGATCTCGTCCATGCCGAGCCCGGACAGCAGCCGGTTGAGCAGCCCGAAGCGGGGCGCGAACAGGTTCGACCAGATCAGCGCGGTCGCGACGGCGGGCACGACGAGCGGGATGATGAACGGCGCGCGCAGCCTCCGGGTCCCCGGCACCCGCGCGTTCAGCAGCAGCGCGAGGGCGAGCCCGAGCAGCATCGTCAGCAGCACGAACGCGACGGTGTACTCGGCGGTCACGCCGAGGGTCCGGCCGCCGCCCTCGGCGAGCATGTCCTTGTAGTTGCGCAGGCCGACGAACTTCAGGGACGTCCCGAAGACGTTGCCCTTCTGGAGGCTGCGCCACCCGAGTATCACCAGCGGGACGATCGAGAACACCACGGTCAGCAGGACCGTCGGCGCGACGAACAGGTACGCCAGCCCCCAGGTGCGCCGGTCGGCCCGGGAGCGCCGGGACGCCCGCGGGCGTCCCGCGGCGCGGACGCGCCCGAAGCCGCGGACCCGGCCCGCGCTTCCGGCGGCGTCCGCGTCCGCGGTCACCGTGCTCCCGGCGATCCGGCTCAGCCCTGCTCCTTCAGCGCGGTGTCGGCCTTGCCCGCGGCGTTGGCGAGGGCCTGCTGGGCGGTCTCCTGCCCGCGCAGCGCCTTGTTGATCTCGGTGTAGAGCGCCTCGGACACCGCGGTGTAGGCCGGGGTCATCGGACGTCCCTTGCCGAACTGCAGGCTGTCGGCGAACGTCTGGTAGTACGGGTCCTTGGCGATGTGGTCCTTCAGCTCGGGCTGCTGGAGCTGCTCGGGCGCGGACGGCAGGCCGCCGTTCGCTGCGGCGAGATGCGCCCCGACCTGCGGCGTCGCGAGGTACTTGATGAACTCCAGGCCCGCCCGCTCCTGCGCCTTGGACGTCTTGAGCAGCGCCGCGACCTCCATGCCGACCGACGTGGACTGGCCCACGTCGCCGCGCGGCAGCGGCGCGACGCCGAAGTCGATCCCGGCCTTCTTGAAGGTGTCCACGGCCCACTGGCCGTTCGCCATCATCGAGACGGTGTGGCTGGCGAACGCGGGCGCGCCGTCGAAGCTGCCCGCCTGCGCGAAGCTGGTCGTCGGCGCGGCCTTCGCGGACATCAGGTCGACCCAGGTCTGCAGCGCCTTGACGCCCTGCGGCGAGTTGAACGCCGACTTGGCGCCGTCCGGGGTCAGCATCTCCCCGCCGTTGGCGCGCAGCAGCGGCATCCACGCGAACGTGATCCACTCGGCCTCGCCGAGCGGGACGTAGTAGCCGAACCGCTTCTTGCCCGTGTCGGTGAGCTTCTTGGCGTCCTCGACGAGCTCGGCCCAGGTCGCGGGCGGCTTGGCGATGCCCGCGTCCTTGAAGTCCTTCTTGTTGTAGAAGAGCACGATGTCGCCGACGCCGGAGCGGGCGAAGCCGAGCTGCTTGCCCTTGTAGAACAGCGCGTCCTTGATGCCCGGGTACAGGCCGCCCGCCTGCTGCTTCAGGTCGCCGTCGAGCGGGATGAGCTTGCCGCTCTGCGCGATCTCCGGCAGGTCGGAGGCGTTCTGCGTCATCAGGACGGTCGGCTGGGTGTTCGACTTGATCGCCGAGATGACCTTCGGCAGGTACTGGTCGGCGCTCGCGATGAACTCGCCCTTGGAGTGCAGCCCGGGGTGCGCCTTGGCGAAGTCGGCGTCGACCTGTTTGATCTGGTCCGGGGTCCAGCTCGTCGTCCAGTAGGTGAACGTGGCGGGACCGGCGCTGCCGTCGTCGGACGATTTGTCGGACGAGCCGCCGCACGCGGCGGCGGCGAGCAGAAGGGTGGCGACCGCGGCAGTGGGTCGCAGGATTCGGAGGGACCGCTCAAACATGGTGATCACTATCTAGTCGCTTCCCGGCAGCGTCAAGGTTCCCCGAGTGTGATCTCTTCTGTTCCGGTAGGAAATCATCGGAGCACGGTGAACCCTATCGTCACGGCTGCTCCGCGCCGCCGCGCGGCGACCGCGGTGACGCTGTGCACGCCCGGCGGCAGCGCGCCGGTGACGAACTCGTGCTCCTGGTTCACGGCGTAGTTGAACGTGCCGCGCCGGTCGGCGACGCAGGCGTGCGGCGCGCGGCGCGTGCCGTCCAGGGTGAGCCGCACCGCCTCGCCCGGACGCCAGCCCGAGCCGTGCACGACGAACGTGGTCGAGCCGTCCCCGTGCGGCTGGTTCACCACGAGCTTCGGCGTCGTCCCCGGACGGTCCTTCTCGCCGCCGACCGGCGGGGGCGGGTCGCCCTCTCTCTGCTGCGCGGGCACCGGCCCGCGGTTCTGCGGCGGCGGCGCGGGCTTGTCGCCGCCGGGCGTGAGGTAGCGGCCGAACAGCGCGCCGACCCCGATCAGGACGGCCGCGAGCGCGGCGGCGGTGAGCGGTGCCGCGAGCCCGCCCGCCCGCTTCCGGTGCTGTTCCGTGCGGGGCCCGCTCGGCCCGTTCGGCGCGTCCGAGGTGGACGCGATGTCGCGCGCGGCCGGCTCGCCGGCGGCCGCCGGTGCGGGTTCCGCGTCGCCGCGTCCGTCCGCGAAGCGGGGCGGTTGCGTCAACCGGATGGTCGGACCGGCGCGATGCGCGTCCACGACGGCGAGCGCGGCGTCCGGCAGGTAGCTGCGCGCCGGGTCGGGGCCGGTGTCGGAGCGCAGGTCCGGCGCGACCATCGCGATGATCTCGGCCGGGGTGGGACGGGCCCTCGGGGCGCGGGCCAGGCAGCCGCCGACGAGCTCGGCGAGCCCGGACGGCAGCCCGGACACGTCCGGGTCCTCGTCGAGCAGCTGCGCCACCAGCTCCAGGACGGTCCGTCCGGAGTAGGGGCCGTGGCCGGTCGCGGCGAACAGCAGGGTCGCGCCGAGCGAGTACACGTCGCTGGCGGTGGTGACCTCGCGGGCGCCGCGCGCCTGCTCGGGGGCCATGAACGCGGGCGTGCCGACGGTCGCGTGGCTGTGCGTCATCCCGGCGCGCTCAGCGGCGCGGGCGAGGCCGAAGTCGATGACGCGCGGGCCGTCCGGGGCGACGAGCACGTTGGACGGCTTCAGGTCGCGGTGCACCAGCCCGGCGGCGTGGATCGACTCCAGCGCCTCGGCGCATCCGGCGGCGAGCCAGCGCGCCGCGTCCACCGGCAGCGGCCCGGCCGCCCGGACGAGCCGCTCCAGCGACGGCGCGGGGACGTAGGCGGTGGCGAGCCACGGGACCGGGGCGTCCGCGTCGGCGGCGATCACCGGCGCGGTGTAGACGCCGCTGACCCGGCGGACCGCGCCGACCTCCCGCGCGAACCGCTCCCGGAAGTCGGCGTCGTCGGCGAGGCCGGCGTGGACGGTCTTCACCGCGACCAGCCGTCCCGCCGCCGACCGGCCGAGGTACACCCGGCCCATCGAGCCCGCGCCGAGGCGGGCGAGCAGGGGGTAGGGGCCGACCGTGCCGGGGTCCCCCACGCCCAGGGGGTCCAGCGGGCCGGTGCTCACGTCCATCGCGCCTCCCGGCAGCACCTCGGCCCCATGGTGCGCACGCGGAGGTCACGGGCCGGTACCGGCGGTGCCGCGCGGCCGACTGCGGCCACCGCCGAACCAGAGGGACGTCCGGGACGTACTACGACGGCCGTCCCGCGTGTCGCTCCGGGACGGCCGCCGTGGCGGGACGGTCAGCCGATGCTCTGCGGGACGTTCCAGGGGTTGTCGTCGCGCAGCGGCGGGGGCAGCAGCTCCTGCGGGCAGTTCTGGTACGCGACCGGACGCAGGAAGCGCTCGATCGCCGCCGTGCCGACCGAGGTCGTCGCGGGGCCGACCGTCGCCGGGAACGGGCCGCCGTGCTGCATCGCGGACGTGACCGACACCCCGGTCGGCCACTGGTTCCACAGCAGGCGCCCGGCCCGGTCGGCGAGGGCGCCGGCCAGCGCGCCCAGCTCCGCGGCCTCCCCGGCCTCGGCGTGCAGGGACGCGGTGAGCTGGCCGGGGAGCCCGGCGAGCGCGCCCGCGACGTCCTCGATCCGCTCGTACAGGACGGCCAGCCCGAGCGGCCCGAAGCACTCCTCGGACGCGGCGTCGAGGTCGGCGGTGAACGCGGCCAGGTCCATGGCGAGCAGGCGCGGGGCGGTCGGGTCGTCCGGCCACACCAGGGTCCGCACGCCCGGACGGTCCGCCAGGGCGCGCGAGGCGCCCGCGAAGCCGCCTGCGATGCGGTCGTTCAGCATCGGCGCGGCGGACGCGTCCCCCATCCTGCGGGCGATGGCGTCGAGCAGGTCGCCGTCCGCCGGAAGGAACACCAGGCCGGGGTTGGTGCAGAACTGGCCCGCGCCCTGGGTGACCGACCCGGTGTAGCCGTCCGCGATCTCGTCCGCGCGCGCCTTGGCGGCGGCGGGGGTGACGACGACGGGGTTGACGCTGCCGAGCTCGCCGTAGAACGGGATCGGCACCGGGCGCTCGGCGGCGATGCGGGCGAGCGCGAGCCCGCCGCGCTGGGATCCGGTGAACGCCGCGGCGGCGGTGCCCGGGTGGCGGAGCGCCGCGACGCCCGCGTCCTCGCCCTCGATCAGCGCGAACACGCCGTCCGGCGCGCCCGCGTCGTGCAGCGCCGCCGTGATGATCTCGGCGGTGCGCCGGGACAGCCGGGGGTGCCCCGGGTGCGCCTTCACCACGACGGGGCAGCCCGCCGCCCACGCCGAGGCGGTGTCGCCGCCCGCGACGCTGAACGCGAACGGGAAGTTGCTCGCCGCGAACACCAGCACCGGGCCGAGCGCGGCCCGGTAGCGGCGCAGGTCGGGCCGGGGGCCGGTGGGCCACGCGGGGTCGGGGCGGTCGATCCGAACGTCCAGGTAGCGGCCCTCGTCCACCTGCTCGGCGAACAGCTTCAGCTGGAAGGTCGTCCGGGTCAGCTCGCCGTTCAGCCGCGCCGGGCCGAGGTGCGCCTCGGCGTCGGCGAGCCCGACGAGTTCCGCGCGGTGCTCCTCGAGCGCGTTCGCGACCGCGACCAGGGCCGAGGAACGGCTGCGGGGCGCGGCGGCCCACTCCGGCGCGGCCTCGGCGGCCGTGGCCATCACGACGTCGACCGCGTCGACGGCGGTGTCGCTCACGGGTTTCTCCCTTCGGGGTTGGTGGCCGGGACTGCGTCCCCGGCGGAGTCGACCGGCTTCAGCCGGAACGTTTCAGAACCTCTGCGGAGGACGCGTCAGAGGACGAAGCCCTCGGGGAAGGGGTCGCCCGGGTCGAGCGTGTAGGTGGCGGTCCCGGTGATCCAGGCCCGTCCGGAGAACTCCGGCAGGACGGCGGGCAGCCCGCCGACCTCCGTCGTACCGGTGACCCGGCCGGTGAAGTTCGTGCCGATGAAGGACTCGTTGACGAAGTCGGTGTCCAGGGCGAGTTCGCCGCGCGCGTGCAGCTGGGCCATGCGCGCGCTGGTCCCGGTGCCGCACGGCGACCGGTCGAACCATCCGGGGTGGATCGCCATCGCGTTCCGGCTGTGCTCGGCGTTCGAGCCGGGCGCGAGGAACTGGACGTGCTTGCATCCGCCGATCAGCGCGTCCTCGGGGTGGACGGGCCGGTTCCGCTCGTTGATCGCGTCCATGATGGCGAGCCCGGCCTTGAGGATCTCGTCCTTGTGCGAGCGCTCGAACGGCAGGCCGACCGAGTCCAGGTCGAGGATGGCGTAGAAGTTGCCGCCGTACGCCATGTCGTAGCGGACCGTCCCGTATCCGGGCACGTCCACCTTCGCGTCCAGTTCGAGCGCGAAGGAGGGGACGTTGCGCAGGGTGACCCTCTCGGCGCGGCCGTCCCGCACGGCGACGCGCGCCTCGATCAGCCCGGCCGGGACGTCCAGCCGGACGACGGTCTCCGGCTCGGTGACCTCGACCATGCCGGTCTCGACCAGCACGGTCGCGACGCCGATCGTCCCGTGCCCGCACATGGGCAGGAACCCGCTCGCCTCGACGTAGACCACGCCCCAGTCGGCGTCGTCGCGCAGCGGGGGCTGCAGCAGCGCCCCGCTCATCGCGGCGTGCCCGCGCGGCTCGTTCATCAGGAAGCCGCGCAGCCCGTCCAGGTGCTCGATCGCGTGGCGGCGGCGCTCGGCCATGGTCGCGCCGGGGATCGGCGCGACGCCTCCGGTGACGACGCGGGTCGGCATCCCCTCGGTGTGGGAGTCGACCGCGGAGATCGCGCGGGCCGCGCGCATCAGGCGGCCTTGCGCTGCTCGAGGGCGGCGATGGCGCGTTCCATGTCGGCGACGACGCCGGCGCGGTGCTCGGGGGTGAGCGGGCCGCGCGGCGGACGGCACGGGCCGCCGTACCGTCCGACCATCTCCATGCCGAGCTTGATGGCCTGGACGAACTCGGTGCGCGAGTCCCAGCGGAACGCGGCGACGAGCGGCTCGTACAGCGCCCGCGCCTCCTCCAGCTTGCCCGCGGTGGCGAGCTCGAACAGCTCGGCGGACTCGGCCGGGAACACGTTCGGGAAGCCCGCGAACCAGCCGGTCGCGCCCATCAGCAGCGCCTCGAGGGTGACGTCGTCGGCGCCCGCGACGATCTCCAGGCCCGGGGCCTTCTCCTTGATCTCCAGGATGCGGCGGACGTCGCCGGAGAACTCCTTGACCGCGACGATCCCGTCGATCTGCGCGATCTCGGCGAGCAGGTCGGGGGTGAGGTCGACCTTGGTGTCGATCGGGTTGTTGTAGGCCATCACCGGCAGCCCGGCGGACGCGACCGCCTCGTAGTGCGCGATGACCTCGCCCCGGTTGGCCCGGTACATGGTCGGCGGAAGGCAGAGGACGCCGTCCGCGCCGTCCTCGGCGGCCAGCTCCGCCCAGTGCCTGGCCTGGTGCGATCCGGGGCCGTGGACGCCGACGACGACCACGCCGTCCTTGCCGACGGCCTCGATCGCGGTCTTCGCGACGCGGCGGCGCTCCTCGTCGGTCAGCGACGAGTACTCGCCGAGCGAGCCGTTCGGGCCGACGCCTCGGCAGCCGTTGTCGACCACCCAGCGGCAGTGCTCGGCGAACCGGTCGTAGTCCACCGAGAGGCCGGCGGGCGCGGACGCGTCGTCCCGGTACGGCAGGGCGGTCGCGACGATGACGCCGCCGAGGCTCTCGTACTTCTTCTCACCGCTCACGGGTGCTGTTCTCCTTCTTTCTCAGGGGGCCCTGCGGGGGGTCGCTGCGGGGGCGCCGCCAGCTCGCCGAGCCGGATCGGCTGGGCGACCGGACGGCGGTGGTGGCTCGCGGACGCCAGGCCGGGCACGGCGCGTTCGGGCGTCCGTCCGCACAGGTCGGCGACCGTCGGGCCGCAGATCCTGGCCTGGCAGGGGCCGAGCCCGGCACGGGTGCCGAGCCTCACGGCGCGGGGGGCGCCGGTGGCCGGGTCCTCGGCCGCCGCGCGGAGGGTCCGGTAGTCGGTCTCCTCGCAGCGGCAGATCAGGGTGTCGGGGCGCAGCCAGCCCGGCCAGCCGGTCCCGACCGGGTGCGCCGCGGCGAGCCGGGCGGCGAACGCGCGGCCCTGGTCGCGGCGGCGTACGACGGAACGAACGGCCTGGTCGGACGGGTCGCCGCCCGCGGCCGTCCAGCCGGCGAGCAGTCCCTCGGCGCGGGCGGCGGGCGCGCCGGCGACCCCGGTGATCTCACCGGCCGCGTACACGCCGGACGCCGTCGTGCGCTGCGCCTCGTCCACGTGGACGAAGCCGTCGCGCAGCTCGCATCCGGCGGCGACGGGCAGTTCGAGCTGCGGGCTGAAGCCGTGCGTCACGCACACCGCGTCGACGGCGACGGTGCGCTCGGTGCCGGGGACGGGCGTCCAGTCGGCGGTGAGCCGGGCGGTGACGACCTCTTCGACGCGGCCGTCGCCGCGCGCCTCGACGACGGCGCGTCCGAGGCGGTAGGGGACGCGGCGCCGCGCGAGCAGTCCGGTGTACTCGGCCAGCTCGGCGGCCTTGCCGCTCTGCGACGCCAGCTCCCACGGGCGCCTCGACCAGCCGCGCAGGACGGTCGCGGCGGGGTTGGCCTCCAGCACCTCGCGGACGTCCGATCCGGCCTCCAGCAGGGACGCGGCGACCGGCAGCAGGAACGGCCCGGAACCGGCGACGACGACCCGGTCGCCGACGACGACCCGCTCCCCCTTCGCGAGGGCCTGGGCGGCTCCGGCGGTGAACACGCCGGGGAGTTGCCAGCCCGGGAACGGCAGGACGCGGTCGTGCGCGCCCGTCGCGAGGACGAGGGCGTCGGGCGAAAGGACGCGTCGCGCGCGTCCCGTCCCGTCGGCGGCGCCGCGCAGCACGTGGACGTGCGGCGCCGTCCTCTCGTCATCGCTTCGCTCGAGGGACCAGACCGAGGAGTCGGGCCACCATTCGGCGCGCGGGTGGGACAGGACGTGTGCGCGGAGCCGGTCGAAGTCGTCCCAGCCGTGGTGCAGGTGGCCGGGGTTCTCGGCCTCGTACTCGGCCGGGAGCATGCGGTGGTACTGGCCGCCGGGACGGTCCGACGCGTCCAGGAGGGTGACGCGGGCACCGGCGCGCAGCGCGGCGGCAGCGGCGGCGAGCCCCGCCGGCCCCGCCCCGACGATCACGACGTGCCCGCTCATCGCTCCTCCCCCGGCTCGCGCGACTGGGTGGTGACGACGTCGCCGTCGCAGACGCGGCGGCGGCAGGCCCGCACGTCCCGGTCGCCGTTCACGGTGACCAGGCAGTCGAAGCAGACGCCGATGCCGCAGAACACGCCGCGCGGAGCACCGGACGGCCCGGACCGCCAGGCGTGGCGGCCGTCCGCGAGCAGCACGCCCGCGACGGTCTGCCCGGCCGTCCCGGACACCGGGACGCCGTCCACGGTGATCGTCAGCGGGGTCGCGCGGCGCCGGACGGCGTCCGTGCTCGCGGGGACGATGCGGGGGCTCACGCTGCTCCTTCCGAAGCGTCGGCGCCGAGGACGGCGGGCCGGTCGGCCCGGAACGGCTCCGGGCCGAGGGACGGCGCGGACCCGGTGACCAGCTCGCGCAGCAGGAGCGCGGTGCCGACCGACAGGCCGATGCCCGCGCCCTCGTGGCCGGTGGCGTGCCAGAGGCCGGGCAGCCGCGGGTCGGGTCCGATGACCGGCAGGTGGTCGGGGACGTAGGGCCGGAACCCGCCGTACGCGCGCATCACCTGCGCGTTCGCCAGGCCCGGGTACAGTCGCAGCGCCTTGCGGGCGATCTCGGCGAGGACGTGCGGGCGGATCCGGTCGTCGAACCCGACGCGGCGGCGGGCCGAGCCGAGCAGGACGGTCCCGGCGCGGGTGGACTCGACGACGGCGGAGGTCTGCAGGTCCTGCGCGCCGCTGCCGACCGCGCCGACGTAGTCGGCGTCGTAGACCTTGTGGAAGACGGTGGGCGGGAGCGGCGTGGTGACCAGCACCTCGCCGCGCCGCGGCCGGACGTCGACCGGAGCGCCGAGCCGGGTCGCGGTCTCCCCCGACCAGGGCCCGGCGGCGTTCACGACGAGGTCGGCGGGCAGCACGCCGCCGGAGGTGCGGACGCCGGTGAGGCGGCCTCCCTCGACGCGCGCGCCGAGCAGTTCGCAGCCGGTGCGGAGTTCCGCGCCGTGCCGCAGGGCGTCGGCCAGGAGCGCGGTCGCCGCGCCGGACGGCTGGACCTGCGCGTCGTCCGGGTAGTGGACGGCGGCGGCGACGTCGCGGGTGAGGTGCGGTTCGGCGGCGGCGAGGGCCGCCGCGTCCATCGGCTCGGCGGTGACCCCGACGGCGCGCTGGCCCTCGGCGAACCTCTCCAGCTCGCGGGCGCCGTCCTCGGTCGTCGCGACGACGATGCCGCCCTTGGGGTCCCACTCGACGGAGGAGACGGCGGGCAGGTCCTCGAGGATCTCGGGCCACAGCCGCCGGGACAGCCGCGCCAGTTCCAGCTCCGCGCCCGGCCCCTTGTCGGAGACCAGGATGTTGCCCTCGCCGTGCGCGGTGGTCGCCGCCGCGGGGCCGCCCCGGTCGAGGACGGTCACCGCGAACCCGGACCGTGCCAGCTCCCGCGCGCAGGCGGCGCCGACGATTCCGGCGCCCACGACCACGACGCGCATGCGTTCCCTCCAGCTCGTTCGTTAAACCGAACGCTTCGGAGGCTATGACGCGCGTTCACGCCATGTCAACGGTCCCGGGTGGCCGGGTTCACGGAGTTTCGACCAGGCAAGGCGGCCCGGCCTTGGCGGAGTGAAGCCGCTGGTCAGAACGGTACTGGAGGAGCAGCACCGAGCGGACCGGGCCGGAAAGGGCGGTGTAGCTGTGCGGGAGCAGGCCGTCGAAGCCGACGTAGTCGCCGGGGCCGAGCTCGACCTCCCGTCCGTCGACCCGAACGCCCAGCCGCCCGGCCTGGACGATGGTGTGCTCGGTGCCGACGTGGCCGAGGGAGTCCTGCCGGGAGTCGGCCCTGACCTGCTGGTCGTACACCTCGAAGATCGCGTCGCCGGACTCGATGCCGCGCAGCGGGCGCAGGTCGACGCCCTCGCCGGACAGCACCTCCACGTTCGCGGCCCGGACCACGGTCAGCCCGCTGCGCCGGTCGCTGTCCAGAAGGTCGGAGATCGGCACCTCAAGGGCCCGGGACAGGCTGAACACGGTCTCGATCGTGGGGTTGCCCGCACCCGCCTCCAGCTGCGACAACGTCGCCTTGCCGATCTTGGACCGGCGGGACAGCTCCGACAGCGACAACCCGCGTTCGGCGCGCGCCCGGCGGAGGTTCTCCGCCAGCATGTCGCGCACTGATTCGCTCACCCGCGTTCCCTTCGTCGTCCGGCCGGGGCGGACCGAGCCCCACCGGCGTTCGCTTTACCGAACGAGTATAGGGCGAGGCCGCCCGGACGCCCTCGCAGGCGTTCGAGCGGCCCTCACACCGCGCCCCGGCCTGCTACCAGGGAAGGGGGCCCGCCGCGTCGGCGTAGGTGCCGGTCGGGCCGTCCGGGGCCACCTGCGCCATCCGGACGATGATCTCCGCGCCCTCCTCGACGGTCTGGTGTCCCGCGTGCTGGTTGAGGTCGGTCGCGGTGTAGCCGGGCTCGACCGCGTTGATCCGCATCTCCGGGAACGCGGCGGCATACCTGACGGTGATCATGTTGACCGCCGTCTTGGACGTCGGGTAGGCCACGCCGGGGTAGGCGGCGTGCGGCGTCCCCGGGGTGGCGGCCCTCGCCAGGGACGCGAGACCGCTGCTGACGTTCACGATGACGGGCGCGTCCGACCGCTTGAGCAGCGGAAGGAACGCGTGCGTCACGCGCACCACGCCGAACACGTTCGTCTCGAAGACGGACCGGAGGGCGTCCGCGGTCAGCTCCTCGGCCCCCGGGACGCTCCCGTCCGGGTTCCGCCACTCGACGCCCGCGTTGTTGACCAGCACGTCCAGCCCGCCGTCCGCCTCGATGGCCTTGGCGGCGGCCTCGACGGACGCGTCGTCGGTCACGTCCAGCTGGACGAACCGCGCGCCCAGCTCCTCGGCGGCCCGGCGGCCCCGCTCGGGGTCCCGCGCGCCGACGTAGACGGTGTGACCGGCCTCGACGAGCCTCCGCGCGGTCTCGTGACCCAGGCCCTTGTTCGCTCCGGTGATCAGTGTCGTCGTCATGGCTCCAGCCTTCCCCCGGCCGCCGACCGTCACCAGTCGACCGGTTTTCCTGGGAACGGCAGTACCAGGAAAGCGGCCCGGCCCGCGGGCACACTGGGATCATGACGACCACGGATTTCGGCCGGACGGTGCGGATCTGGCGCGACCGGGTCCAGCCCGACGCGGCCGGACTTCCGGCGGGCGGACGGCGGCGCGCGAGCGGGCTGCGCCGCGAGGAGCTGGCCATGCTCGCCGGGATCTCGGCGGACTACGTGACCCGGCTCGAGCAGGGCCGCGCGTCCCACCCGTCCGGGCAGGTCGTGGAGGCGCTCGCGCGGGCGCTGCGGCTGTCCGGCCAGGAGCGGGACCACCTGTTCCGGCTCGCCGGGCTCGTCCCGCCCGGCCCGGACACCGTGCCGCGGTTCCTCACCCCCGGCGTCCACCGGCTGCTGGACCGGATGACCGGCACGCCCGTCGCGGTCTACGACGCGGCCTGGACGATCCTGCTGGCGAACCCGCCGTACGCGGCGCTGATGGGCGATCCGTCGGGGTGGCGCGGCATCGAACGCAACGTGGTGTGGCGGCACTTCCTCGGCCCGGGCGGGTGGGCCAGGCACACGCCGGAGGAACTCCTGGACTTCCACTCCGCGCTGGTCAGCGACCTGCGGGCGGCGTCCGCCGCGTACCCGGCCGACCTGGCGCTGCGGAACCTCATCGCCGGGCTGCGGACCGGGAGCGAGCGGTTCGCGCGGCTGTGGGACTCCGGCGTCGTCCACCGGCACGAGCTGCATTCCAAGATCATCGACCATCCGCGGGTCGGCGTGATCGAGCTGGACTGCGACATGTTCACCGTGACGGGCGCCGACCTGCGCGTCATCGTCTACACGGCCGAGCCTGGCACCGAGGACGCCGAGAAGCTCGCGCTCCTCACCGTCCTCGGCACCCAGTCGCTCACCGGCTGAGCGCCCGCCGCCCTCGGCCCGTCAGGTGCGCTTGGCGACCAGGGTGAGCAGGTCGTACTTGGCGACCGACTCGCCCTTCTGGTTGGTGACGTCCACGTCCCAGCGCACCTCGCCGTGGTCCGCGCCCTCGCGCGGGATGAGCTGCTTGGCGGTGAGCGTCGCGGTCATCTCGTCGCCCGGGTAGACCGGGGTGAGGAACCGCAGGCCCTCCAGGCCGTAGTTCGCCAGGACGGGCCCGGGGTCGGGGTCGACGAACAGCCCCGCCGCGAACGACAGGACGAGGTAGCCGTGCGCGACCCGCCCGTCGAAGAACGGGTTGGCGGTGGCGGCCTCCTCGTCCATGTGGGCGTAGAACGTGTCGCCGGTGAACTCGGCGAAGTGCTCGACGTCCTCGAGGGTGACCCGGCGCGGCCCGGCGACGACGGTGTCGCCGACGCGCAGGTCCTCCAGGTGCTTGCGGAAGGGGTGGTCGGTCGTGACCGTCCGCTCGGCGCCGGCCACCCAGCGGCCGGTGATGGCGGTGAGCATCGCCGGGTCGGCCTGGACGGCGGTGCGCTGCATGTGGTGGAGGACGCCGCGCAGGCCGCCCAGCTCCTCGCCGCCCCCGGCGCGCCCGGGACCGCCGTGGACGAGGGCGGGCATCGGCGAACCGTGCCCGGTGGACTCCTTGGCGTCCGCGGCGTTCAGGACGAGCAGGCGGCCGTGCCAGGGCGCGGCGCCGAGGACGACCGTCCGGACGAAGCCGGCGTCGGCTGACACGACCGACCCGGCGAGGCTGCCCCGGCCGCGCGCGGCCAGCTCGACGGCCTGCTCGGCGCCCTCGTACGGGATGAGCGTGGAGACCGGGCCGAACGCCTCGATCTCGTGCGGCTCGGCCCGGGCGGGGTCGTCGGCGCGCAGCAGGATCGGGGACATGAACGCGCCGCGCTCGGCGTCGGCGTCGACGACGTCCACGCGGGCGGGGTCGCCGAACAGGATCGTCCCGGCGTCCAGGAGGCCCTTGAGCGAGCGGCGGACCTCCTCGCGCTGCTCCAGCGTGGCGAGCGCGCCCATCCGGACGTCCGGGTTCGCCGGGTTCCCGACCGTGACCTTCGCGAGCCGCGCCCGGACGGCCTCCGCGACGTCGTCCATCCGGCCCGCGGGGACGAGCGCGCGGCGGATCGCCGTGCACTTCTGGCCCGCCTTCACCGTCATCTCGGCGACCAGCTGCTTGACGTACAGGTCGAACTCGGGCGTGCCGGGCACGGCGTCCGGGCCGAGGATCGAGACGTTCAGCGAGTCGGCCTCGGCGTTGAACCGCACCGCGTGCCGGACGATCGCCGGGTGCACGCGCAGCCGGGCGGCGGTGTCGGCGGAACCGGTGAACGCGACGACGTCCTGCTCGGTGACGTGGTCGAGCAGGTCGCCCGCCTCACCGGTGAGCAGCTGGACCGACCCCTCGGGCAGGATCCCCGACGCGATGATCAGTTCGACCAGCCGGGCGGTCAGGTAGGCGGTCTGCTCGGCGGGCTTGATCAGGCTCGGCATCCCGGCGAGGAACGCGGGCGCGAGCTTCTCCAGCGGCCCCCACACGGGGAAGTTGAACGCGTTGATCTGGACGGCGACACCCTGCAGCGGCGTGCAGATGTGCTGCGCGACGAACGTCCCGCCCTTGCCGAGCGGCTCGACGGCGCCGTCCACGAAGACGGTGTCGTTGGGCATCTCGCGACGCCCCTTGCTGGAGTAGGCGAACAGCGTGCCGAAGCCGCCGTCCACGTCGAACCGGGAGTCGCCGAGCGTCGCGCCCGTCCGGGCGGACAGCGCGTACAGCTCCTCGCGGTGCTCACGCAGATGGGACGCCAGGGCCTTGAGCAGCGCGGCGCGCTGGTGGAAGGTCAGCTCGCGCAGCGCGGGCCCGCCGACGCGGCGGCCGTACTCCAGGGCGGCGGCGCGGTCCAGGCCCCCGGTCGAGATCCGCGCGACCTCCTCGCCGGTCACGGCGTCGCGCAGGGGCGCGCCCTCGCCGTCCCCCTCCTGCCAGGAACCGGACAGATAGCTGCGCAGCACGCTCACGGGACCTCCTCGTCCGCACCGGGGCGCGCCGCGGCGCCGTCCCCCCGTGTTACCGACCGAACGTTCAGTATTTTCACCCCGCCGCGGCGGCCGTGTCGAGCGACCCGGCCCGCCGGCCCGGCCGGGCGCGCCTCCCTCGTTCCCTGTTTTCCCCGGCGACCTGGCCAAACACCCTGATCCAGGGCATGACAGACTGGCGCCCATGAGTTACGCCGCCGACGACAAGCGCTATGACCGGATGGACTACCGACGAAGCGGGCGGAGCGGCCTCAAGCTGCCCGCGATCTCGCTCGGGCTGTGGCACAACTTCGGCGACGACCGTCCCGTGGACGTCCAGCGCGCGATCCTGCGGCGCGCCTTCGACCTCGGTGTGACGCACTTCGACCTGGCCAACAACTACGGACCGCCGTACGGCTCGGCCGAGCGGAACTTCGGCCGCCTGTTCCGCGAGGACTTCGCGCCCCACCGGGACGAGCTGATCATCTCCACCAAGGCGGGCTACGACATGTGGCCCGGCCCGTACGGCGAGTGGGGCTCGCGCAAGTACCTGCTCTCCAGCCTCGACCAGTCGCTGTCCCGCATGGGCCTGGACTACGTCGACATCTTCTACAGCCACCGTTTCGACCCCGAGACGCCGCTCGAGGAGACGATGGGGGCGCTCGACCACGCCGTCCGCTCCGGCAAGGCCCTGTACGCGGGCATCTCGTCCTACTCCCCCGAGCGGACGGCCGAGGCCGCCGAGATCCTCCGCGAGATGGGCACGCCGCTGCTCATCCACCAGCCGTCCTACTCGATGCTGAACCGGTGGGTCGAGGGCGGCCTGCTGGACGTCCTGGACGACAAGGGCGTCGGCTGCATCGCGTTCTCGCCGCTCGCGCAGGGGATGCTGACCGACAAGTACCTGGACGGCGTCCCGGAGGGGTCGCGGGCCAGCCAGGGCAAGTCCCTGTCGCCGGACCTGCTGACCCCCGAGTCCCTCCGGCACATCCGCGCGCTGAACGAGATCGCCCGGTCGCGCGGCCAGTCCCTGGCGCAGATGGCCCTGGCCTGGACGCTGCGCGACCGGCGCGTCACGTCCGCGCTGATCGGCGCGAGCAGCGTCGCGCAGCTGGAGAACAGCCTCGCCAGCCTGGGGAACCTCTCCTTCAGCGCCGAGGAGCTGGCCGCGATCGACCGGGACGCGGTGGAGGCAGGCATCAACATCTGGGCGTCCTCCAGCGCCCGCTGACCGGCGCCCACGCCCCGGCCGGTGCCTGTGGGCGCCGGCCGGGGCGTCGGTGAGCGCCTACTTCTCGTCGGGGTCGATGTCCCAGGCGGGTTCGGCGACGTCGGCGAACGGCGACTCGCGGAGCCGGGTGAGGGGGTCGAGCCACTCGTCCGGCCATCCCGCGTCGGAGCCGCCGCGGTACACCAGACGCAGCGCGAGCAGGTGTGCGGCCGTGTGCCCGCCCTCCAGGAGCGCGTGGACGGCCGGCAGCGCCTCCCGGGTGACCGCTCTCTGGCCGTAGTGGCCGCCGAGGCTGAGCTGTTGGTAGACCTTCTGCGCCAGGACGGGACGGTCGCGCAGCAGATGCGCCAGCGCCGTCAGCCCGGTGACGAGGTCGGCGTCCGTCTCCCGGTCCGCGTTGAGCAGCGCCACGTGAAAACCCGCCGCCGTCTCGGTGTGGAGCGGATACCGCGCGAGGACGCCCGCGGCCTCACGCAGCAGCGGCTCGGTCCAGTCCTCGTCGGCGGACGTCAGCGCCAGGTTCTGCAGACTCTCCGCCAGCGACTTGAGACGCCGCCGGGCGCCCGGTTCCGGGGCCAGCCGGGCGAGGACGTCCAGGATCTCGTCCCGGACCGCCCCGACGCGGACCAGCGACGCGAGCACCATCACCTCGGTGTCGCCCGCCGGATCGTCCGGGTCGGCCACGGCGGCCAGGGTCTCGGCGTGGCCGCCGGGATACCAGCGCGCCCAGACGGCGAACGCCTTGCTTCCCCGGAACAGCACGCCCGGCATGTCGCCCGACGCGTTCAGGCACGCCTTGATCAGCGTCGCCATGGCCGGGCGGGTGTCCAGTGCGTACTCCGCGGGCGCGGCCTCGAAGAGCGCCCGGAGCAGTTCCTCGGACGGGTGGTCGCGCGGAGCCTCGGCCAGGGCTTCGAGCGCGCGCGGATCGTCCGGGAGGCTCCGCAGCGCGACGGCCACGGCGACCCGGACGTCGCGGTGCCGCGCCGGATCGCGCCAGGCGCGCAGCAGGGCGTCCAGCGCGCCGGGCGGGCGGTGCCGCCCGAGCAGCCGGGCCGCCTGCTTGCGCACGGTCACCTTCGTGTCGCCCGAGGTCAGCGCGGCCCCGAGCGCGGGTCCGAGGACCGAGGGGCGGACGCGTCCGGCGCACCGCGCGAGGCCGGCGACGGCCACGGCCGACGCGGGGCCGCGCGCCATCTCGAGCAGCATCGGCAGGGCGTCCAGGTGACCGGCGGCGGCCTCGATGGCCGCCTCCGCCATGGCGCCCTCCGAATCCCTCACCCACGTGCTCAGGTCCGGGAGGTGGTGGGGCAGGCGTCCCAGTGAGGCGATCGCCCGCATCCGGTCGGCCACGTCGAACGCCTCGTCGCGGGCCGCCGCGTCCAGGGAGATCCCGGCGGCGCGCAGTTGCGCCGGGGTCCAGTGGCCGGGGCGAGCGTCCTTGAGGTCCGGGATCCAGGGGCCGAACCGGTTGCCCGGGTCGCGGTCGAGGGTGAGCACGTCGGTGCGGCGGTTCGCAACCGCGCGCCAGACGCCGGGCAGCGCGATCGTCGCCGGATCCTCGGCGAGCAGTTCGGCGGCCCGTCCGGGGTCCCGCGCGAGGTAGAGGCGCGCCGCCTCGCCACCGACGTCCTCGGGTGCGTGGAGCACGGCCTCGCGCAGGTCGCCGTCCAGGCCGGTCGGGCGCCGCCCGAAGGACGCCGCGACCGCGACGAGCACCTCGTGGTCGCCGCGCTCGCGAGACGCCCGGAGGTGCGGCGCGAACGCCTCGAGGACGGCGGCCTCGCCACCGCGGGGGACCACCCGGTCGAGCCGGTGGTCGTCGGGGATCCACCTTCGGCTCCCCCGCCTCCGGTGGTGCCGCGGCCGCTCGGTGTCCGGGGCGGGACGCAGCGCGCCCGCTCCGAAGCGTCCGAGCAGGCCCGCGAGCGCGCCGGTCGCCCACGCGGTGAGCGCGAGATCGGCCCGGTGCCGCAGGACGCGGACGGCCAGGCGGCGGACGGCCCGCATCGTCTCGGGCGAGGTGTCGCGGGACTCGATGACGGCCGTGGTCAGCACGCCCAGCGGCTCCGCGCACGCGTCGGACAGGACGCGCGGGCTGAGCGCGGCCACCGCGTCGAACAGTTCGGCGCGCAGCGGGTCCGGCTCGTTCCGGACGCGCCGCGCGATCGCCGCCAGATGTCCGGCGACGGCGGCTGGATCCCCGGTGCGGGCCGCGTTCGCGAGCAGCAGCGTCCGGGCGAGGCCGCGCCTGCGGGGGTCACCGCCCAGGGACGCCTCGACCAGCGTCTCCGCCGCCTCGCCGTACGGCAGGAACGAGGTCAGGCGGAGCAGGTCGTCCGGGTCGTCCAAATACTCGCGGGAGGATTGCCGGGCCGACGCGTGCCCGTCGAGGAGGCGGCGCGCCTCGCCGGCGGCCGTGTCCGGGGACAGCCATGGCAGCATCGGCATGACCGTCCACGCCGGGGCCGTCCCGTCCCGTTCGCCGAGGGCCAGCCGGAACACGCGGTCGCGGCGGTGCGGCGGCAGGTCCGCGAGCATCGACGCGTTGCCGAACGGTCCCCTCATCAGGCGCCCGGCGACCTCGTCGTCCGACCAGAGCCGCGGCCTGAACACGCTGCGGGCGGGCCGCAGGCTCCGCTGCCCGGCGAGCAGCTCGGCGAACCCCGCCGGATCCCTGCGGTAGAGCGCGTTCAGGGCCTGCGCGGGCAGGCGGCCGGCGTGACGCAGCAGGCCGGTGCGGACGAACACGTCCCTGGCCTCGTCCGGACGGGCCTCGGCGGCCGCGACGATTCCAGGACCCCGCCGGTTCAGGAACCGCCAGGGGGTTCCGCCGTCCTCGCTCAGCTCGCGTTCGGCCAGACCGAGGAACGCGTCCGGGTGGCGCGCGGCCAGGACGCGCCACATCGTGACGACGTGCGCGAGGTCCGGCAGCAGCCGGTCGACGGTCTCGCTGGAGCAGGCGGGCAACAGCATCGCGGCGTCACGGTCGCCGTACCGGGCCCGAACGTCCGGCAGGAGCCGGTCCGCGAGCGCCGTCCGGCGGGCGTGCAGCAGCGTCCTGTAGACGGATCGCCGCAGGTCGGTGGGCGCGTCGTCCAAGGCGCGGGCGACGGCGTCGTCCGGGACGGGCAGGGTGCGGACGGCCCGCAGCGCGGCCTTCCGCAGATCCATGTCCGGCCCGGCGAGGACGTCGGCGACGTACTCGAGGTCGCGTGCGGCCATCGCCATGTGCAGCGCGACGTGCCGTCGGTACGGGAGGGGACCGGACAGTTCGGCGAGCAACGCGTCCAGTTCGGGGGTCCCGGCGATCCGCCGGGCGTGCAGGGCCAGCGCGCGCATCCGGTGCGGGTGGGCCAGGGGTTCGACGTCTGCCAGCAGCCGTTCGGCCGCGGTGGGGCTCATCGGCCCGGGCGGAGTACGCCCTTCCGGTTGATCATGCCGATGATGATGACGGACCGGGCCCCGGCGCCGCAACCCGGGTCAGTGGGCGTGGTCGAACCGGGCCAGCGTCGGGTCGGCGATCAGGCGCGCGAGGTTCGCGCGGCTCTCCTCGTCCACGCACGAGTAGACGACCAGGCGCGTCCCCGGCCGGGCGCTCACGTCGAACGAGGTGGTGCGCGTCGCGATCCGCCCAAGCCTGGGGTAGAAGAAGTCCTTCTGGCAGGGCTTCGGGATCGCGACGTCCTGGTTCCGCCAGACCTCGGCGAACCGCGGGCTGGCCTCCAGGAGCCGCTCGACCAGGCGCTGGAAGCTCGGGTCATCCCGGTGCCGGACGTACCGGTACCGGAACATCGCGACGTTCTCGGCGATCTGCTCGTCCAGGTTGGAGCAGGGGTTGCAGCACTCGGGGAGGGTGTAGATCTGCCACATCGAGTTCCGCTCGCCCTCCGGCGCCTCGGTCACCCAGGGCACCAGCGCCCGGAACGCCTCGTTCCAGGCCAGCGCGTCGCTCTGCGGGTTGGACACGACGGCGGGCATCGGCCCGAGCCGGTCCATGATGGCCTGGACGTCGTCGCTGAGCGCCGACCGGACGTCCGGCTCCGGCGGCGCGGCCACCTCGGACAGCCGGTACAGGTGCTGGCGCTCGACCGGGTCGAGGCGCAGCGTCCGCGCCACCGCGTCCAGCACCTGCGTGCTGACGTTGATCGGACGGCCCTGCTCCAGCCACGTGTACCAGGTGACGCCCACCCCGGCGAGCTGCGCGACCTCCTCGCGCCGCAGGCCGGGAGTCCGCCGCCGGGGCGCGGGCGGCAGCCCGACGTCCTCGGGCGCGATCCGCGCCCGCCGACTCCGCAGGAACGCCGCCAGCTCGTCCCGCCGCCGCCGTCCCGCGTCCGTCCGCCGTTCCGTCACCGTCGCCGTCACTCCCCCAGTCTCGCCGACACCGGCACCATGATCCAGGTGCTGTCGATACCAGGATCGACCACCACCCACTTGCCGAATGCGGTCAATCACCATGCGAACCGTGCAATGTCTGATGATGAGGGCTATTGCGGAGCGTAGCGTCTCGTGTGGTCTGCGACACGGGACGGTTCCCGTGCCACCGGCAGACGGGAGGCGTAGTTGAGAAACTTCGCGGCGCCGCGGCGCATGGTCGCGGCCCTCATGGCGGCGGTCCTGGCGCTCGCCCTCGTTTTCGCCCTCCAGGAGAGGGCCCACGCGCAGCAGAATCCCGGCGACCGCCACCGGCCCGCCACCTGGAACATCCAGGGCGGACGGGACCGGTGGGCGGGCGTCTACACGCTGACGAACTTCCATGACGTGATCGCTTTGCAGGAGGTGCCGAGCACCCCGCCCGCCGGGGCCCGGGCGACCGGCCGCAGGCTGGGCGAGCTCCGCGAGTACCGCTGGCGGGAGGGCAGCCGGGGACGGGAGGTCTACCTGTACATCCTGCGCACGCCGTCCCGGAACCTCGGGATGGTCACGACCTGGCGGGCCGACGACTTCGCGACCGTCGCCGGCCCGTACCGTCCGCTTCTGGTCGTCGTCAACCACAACACCAACACCATGTTCGGGTCCGCCCACGCCTCGGCCCGGGGCGGCGGCGACGCGGCCACCCTCGTCCAGCGCGGTCGCGACTGGGCCCACACCCGCGGCTACAACTGGGCCGTGCTCGGCGACTTCAACCGCGATCCCGGACGACTCCAGCGGCCGTCAGGGTCCTACCTGTACAACGCGGGGCAGGCCACGCAGCGGGCGGGCGGTGAACTCGACTACATGGTGTCCAACGTGAACACCGACAACTGGCAGGCGACGGTGCTCACCAACCGCGGCAGCGACCACTGGCCCGTCGGGTTCACCACGTTCCGGGCCGCGGGCGGCGACTACCCGACGGTGTCCATCAGCAGCGACAGCAACGGCGGCGTCCTGGACGTCCTGGGCGGATCGGCGGCCAACGGCGTCCACGTCGACGTCTACACCGACCGCGGCACCCCGAACCAGCGCTGGCAGCTCCACTACCTGGGCGCCGAGCCCGGCCCGGCCAACTACCGCCTGTTCAGCGGCATCCCCGGCACCTGGTGCGTCGACGTCGAGGGCGGGCCGAACTCGAGCGCGGGCAGCCTGAGCAACATCTGGCGCTGCCATGCCACCGACGGCACTCCCCAGACCACCCACTGGTGGCTGGACACCCAGAACTTCAACCTGACCCACCCGTACACCGACCAGCCGAACCGGTACCGCATCAAGAGCCATGCCAAGGGCCTGTACCTGAACGTCCTCGGCAACAGTCACTCGAATGGTGCGCTCGTGGGCGAGTACTGGTTCCAGTGGTCCGACAACGAGTACTTCCACATCCACCCCGAGGCCCCGTAGGCGCGAGGTTCAGGCACTTCCGGCCCCGGCCACCATCCGGCCGGGGCCGTCCGCGCCGCAAGCCGGACGGCCACATGTGCCTGCCGGACGCGTCGGCGGACCTGTGGCGGGTCTGCCAGGTGGTGTCAGTACCAGTATCAAGGGGCTCTCGGCACCGGTATCGAGTCGGACAGATGCTTCATGCATGACAATTCCGACCGAACGCATGAAGGGCGTGCGGGCGTCCTCCGCACGGTCTACCGGTCCGATGCTGGCGTTGCTGCTCATCGGACAGTTCATGGCCATTCTCGACGTCAACATCGTCAACGTCGCGCTGCCGACGCTGCGCGCGGACCTGCACGCCAGCGGCGCCAGCCTCCAGCTGGTGGTGGCCGGGTACATCATCGCCTACGCGGCGCTGCTCATCACGGGCGCGCGCCTCGGCGACCTGCTGGGGCACCGGACGGTGTTCCTCGGCGGGCTCGCCCTGTTCACGGTCGCCTCGCTGGCCTGCGGGCTGGCGCCGACGACCGGGTTCCTCATCGTCGTGCGGTTCCTGCAGGGCATGGGAGCGGCGCTGATGACGCCGCAGGTGATGAGCATGATCCAGCGCGGGTTCCAGGGGCCCGCGCGGGCCCGGGCGCTCAGCCTGTACTCCATGGTGATCGCGGGGGGCGTGGTCGTCGGGCAGGTGCTCGGCGGGCTGCTGGTCAGCGCCGACCTGCTCGGGTCGGGCTGGCGCCTGGTGTTCCTGGTGAACGTGCCGATCGGGGTGGCGCTGTTCGCGGCCGGGCCGCGGCTGCTGCCCCGGGCGGACGAGGACCGGCGCGGGGGCCTGGACCCGGTGGGGCTCACCGTCCTCACCCCGGCGCTGGTCCTGCTCGTCGTGCCGCTGATCCTGGGCCACGAGCTGGGCTGGCCCGCGTGGGGCTGGGCCGCGCTGGCGGCCAGTGCCGTGCTGTTCGTCGTGTTCACGCTGGTGGAGCGGCGGTTCGCGGCGCGTGGCGGACGTCCGCTGATCTCCGGGCGGGTGCTGCGGGCGCCGGGCGTCCTGGTCTGCGCCTTCACGCTGCTGTTCGGCCCCGGCTCCTGGGGCTCGTTCCTGTTCACCACCACGCTGCACCTCCAGGGCGACCTGAAGATGACGCCGTTGCGGTCCGGCCTGGCGTTCGTGCCGTGCGTGGCGGCCTTCGCCGTCGTCAGCCTCTACTGGCAGCGGGTTCCGGTCCGGTGGCACCGCCGGATGGTCCCGATCGGCTTCGCGATCGCGGCGCTCGGCTACCTGTGGGTCGGGCCGCTCGCGTCGGGGGGCGCGGCCTACCTCGCGCTCACCACGGTGATCGGGTTCGGGCTCGGCGTGATGCCGATCGTCATGACGACCGCACTGGCGAACGTCCCCGCCGAGGACGCCGCCGACGCCAGCGGGCTGCTGCTGACCATCATGCAGGCCGGGCAGGTGCTCGGCATCGCGACGAGCGGGACGCTGTTCCTCGTCCAGTTCGAGAACAGCGGCTCGACCCGGCACGCCGAGTACGCGACCGGCTGGTCGCTGGCCGCCCTGGCGACGGTCGCCGCGCTCTGCGCGCTGATGATGAACCGGCGCCGGACGACCCCCGCCGCGGACGACCAGGCCGAGCGTCTCTCGGTCGCCGTCGAGGCGTAGCCGTGGCGGGACGCGGAACCGCCCGCACCGGACGTCCCCGGTGCGGGCGGCCCCGTCCTCACGACGCGGTCACTCGACGTCGACCCATCCGAAGGTGCGCTCGACGGCCTTGCGCCAGCCCGCGTAGCCGGACTCGCGCTGCGCCTCGTCCCAGTGGGGCGACCAGCGCTTGTCCTCGTTCCAGTTCTGGCGCAGCTCGTCGGTCGAGTTCCAGAAGCCGACCGCCAGGCCCGCCGCGTACGCGGCGCCGAGCGCGGTGGTCTCGGCGACCACCGGACGCGACACCGGGACGCCGAGGATGTCGGCCTGCATCTGCATGCACAGCTCGTTCGCGGTGACGCCGCCGTCCACCTTCAGGACGTCCAGCGCGACCCCCGAGTCCTCCCGCATCGCCTCGACGACGTCGCGGGACTGGTAGCAGATCGCCTCCAGCGTCGCGCGGGCCACGTGGGCGTTGGTGTTGAACCGGGACAGCCCGACGATCGCGCCGCGCGCGTCGCTGCGCCAGTACGGCGCGAACAGGCCCGAGAACGCGGGGACGAAGTAGACGCCGCCGTTGTCCTCGACCTGCGCTGCGAGCGACTCGCTCTGCGCCGCGCCGGAGATGATGCCGAGCTGGTCGCGCAGCCACTGGACGGCCGATCCGGTGACCGCGATCGAACCCTCCAGCGCGTAGACGGGCGCGGCGTCGCCGAGCTTGTAGCAGACGGTGGTGAGCATCCCCGCTTTGGAGCGGACGAGTTCCTGGCCGGTGTTGAGGAGGAGGAAGTTGCCGGTGCCGTAGGTGTTCTTGGCCTCGCCCGGGGAGAAGCAGACCTGCCCGACCGTCGCGGCCTGCTGGTCGCCGAGGTCGCCGGTCAGCGGCACCGCGCCGCCGAGCGGGCCGTCCGCGCGGGTCATGCCGTAGGGGTCGGGCGCGGACGAGGGGCGGATGTCGGGGAGCATCGCGCGCGGGATGCCGAAGAACGACAGGAGCTGGTCGTCCCAGTCGAGGGTCTCCAGGTCCATCAGCATCGTGCGGCTGGCGTTGGTGGGGTCGGTGACGTGGACGCCGCCGTCGACGCCTCCGGTGAGGTTCCACAGCAGCCAGGTGTCGATGTTGCCGAAGACGGCCTCGCCGTTCTCGGCGGCCTCCCGGACGCCGTCGACGTTCTCCAGGATCCACTGGATCTTGCCGCCGGAGAAGTAGGTCGCGGGCGGCAGCCCGGCGCGGTGCCGGATGGTCTCGCCGCGCCCGTCGCGCTCCAGGGCTGAGGCGATGCGGTCGGTGCGGGTGTCCTGCCAGACGATCGCGTTGTAGTAGGGACGGCCCGTCCGGCGGTTCCACACCACGGTCGTCTCGCGCTGGTTGGTGATGCCGAACGCGGCGAGGTCGGCGTGGGACAGGTTCGCCCGGTTGAGGGTGGACTGGATGACGGCGCGGGTGCGCTCCCAGATCTCGGTCGGGTTGTGCTCGACCCAGCCCGCCCGGGGCAGGATCTGCTCGTGCTCGAGCTGGTGGCGGGCGATCTCGTTGCCACCGTGGTCGAAGATCATGAAGCGGGTGCTCGTGGTGCCCTGGTCGAGGGCTCCGACGAAGTCGGCCATCGGCGCTGCTCTCCTCGTTGGTCGGGGTGGGGGGACGGGCGGTCAGGACGCCTTGGTCGGCACGTCGTACTGCGGTTCCGGGTGCTCCTCCGGGCCCTCGGCCTCGTCGGACCCGGTGAGATGGTTCCCGATCAATACCAGGTAGAGGCCCGCGCCGACGACCCCGCCGATCAGCGGGCCGACGATGGGCACCCAGAAGTAGAGGTCGTGGTTCTGGTCGCGCCACGCTCCCCCGTAGCCGGTGATGTACTCGGCCAGGCGCGGGCCGAAGTCGCGGGCCGGGTTGATGGCGTACCCGGCGTCGGTGCCCCAGGCCATCCCGATCGCGACGACGAGCAGGCCGATGAGCAGGGGCGCGAGGTTGGCCAGCGGCGGCTGGTTCTTCAGGTCGGTGAGGGCGAGGACGAGGAACAGCAGGATCGCGGTTCCGATGATCTGGTCGCGGAGCGCCCCCCAGTGACTCACCGGGAGCGTTCCATTGCCGGGCAGTGTCGAGAACACGCCCTGGGTCTTGACGGTGTGGCCGGGGTCGGCCTTGGCCAGCACCTCGGTGTAGTTCCACCGGACGATCAGCGCGGCCACGAACGCCCCGGCGACCTGGGCGCCCACGTACGGGACGACCTTGCGCCACGAGAAGCCCTTGAACACCGCGAGGGCGAAGGTGACGGCCGGGTTGAGGTGTCCGCCGCTGATGGTCGCGGACGCGTACACGCCGAGGGTGACGCCCAGGCCCCAGGCCCAGGCGATGCTGTCGTGGTTCCCGATCCCTCCCGCGACGACCTGGGCCACGACGCCGACGCCGAACAGGATGAGGATCAGGGTTCCGGCGAACTCGGCGGCCATCTCGCGGCCCAGCCCGGTCAGCCGGAAGGACGTTCTCAGTCGTTCCGCCATGGTCTCCTCCTCAGGGGCGGTGTGACGTGAGACACAACTGCCGCGAAGGTAAGTACTGTGAGCGAAATCGGTCAAGCCCTATCCCCCGGACCGGATCAGGTATATGGGCGCCCGCGCGGCATGTCCCTCCGCCGGTGGCGATCGCGGAGACTACGGCCATGACGCGAGCTCAGGACGCCCGGGATCCGGCGCCGGCGGTGGGCCCGACCTTCGGCGCCGAGGTGATGGCGACCGGCGTCGTCTCGGTCGGCCTGCATCTCGTCCGCGCCGGGGGCCTCACCGAGGCCCTCTCGGTGGCGCTGCTGGTCGTCGCCGCCCTGCTGTGGGTGCTGCTGTGCGCCCTGTTCCTCGAACGGCTGCTCCGCGAACCGCACCGCTGGCGGGACGAGGCGTCCACCCCGGCGGCGTTGACCGGCGTGGCCGCCACCGGCGTGCTCGGCACGCGGCTGACGTTGGCGGGCGGGGCGGAGGCCGGGGCCGTGCTGCTGGTCGTCGCGTTCGTCCTGTGGGCCGTGCTGCTGCCCGCCGTCCTCGGCAGGCTGCGCGGACGGCTGCCCGGGGCCGCGTACCTGGTGTGCGTGTCCACGCAGTCGCTGGCCGTCCTCGCCGCGACGGTCGCGCCGCCGCTGCACGCGGGCTGGCTCATGTGGCCCGCGCTGGTGGCGTTCGTCGTCGGCGTCCTGCTGTGGCTGCTGGTGGTGGCGCGGTTCGACTGGCGGCAGCTGGCGGTCGGACGCGGCGACCACTGGGTCGCGGGCGGCTCGGTGTCGATCTCGGCACTGGCGGCGTCGAGGCTGGTCGCGGACTCGGCGCCGCTCCGCTGGGCGCCCGTCCTGCACGGCGCGCTGCGCGGCCTCGCGCTGGCGCTGGTGCTGTTCGCGTTCGCCTGGTACGCCGTCCTGGTGGTGTGCGAGGTCCGCTGGCCGAGGCCCGGGTACGACGTCCGGCGCTGGTCGACCGTGTTCCCGCTGGGCATGACGTCCGTCGCGGCGATCACGTGCGGGGCGGCCGAGAGGGCCCCGTGGCTCACGTCCGCCGGGAAGGTGCTGCTGTGGCCCGCGGTGCTCGTGTGGGGCGTTGTGGCGGCCGGTGCGGTGCGGACACAGGTCCACGCGAACCGGAAGGCCCATGGGCGATGATCGGCTCCCAGAACGCGCGTCAGCGGCGGCTGGGGGATCTTCAAGCGCGCGTCAGCGGCGGCTGATGGGCTCCCAGCCGCGCTGCGGTGCGCGGGTGGCCGGGCCCCGCGCTCCCCGGGCGCGGTACACGATGTACGGGCGGAACAGGTAGAACCACGGCGCGGCGAACGCGTGGATGAGCCGGCTGAACGGGAACAGCGCGACCAGCACCATCCCGACCAGCGCGTGCAGCTGGTAGAGGAGGGGCACGGACGTCATCAGGTCCGGATGGGGACGCAGCAGGAAGATGTCGCGGAACCACGGCCCGACGGTCACCCGGTAGTCGTACGGCCCGTTGATGCCGTTCGCGACGACCGTGCACAGCGTCCCGAGCAGCAGCGAGCCGCCGAGGAACACGTACATCAGCTTGTCGTTGCGGGTGGTGGCCGAGAACACCGGGCCGCTGACGCGCCGCCGGTAGATGAGCATGCCGAGCCCGACGAGGGCCGCGACGCCCGCGATCGTCCCGCCGACGACCGACACCAGGTGGTAGGTGTGCTCGGCGACGCCCAGCGCCTCCGTCCAGCTCTTCGGGATGACCAGGCCCATGACGTGGCCGAGGATCACGAACAGCAGCGCGTAGTGGAACAGCGGGCTGGCGATGTTGAGGATCCGCGTGCCGAACAGCTCGGACGAGCGGGTCGTCCAGCCGAACTTGTCGTAGCGGTACCGCCAGACCGTCCCGCCGACGAGGAGCACGATCGTGAGGTAGGGCAGCACGGCCCACAGCAGAAGGGTCATCGGAGGTTCCCCCGGTACGGTTCGAGCCCGACGGTCTCGGCGGGCGGTCCGGTGCGGGCCAGCCGCAGCGCCTCGGCGCGGTCGCGCGGCGACGCGCCCGGCAGCGTCGCGCAGACGGCCTCGACCGGCGCGGCGTACGGCGACCCGCGGTCGGCCAGGGCGAGCCGCAGCAGCTCGATCCCGGCGCGGTGCTCGGCGAGCAGGTCCGCGCCGCCGTGCAGCGCCGCGAACTCCAGCACCACCGGCAGGTAGTCGGGCAGTTCGCCGCCGCCCGCGAACTCGGCGCCGGCGGCGCGGTACCGCTCCTTGAGCGCGACGAGCGACGCGCCCCGGCGGCGGGTGTCGCCGTCGCGGTAGTAGGTCAGGTGCAGGCAGCAGCGGCGGCGCAGGTCGAACGTCTCGACGTAGTGCTCGGCCAGCGCGGACGGCGTCGTCGCGTCCATGTGGTCGAGGAACGCGGAGAGGCGTCCGGCGGCGTCGTGGCGGCCCAGGCCCCCGACGGCCTCGCGCAGCAGCGGGCGGCGCTCGTACAGGGCCGGGCCGGGGTAGTCGAGCAGCAGCGACGCGGCCTGCCACACCGCGGGCCCCGCCTCGCGGCTCACGACCCGCCCCCGTCCTCGCGGGGCGCGCGGTCCCCAACCTCGCGATTCATGACCCGCCCCCGTCCTCGCGGCCCGCATGGTCCCCGTCCTCGCGGCGCGTGTGGCCCCCTTCCTCGCGGCGCGTGTGGTTCCCGTCCTCGCGGGGCGGGTAGTCCTCGTCCTCACGGGGCGGGAACATGCCGTCCGGACGGCCCTTGCCGTCCCAGTTGAGGAGGTTCGCGCGGCCCTTGCGGTCGCCGAGTTCGCCCAGCGAGCCGCTGGTCTGGCGCTGCCTGAGCGCGTGGAAGGTCTCGACCGAGACGTTCGGGGGGCCGCCGGACGACTCGCCGAACGGCCCGCGGCTCTCGCCGGGTCCGCCGTAGTCGACGGGGCAGGCGGTCTCCTCCAGGGCGGCGGCCTCGGCGTGCGCCTGCGTCGGGATGACGTAGCGCTCGTCGTACTTCGCGATGGCCAGCAGCCGGTACATGCCGTTCATGTCGGCCTCGGACATCCCGACCGCGGCGGGCTTGCCCGGGTCGCCCGGGTCGCCGAGGTTGCGGTCGCGCATGTAGGAGCGCATGGCGGCGAGCTTCCGCAGGACCGCCGTGACGGGCGGGGTGTCACCGGCGGTGAACAGCCCGGCGAGGTACTCGACCGGAATGCGCAGGGTCTCGATCGCGCCGAACAGGTTGGACGCGTCCTCGCCGTCGTGGCCGGTGTTGCGCAGTGCGTCCACGACGGGCGACAGCGGCGGGATGTACCAGACCATCGGCATCGTCCGGAACTCCGGATGCAGGGGCAGCGCGACCCGGTACCGGTTGATCAGCGCGTGGACGGGCGAGCGGCGCGCGGCCTCGATCCACGCGTCCGGCACGCCGTCGCGCCGGGCCGCCTCCCGCACGGACGGGTCGTCCGGGTCGAGGAAGACGCCGAGCTGCGCCTCGTACAGGTCACGGTCGTGCGGCGTGCTCGCGGCCTCGGTGACCCTCTCCTGGTCGTAGAGCAGGACGCCGATGTAGCGGAGCCGCCCGACGCAGGTCTCCGAGCAGACCGTCGGCAGGCCGACCTCGACGCGCGGGTAGCAGAAGGTGCACTTCTCGGCCTTGCCTGTCTTGTGGTTGAAGTAGATCTTCTTGTACGGGCAGCCGGTGACGCACATGCGCCAGCCCCGGCAGCGGTCCTGGTCGACCAGGACGATCCCGTCCTCCTGGCGCTTGTAGATCGCGCCGGACGGGCAGGCGGCCATGCACGTCGGGTTGAGGCAGTGCTCGCAGATGCGCGGCAGGTAGAACATGAACGCGCGCTCGAAGTCGAGCCGGATCTCGCCGGAGATCCGCTCGGCGACCGGGTCGCGGTCCAGCAGGTCCGGGCCGCCGCCGAGGTCGTCGTCCCAGTTGGCGCTCCACTCCACCTTCATCGGACGGCCGCTGACCAGCGAGTACGGCCGCGCGACCGGCATGTCGTCGCCGAGCGGCGCGGTGGTGAGCGTCGTGTAGTCGTAGGTCCAGGGCTCGTAGTAGTCGTGGAGCGTCGGCATCACCGGGTTGGAGAAGATCCGCAGCAGCCGGGTCATCCGGCCGCCCGCGCGCGGGACGAGCCGTCCCCGCCGGTCCAGGGCCCAGCCGCCCTTCCAGCGGTCCTGGTCCTCGTAACGGCGCGGGTAGCCCTCGCCGGGACGGGTCTCGACGTTGTTGAACCAGACGTACTCGGTGCCCGCCCGGTTCGTCCACGCCTGCTTGCACGTCACCGAGCAGGTGTGGCACCCGATGCACTTGTCCAGGTTCATCACCATGGCGAGCTGGGCCATGACCCGCATCAGTACGTCACCTCCTGGGAGCGGCGGCGGATGACGGTGACCTCGTCCCGCTGGTTGCCGGTCGGTCCGTAGTAGTTGAACCCGAAGGACAGCTGCGCGTAGCCGCCGATCAGGTGGGACGGTTTGACCAGGACCCGGGTCAGCGAGTTGTGGATGCCGCCGCGCCGTCCGCTCCGTTCGGCCTTGGGCATGTCGATGAGCCGGTCCTGCGCGTGGTGGTAGTACACGGTCCCGGCGGGCATCCGGTGGCTGACGATCGCGCGGGCCGGGACGACGCCGTTCCGGTTGACCATCTCGACCCAGTCGTTGTCGGCGACGCCGAGGAGCTCGGCGTCGGGGACGCTCATCCACACCAGCGGCCCGCCGCGCGACAGCGTCAGCATGAGCAGGTTGTCCTGGTACTCGGAGTGGATCGACCACTTCGAGTGCGGCGTCAGGTACCGGACGGTCAGCTCGGCCTCGCCGTTCGCGCCGAGCGTGGGCTCGCCGAAGAGCCGGTGCATGTCGAGGGGCGGCCGGAACACCGGGAGCTGCTCGCCCAGTTCGGCCATCCACGCGTGGTCGAGGAAGAAGTGCATCCGCCCGGTGAGGGTGTGCCAGGGCTTGGAGTGCTCGACGTTGATGGTGAACGGCGAGTAGCGGCGGTCCGGGGCCTCGATGCCCGACCATTCGGGCGACGGCCCGACGGCGGTGGGCCGCGCCTGCGTGTCGGCGAACGTGATGCGGCGTTCGGCGCCCTCGGCGGCCAGCGTCCCGAAGGACGTGCCGGTGCGCTCGGCGAGCTGGGCGAAGCCCTGCGCGGCGAGCCTCCCGTTGGACGTCCCGGACAGCCTGAGGATCGTCTCGGCCCATTTGCCGTCGGTGTCCAGCAGAGGCCGGTTCCCGGCGTCCACGCCGTGCCGTTCGCGGAGCCATCCGATCTCGCGGTCGGGCGTGAACGTGACGCCCTTGACCGGCAGCCCGGCCTGCTCGGCCTTCGGCCCGAGGACGGCCATCTGCCTGCCGATCGCGGTGTAGTCGCGTTCGACGACGGTGAAGGACGGGCCGGTCCCGGTCGCCGCCCCGTGCGGCGCCCCGGTCTCGCCGGGGGTGTCGTGGCCGAGCGGGAGGACGACCAGGTCGCTCCGGGTGTCGAGCCGTCCGGCGGCGAGCTCGCTGAACCGGCGCGCGATCGTCTGGAAGGCTGCCAGGTCGCTGCGCGCCTCCCAGGGCGGGTCGACGGCCGGGGTGAACGCGTTGACGAACGGGTGCATGTCGGTCGAGGACAGGTCGTACTTCTCGTACCAGGTCGCCGCCGGGAGGACGACGTCGGACATCAGCGTCGTGGACGTCATCCGGAAGTCCAGGGAGAGCAGCAGGTCGAGCTTGCCCTCGGGGGCCTCCTCGCGCCACGCGACGTCCTCGGGCCGCCGTCCGGGCGGGGCCTGGTCGGTGAACAGGCTCGAGTGCGTGCCGAGCAGGTGCTTCTGGAAGTACTCGGCGCCCTTCCCGGACGAGCCGAGCAGGTTGGCCCGCCAGACGGTGAGGATGCGCGGCCAGTTCTCCGGGGCGTCGGGGTCGTCGCAGGCGAACGCGAGCGAGCCGTCCGCGAGCTTGGACTCGACGTACTCCTTCGGGGCGAACCCGGAGCGGTCGATCTCGTCGGCCAGGTCGAGCGGGTTGCGGTTGAAACCGGGACAGAACGGCATCCAGCCGCCGCGGATCGACTGGGCGGACAGGTCGGCGGTGTGCTTGCCCGTGAACAGGCCGCGCGCGAGCGGCGAGGCGAGCGCGTCGGCGAGGTACCCGTCGTAGCGCCACTGGTCGGCGTGCAGGTAGAAGTAGAGCGTGCCGGGGAGCTGCCGGGGCGGCCGGTTCCAGTCCAGGCCGAACGCGAGCTGCGCCCATCCGGTGAACGGGCGGACCTTCTCCTGCCCGACGTAGTGCGCCCAGCCGCCGCCGTTGCGGCCCTGGCAGCCGGTCAGCATCAGCAGCGCCAGGAACGTCCGGTAGACGGTGTCGGAGTGGAACCAGTGGTTCGTCCCGGCGCCGAGGACGATCATGCAGCGGCCGTCCGTGCGCTCGGCGGTCTCGGCGAACTCGCGGGCGATCCGGATCGCGGTCGCGGCGGGCACGGAGGTGATCTCCTCCTGCCAGGCCGGGGTGCCGACCGCGGACGCGTCGTGGTACCCCGTCGGCCACTCCCCCGGAAGTCCGGCGCGCGCGACGCCGTACTGCGCCATGAGCAGGTCGAACACCGTCGTGACGAGCCTCCCGCCGACGCGCCGGACGGGAACGCCTCGGCGGAGCGTGCCGCCCGAGCCGTCCGGGAGGTCGAAGCGCGGCAGCAGGACCGTCGCCGTCTCCGCGGCTCCGTGCAGGCTGAGGACGGGGTCGATGTCACCGAGGTCGAGGTTCCAGTGGCCCTTGCCCGCCTCGGTCCAGCGGAACCCGATCGAGCCGTTCGGGACGGCGGGACGGTCCGTCCTCGCGTCCAGCAGGACGGTCTTCCACGCGGCGTTCTCGCCCGCGCCGCCCGCGCTGCCCGCGCCTGCAGCGCCTCCCTCGGCGCCCAGGTCGGACGCCGTGAGGAAGCGGCCGGGGACGTGGTCGTCGCCGTGCTCGTCCAGGGTGACGAGGAAGGGCAGGTCGGTGTAGCGCCGGACGTAGTCCAGGAACCGCGGCGTCTCCCGCTCGGCGAAGAACTCCTTCAGGATGACGTGGCCCATCGCGAGCCCGAGCGCGCCGTCCGTGCCGGGATGCGGGTGCAGCCACTCGTCGGCGAACTTGGTGGCGTCGCTGTAGTCCGGCGCCATCACCACGACCTTCTGGCCGCGGTAGCGGGCCTCGGCCATCCAGTGCGCGTCGGGCGTGCGGGTGACCGGGACGTTGGAGCCCCAGAGCATCAGGTACGCGGCGTCCCACCAGTCAGCGGACTCGGGCACGTCGGTCTGGTCGCCGAACACCTGGGGCGAGGCGACCGGCAGGTCGGCGTACCAGTCGTAGAACGACAGCATCGCGCCGCCGAGCAGCGACACGAACCGCGACCCGGCCGCGTGCGACACCATCGACATCGCCGGGATCGGCGAGAAGCCCGCGATCCGGTCGGGCCCGTACGTCGCGATCGTGTGGACGTGCGCCGCGGCGACCATCTCGACCGCCTCGTCCCAGCCGATCCGGACGAGACCTCCCTTGCCGCGCGCCGACTGGTAGCGGCGCCGCTTCTCGGGATCGCCGGTGACCTCGGCCCAGGCCGCCACCGGGTCGCCGGTGCGGGCGCGCGCCTCCCGGAACATCTCGACCAGCACGCCGCGCGCGTAGGGAAAGCGGACGCGCGTGGGCGAGTAGGTGTACCAGGAGAAGGCGGCGCCGCGCGGGCAGCCGCGCGGCTCGTATTCGGGCCGGTCCACGCCCACGGACGGATAGTCGGTCTCCTGCGTCTCCCAGGTGATGATGCCGTCCTTGACGTACACCTTCCAGGAGCAGGACCCCGTGCAGTTCACACCGTGCGTGGACCGGACGACCTTGTCGTGGCTCCACCGGTCCCGGTAGAACACGTCGCCCTCGCGTCCGCCCTCCTTGAAGACCGTGCGCAGGTCGGCGGACCCCGTCCCCTTCGTGAAGAACCGGCCGGTGCGCAGCAGCGCATCGCTCATGACGTACCCCCGGGGCGATATTCCCCTCACTCTGGGTAGTTAAGCCATGGCTGATCGGATCGGTCTCGGGGGGACGGGCATGACGGAGGTCGGGCAGGGCACCGGGCAGGACACGGGGCCGGAGGCGGCGCTGCGCCACGGGCAGACGCGCAACCTGGCGCTGGCGACCTGGACGTTCGCCATCAACTTCTGGGCCTGGAACATGATCGGGCCCCTCGCCTCGCACTACGACAAGGACCTGCGCCTGTCGGCGTTCCAGACCTCGATGCTGGTGGCCGTGCCGGTGCTGGTCGGGTCGCTCGGCCGGATCCCGGTCGGCGCGCTCACCGACCGTCACGGCGGGCGGCTGATGTTCGCGGTCGTGTCGCTCCTGTCGATCATCCCGGTGCTGTTCGTCGGGTTCGCCGGGTCGTCCTACGCGCTGCTGCTGGTCGGAGGGTTCGTGCTCGGCCTGCCCGGGACGGTGTTCGCGGTCGGCGTCCCGTTCTGCAACGCCTGGTACGAGAAGGCGCGGCGCGGGTTCGCGACCGGCGTGTTCGGGGCGGGCATGGGCGGGACGGCCCTGTCGGCGTTCTTCACACCCCGGCTGGCCGACTCCATCGGCCGCACCCAGACCTATGTGCTCGTGGCGGCGGCACTGGCGGTGACCGCGGGCGTCGTCTACCTGCTCGCGCGCGACTCGCCGCTCTGGAGGCCGTCCAGCGAGCCGATCACGCCACGGCTGGCCGCCGCCGCGAGGATCCCGACGACCTGGCGGGCGTGCCTGCTCTATGGGTTGGCCTTCGGTGGATTCGTGGCCTTTTCCACCTACCTGCCGACCTACCTGAAGAACGTGTACCACTTCTCCGCGGTGGACGCCGGGATGCGGACGGCCGGGTTCTCCCTGGCCGCGGTCGTCGGCCGTCCGCTCGGCGGGACGCTGTCGGACCGGGTCGGGCCGCGCGCCGTGCTGATCTTCTCGTTCTCGCTGACCGCCGTGATGGCGGTGGTCGCCTCGTTCTCCCTCCCCCCGGAGCTGCGCGCGGGCACCACGTACGTGCTGCTGGCCCTCGCGCTCGGGCTCGGCACCGGCGCGGTGTTCGCCCTGATCGGAAAGCTCGTCGAGCCGTCCAAGGTGGGCAGCGTGACCGGGCTGGTCGGCGCGGCCGGCGGGCTCGGCGGCTACTTCCCGCCGATCCTCATGGGCCTGGTCTACGGCGCGACCGGCTCGTACGTGATCGGCCTGCTGCTGCTCGCGGCCTGCGCGCTCGGCGCCGTGCTCTTCACCGCGACCGCCTTCCCCAGGCGCACGGGACGCGAGGCGGCCGCTAATGGGGACGGAACGCCTCCGCCAGCCACCAGGACGGATGATCGGACGTGACCTTCGCCTGGACCACCAGCGGACGGTCGCGGGGCCCGGACAGCCAGTCCCGCACCGGCTCGAGGTCCTCCACCCGCCGGACGGTCAGCGCGTCGCAGCCGTACGCGCGGGCGACGCCGGCGAGGTCGGCGGGCGGGAACGTGACCGTGTCCAGGGCGTGCCCGTGCGGGCCGAAGTGGTGCACCTCGGCGCCGTACGCCTCGTCGTCGTAGACCACGACCAGCAGCCCGAGGCCGAGGCGCGCGGCGGTGTCCAGCTCGACCGCCGACATCATCGCGCCGCCGTCGCCGAGCGCCGCGACCGTGAGCCGGTCCGGGCGGGCCAGCGCCGCGCCGACCGCCGTCGCGAGGCCCAGGCCGATCGCCTGGAAGCCCTGCGTGAAGACCAGGCCGTCCACGTCGGGGACGTCCAGGTACATCGTGGGGTAGCCCATGAAGTTGCCGGAGTCGACGGCGACGGTGCGTTCGGCGGGCAGCAGGTCGTCCAGGGCCACGCTGAGGGCGCGCGGGTCGATCCGGACGCCGTCCGACCGGTCCTTGAACGGCAGGTCGCGCCAGCGGCCCTCGGCGGCGACGCGTCCGGCGACCGCGCGGGTGCGGTAGCCGCGGATCCGGTGGCGGCGGCGGGCGAGCTCGGCGTCCACGGCGAGCGCGGTCTCGGCGGCGTCGCCGATGAGGCCGAGGTCCACCGGGCGGTGCGCGCCGAGCGCCTCGGCCTCCACGTCCACCTGGACGAGCCGGGCGTCCTCCCCCACCAGGGCGCCGTGCCGCAGCGTCCAGTCGTTGAGCGCGCAGCCCCAGCCGACCAGCAGGTCCGCGCGGCGGATCAGCTCCGCGGCGACGGGCGTCGCGAACCCGCCGCTGACGTCCAGGTCGAAGGCGTCGCCGCGGAACAGGCCGCGCGCGACCGCCGAGGTGGCGAGCAGCGCGCCGCAGCGTCCGGCGAGCGTGCGCAGCGGGCCGCCCGCGCCGGACAGCCGCGCGCCGCGTCCGGCGAGGAACACCGGGCGCTCGGCGGCGGCGAGCGCGTCCGCGAGGCGGGCGAGCGCGGCGGGCGGCGGCACCGCCAGCGGCGGGACGGCCGGCTGCCAGGCCGTCCCGGTCGCGTGCGGGGCCCGCGGGACGCAGTCGCCGGGCCCGTCGTAGGGCGCGGTCTGGACGTCCAGGGGCAGGCCGAGCACGACGGTCCGGCGGGCGGCGACGGCGGTCCGGCAGGCGCGGGCCAGGTCGGACAGCGCCGTCTCCGGCGAGTGGATCCGCTCGGGGACGGCCCCGACGGCGCTCGCCAGCGCCGCCTGGTCGATCCGGAAGTTGGACCGCACCGCCGAGGCGGCGACCTCGCCGGTCAGCACCAGCAGCGGCGTGCGGCTCTTGGCGGCCTCGGCGATGCCGGTGAGCGCGTTGGTCAGGCCCGGCCCCTGGTGGACGCTGAGCACGCCGAGCCCGCCGCCGACCCGCGCGTAGGCGTCCGCCATCGTCGCCGCGCCGCCCTCGTGCCGGGCCGCGACGAACCGGGCGCCGCCCTCGACCAGCGCGTTCGTCACCTCGAAATTGCCGCTGCCGACGACCCCGAACACCGTGTGCGCGCCGAGCCGGGCCAGCGCCCGCCCGACCGCCCGGGCGACGTTCACCGGTCGACCAGCGCGAGCACCCGGCAGGGGCTCCCCGAGCCGCCGACGATGGGCAGCGGCGCGGCGACGAGGACCGCGCCGCGCGCCGGAAGGCGGTCCAGGCTCCGGAGCTGGGTGAGGCCGTACTTGCCCGCGCCGAGGAAGTGCGAGTGGCATGGGAACGGCGGGTCGAAGCCGTGCGCCGCGCCCGCGTCGGTGCCGACCGTCTCGACCCCGATCCCGAGGATCGGCGTCTCCTCGGCGAGCCATCGCGCGGCCTCGGTGGAGACGCCCGGCCACACTCCGCCGTTCAGGAACGCCTCGGCGTCGTCGGAACGCGCGTCCCAGCCCGTCCGGTAGAGGAGCCAGCCGCCGCTCGGCAGCGTCCCGTGCGCCTTCTCCCACGCGCGGACGTGGTCGATCTCCAGCAGGAAACCGGGATCGGCGGCTGCGTGCCCGGACGCGTCCAGCACGACGGCGGGCGCGACGAGGCGGGCCGGCGCGACCTGGGAGACGTCCTCCCCGTCGCGTCCGGTCGCCCAGTGGACGGGCGCGTCGAAATGCGTGCCGACGTGCTCGCCGGTGACGATGTCGTTCCAGTACCAGCCCGGTCCGCGCTCGTCGTAGCGGCTGATCTCGCGCAGCGAGAACGGGACGGTGTTGGCGAACGGCTCGGGGAGCCGCAGGATCGGGGTCCGCTCGGTCAGCGGCGCGGTCAGGTCGACCACGTCGAGCGAGCCGTCCGCCACGGCGGCGGCCAGGGCCCCGGCTGAGAACGCGGACTCGGTCACGGCGGCCTCCTCGTTCCCCGAGAGTCGCGACGCTCGGATCTCCCCGAACGTAACCGGACCGCTGCGCCTTGAAAAGACGCGTCCGGGGACCGCCGGGTTAACCCGATGCGACGGCGGAGCCGCCCGGCCGACATAGCCGTTTAGCCGACCTGGCGGCCGAGGCTTCCCTCCAGGAGGGCCAGCAGTCCCGCGAGCGCGGCCGCCAGCTCGGCGTTCCGCTCCGGGCCGAGGCCGTCCAGCAGGGACGCCTCGTACTCGACCTGCTCGGACAGCAGCGGGTCCAGCAGGGCCCGGCCGTCCTCGGTCAGGGACACGTGCTGGACGCGCCGGTCCCGGTCGTCCACGCGGCGCTCCACCAGGCCGCGTTCGGTCAGCGCGCGCAGCCGCTTGGTGACCGCCGCGCCGGACGCGAACGTCTCACGCGCGAGCCGTCCCGGGGTCACGTCCGGACCGAGCCGGTACAGCGCGGTGAGCGTGTCGTACTCGGGACGGGCCAGACCGGCGCGACTGTGCGGGGTGTCGGTGGCGTGCTGGAGCAGCGCCGCGCACCGGTTCACCCGTCCGATCACGGCCATCGGCGTGGTGTCCAGGTCGGGCCGCAGCTCCTGCCACTGCCGCAGCACCTCGGTCACCGCGTCCCGCACAGGGGGACCTCCGGCTGCGTCGTCCGTGGTCATCAGGCGGCCTCTCGATCGGCGGGGGCGGCGGCGGTGAGGGTGGCGAGCGCGCGGTGGCCGTCGCGTTCGGCGCGCTCGACGCGTTCGGCGGGGAGGGCGCGCTGCCACCACTCGCCTTCGGCGACGTCCACGGCGTCCCGCAGGTCGACGAGGGCGGCGGTGACGCGGTCGCGGAGCGCGGCGACCGTGCCGGGCGCGGCCCTGGTCACGGCGTGCGTCTCGGCGACGGCGGCGGACAGCCGAGCAAGCGCGCCGTCGATGCGCCCGGACGCGCGCCGGTTGGTGATCAGGACGCAGCCGAGCAGCCCGACCGCGGCGCCGACGCAGGTGTCGAGCCAGCGGTCGCCGACCAGCTCGCGCGCGGGCTGGTACCCGGCGAACTCCACCATGCTCAGCGCCATCGGCGTCACGAACACCGAGCCGAGCCAGTAGTTGCGGGACATCCCCGCCTCCGCGCCGAACTGCGCGGCGAGCGCGACCAGCACCAGCGCGAACGGGCCGATCCCGATCACCGGCAGCAGCGCGGTGAACAGCGCGAGGCCGAGCAGGTTCCCGAGCACCCGCTGGAGGGCGCGCCGCCAGGTCAGCACGAGGTTCGCCTGGAAGATCGCGGCGGCCGTGACGACCGCCCAGTAGGGCCGTCCGACGCCGAGGAGCATGGTCAGCCAGCCCGCGGCGGCCGCGCTCACGCCCACGCGGGTGGCGACGGGCAGCAGCGGCGAGCCCCGCCGGAGCGCGGCCAGGACGGCCCGCGTCCCCTGCGGACGGGACGCCGCCCGCGCGCGCCGCTCGTCCGCGATGCCCGCGAGTTCACCGGTCTCCGCCGCGTCCGTTCCGGCCGGGACCGGGACGGGCCGTCCGCTCCGCAGGGCCGCCGCCCAGGCGAGCAGCCGCCCCTGCGGCGCGGACGCGCCGCCGAGCACCGACTCGGCCCGCACGACCAGCCTCTCCAGCGGGACGCGCCGCTCGGCAGCCCCCGCCGGGAGCAGGAACAACGTGTGCCAGGCGGCGTTGATCGCGGTCGCCGCGTCATGCCGCGCCCGCGCCGCCGCCGAATCCGTGCCCGCCGAGTCAGCGTCGGCGGCGTCCGCCGCGGGGGGCGTGGCGCGGCGGAGGCGGGCGGTGGCCTCCAGCGCCCGGGCGACGGCGAGGCGTTCCGGGCCGTCCGGGCGGACGAGGGCGGGCGCCATGCACACCAGCCAGGAGATCACGGCCCCGGCGAGCCCCAGCCCCACGTGGAGGGGCACGTCCGCGAGCCGCTGCGGGACGAACGCGCAGCTCGAGGCGACGAACGTGAAGATCACGTTGCCGGGCGGGCCGATCCGGGAGGCGTCGCTGACCAGCTTGTGCCCGGCGGCGAGCAGGGCCGCGACCGCGACGCGGATCGCCACGTCCTCGGTCAGCGCGGCGGTGGTGAGCGCGATCGCGAGGCTCGCCAGCATCAGCAGCGCGAGCCGGGCGAGCGTGCGGGCGCGGGCGGCGTACGGGCGGCCGTGCGCGTAGAGCGCGACGAGCGAGCCCGCCGAGGTGTAGAGCGCGAGGTCGAGGCGGCCGAACGCGAGCAGCGTCAGGTTCGGGATCGCCGACGCGACGACCGCGCTCAGCGCCGCCTTGAACCAGGTGTCCGAGCCCCCGCCGAGCTTCAGCACCCCGCGCACCGGCAGCGGGCGCACCAGCGCCCCTGTCCCCGTTCCCGCCCCGTCCGTCACGATCCCCCTCAAAGCTTCACAAGTATTTCACTTGTAAAATATCAGACAGAGCGGGATGCTACCGGCACCGGGTGGATTAGGCTTACCTAAGCAGAGACGAACAGCGGAGGGCGTATGGCAACCGAACCGAGGACGGCGGACCGCGAGCGCAGGGGCGGCCGGAAGACGCATCGCGGGGTCGTGCTGCGCACCGAGCGCCTCACCCCGCACATGGTCCGGGTCGTCCTCGGCGGCGACGGGCTGGCGGAGTTCGACGCGGGCGAGTACACCGACCACTACGTGAAGCTGATGTTCGGACGGCCCGGCGTCACCTACCCCGAGCCGTTCGACGTCGAGCGGATCCGGGCCGAGTTCCCGCGCGACCAGTGGCCGACCGCGCGCACCTACACCGTCCGCTCCTGGGACCCCGAGACCCGCGAGCTGGCCATCGACTTCGTGATCCACGGCGAGGACGGCCTCGCCGGGCCGTGGGCGGACGCGGCGCAGCCGGGCGACGAGATCTCCTTCATGGGCCCCGGCGGCAAGTACGCGCCGGCCACCGACGCCGACTGGCACCTGTTCGCCGGGGACGAGAGCTCCCTGCCCGCCATCGCGGCGGCGCTGGAGCGCGTCCCGTCCGGCGTGCCCGCCCTGGTCTTCGTCGAGGTCCCGGACGCCTCGGAGGAGCAGGAGCTGTCCACCCCCGCCGACGCGAAGATCACCTGGCTGCACCGGGGCGACCGCCCGGTCGGCGCGGCCCTGGTCGAGGCCGTCCGCGCGCTGGACCTCCCGGACGGCCGCGTCCAGGCGTTCGTGCACGGTGAGGCCGGGTTCGTCAAGGACCTGCGCCGCTACCTGCGGGTCGAGCGGACGCTCCCGATGGACCTGATGTCGATCTCCGGCTACTGGCGGGTCGGCCGCGACGAGGACGGCTGGCAGGCCGGCAAGCGCGTCTGGAACCAGCAGGTCGAGCAGGAGGAGGAGCAAGCGCTCTCCTCCTGACCCCGGACGGCCGGGGTCAGGACGTGGGTTCGGCCTCGGCCTCCGGCACGTCGTCGCCCGGGCCGGCCTCAAGGCCCGCCACGTCGTCGACGACACCGGGAGCGTCGGCGAAGCCGGGCAGCCAGCGGATCACCTCGTCCCGGAACCGGCCCTCGGCCTCCAGCTGGCACAGCACGCCGCCGCAGCCCGCCATCGCCCGCCACACCGCGAGGTACTGCGGCGGCAGCCGCAGCTGCCGCGCGATGCTGCCCGGCCGCATGTCGGTGGCCATCGCGAGGCTCCGGCCGGTCTCCCGCCGCAGCCACTCCCGGGTGTACTGGAAGGTCTCCTGCGTGAACGGCGTCGCGTGCGGGACGACCAGGTCGGCGAACTGCCCGGGGTCCACCTCGGCGTCCGGGGCCAGGAAGCCCTCGGCGATGGCGTTCTCGACCATCTCCTCCGGGTCGCCGCCGGTGCCGATCGCCACCATCCGGCCGAGCGACCAGAGCAGCTCGTCGGAGACGCGCGCGGCGCCGCCGAAGTCCATGACGCCGAGCCGCCCGTCCGCGAGCAGCCGGAAGTTGCCCGGGTGCGGGTCGATGTGGATCAGCCCGCAGCGGGACGGCCCGGACAGCAGGAACCGGAAGAGCAGCAGCCCGGCCCGGTCGCGCTCCTCCTTGGTCCCGGACGCGATGACCTTCGACAGCGGCGTGCCTTCCAGCCACTCGGTGACCAGCACGTTCCCGGACTGCGCGACGACCGCGGGGACGACGAAGTCCGGGTCGCCGGCGTAGGCGTCGTGGAAGGCCGTCTGCGCGGCGGCCTCGTCCACGTAGTCGAGCTCCTTCTCCAGGCGGCGCCGCAGGTCGGCGATCACCGGCTTGACCTCGATGCCCGGGAACAGCGGGTTGATCAGGCGGCTGATCCGGGAGATCTGGTTGAAGTCGCTCATCAGCGCCGCGCCCGCGCCGGGGTACTGCACCTTGACCGCGACCGTCCGGCCGTCCTCCCAGACGGCCCTGTGGACCTGCCCGATCGACGCCGCCGCGGCCGGTTTGTTCTCGAACGAGGTGAACCGGTCGCGCCAGTCCCGGCCGAGCCCCTCCGCCAGCACCTTGTGCGTGGTCGCGGCGGGCATCGGCGGGGCCGCCTCCTGCAGCCGGGTGAGGCTCGCGCGGAACGGCGCGGCCAGCTCGTCCGGCAGGCCCGCCTCGAAGATCGACAGCAGCTGGCCGACCTTCATCGCGCCGCCCTTGAGCTCGCCGAGCACCGCGAACAGCTGTTCGGCGGTGCGCCGCTGGACCTCCAGGGCGACCGCCTCGGCGGGTTTGCCCAGCGTCCGCTTGCCCAGGCCGAGCGCGGTGCGGCCGGCGAAACCGAGGGGCAGGCTCGCCAGCTTGGCGGTGCGGGTCACCGCACGCCGGGGGATGTCGCTCACGTCGCGGACCGTCCTCACTCCCGTAGGGAATCCATCCCCATTTTCCCCGGCTTAGACCGAATTCGTCATACCGGACGGGAAGATCGCCGGAGCCGGTCTCAGCGGCCCGGCCTGACCAGCGGGAACGCGATCGTCTCCCGGATCGACCGTCCGGTGAGCGCGATGAGCAGCCGGTCGACGCCCATGCCCATGCCGCCCGCCGGGGGCATCCCGTACTCCAGCGCGCGCAGGAAGTCCTCGTCCAGCTCCATGGCCTCGGGGTCGCCGCCCGCCGCGAGCAGCGACTGCTCGGTGAGCCGCTGCCGCTGCAGGATCGGGTCGATCAGCTCGGAGTAGGCGGTGCCCAGTTCCATGCCGAAGACGATCAGGTCCCACTTCTCGGCCAGGCGCGGGTCCTTGCGGTGCGGCCGGGTCAGCGGGGACGTCTCGGACGGGAAGTCGCGGACGAACGTCGGCGCGGCCAGGTGGTCCTCGACGAGCGCCTCGTACAGCTCCTGGACCAGGCGCCCCTGCCCCCACTCGGGATCGGCCTCGACGCCCGCGCGCGCCGCGTGCCGCAGGACGTCCGGACGCGGGGTGTCGGGGGTGACCTCCTCGCCCAGCGCCCGCGACACCGAGCCGTACACGGTGATCTGGTTCCACGGCTCGGCGAGGTCGTGCTCCACGCCGTCCCGGACGACCACGGTGGTGCCGAGGGCGGCGCGGGTGCCCGCCAGCACCAGCTCGCGGGTCAGCTCGGCCATCGTGTCGTAGTCGCCGTACGGCTCGTAGGCCTCCAGCATCGTGAACTCGGGGTTGTGGGTGGCGTCCACGCCCTCGTTCCGGAAGTCGCGTCCCATCTCGAAGACCTTGCCGAGGCCGCCGACCAGCAGCCGCTTCAGGTACAGCTCCGGCGCGATCCGCAGGTAGAGCCGCATGTTGTAGGCGTTGATCCGGGTGGTGAACGGGCGGGCCGTCGCGCCGCCGTGGATCGGCTGCAGGATCGGCGTCTCGACCTCCAGGTAGCCGCGCGCCCGCAGCACGTCCCGGACGGCGCAGACCGCGTCGCCGCGCATCCGCAGCATCTTCCGCGACTCGTCGTTGGCGATGAGGTCGACGGTCTTGTGCCGGACCCGCGCCTCGGGGTCGGCGAGCCCGGCGCGCTTGTCCGGCAGCGGGTGCAGGCACTTGGCGGTCAGCTTCCACTCGGACGCCAGGACCGACAGCTCGCCCGTCCGGGTCGTCATGACCTCGCCGGTCACGCCGACCTGGTCGCCGAGGTCGAGCATCTGCCTCCAGCGGCGCAGCGGATCCGGTCCGAGCACGTCCGCGGCCAGCATGACCTGGACGTCGCCCGACTCGTCGCGCAGCGTCGCGAACACCAGCCCGCCGTGGTCGCGCTCGAGCATGATCCGTCCGGCGATCGCGGCCGTCTCCCCGGTGCGGGCGTCGGGGACGAGGCCGCCGTACCGCGCGCGCAGGCCCGCGGCGAGGGCGGTGCGCTCGAACCCCAGCGGGTAGGGCTCGATGCCCGCCGCCTCGATCCGCTCCAGCTTGTCGTGCCGGACGCGCTCCTGCTCCGACAGGCGGCGGCGCGGAGCCCGGTGCTTCTCGGCGGCCTCCTCCAGCCGTCCGATCTCGGCGAGCAGTTCGGGGGTCGGCTTGGCGTTCGCGGCGCGGTCCAGGCGGCGCCGGGACAGGCTCGGCAGGAACCCCTCGGCGCGCGCGTAGGCGAGCCCGAGGTGGATCAGGCCGCCCGCGCCGGAGCTGAAGCAGACGTACCTCGGCACCCACTCGGGGTGGTACTTGGCGTTGGACAGGTACAGCGACTCCAGCTGCCAGAACCGGGACGCGAACGACAGCACCCGGTAGGCGGCGCGGACCAGCGGTCCCGCGCCGATCTGCGAGCCGCGCTCGAACACCGAGCGCAGCATCGCGAAGTTCAGCGAGATCCGGGTCGCCCCGACCGACCCGGCCTTCTCGATCAGCCGGACGACCATGAACTCGTTCAGCCCGTTCTCGGCGGCGCGGTCGCGGCGCATCAGATCCAGGGACAGGCCCGTCCGGCCCCACGGGACGAACGACAGCAGCCCGCGCAGCCGCCCCTCGGGATCGAAGGCCTCGACCATCACGCAGTGGCCGTCGGTCGGGTCGCCGAGCCGTCCGAGCGCCATCGAGAAGCCGCGCTCGGTCTCGCCCTCGCGCCACTGGTCGGCGCGCTGCAGGATGCCGGCCATCTCGGCCGCGGGGATCTGGGCGTGCCGCCGGATCCGCACGGTGTACCCGGCCCGCTCCACCCGCCGGACGGCCTGCCGGACCTGGCGCATCTCCCGGCCCTCGAGGTTGAACTCGGCCACCTCGATGATCGCCTCGTCGCCGAGTTCCAGGACGCCGAGGCCGTGCCGGCGGTACTCGACGGCGGCGCGCTCGCCGACGCTGACCGCGCCGGGCGTCCAGGAGTGCCGGCGGCACTCGGCGAGCCACTCCTCGATGGCCTGCCCCCACGACTCGGGGTCGCCGAGCGGGTCGCCGCTGGCCAGGCAGACCGAGCCCTGCGCCCGGTAGGCGATGCCCGCCCTGCCGTTCGGGGCGACGACGAAGTCCTTGTCGCGGCGCAGCGCGAAGTAGCCGAGCGAGTCCTCGTCGCCGTAGCGCAGCAGCAGCTCGCGGGCGCGCAGCTCCTCCCCCGGGCTCAGCACCGCGTCGCCGCGCGAGGGCCGGAACAGCGCCCACACGGTCGCGACGAGCAGGCCGCTGCCGAGGACGCCGAGGATCAGGTCCACCCAGCCGGGGACGTCCACGTCCACGGTGTGGCCGGTGACCCGGGCGCCGAGGACGGTCTGGAGGGCGGCGTAGACCGGCTGGGTCCAGAACCCGCCCGCCGGATTCCGGTCGGTCAGGGCCACCAGCAGAGTGCCGAGGACCCCGCTGACCAGCACCATCGCCCCGCCGACCCGCCAGGCCAGGCGGAGGTTGGCGCGGTCGGGCAGGGCGCTGAACTCATGCCGCGCCGCCCAGACCGCGACCAGCGCGAGGGCGTAGCAGGTCGGCGCGATGTAGGTGCCGACGCCGAGCGGGAAGTCCGGGTCGGGCGCGACGGTGAACACCACGGCGGCCGAGAGGTAGAGCAGGAAGAACAGGCTGAGCAGCACCAGCGTCAGCCGCCAGGCGGACTTCTTGCGCCGCCGGACCCCGGTCGCCAGCAGCAGCATCAGCAGGCCCCAGATCAGGCTGGGCACCCAGGCGAAGTAGCCGATCCAGCGCAGCAGCCAGATGGCGTCGAGGTCCTCTATGAGGCCCGCCGACAGCCAGGACAGGACCGAGACGACGCCCGACAACGTCAAATACCACGACAGTCCCGTCGGAACAGCCCGGATCACAGCTCTGGCGCGCACTCGTCCCCCGACACGGTCTTCCCCGAAGGCCCGTCCCGCCGGGCCTTCGGGTCAGCGTACCCGCGCGCTCCCGAGGTCGGCCCGCAGCCCCGCGACGTGCGCCGATCGCGCCGTCCGGTAGAACGGGCGCAGCGCCGCCAGCGTGACCGCCAGCATGGCGGAGACGACGATCCCGTCCAGCCAGTAGTGGTTCGCGGTGCTCACGACCACCAGGACGGTGAGGACGGGGTGCGCCAGCCAGAGCCAGCGCCAGCGCGTCCGGCACGCGACGATCAGCCCGACCGCCACGATGATCGCCCAGCCGATGTGCAGGGACGGCATCGCCGCGTACTGGTTGGCGACGGTGTCGGTCTGCGGCGCGCCGTAGACCGACGGCCCGTACTTCGCCCCGGTGTCGATCAGGCCGGTGAAGGTGAGCATGCGCGGCGGCGCGAGCGGGACGGTCAGGTGCAGCGCGAGCCCGGCCCCGGTCAGCGCGACGACGACCCAGCGCACCCACCGGTAGAACGCGGGCCGCCGCAGGTACATGAACAGCAGGAACCCGGCCGTCGCCGGGAAGTGCACGTAGGCGTAGTAGGAGTTCGCGAGCTCGATCAGGGTCTGGCTGTGCAGCAGGCCGTTCTGGACGGCCAGCTCGCTCGGCAGGTGCAGCCGGCGCTCGATGTCCCAGACGTCGCGGGCGTTGCGGAACGCCTCGGCGACGCGTCCGGTGGCCACCAGGCGGCCCGCCTTGTAGATGCCGAAGAGCACCGCGATCAGCAGCAGTTCGCGGAGGGCGCGGGGACGGGACGCGGCGGCCGGGGCCTCCGTCGCGTCCGGCGTCTCCGGCGCCTTGAGCGTTTCCGGCGTCCCGGGCGTTTCCGAGGTCTCCGGGAGGCGGAGGTCGACGGCGGTGGTGGGGGCGGGAGCGTCCGGCGCGGGGACCGGAGAGGCGTCCGGGGAGGCGGCGGGCGACGCCTCCCCGCCCGTCCCGGACGCGTGGCGCGGTGAGGGTGCGCGCCACCAGACCGGCTGCTGGAGGAGGTTCATGTCCGGGTTCCTTGGGGGTGGGCGGAATGGAGGGAGGGGGAAAGAGGGCCGCCGCCTCGGATCACGAGGCGGCGGCCCTGGGTCATCTGCCGGAGGTGACGGATCGGCGCGGTCCGGCGGACGGTACGTCGCCGTCGCCCTCGCCGTCCCCGTTCGCGGGACCGGAACCGGCGCCCTCGCCGAGGACGTGGCGCAGCTTCTCACCCTCCACGTCCACGTTGGGCAGGAGCCGGTCCAGCCAGCGCGGCAGCCACCAGGCGGCCTTGCCGAACAGCGCCATCACGGCGGGCACCACGGTCATCCGGACGAGGAAGGCGTCGAAGAACACGCCGGCCGCCAGGGCGAAGCCCATCAGCTTGATCATCGACTGGTCGTCGCTGATGAACCCGGCGAACACCGCCATCATGATCACCGCGGCGGCGGTGACCACCCGCGCGCCGTGCCGGAACCCGGCGACGACCGCGTCCTTGGGGGCCGCGCCGTGCACGTGGTCCTCGCGCATCCGGGTGACCAGGAACACCTGGTAGTCCATCGCGAGCCCGAACACCACGCCGATCATGAAGATCGGCATCAGGCTCATGATCGGCCCGGTGGTCTCCACGCCGATCAGCGACGCGCCCCAGCCCTTCTGGAACACCGCGACCACCACGCCGAACGTGGCCGCGACGGTGAGCAGGAAGCCCAGGGTCGCCTTCAGCGGCACCAGGATCGACCGGAACACCAGCATGAGCAGGATGAACGCGAGCCCCACGACCAGCGCGAGGTAGGGCGCGAGGGCGCTTCCCAGCTTGGCCGAGATGTCGATCCCGATCGCGGTCTGGCCGGTGACCATCGCCTCGGCGCCCGTCCGCGCGCGCAGGCCGTCGCTCTTGTCGCGGATGGCCGAGACCAGGTCCTCGGTCGCCTTGGTGCTCGGGCCGCTCTTCGGGACCACGGTCAGCAGCGCGGTGTCGCGCGCCTGGTTGGGCACCGGCGGGGTGACCACCGCGACGTCCGGCATGCCCTTCAGCTGCCCGGACAGGTCGCCGGCGGCCTTCGTGACGTCCCCGGACCCGTGCACGACGACCATCAGCGGGCCGTTGAAGCCGGGGCCGAAGCCCTCGGAGACCATCTGGTACGCCTTGTACTGCGAGCTGGACGGCGCGGAGGACTCCTCGCCGGGCATGCCGAGCCGCAGGTCCAGCGCCGGGAGCGCGAGGACGCCGAGTCCGGCGACCGCGAGCAGCAGCACCGCCACCGGACGGCGCACGACGAACCGCGCCCAGCGCTCCCCGGCCGCGGTCCTCCCGGGCTTCGGGCCGCCGCGCAGGCCGCGGATCCGGCCGCCGATGACGCGGCGTCCGGCGAAGCCGAGCATCGCGGGCAGCAGGCTGAGCGCGATGAGCACGGCGACGATCACCGCGAACCCGGCGGCGACGCCCATCTCGGTGAGGATCGGGATGCCGACGACGCCGAGGCCGACCAGCGCGATCACGACGGTCAGGCCCGCGAACACCACGGCCGACCCGGCGGTGCCGACGGCGCGTCCGGCGGCCTCGTCACCGGGCCTGCCCTCCGCGAGCTCGTGCCGGAACCGGGAGGTGATGAACAGGGCGTAGTCGATGGCGACGGCCAGGCCGAGCATCAGCGCGAGCGTGGAGGTGGTCGAGCTCATGTCGATCAGGCCGGTCGCGGCGGTGATGCCGCTCATCGCGATCGCCACGCCGAGGATCGCGTTCAGCAGCGGCAGCCCGGCGGCCACCAGCGAGCCCAGCGTGATGATCAGCACGACGGCGGCGATGGCGAGGCCGATCAGCTCCGACGCGCCCTGCTCGGGCATGGCCTGGGTGGCGCTGCCGCCCATCTCGACGGTCAGTCCGGCGTCGCGTCCGGCGCCCGCGGCGCTGTCGAGGGCGTGCCGCGAGGACTCCTTCACGTCGACCTGGGTGACCTTGTAGGTGACCTGGGTGAGCGCGGTGCGCTGGTCCTGGGAGAGCGCCTTCGCCTCGTACGGGTCGACGACCTGGGCGACCTGCGAGCCCGTCCGCAGCTTGCCGACGACGTCCTCGACGGCCGCCTTGGTGGCGGGCTCGGCGAGGGTGTGGCCGGCGGGCGCGCGGATCACCACGCGCGCGGTCGCGCCGTCCGCCGACGCCTGCGGCATCTTGTCGTTGAGCAGGTCGATGGCCCGCTGGGCCTCGGTGCCGGGGATGGAGAAGTCGGTGGACGTCGGGCCCTTGAGCACGGCGGCGCCCACCCCGAACAGGACGAGCAGCCCGACCCAGATCAGGGCGACGAGCCCACGCCGTCGGTAGGAGAACCGGCCGAGCCGGTAGAGGAAGGTTGCCAAAAGAAGATCCCATCGATGCCGGAGACGCCGGAGGGCGGTCCGGTCTCACGGACGGTGCACGGTCGAAGACCTCGCGACGGGCTGTGTCGCCAGGCTCTCAGGGGTGGGTCCGCCGAAAGGGGGTGTCCGGCCGGGGCAGGGCGGCGCGCCCCGGCCGGAGGCATGTCATCCGGACGGGTCGGCCGAGACCGCCGCCAGGGCGGCCTCCCGACCCGGGGTCGGCCGGTCCGGTTCGGGCAGGCCCGCGCGGAACTGGGCCAGGGCCGAGTCGACCAGTTCGGGAAGGTCCGCGACGCCGCCGCCGTCCAACCAGAGGTTGACGGTGACGCGCATCATCATCCCCATGACCCCGGCGACCAGGTGGGGATACAGGTCGCGGGTGGGGTCGGTGCCGGTGCGGGCGGCGATCACGGCCGCCGCCTCCGCCTGCATCTGGCCGAGCCCGCAGAGCTGGGACGCGACCAGCGAGGGGTCGGCCCTGACGATCCGCAGCAGCGCGACCGTCTCCCCGAACCGGTCCGGCGGCGTGATCACCTCGTGCAGGACGGCGCGGACCGAGTCCCAGACGGGCTCGTCCGCGGGGCGTCCCGCGAGACCGGTGAGCAGCGCCCGCGCCGCGTCGGTCAGCGGGGCGACGATCGCCTCCTCCTTGCCGGGGAAGTAGTTGTGGAAGGTGCGGGTCGACACGCCCGCCGAGGCGGCGATCGCGTCGACGGTGACGCCCTCCACGCCGTGCTCGAGCGCCAGCCGCGTCGCGGCGCGGCTGAGCGCGTCGCGGGTCGCGGCCTTCTTGCGCTCGCGCAGGCCCATCTCCACCGTCATGCCCTCGACTCTAGACTTCTTTGCAGGCTCTGCAAAATTGCAGAGCCTGACTTCTTGCGTGAGGTGCAACACACCGGGCGCCGAAACGCCGACCGCCCGGCTCGTCGACCAAGAGGTCGATGAGCCGGGCGGTCGCTCGGGCCGGTGCGCGTCGGCGCCGGGGACGGACGGCCTCGGCGGGCCGTCGGCGTTGGCGGGCCGTCAGTAGGTGAGCGTCGGGGTCTCCTGACCGTTCCCCTGGTAGATGCCCTGGTAACTGAATTCGGGCAGCACCCGGTACTTGCCCTTCGCGGGGATGGTGGAGGTCTCCCACGTGCAGACCAGCGTGGCGCAGGGCGGGGAGGTCCAGCGTCCGGCGTTGGTCTGGTCGGCGGCCCGCTTGAGGACCAGGATGATCTGCATCTGGTTGGCGGCGATCAGCTTGGGGTCGTCGCGGGACGCCGTGGGGTCCAGGGTCGCACGCAGACGCACGGACTGGCCGTCGAAGCGGATGCACGCCGTCAGGAAGTGGGCCCTCCTGTCGGCCTGGACGCGCGGACCGCACTGCCAGTCGGTGGGCTGCGGCGCGTTCCCGCCCCCGCCTCCGCTCGCCCCGGGGCCGGAGCTCTTCGGCGCGCCCGAGGAGGGCGAGGCTCCCGGTGAGCCGCTCGGGGAGGCCGATCCCGAGCCGGACGCCGACGGCGTCGCCCCGGGCGACTTCTTCTTGCCCTTGCCGGACGGCGTCGCCGAGCCGTTCGGCTTCCCGGCCGTGAGGGTCCCGTGGGACGCCTCGGCCGCCGCCTTGGCCTGCCCCTTGTCGGAACCGCCGCCCCCGCCGGTGAGGGCGAGCGTGACGCCCGTGGCGGTGACGGCGGCCACGACGGCCGCGCCCACGCCGATGAGCGTGCCGCGCCGGGGGCCGCCGCTCTTCCTGGGCCCGGCGAGCGTGCCGTCCGGCGAGCCGCCGGGGCCGGTGAGCCCACCCTGGTGCATCCCGGGCGCGCCCTGCTGCATGAAGACGCCTTGCGGCAGGGAGGCGCCCTGCGGCAGGGACGAACCGGGCGGAAGGGAAGCCCCCTGGGGCAGCGAAGCGCCCGCCGGGAAGGTGCCGTTCGGAAGCGACGCGCCGGGGTGCGTCCCGGACGGCCCGCCCGTCATGGACGGCCCACCCATCGCGGACGGCCCGCCCGTCATGGACGGTCCGCCCTTCTGCCCCGAACCGGCCGGGACGGTGATCGCGAACCGGCCCTGGTGGTTCGCGCGGGCGTACTCGATCAGGCGCCGCCCCAGGTCGAAGGCGCCGATGCGGGCCATCGGCTGCTTCTCGAGGCTCTGCTCGAGCAGCGTCCACAGCTCGGGGGGCAGGCCGGGCAGCGGGGGCGGCGGGACGTGCAGGTGCTCGTGCAGGACCGCCGAGATGCTGCCGCCGCCGAACGGCTGGCGTCCGGCGAGCAGCTCGTACAGGGTGACGCCCGCGGCGTAGACGTCGGCGGGCGGACCGGGCTCGTGCCCCTCGAGGACCTCGGGCGCCATGTAGCGGGGCGTCCCGACGATGTTGCCGGTGGCGGTGAGGTCGTCCCCGGACGCGATCCGGGCGACGCCGAAGTCGGCGAGCCGCACCGGCGCCTCCGGCGCGCTGTGGTCGAGGAGCACGTTGGCGGGCTTGAGGTCGCGGTGGACCAGGCCCGCCTCGTGCACCGCGACGAGGGCCGCGCAGACCTGGCCGACCAGCCAGGCGGCCTCGGCGGGCGCCAGCGCGCCGCCGCGCCGCCCGCGGTACTCGGCGAGGTCCTCGCCGGTCACCATGTCCATGACCAGGGCGAGCCGGTCACCCTCGACGACCAGGTCGTGGACGGTCACCACGTTCGGGTGCCGGACCCGCAGCAGCGCCGTGCGCTCCCGGACGAACCGGGTCACCGCTGCCGGGTCGGCCGCCAGTTCCGGCCGCAACACCTTGACCGCGCGCTCCTCGCCGGTCACGCGGTCCAACGCCCGCCACACCACGCCCATGCCGCCCTGGCCGATCATGCCGACCAGCGTGTAGCGGCTCCCGAGCGCCGTGCCGTCCCCGTGCATCCTGCCTTACCCCCATATTGTGAAGATCAGGTCATTATGGCGGTGACCGGTCACTTCAGGGGAAGTCCAGCGTAGTTTTCGGCAAGTGACGCCATGGCGGGCGCTGATCCTGCCACGTATTCGAGGTGCGCCCGCTGCAGCCGCCGGGCGAACGCGTCGGCGTCCGGGTCGACGTGCAGCAACGTCGTCATCCAGTAGGAGAAGTGCTCGGCCCGCCACACCCGGCTCAGGCACGTCGCCGAATAGGCGTCCAATAGCGCGCTTGTACCGGACGTGTACCGCTCGGTCAGCGCGCGGGCGAGGATCGTCACGTCCGACACCGCAAGGTTGAGGCCTTTGGCCCCGGTCGGCGGGACGATGTGGGCCGCGTCCCCGGCGAGGAACAGCCGGTCGTGCCGCATCGGCTCGGCGACGAAGCTGCGCATCGGCGTGACCGACCGCTCGGTGATCGGGCCGGACTTCAGCTCCCAGCCGCCCGGGGCGCCGAACCGGGTGGCCAGCTCGTCCCAGATCCGCTGGTCGGACCACCCGGCGAGGTCCTCGTCCGGCGCGACCTGGAGGTAGAGGCGGCTGACGGACGGCGAGCGCAGGCTGTGCAGCGCGAAGCCGCGCTCGTGGTGGGCGTAGATGAGCTCGTCGGTGGACGGCACGACGTCGGCGAGGACGCCGAGCCAGGCGAAGGGGTAGTCGCGGGCGAACGTCCGGACGTCCGGGACCGCGCGGCGGCTCACGCCGTGGAAGCCGTCGCAGCCCGCGATGTAATCGGCCTCCAGCTCGTGCGTCACGCCGTCCTGGCGGAAGGTGACCGTCCCGGTGGACGGGTCGACCGTGAGCACCTCGGTCTCGAACCGGACGTCGCCGCCGTCCGCGAGGCGCAGCTCGACCAGGTCCTTCACGATCTCGGTCTGCGCGTAGACGGTGACCGTCCGGCCGGTGAGGTCGGTGATCGGGATCCGGTGGCCCGCGCCGCCGAACCGCAGCTCGATGCCGTGGTGGACCAGGCCCTCCCGGTCGAGCCGCGCGCCCGCGCCGCTGTCGCGCAGCACGTCGGTGGTGCCCTGCTCGAGCATCCCGGCGCGCTGCCTCCGCTCCACGTAGGCGCGGTCGCGGCCCTCCAGCACCACCGACGCGATGCCCTGCCGGTGCAGCAGGTGGGACAGCAGCAGACCCGCCGGTCCGCCGCCGACGATCGCGACCTGCGTGCGCATGGATCCTCCTCGGTCCGGCCGTCCCGCCCGGGACGGCGCACGGCGCTCTGCCCGGGGACGGGGGTCCCCGGGGATTCAGTCGAAGGGACTCGGCTACTCCGCGTCCGGCCCAGTCTGGACGTCCGGACGCGGCGAAGCGAGGTCCTCGCCGGGCACCGGATCCGGGTCGGATGCGGACTCGGGGACGTCCGGAAGGAAGGCGGCGTCCTCCCGTGGAGCGGCGGTTCCCGCGTCCCAGTGGACGGCGAGGTCGCGGGACAGGGCGCGCGCCGCCGTGGCGAGGGGCGGCAGGAGCCGTCGCGGGTCGGCGCCGCGCGTGCGCGCGACCAGCGACAACGCGGCGACGACCGCGCCGTCCCGGGCCCGGACGGGCACGCCGACCGAGCACGCGCCGGCGGTCATCTCGTCCCGCGTCACAGCGTAGCCCCGGCGGCGCGTGGCGGCGAGGTCGCGGCGCAGCTCGTCCGGGTCGGTGAGGGTGGCGGGCGTGTGCCGGGTCAGCGGCGCGGCGAGGACGGCCTCGCGCACGGCGGCGGGCGCGTGCGCGAGCAGCACCTTGCCCGCCCCCGTGGCGTGCAGCGGCAGGTCGGCGCCGACCTGCGTCACCACCGGCACCGAGCGCCGCCCGCGCAGCCGCTCCACGAACAGCGCCCGCCCGTCGCCCAGCACCGCGAGCTGGACGTTGTCGTGGGTCACCTCGTAGAGGTCCTCCATGTGCGGGAGCGCCAGCTCGCGCAGGCCGCTGACGGCCGGGGCGCGGCTGCCGATCCGCCACAGCCGGGTGCCGATGCGGTAGGAGCCGTCGTCGGGCGTCCGCTCCAGGAACCCTCCCGCGGTCAGCTCGCCGATCAGGCGGTGCCCGGTGGACGGCGGCAACCCGGCCCGGCGGCATATCTCGCTCAGTGTGAGCCGGACGTCGCCGGGCGCGAACGCCTCCAGGATCGCCATGACCTTGCCCGCCGCCGTCGGCGGACGCCTCGTGTCCACGCCCGCTACTCCGCCCCGTCGAGTTCGGCCAGGACCCGCTGCGCGACGCCGAACGCCGAGTTCGCGGCGGGGACCCCGCAGTAGACCGCCGTCTGCAGCAGGACCTCCTTGATCTCGTCGCGGGTCAGGCCGTTGCGCAGCGCGGCGCGGACGTGCATCGCGAGCTCGTCGTGGTGGCCGCCCGCGACCATCGCGGTGAGGGTGATGCAGCTGCGGGTCTTGCGGTCGAGGCCGGGACGCGCCCAGATCTCGCCCCACGCGTAGCGGGTGATGAGGTCCTGGAAGTCGGCGGTGAAGTCGGTCGTGCGGTCGATCGCGCGGTCGACGTGCGCGTCCCCGAGGACCTCCCTGCGCGTGGCCATCCCATCAGCGTGCCTCTGCTGGTCGATGCGGCGCCGCTCATCAGAGCCGGTCCGCATGTCGTCGCCGGTCATTCGGCGATCCCCTTCCAGGTTCGGGTGAGGTGGTGGAGGAGCGCGTCGGTGACGGCCCCGGCCTGTTCGACGTTGGCGAGGTGCCCGGCGTGGTCGACGACCGTGAGCACCGAGTCGGGGATGTGCTCGGCGAGGACGCCGGCGTGCCCGTGCGGCGGGGTCGGCAGGTCCTGCGCGCCCGCGACGACCAGCGTCGGAGCGGTGATCCGGTCGAGGCGTCCGGTGAGGTCGAAGTCCGCGAGCGCCTCGCAGCAGGCGGCGTAGCCGTCGGGCGCGGCCGTCCGGTTCATCGCGACGTACGGTTCGGCGCCGGCGGGCGCGAAGTCCGGCGTGAACCACCGGGACGGCGCGGACGCGGCGACCCCCTCGACTCCCTCGCGGCGCACCAGCGCGGCGCGGTCGCGCCACGGGCCGGGCTCGCCGAACCTCGGGGACGTGCAGAGCAGCGCGAGGCTGGCGACGCGCTCCGGCGCACGCAGGGCGGCCGTCATCGCGACGGCTCCGCCGAGCGAGATCCCGGCGACCGCCGCGCGTGCCGCGCCCGCCTGGTCGAGCAGGTCGACCACGGCGTCCGCGAGGTCGTCGACGCCGAACGGGCCGTCCGGGACGGGCGCGCCGCCGTGGCCGGGCAGTTCGTAGCGCAGCACGCGCCAGTGCCCAACGAGCGCGGGCAGCTGCGGGTCCCAGAGCGCGGACGTCGTGCCGAGCGAGGGGCCGAGGACGACGAGGGGGGCGTCCTCCGGACCGTCGAGGCAGTGGACGAGTTTCACGTGCGGGTCTTCCTGTATTCGGTGAGGGCGCGGTCGACCAAGGCGCCCGCCGCGCGGACGTCGGCCGACGGGTCGCGCCCGGGGAGCAGCTCGACGAGGTCGTCCAGGTGCGCGCGCATGCGGTCGGGGCGCACCTCGACGCCGTCCAGGAGCTCGGCGGTGGTCGCGGCGGCGCCACCGGTGAGCCGCAGGCACTCGCGGAGCGGCTGCCATTCGGCGTGCCACTCCCCCGCCGGACGCTCGTGCGCCGCGGCCTGTACGGTCAGCAGCACCTGGACCTGCGCCGGGACCTGGAGCGCCGCCGACCGGACGAGCGTGGCGAGCGCCGGGTTCCGCTTGTGCGGCATGGCCGACGAGCCGCCCCGGCCGGGCGCGGCCGGCTCGGCGAGCTCGTCCACCTCGCTCTGCGCGAGCAGCGCCACGTCCGTGGCGATCTTGCCGAGTGCGCCCGTGACCAGGGCTGACGCGCACGCGAGATCCGCGATCGGGGTGCGCCGGGTGTGCCAGGGCAGGACGGCCCGGTCGAGGCCCAGCTCGTCCGCGAACGCGCCCGCCAGCGCGGGACCGTCCGCGCCGTAGGCGGCGAGCGTGCCGACCGCGCCGCCGAGCTGGACGGGCAGCGCGACCGACACCAGCCGGTCACGGCCCTCCAGGCAGCCGAGCAGCCACTGCGCGGCCTTCAGCCCGAACGTCGTCGGCAGCGCCTGCCGGGACAGCGTGCGGCCCGGCATCGGCGTGTCCCGATGCCGTTCCGCGAGCTCCGCGAGCAGCGCCAGGACGCGGCCCAGCGTCCCGGTGATCTCCCGGCGGGTCCGCGCGGCGACCAGCATGCCCGCGGTGTCCATGATGTCCTGGCTGGTCGCGCCGTGGTGGACGTGCCGTCCGGCGTCCCCGGCGAGAGCGCGCAGGTCGGCGACGAGCGGGACGACGGGGTTGCCCGCGCCGCGGGCCCTTCGGGCGAGCCCGGCGGGGTCGGGCCGCGCGGCGCGGGCGGCTTGGGTGATCGTGTCCGCGGCGTCCGCCGGGACGAGGCCGAGCCGCGCCTGCGCGCGGGCCAGCGCCGCCTCGGCGTCCAGCAGCGCGCGCAACCACGCGGCGTCGCCGGTCAGCGCCTCGGCGGCCGTCCCGGCGCGGACCGGGGACAGCAGGCCGACGTCCAGCGGCCCGTCCCCGGCGGCGTCGGACGGCCGCTCATCGGACGGCTGGTCAGAGGCCAAGGAAGACCGTCTCCCGCTCGCCCTGCAGGCGGATGTCGAAGCGGTACGTCCGGGCGTCCTCCGCCTCGGCCACCAGCGTCGGACGGCGTCCGGCCGGGACGGCCGCCAGCAGCGGGTCGGTCGCGTGCGCGTCCGCGTCCTGCGGGAAGTAGAGCCGCGTGCGGACGGGCTTCAGCAGCCCGCGCGCGAACACCAGCACCGCGATGTGCGGGGCGTCCTGGCCGTTCGCGCCCGGCTTCACCGTCCGGAACCAGTACTGGCCCGCCGGGTCGGTGCCGCAGCGGCCGAACCCGGAGAAGTCGTGCGGCGCGCGGCGCAGCCCGCCGGGCCCGGCCGGGGTGCGGCCGTCGGCGTCCGCCTGCCAGATCTCGATGAGCGCGTCCGGGACGGGGTCGCCCGCGCCGTCCAGCACCCGGCCCCGAACGGTGATCGCGTCCGGATTCCAGCCGGGGACGACCTCCGGGCCCTCGGCATAGGGCAGCGCGTAGCCGTAGAACGGCCCGACCGTCTGCGACGGCGTCGGCGCGAGTGCGGGAGCCGGCTCGAGGATGTCGGTCAAGACGCCTCCATCGGGGTGTCGCCGAGAACGATGTCCCACTGGTAGCCGAGGGCCCACTCCGGGGTGGTCGTGTCCAGGTCGAAGCGGGACACCAGCCGGTCGCGGTCCCGCTGCTCGGGGATCGACTGCATGATCGGGTCGTGGGCGAACAGCGGGTCGCCCGGGAAGTACATCTGCGTGATCAGGCGCTGGGTGAACGCCGTCCCGAAGACGGAGAAGTGGATGTGCGCGGGCCGCCAGGCGTTCGGGTGGTTGCGCCACGGGTACGCGCCCGGCTTGATGGTGACGAACCGGTAGCGGCCGTCGTCGTCGGTCAGGCAGCGTCCCGCGCCCGTGAAGTTCGGGTCGAGCGGGGCCGGATGCTGGTCGCCGAGGTGGGCGTACCGTCCGGCGGCGTTGGCCTGCCAGACCTCGACCAGCGCGCCGCGCACCGGACGTCCCGCCGAGTCCAGCAGCCGTCCGGTCACGATGACGCGCTCGCCGATCGGCTCGCCGGAGTGCTGCCTGGTCAGGTCGCCGTCCAGGAGGCCGAGCTCCTGGTGCCCGAACACCGGGGACGCGAGCTCGATGGCGTCCGGCCCGAGCGTGGGCATCACGAGCTCCTGCGCGGGCGCGCGCAGCACCGTGCTCTTGTAGCCCGGGGACAGGTACGGGGGGTGGGTCATGCTGCTCTCCTACGCGCGGATGGGCGCGGCGGTCCGCTCGCGGACCTCGGCCTCGGTGACTCCGGGGGCGGTCTCGACGAGCGCCAGGCCGCCGGGCGTGACGTCCAGGACGGCGAGGTCGGTGATGATCCGGTCCACGCAGGCCGCGCCGGTCAGCGGCAGCGTGCAGGTCTCCACGATCTTGGACGCGCCGGACCGGTCGGTGTGCGTCATGACCGCGATCATCCGGCGCGCGCCGTGCACCAGGTCCATCGCGCCGCCCATGCCCTTGATCATCTTTCCGGGGACGGACCAGTTGGCGAGGTCGCCGCGCGCCGACACCTGCATGGCGCCCAGCACGGCGACGTCGATGTGCCCGCCGCGGATCATCCCGAACGACAGCGACGAGTCGAAGTAGGACGCGCCCGGGAGCACGGTCACCGTCTCCTTGCCCGCGTTGATCAGGTCGGGGTCCACGTCGTCCTCGGCCGGGTACGGGCCGACGCCGAGGACGCCGTTCTCGGCGTGCAGCACCACGTCCCGTCCGGCCGGGACGTGGTTCGGGATGAGGGTGGGCAGCCCGATGCCCAGGTTCACGTAGGCGCCGTCCGGCAGCTCGGCCGCCGCGCGCGCCGCGATCTCGTCTCGGTTCCAGGGCATCAGTCCCGCGCCTCCCGGACGGTCCGCTTCTCGATCGGCTTGTCGGCGGCCTGCTCCGGCGTCAGCGGGACGACCCGCTGCACGAACACGCCGGGCAGGTGGACGTGGTCCGGGTCGATCTCCCCGGGCTCGACCAGCTCCTCGACCTCGGCGATCGTGATCCGCCCGGCCATCGCGGCCAGCGGGTTGAAGTTGCGGGCGGCCTTGTCGAACACGAGGTTGCCGCGCCGGTCGCCCCTCGCCGCCCGGACCAGCGCGAAGTCGGTGGTGATGGACTCCTCCAGCACGTACGGGCGGCCGCCGAACTCGCGCACCTCCTTGGCGGGGGAGGCGACCGCGACCGAGCCGTCGGGCGCGTACCGCCAGGGCAGCCCGCCCTCGGCGACCAGCGTGCCGACGCCCGCGGGGGTGTAGAACGCGGGGATGCCCGCGCCGCCCGCGCGCAGCCGCTCGGCGAGCGTGCCCTGCGGCATCAGCTCGACCTCGATCTCACCGCCGAGGTACTGCCGCGCGAACTCCTTGTTCTCGCCCACGTAGGAGCCCATCGCGCGGGCGATCCGGCCCGCCGCGAGCAGCCGCCCGAGGCCCCGGCCGTCCAGCCCGCAGTTGTTGGACACCACCCGCAGGCGGCCCGAGCCGCGCTCGTGCAGCGCGTCGATGAGCACCGCGGGGACCCCGCAGAGCCCGAACCCGCCCACCGCGAGCGAGGCGCCGTCGCCGATGTCGGCGACCGCCTCGGCCGCCGAGGCCACGACCTTGTCCGAACCCACTGCCGCTCCGCCTCCCGATCCGCCCGAGCGCTCCGGGCGCCGTCCGCTCCGGGCGCCCGGCCGTGCGCGCGGACGCGCGGAACCACCGGGCGTGCCCATCGGGACACACCCTCCCAGCGGCGCGTGAACGGACAAAGCCCGGTTTTCCGTCCAGCGGAAAACCCGCTGGACGGAAAACCGGGCTCCGGGGCCTCGAGGCCCCTTCCCATCGGGCCTACAGCGGTCTCAGACCGCCTCGGGCAGGCCGAAGAACGCGAACAAACGGGTGTCGAAGAACGCCGACGCGTGCTGGATGCCACCGCGCGCGATGTCGAGGACCTGGATCTGGAAAGGGCGGAACGCACCGTCCCCGGCGCGCTTGTAGACCGCGTAGCCGGGCTGCCCGTTCGCGCCGATCGGCCGCAGCCGGAACGTGGCGGGCCCCGCCCCGCACTGCGACCTGATGAGCCGCGCGATGCGCTCGGGGCCGACGAACCACTCGGGGAAGGGCGGCATCTCCCACACCGCGTCCTGCTTGAACAGCTCGACGAGGCCGTCGATGTCGGACTCCTCGAACGCCTTGGCGTAGCGCTCCAGCAGGTCGCGCTGCTCCGGATCGGTCGGCTCGACGAGGTGGTCGCGCTCGGGGCCCGCCTCGGCGAGCTGCGCGCGGGCGCGCTGGAGGGCGCTGTTCACCGCCGCGGTGCTGGTGCCGAACAGCTCGGCGACCTCGGCCGCCTTCCAGGCGAGGACGTCCCGCAGGATCAGCGTGACCCGCTGCCGCGCGGGCAGGTGCTGGAGCGCCGCGACGAACGCGAGCCGGGTGCTCTCACGGGCCGCGACGATCGACGCCGGGTCGGCCGGGTCGGCGCCGAGCAGGCCGTCCGGCACGGGCTCCAGCCACGGCACCTCCGGGGTGGCGGTGAGCGGCCGCTCGGGCTCGTCGGTCGGGCCGCCGAGCCCGGTCGGCATGGGCCGCATGCCGCGCTGCTCGATGGCCGTCAGGCAGGCGTTCGTCGCGATCTTGTAGAGCCACGTGCGCAGCGAGGAGCGGCCCTCGAAGTTCCCGTAGGAGCGCCAGGCCCGCAGGTAGGTCTCCTGGACCAGGTCCTCCGCGTCGTGGACCGAGCCCATCATCCGGTAGCAGTGCGCGAGGAGCTCGCGGCGGTAGGGATCGACGAGCTCCTCGAACTCCCGTTCCTGCGCGATGGTGTTGTTCGCCATTCGGGGTCACCCTCACTGACCGGGTCGGTGGTTGTGGGACCGATGGCCCGACCGTAGGCGACGCCACCGACATTTTCGGCCGAGGTCACGCTCCGAGCCTCTCACCCTACGCGTACCCGCAGGTCAGAACCCGAACGCGGCACTTCGTCCGCCGGTCGGCGCGGCGTTCGCGGCGATCCGCCCCGCCGACGGCGCGGAGGGCGGCGTGGTGCCCGGCCGGGCGAGCAGGCGGCGGGCGGTCGCGAGCAGCCGGCGGCTGCCGTCGAAGGCCGCCTCCAGTTTCTGGTCCAGACTCGTCCCCGAGCCTCCCTGCCGCAGGACGACCCCGAGGACCAGCCGCGAGCCGTCACCGGACGGCACGCGCGCCGCCCACATCAGCGCCCCGCCCGCGGGAGTGCTGGACCCGGTCTTGAGGCCGACCACGTCCGGTTCGTCGAGGAGCCGGTTGGTGTTCCGGACGACCCCGACGCCCGGCACGGTCGCCTCCCTCGCGCCGACGACGGCGGCCAGCGCGGGCTCGCGCATCGCCGCCCTGGCCAGCGCGAGCTGGTCGACGGCCGTGCTCACCGTGCTCGCCTCGTAGCCGCTGGCGCCGGTGTAGACGGTGTCCCGCATGCCCAGCCGCGCGGCGGCCGCGTTCATCTTCCGGACGAAGGCGCCCTCCGACCCCGCGTCCCAGCGGGCCAGCAGCCGCGCGACGTTGTTCGCCGAGGGGAGCAGCATGAGCTGGAGCATCCGCCGCTGGCTGAACCGCTGCCCCTCCCCCAGGAACACCGTCGACTCGTCCCGGTTGCCCGACTCCACCGACGCCGTCCGGTCGATCACGATGGACGGCCCGTCCTCGCCCGCCCGCAGCGGATGCCCGCGCAGGACGAGGTAGGCCGTCATCACCTTCGTGACGCTCGCGATCGGCACCCGCTTCCGCTCGCCCCCGGCGACCGGCCCGCCCATGCCCTCGATCTCGACCGCCGCCTGCCCGGTCTTCGGCCACTCCATCCCGAGCCGGTTCCCCGCCTCCGCGTCGCCGGCGTCCGGAACCGGCCCCAGGCCGAGGGCGAACGCGAGCCCCACGGCCAGCAGCCCGACGAACATCGCACCCACCAGGACGATCGGGTTGAGCACCCGCAGGCGCCCGCGCCGAACGGGCGAAGGAGAAGTCACGACATGCCTCCAAGGGATCCATGTGCGCCATTCGCGCACATGGATCACCTTGCGAGCCGCGCATGTCGGCCCCGTCGGAACCGTGTAGCGACCACCGCTTGATCGCGTATCAGCCGTGTATCAACCGGCCGGGGCGTCGACCACCGGGACGTCGGACGCGGGGAGCCGGACGGTCACCATCGCACCCCCGTCGGACGCGTTCGCGAACCTCAGCCGCGCGCCGATCACGCCGGCCTGCCCGGTCGCGATGGTGAGGCCGAGGCCGTGCCCGTGGCCGCGCTCGGGCGTCCCGGTGCGGAACCGCCGCGGCCCGTCCGCCCGCAACTCGGCGAGCAGTTCGTCCGGAAAACCGGGCCCGTGGTCACGGACGGTGACCACGACGTCCCCGGCGTCCCGGGCCACCCGCACCTCCACCGGCGCGCGGCCGTGCCGGTGCGCGTTGATCACCAGGTTCGCCACGATCCGGTCGAGCCGGCGCGGATCGGTCTCGGCGACGGGAGTGCCGACCACCTCGACCCGCGCGTCCAGGCCGGTGCGCCGCACCGACTCTGCCACGACCTCGCCCACCGGCATGGGCTCGGGGTCGGCATGCTCGGCCCCCGCGTCCAGGCGGGAGATCTCCAGCAGGTTCTCCACCAGCGCGCGCAGGACGCCGACCCGGTCCCGGACGAACCCGGTCGCCTCCCCCTCGGGCAGCAGCTCGGCGGACGTCACGAGGCCCATCAGCGGCGTGCGCAGCTCGTGCGCGACGTCCGCGGTGAAGGACCGCTCGGCGCGCAGCCGGTCCTGGAGCGCGGCGGCCATCGTGTCCACGGCCGCCGCCATCTCGGTGATCTCGTCGTGGCCCCGTCCGCGCGCGCCGATGCGCGCGTCCAGGTCGCCGTCCGCGATGCGCCGGGCCGTGGCGGCCGCGCCCCGGACCCGCCGCCGCAGCCGCAGCGCCACCAGGATCCCGGCCGGGACGACGACCGCGAGCGCGAGCGCGCCCGCCCTGACGAGGTTGCGGTCGAGCGCCTGGAGACTGCGCTGCTCGGTGCCCATGTCCGTCCACACGGCCACCATCGCGCCGCCGTCCTGGGGGCGGACCGCCCACATCCGCGGGCCGTTCCGGGCGTGCTCGTCGTACCAGACGTCCTCCTGCCCGGACCGTGCGATGGCGACGACCTCGGGCGGCATCGCGTGCGGATCGGTGATCACGTCCCGCATCGCCTCGCCCGTCCGCTCGTGCGCCGTGATCTCTTGCGTCAGGCCGCTCAGCGCCCGGCTCCGGCCCTCGGCGAGCATCCGGTCATGGCTCAGCCGGTGGACGAGCAGGCCGTCCGCTACCGCGACCGCCAGCGCCGCCGCCGCGACGAGCGAGCCGATCTTCCAGGGCAGCGACCGGAAGGCGAGCCACCGCGACACCGGACCCCAGGGACCGGACCTCCCGCTCCCCACGTCAGCGCCGCAACTTGTAGCCGAAGCCGCGGACCGTCTCGATCCGGTCGGCGCCGATCTTGGCCCGGAGCCGCTGGACGGCCAGGTCCACGACCCGGGTGTCGCCGTCCCAGGCGTGGTCCCACACGCTGCCCAGCAGCGTCCGGCGGCCGAGCACGACGCCGGGCTGCCCGGCGAACTCCAGCAGCAGCCGCAGCTCGGTCGGGGTCAGCGCCACCGGACGGCCGTCCCGCCGCACCTCCATGCCCGCGGTGTCGACGGTGACGTCCCCGAAGGCCAGCACGGTCGCGGACTCCCCCGGCCCGGTCGCGGACTCCCCCGGGCCGGTGGCGGCGGCCCAGTCCGAGCTGCGCCGCAGCACCGACCGGATCCGCGCCACCAGGACGGCCGTGTCGACCGGCTTGACCACGTAGTCGTCCGCGCCCGCCTCCAGCCCGGACACCACGTCCAGCCCGTCGCCGCGCGCCGACATCATCACGATCGGGACCAGGCTCGTCTCCCGGATCCGGCGGCACAGCCCGATCCCGTCCAGTCCCGGCAGCATGACGTCCAGCAGCAGCACGTCGTGCGGCCGCCCCCGTTCCCCGCCCGCGCGGAACGCCTCCAGCCCGGCGAGCCCGTCCGGCGCGGTCTCGACGGTGTAGCCGTAGCGCTCGAGCGCCAGCCCGACCGCCTTGCGGATCACCTCGTCGTCCTCGACGAGGAGCACGTGCGTCATGGCACCCCGTCCCCTGTGTCGTCCCCGGCGCACGAGGCTACCCGCCCCACTTCCACACCCATGTGACCCGGCGGACCGGTGGACCTCACCGGAGGGTTATTCACGTTCGGAGTCCACGTCACTACGTTTTGTAATCGCGGCGTGACGGTCACGTCCGGTCGTCCCTCCCGGCGGAAGGCAGGTCAGTGGTGGACACCCGTTCCGAAACGGCCCCCGCGGCAGTCCTGATGGATCCGTCGGAAAGGATCGGCGGCCTGCCCAGCGGGCCCAGCGGGCTCGGCACCTCCGGCTGCCGGCTCGGCCCCATCACGCCGGTCCTGGACGTCCCCGAGCCCCCGGCGCCGCCGGCACCGGCGCCGACGCCGGAACCCGCCCAGGCCCTCGAGGCCCCCGAGGCCCCGCCCGCCGAGCTCATCGCCCCACCCGAACCGGAACCGACGCCGGAACCGGTTCTGGAATCGGTTCCGGAACAGGCTCTGGAACCGGAGGCCGCGGCCCGGGACGAGGACGACGTCTCGTCCCGGCGCATCGAGGGCCTGAAGTTCCGTCCGCCGCTCCGGGACGACCGCGCCCTGGCCGACCGGGTCAACGAGCGGCTCATGGGGTGGGCGGAGAAGGAGGTCGAGCTCTACCCGGGTGACCGGCTGCGCGCGATGTTCCTCGCCTTCGACCCGGGCCGCTCGGTCGTGATGTGCCACCCGGACTCGGCGTCCTTCGAGCACCTGGTCGCCGCCGGGATGCTCTACATCGGCGAGAACGCCGTGGACGACTACTTCTGCGAGCCCGACCTCGGCGGCACGCCCGAGGGGCTCGGCGCGCGGCTGCTGGTCGCGCAGACGGCGATCGACCCGCTGCACACGGCCAAGGAGCAGGTCCCGAAGTGGCTGGCGGGGCTCGCCTCGCACCCGGCGCTGCGCTGCATGCGGTCGGCCATGAACTACTTCGAGCGGATCGCGACGCCCGCGCAGGCGCACCGGTACCGGCACGACATCTGCAACCTCTACCTCGGCTACTGCGCCGAGGCGGCCTGCATCCAGACCGGCCGGACGCCCTCGGTGTGGGAGTACCTGGCGCACCGCCAGTTCAACAACTTCCGGCCCTGCCTGACCATCACCGACGCCGTCGGCGGCTACGAGCTGCCCGCGTCGATGTTCGCCCGTCCGGACGTGCAGCGCGCGACCGCCCTCGCGTCGAACGCCACCACGATCGTCAACGACCTGTTCTCGCTGCGCAAGGAGATGGCGCAGGAGCGCGTCCACCACAGCCTTCCCACCGTCATCGCCGACGAGGAGGGCTGCGGCATCGAGGAGGCGTTCCAGAAGACCATCGACGTCCACAACGAGCTGATGGACGACTTCGAGTCGCTGTCGGCGCTGCTCGCCCCCACCGACCCGGTGCTGGCCCGCTACCTGGCCGGGCTGTCGAACTGGGCCGCGGGCAACCACGAGTGGCACTCCGGGCTGGTCGGCACCAGGTACGCCACCTCGCCCTGAGCCGCCGCCGCATCCGAGCCTCTCCTTTCCCCCCTTCCGAGAACATCGAGGAGATGATCCATGTCCCAGCCCGCTCTGACCTCCTATCAGGGTGACGTCGCCGCCTACTGGAACGCCGAGGCCGACCCGGTGAACATCCGGCTCGGCGAGGTGGACGGGTTCTTCCACCACCACTACGGCCTCGGCGACCCGACCCCCGGCGTCGCCGAGGCGGGCGACGAGGCGGTGATCGCCGACCTGCACCGGCTGGAGTCCGCACAGGCGCAGCTGCTGCTGGACAACCTGGCCTTCGCGGGCGGCGGGCTCGGCCCCGAGCACCGCGTGCTCGACGCCGGGTGCGGACGGGGCGGCAGCAGCTTCCTGGCCAACCAGCGCTTCGGCTGCCGGGTGGACGGCGTGTCCATCTCCGCCAAGCAGGTCGACTTCGCCAACGAGCAGGCCGCGCAGCGGGGCGTCGCCGACCGGGTCGGGTTCCACCTGGCGAACATGCTCGACACGGGCCTGCCCGCCGGTCAGTTCCACTCGATCTGGAACAACGAGTCCACCATGTACGTCGATCTCCACGACCTGTTCGCCGCGCACGCCAGGCTGCTGGCGCGCGGCGGACGCTATGTCACCATCACCGGCTGCTACAACGACGTGTACGGGCAGATCCCGTCCAAGGCGGTCTCGACGATCAACGCGCACTACGAGTGCGGCGTCCACTCGCGGCGGACCTACTTCGCCGCGATGGCCGCGAACCGGATGATCCCCGCCCGCGTCATCGACCTGACCGCCGCGACCATCCCCTACTGGGAGCTGCGCGCGAAATCGTCGGTGGCGACGGGCATCGAGGAGGCGTTCCTGTCGTCCTACAAGGACGGCTCGTTCCAGTACCTGCTGATCGCGGCCGACCGGGTCTGAGGGGCGGCGGAGGACGGCGGCGCGCGGCCCGATCGGAGCCCATCGGGCGGGCCGCGCGCTTCAGGTGGACGTCTCCGGCGAGAAACCCGCGGTTCAACGCGTGTAAACACTTCCGCCTGAGCGGGTAAGGCTGCACCCTGGATGGCACACATGCCGCAGGGACCGTGGCAGGCTCCCGCAGGAGGGGACCGTGATCGTGAGACCGGAGGGCGGACCGCGCGTCGTCGTGGGCGTGGACGACTCGCCCGGGGCGCGCTGCGCCCTGTCATGGGCCATCGGCGAGGCCCGGCTCCGGGGCCTGCCCTTGCTGGTGGTGCACTCGGCCCCGCTGCCGCCGCACGTGTCGGCCGCGGGGCAGATCGGCTGCGGCATCACCGACGCGCTGCGCGCCGCGGGCACCGAGCTGATCTCCCGGACGCTCGCCGAGGTGGCGGGCGGCGCCCCGCCCGGGGTGGAGCTGACCGAGCTGGCGCTGGTCGGCGAGCCGGGCGCGACGCTGGTCCGGCTGGCCCGCGACGACGACATCCTGGTGGTCGGGCACGGCGACCGGAGCCTGCTGTCCCGGATCGTCCGGCCGTCGGTGCGGCTGCACTGCGCCCGGCGGACGCGGGCGACGCTGGTGTGCGTCCGGCCGCCGTCGTTCGACTCGCTGCTCGACTCGCTCACCGTCCCGGACCATCCGGAGCTCGCGGCGTCCGATCCGCCGCTGTTCCGCCGCCTGGCCCGCCGTCGCCGCCGGACGGTGTGACCAGGGCGTCCCGATGATGTGAGCGGCCCTGGAACCAGCCGGTTCCAGGGCCGCCGTCATGCGTGGGGGGTCAGGAGAAGGACCAGGCGAAGACGTGCAGGGAGCCGCCGCCCGATGCCGGGGCGTTCAGCGTGAAGCTCTTGACCTGCTTGCCCGCGGCGAGGTCGATGGGGGTCGCGGCGAACACGTAGATGTTGATCTTCTGCGTGCCTCCGTCGGACGAGTTCCGGTAGGGGGTCTTGAGGACGGTCTGGTTGCCGTAGCGGGGCGGGTAGGCGTCCGCGCCGAGCGCCCAGTCGGAGAAGCTGAGGTCGGACTTCTGGGTCGTCCCGTCGGTGTAGGTGATCGTGACGCTGGACGCGCTGTCGCCGTTGCCGCCCGCGCCGAGGAAGGCCAGCTTGGCGCCCTGCGGGGGTTGCGCCAGGTCGATCGTCTGGCCCTGCGCCTGGACGTTGTCGAACTGCCCCGGCTGCCGGGACGGCCAGGTGAAGGTGAAGCCGTTCCAGGTCACCGGGGATCCGGGCTTGGCCCCGGCGGCCGCCAGCGCCTGCGCCGAGTAGGACCAGCCGCCGCCGTCGAAGTCGGCCGCGCCGGAGGTCCCGTCGGAGGAGGTGCCCGCGTTGTTCTGGTACCACTCGATCGTGCCCTTGTGGGCGACGTTCACCGACACCGCGGCCTGTCCCGCGCCGGAGATGTCGAACGGCACGGAGTAGATGTCGACCTTGGCGTCGGCGGCGACCGACAGTGTGACCTGCTGTTCCGCCTGGCCGTGGTCGGGCACCGCGAGGGTTCCCGAGGACGGGCTGACCGTGACGCCCGCCGGCGGTTTGGCCGTCCAGGACACGGACCCGCCCTTGCCCAGCGCCTGCACCTTCAGGGTCGTGGTCGTGGCGCCGCCCGGCTCGACCGCGGCGATGCCGGGGTCGGCGGCCGAGATGAACGCGTGCGCCCCCTCGTTGAAGGACGGTGGCTGGTCGCCGTCTCCCGTGCCGAGTGCGGTGTTCGGCTGCGCGCCCATCGTGTAGTCGAGCCGTCCGCCGCCGTTGGTGAACGACTCGGGCAGCCACAGCCTGGACGAGTCCTGGCCGTTCACCTTGAGGGACTGGATGTAGGGGTTCGCCGACGCGCCCGGCGCGTTGATCGTGAAGCGCTGCCCGGACGAGCGGCTGATCTCGACCCGGTCGAAGGCGGGGCCGTTGACGACGAGCTCGGCGCGTCCGGGGATCACCGGGAACATGCCGATCGACGCCCACACGTACCAGGCGGACATCGTGCCCAGGTCGTCATTGCCGACCAGGCCGCCCGGCGTCGGCTTGTACAGCTCGTTGCGCGCGCGGTTCACCACGTCCTGCGTCTTGTAGGGCGTGCCGCTCCACGCGTACAGCCACGGCGTCTGGATGGACGGCTCGTTGCCCAGGTAGGCGTAGGGCTCGTGCGGTCCGGCGTTGAGCTTGGTGAAGAAGGTGTCGAGGCGTTTGGCGGCCGCGTCCCGTCCGCCGATGAGGTCGAACAGGCCGCCGACGTTCTGGTAGGCCATCCAGCTGTACTGGGCGCCGTTGCCCTCGACGTACTGGCTGGAGTCGGCCGGGTCGAACGGGGTGAGGAACGAGCCGTCCGACTGGCGCGGCTGGATCCAGCCGTTCGAGGGATTGAAGACGTTCTGCCAGTTCTGCGCCCGGCTCATGAACGTGTCGGCGGTGCCGGTGTCACCGAGGCGCTTCGCGAGCTGGGCGATGCCGAAGTCGGCGAGGCCGTACTCCAGCGTCGTGGAGGTGTCGCCCGGGACGAAGCCGCGCTGGAGGTACTGGCCGTTGCCCGGACGCTCGGTGTAGTTGGACTTCGCGCCGACCCGGTTCGCGCCGTCCACCATGGCGGCGAGCGCGCCCTTGGCGTCGAAGTCGCGCGCGCCGAACGCGTAGGCGGACGAGACGATCGAGTGGTAGGGGTCGCCGACCATGACGCCGGTGACGGTGTTCTGGTGCGACCAGCGGTCCCACACGTTCCCGATCTGGTGCGCGTCGTCGTACATCGACTGGGCGATGTCGGAGCCGACGTCCGGGGCGAGGAACGAGATGAGCTGCGCCTCGCTGCGGTAGATGTCCCAGCCGGAGAAGGTCGCGTACTGGTGGTGGCCGGGCCGCACCTTGTGCGTGCGGTAGTCGAAGCCGGTGTAGGTGCCGTCGACGTCGTCGAAGACGTAGGGCTGGAGCAGCGCGTGGTAGAGCGCGGTGTAGAACGTGCGCAGGCGGTCGTCCGAACCGCCGGTGACCTTGACCTGGTCCAGCCTGCTCCGCCACGCGTCGGCGGCGGAGGCGCGGACCTGGTCGAAGCCGTGTCCGCCGATCTCGGCCTTGAGGTTGGCGGCCGCGCCGGCGACGCTCACGTACGACAGTCCGGTGCGCATCTGGACGGGCTTGCCGGGGTCGAACTGCAGGTAGACGCCGGAGCCGGGGCCCTTGACGTTGACGCCGCCGGTGAAGGCGCGCTGGTTCTGGACGGGCTTGCCGCTCGGCGTGTTGTTGAGGCGCCCGTTCGGCTTGGGCGACTGCGGGACGCGGTCGGGCGACTTGCCGCGGGCGACGGCGTCACCGGGCTCGACCGAGTCGTCCTTCCAGGTGCCGAACGCCTTGACCGGCTGGTCGAAGGTGGCGTGGAAGTACACGTAGTAGCGGGTGGACGCGCCGCAGAAGCCGCCGGTCTTGGCCCAGCCCTCCACGGTGTTGCCCTTGACCGTGGCCTCGGCGTCGTCCACGCCGTGGATGGAGCCGGTGACGTTCAGCAGGAGCGTGCCGGGCTTGCCGGTCGGGAAGGTGAATCTGCCGACGCCGCCGCGCGTGGACGCGGTCAGCTCGGTCTTCACGCCCGCGTCGTCGGTCACCGAGTAGGAGCCGGGACTGGCCTTCTCGTTGTCGTGCTTGAACGTCTGGACGTAGTCGTCGCCGTGGGTGGCGGGAGAACGTCCGACCGTCCCCGATAGAGGGATGACCGGGAAGTCCTGCGCGCCGGTGCAGCCCGGGCCGGAGATGTGGGTCATCGAGAAGCCGCGCAGGCGGTCGTCCTCGTACTTGTAGCCGCCGCCCGCGTTGCGCACGGTGTCGGGGCTCCACTGCATCATGCCGAACGGGGTGACCGCGCCGGGGAAGTTCTCCCCCGCGCCGCCGCCGTGGCCGAAGTCGGGGCCTCCGTCCTGGGTGCCGACGAACGTGTTGACGTAGGAGGCCGGATCGGACGCGGCCTGGACGGTCTGCGCGGCCGCGACCGGGAGCAGAGGGATGAGGAGCAGAGCGGACGGGACGGCGAGACGTCTTCCTAGGCGGGATCCTTGCATACGCGCTCCCTCGAGACAACGTTGTCAGGACGCCCTAGATCGTGCGGCCCGACCACGGGCGCGTCAAGGGCCCAATCAAGCACCAAGGGCCTCAACCAGGCGGAAAACACGCACGGGCCTCGGACAATACCGATGACAACGTTTTCCTGATCTTGACCGTCAGCGGGGCTGCGGGCCGCGGCGGACCAGGTGGGTGGGCAGGACGGTCTCGGCGGGCCAGGAGCGGTCGCCGCCGATCCGGTCGAAGAGCCGCGCGGCGGCGGTGCGGCCGAATTCGCCCACGTCGTAGGCGATGACGGTGAGCGGGCGGGGCATGAGGTCGGCGAGCTCGAAGTCGTCGAAGGCGAGCAGGTCGACGTCCTGGTCCAGGCCGCCGAGAGCGGCCAGCACGCCGACGGTGATCCGGTTGTTGCCGCAGAAGAACGCGGTCGGCGGGTCGTCCCCGCGCGTCATCGCGGTCGCGGCGGCGGCCGCCTGGTCGGGGTGCGCGACGTCGGTCCTGACCAGGGCCTCGTCGTAGGGCACGCCCGCCGCGGCGAAGGCGGCGCGGACCCCGGCGAGGCGCTCGCGGGCGGTGTAGATCGTGGTGGAGTCGCTGATCACGCCGATCCTGCGGTGGCCGCGTCCGAGCAGCGCCTCGAGCCCGGCGCGGGTGCCGCCCGCGTTGTCGACGAGCACGCTGTCGGCCAGGATGCCCGCGGGCGGCCGGTCCAGGAACACCACCTGGGTGTTCATCTCCAGTTCGGGGCGCATGTAGGAGTGGTCGCCGCCGGCCGGGACGATGATCAGGCCGTCCACCCGGCGCTGGCACAGCTCGAGGAAGAGCCGGCGTTCGAGCTCGGGGCTCTCCTCGGAACTCGCGGTGATGAGGTGGGTGCCGCGTTCGCGCGCGTACCGTCCGACGGCGGCGGCGATCGCGGAGTAGAACGGGTTGGCCAGGTCCTCGATGATGAGGCCGATCGTGGCGGTCGACTGGCCCGACCTCAGCGAACTCGCGATGTGGTTGCGGCGGAAGCCGAGCTCGCCGATCGCCGCGAGCACCCGGTCGGTCACCTCGGGCCGCACCGAGGGGGCGTTGTTGATGACCCGGGACACCGTCTTGACGCTCACCCCCGCGGCCGCGGCCACGTCGGAGATGGTCGGGCGGCGGGGCTTGTCCTCGTTCGTCACGGTCCAACGTTATCCCCGCCGGACCGGACGGGACGACGGCCCGGGCCGATCACATCGGCCCAGGGCCCCCGCACGAGCGGGGATTTCGCGGGATCGCCCGGAGCGCGGGCGAATTCGGAGGTCGCCGAGTATTGACAACGATGTCATTTCGGCCCGATGGTTGCGGCGACGACCCCGAACGAGAGGCGAATCGACGCGTGCGCCCCCTCCCCCTGCCCGCCAACCAGCCGCGCCACTTCTACCGGGGCGGCTCGTCGATCGCCCGGTTCCGCGGCGTGCGGCCACCCGACGACCGGCGTCCCGAGGACTGGGTCGGTTCGGCGACCGGCCGGATCGACGACGCGTCCGTGGGGGTGACCGTGCTCCCGGACGGCCGCAGGCTGCCCGACGCGGTCGCCTCCGACCCGGCCGGCTGGCTCGGCCCCGAGCACCTGCGCCGCTGGGGCCCTTCGACGGCCCTGCTGGTCAAGCTGCTGGACGCCGGGCAGCGGCTCCCGGTGCACTGCCATCCGAGCCGCGCGTTCGCGCAGACGCATCTCGGCAGCGCGTTCGGCAAGACCGAGGCGTGGCTGGTGCTCGAGACCCCCGACCCCGACGGCGGGTGGGTGCGGCTCGGGTTCCGCGACGAGATCCCCGAGGAGCGGCTGAGCGCCTGGTCGGCCGAGCAGGACGTCGGCGCGATGCTCTCCGCCACCAACCTCGTGCGGGTGCGGCCGGGTGACGCGGTGCTGATCCCGGCCGGGATCCCGCACTCGATCGACGCGGGCGTGTTCGTCGTCGAGCTCCAGGAGCCGACCGACTTCAGCGTGATGCTGGAGTGGAAGGGGTTCGCGCCGGACGGCGACGAGTCCGGGCACCTGAAGCTCGGATGGGACGTCGCACTGCAGTGCGTCGACCGGAGAGCCTGGACACCGGACGACGTGGCGGCGCTCGTGCGCACACGCGACCAGATGCCGGTCGTGGACGAGGGCGCACGACGCGTCCTGCCAGAGGCCGCCGACCCGTACTTCCGCGCCGAGCTCGCCGGAGACGGAGCCGGGTTCTCGCCGAGCTTCGCGGTGCTGGTCGTCCTGCGAGGCGAGGGCGAGCTGCGGTTCGAGGGCGGTAGCGAGCGCCTGCGGAGCGGGCAGACCGTGCTGGTGCCCTACGGCGCGGGCCCGACGAGCCTGCACGGGCGCGAGCTGGACGTCCTGCGCTGCCTGCCACCTGCGCTTGGGGAGGCCGAATGAACGCCGGAGCGGACACGCCGCAGTCCGGGACGCCGTCGCCCATGGGCCTCTCACAGGAGGCGCCGTTGCTGGAGGCGAGCGGCATCATGAAGAGCTATGGGCAGGTGGAGGCGCTCCGCGGGGCGGACTTCACCGTCCACGCGGGCGAGGTCGTCGCGCTGATCGGCGACAACGGCGCGGGCAAGTCCACCCTCACCAAGATCCTGTCCGGGGTGGAGCGGCCGGACGCCGGGACGATCCGGATGGACGGCGCGCCCGTCGCGTTCGACCGGGTGGAGCGGGCCCGCGCGGCCGGGATCGAGACCGTCCACCAGGACCTCGCGCTGTGCGCGCAGCTCACCCCGGCCGCCAACTTCTTCCTCGGCCGCGAGGTGCTGCGCGGCGGACCGCTCGGGCGGCTCGGCTTCCTGGACCACCGTGCGATGCGCGAGCGCGCCCGCGCCGAGTGCGAGCGGCTCGGCGTCCGGCTGAAGTCCGACACCGTCCCGGTCTCGACGCTGTCCGGCGGGCAGCGGCAGGGCGTCGCGGTGGCGCGCGCGGTGACCTGGGCGCGGCGCGTGGTGTTCATGGACGAGCCGACCGCCGCGCTCGGCGTCGTGCAGACCGGGCGCGTGCTGGACCTCATCCGGCGCGTCCGGGACAGCGGGGTGGCGGTCGTGCTGATCAGCCACAACATGCAGGACGTCAAGGCGGTGTCGGACCGGATCGAGGTGCTCCGCCTCGGCGCGCGTGTGGCCCGCTTCGACACCGCGCGGGTCTCCATGGAGGAGCTGGTCGCGGCCATGACGGGTGCCACATCGGAATCGGACACGGCGTCCGGCGCCGGATCCCGGGAGGACGGATGAGCGTGGACGTGGGCGGGCCGGTGACCGCGCCCGACGAGGGCGTCCGGGGCCGGGCGGTCCTGGAGCGGGTCGCGGGCAGCCAGGTGGTGTGGATCGCGCTGGTGCTGGCCGTGATGCTCGTGGCGTTCGGGGCGCTGCGGCCGCACAGCTTCGCGACGAGCTTCAACCTGCTGAACCTGGCGAGCGACGCGGCGATCCTGCTGCTGCTCGCGGTCGGCATGACGTTCGTGATCGTCACGTCCGGGATCGACCTGTCGGTGGGCGGGGTGCTGGTGTTCTCCGGCGTGACCGCGGCGAAGGCGATGAGCGCGGTCGGCGCGGAGTCCGGGACGGCACTGTGGCTGGGGCCGCTGGTGGCGGTCGCGACCGGGCTGGCCTGGGGCGCGCTGAACGGGTTCATCGTGGCCTACGGGCGGATCCCGGCGCTGATCGTCACGCTCGGAACGCTCGGGATGTCGCTCGGCGGCGCGCTGCTCATCACCGGCGGCGTGGACCTGCGGGCGCCCGAACGACTGAACCTCGGACTCGGACTGGACCGGGACCTCGGCGTCCCGGACATCGTGTGGATCTCCGGGGCGGTGACCGTCGCGCTCGCCGTGCTGCTCGCGCAGACCCGGTTCGGGCGGCACACCTACGCGATCGGGTCCAACACCGAGGCGGCGCGGCGCGCGGGCGTGCGCGTCGAGCGGCAGCTGGTGAAGGTGTACGGGCTGGCCGGGCTGCTGGCCGGCCTCGCCGGGTACCTGTCGCTGGCCAAGTACGGGATCACCGGGGTGTCGGCGCACTCCACTGACAACCTGTCGGCCATCGCGGCCGTGGTGATCGGCGGGACGAGCCTGTTCGGCGGGTCCGGCATCGTCCTCGGAACGGTCATCGGCGTGTTCATCCCGGCCGTGCTGCAGAACGGCTTCCAGATCCTCGGGGTCAAGCCGTTCTGGCAGCAGGTCGTCGTCGGCGCGGTGCTCATCGTCGCCGTCTATCTGGACCAGTGGCGCCGCCGCGCGAGCGACCACTGACCCCCCACCCCCTCAGGAAGGCGAAACATGCGCAGGTTGATCGGCGTGCTGACGGCGGCGGCACTGGTCGCGGCGTCGGCCACGGCGTGCTCCGACTCGGGCTCTGATTCCGGGTCCGGGTCCGGCGGCAAGGTGAAGCTCACGCTCGTGCAGGGCATGGCGGGCGAGGAGTTCTACGAGACGATGGCGTGCGGCGCGAAGCGGCAGGCCGCGGCGATGGGCGTGGACCTGAAGGTGCAGGGCCCGCAGAAGTTCGATCCGACGCTCCAGACCCCGATCGTGAACTCGGTCGTGGCGAGCCGTCCGGACGGAATGCTCATCGCGCCGACCGACACCAAGGCGCTCATCGCGCCGCTGCGGCAGGCCAAGGCGGCGGGCATCAAGACCGTCCTGGTGGACACGGTCGTGGACGACCCGTCCATCGGCGTGTCGCGGATCAGCACCGACAACGTGAAGGGCGGCGCCACGGCCGCGACGGCCCTGGCCAAGCAGATCGGCGACAAGGGCAAGGTCCTGGTGATCTCCACCGATCCGGGAGTGAGTACGGTGGACGCGCGCATCAAGGGATTCGAGCAGGAGATCAAGGCGAGCCATCCGAACGTGAAGTACATAGGGGTGCAGTACTCGCACAACGACGTGTCCGAGGCCAGCAAGATCGCCAACGCGGCGCTGGCCAAGGACCCGGACCTCGCCGGGGTGTTCGCCACCAACCTGAACTCCGCGACCGGGGCCGGGTCGGCGCTGCAGCAGGCGGGCAAGCTCGGGAAGGTGAAGATGGTGGGGTTCGACGCGGGCCCGGCGCAGGTGAAGCAGCTCCAGGACGGAGTGGTGCAGGCCCTCGTCGCGCAGCTGCCCGGCGACATCGGGGCGAAGGGCGTGGAGCAGGCCGTGGCGGCCGTGAAGAAGCAGACGGTCACGCCGTCCATCCCGACGGACGCGACGGTCGTCACCAAGGAGAACCTGAACCAGCCCGACATCCAGAAGGTCCTCTACAAGGCGACCTGTTGAGCCGCGTCACCGTTCTCGGCGAGGCGCTCGTGGACCTGGCCCCGGCCGGGGACGAGCGCCTCTTCCGGGCCGTCCCGGGCGGGAGCCCCGCGAACGTCGCGGTCGGGCTCGGGCGGCTCGGCGTCCCGTCCTCGCTGGTCACCGGCCTCGGCGCGGACGCGTTCGGGCGGCTGGTCGTCCGGCACCTGGAGGACGCGGACGTCTCGGTCGTCGTCCAGCCGTCGCCGTTCACCGGCACGGCCGTGGTGACGCTGGACGACGCGGGCGTCCCGTCCTACGACTTCGCGCTGTCGTGGGAGCCCGCCGAGGAGCCGCTGCCGGACGGCACGGCCGCCCTCCACACCGGCTCGCTGGCCGCCGCCCTCGGCGAGGGGCCCGCGCACGTCGAGGCCGTGATGGCGGCGGCGCGTCCGGTCGCGACGGTGTCGTTCGACCCGAACGTCCGTCCGGCGCTGATGGACGACCGGGCGCGCGAACTCGACCGCGTGGCGCGGCAGGTCGCGCTGAGCGACGTGGTGAAGGCCAGCGAGGAGGACATCGCCTGGCTCCACCCGGGCGCTGATCCGCTCGACGTCGCCCGGGGCTGGCGCGCGCTCGGTCCCGCGCTGGTCGTGGTGACGCACGGCGCGGGCGGCGCGACGCTGCTGGGCGACGAGGAGGTGCACCGTCCCGCGCCTCCCGTGCAGGTCGTCGACACCGTCGGCGCGGGCGACGCGTTCACGGCCGCCTTCCTGGCCGGGCTGAGTGACGCCGACCTGCTCGGGGCGGGACGCCGGGACGCCTTGTCCCGCGTACCCGTGAACGTCCTGGAAAAGGCCGTCCTCGCGGCGTCGCTGACCTGCACGCGGCCCGGCGCGGATCCGCCGACCCGCGCCGAGCTGAACGCCTTCGCCGCCGTCTGACCCGCGCCCGGCTCGTGCGCGCGGTCCGGACGGGCGTGCGGGTCAGACGGGCGTGCGGGTCAGGCCGGTGGGAGGTCCACGAGGCGGGCGAGGGTGGCGCGGTGGTGGCCGGGCGTGCCGAGGGCGATCGCGTCGGCCTTGGCGCGCTTGAGGTAGAGATGCGCGGGGTGTTCCCAGGTGAAGCCGATGCCGCCGTGCATCTGGACGCACTCCTCGGCGGCGAGGACGGCGACCCGCGAGCAGTGCGCCTGCGCGAGCGCGGCGGCGACCGGCAGGTCGGTGTCGCCGGCCGCCAGGCAGGCCGCCGCGTGGCGGGCGACGGCGCGGGCCTGGGTGACCGACGTCCAGAGGTCGGCGAGGCGGTGCTTGAGGCCCTGGTACGAGCCGACCGGACGGCCGAACTGGTAGCGCGTCTTGAGGTAGGCGACCGTGATGTCGAGGCAGTGCTGGGCCAGGCCGAGCTGCTCGGACGCGAGCATGGCCGCGCCCGCCGTGAGCGCCGCGCGGACGGCCTCCTCACCGGACGCGACGACGCGTCCGGGGGTGTCGGCGAGGGTGACGTCGCCGAGCCGCCGGGTCATGTCCAGCGAGGTGACCGGGGCGCGGACGACGTCGTCGGCGTTCACGGCGTAGAGGGCGTCCGGCGCGGGGACGAGCAAAACGTCGGCGGCCAGGGCGTCCGCAACGTCGCGGATCCCTCCGGTCAGGCGGCCGCCGGACACCCGGACGGAAGGGAGCGGCGCGTCCGGCGCGGTGCCGAACGGGACGGCGAGCACGGCCGTCCGCTCCCCCGAGGCGAGCGCGGGCAGCAGTTCGTCACCCGCCGCCAGCAGCGCGGCCGTCGCCATCGCCGAGCTGGTCAGGAAGGGGACGGGCGCGACCGCGCGTCCCAGTTCCTCCATGACGACGGCGGTCTCGCGCCAGGTCGCGCCGGCGCCGCCGTGCTCCTCGGGCACGGGCAGGCCGAGGACGTCGAACCCGGTCAGCACGCCCCACAGGGACGCGTCCGACGGCTCGTCCTTCTCGGCGCCCGCGAGCACGTCCGGCCAGGCGCAGCGCTCGTCCAGCATGCCGCGCAGGCCGGAGCGCAGGTCGTCCTCGATCTCGCCGTACAGCAGGTCGCTCACTTCGGCAGGTCCTTCCACGGGACGTCCTTGTCCACCCGGATCTCGCCGGGCAGGCCCAGCACGCGCTCGGCGATGATGTTGCGCAGGATCTCGGACGTGCCGCCCTCGATGGAGTTCCCCTTGGCGCGCAGGTAGCGGTAGCCGGGCGAACGGCGGGTGAAGTCCACCTCGGCCGGGCGGCGCATCGTCCAGTCGTCGTAGCGCAGGCCCTCGGACCCGAGCAGTTCCAGCTCCAGGCCGGAGGCCTCCTGGTTGAGGCGGGCGAAGGCGAGCTTGGCCGCCGACCCCTCGGGACCGGGAGTGCCCGCCGCGAGCTGCTGGCGCAGCCGCTCGCCGGTCAGCCGGGCGGCCTCGGTCTCCACCCACAGCCGCAGCAGCGCGTCGTGCGCGGCCGGGGTGCGCAGCTCGGGACGGTCGCGCCAGAGTCCGGTGACGACGCCGATCATGCCGCCCTCGCGGAGCGCGGCGCGGCCGCCGATCGCGACGCGCTCGTTCATCAGCGTGGTCGTGGCGACCCGCCAGCCCTCCCCGACCTCGCCGAGGCGGTGCTCGTCCGGGATGACGACGCCGGTGAGGAACACCTCGTTGAACTCGGCCTCGCCGGTGATCTGCCGCAGCGGCCGGACCTCGACGCCCGGCGCGCGCATGTCGCACACGAAGTACGTCATGCCCCGGTGCTTGGGGACGTCCGGGTCGGTGCGGGTGACCAGGATGCCCCAGCGCGCCTCGTGCGCCATGGACGTCCAGACCTTCTGCCCGTCGACCGTCCAGGAGTCGCCGTCCCGGACGGCGCGGGTGCCGAGCGCCGCGAGGTCCGAGCCCGCGCCGGGCTCGGAGAACAGCTGGCACCAGACCTCCTCGCCCGTCCAGAGCGGGCGCAGGAAGCGGCGTTTCTGCTCCTCGGTGCCGAACGCGAGGATCGTCGGCGCGGCCATCCCGAGGCCGATGATGTTGCCCTCGGGATGGTTGGACGGCGCGCCCGCCCGCTGGAACGCCTCGTCCACGCCCTGCTGGAGCGCGACCGGCGCGCCGAGCCCGCCGAGTCCCTCCGGGAAGTGGACCCAGGCGAGCCCGGCGTCGAACCGCGCGCGCAGGAAGTCGAGCGGCTCGGTGGCGGCCGGGTCGTGCGCGGCGAGGAACGCGGCGACGCGCCGTTCCAGTTCCTCCGCGCCGGGCGGTGCAGTGCTCACGGACGGACCTCCGCAGGGGACATGCCAACCGGTCGGTACGCGTCACCCTAGGGAGCCGTCCGCGGGCCCGTCAACGACGCGGCGCCTCCGCCAGCGGCGCGGGGAGGGGCTCGCTGTGCAGGACGGTCAGGGAGGTCACCGCGCGGGTCAGCACGACGTAGAGCCGGGCGAGGCCGCGCTCCTCGGCGGCGGCGATCGCGGCGGGCTCGGCGACGACGACATGGTCGAACTCCAGACCCTTGGCGAGGGTCGCCGGGACGACCTGGAGCCGCTCGTCCTCGCCGGTGGACGCGTCGTCGAGCACGCCGTGCGCGATCCCCGCGGTGGCGAGGGACTCGGCGTGCGCGGCGACGGCGGCGTCCGGGACGATCAGCCCGACCGTCCCCTCCAGCTCCAGCAGGCCGCGGGCCGTGTCGGCCGCGTCCTTCGTGGTCTCGTCGCTCCGCCGGACGGTCAGCGCGCCCGCGCCCGGACGCAGCGAACGCGGCGCGGCGAGGCCGGACGCGATGTGCGGGAGGAGGGCGGCGGCGAAGTCGAGGACGGTCCCGGGGACGCGGAACCCGACGGCGAGCTCGGTGACCTCGCCCTCCTGCCCGAGGTGGCCGAGGACCTCGTCCCAGGAGCGCGCCGACCAGGGCGTCGTGCCCTGCGCGATGTCGCCGAGGACGGTCGCGGACCCGGAGGCGCAGCGCCGGCCGAGGGCCCGCAGCTGCATGGCGGACAGGTCCTGCGCCTCGTCCACGACCAGGTGGCCGAGGGAGCGGGTGCGCTCGATGAGGTCGCCCAGCTCGTCCAGCAGGGCGCGGTCGGCGGCGGTCCACTTCGCGGAGCGGTGCGAGCGCGGGGGCTTGGCCCACAGGATCGCGGCCTGCTCCTCGTCGGTGAGGATCCCGCGCGCGGCGGTGCCCAGCGCGTCGGCGTCGGAGAGCAGGGCGTGCAGGGCGATCTCGGGCGTGAGCTTCGGCCAGACCGCGTCGAGCAGCTGCTTCATCGGACGCGACCGGACGACCTGGTCCTGGACGCGGTCGTCGGGGGCTCCGCCGCGCTGCTCCATCCCGACGAGGATCCGGTGCGCGAGACGCTGCGCGAACATGTCGCGTCCGGCGGCGTAGCGGGTCGTGCCGCGCAGGCCGGCGGCGATCTCCCGGACCTCGTGGTCGGGGACCCGGAACTTGGCGACGCCGCTCGTGTAGACCAGCCCCTCCTCGGGCTTGCGGATGTGCCGCCAGACGGCCTTGCGCAGCACCTCGGCCATCCGGGCGTCGCCCTTGACGGCGGACACGGCGGCGGGCTCGGTACCGGTGGGCGCGCCCAGCAGGTCGTCCACGGTGGCCTGGTCGACCCGGACCTCGCCGAGCGCGGGCAGGACCGAGGAGATGTAGGCGAGGAACGCGCGGTTCGGCCCGACGATCAGCACCCCGGACCGGGCGAGCCGCTCCCGGTGGGTGAACAGCAGGTAGGCGGCGCGGTGCAGGCCGACGGCGGTCTTGCCGGTGCCGGGCGCGCCCTGGACGCACACCGTGCGGCCGAGGTCGGCGCGGACGATCACGTCCTGCTCGGGCTGGATGGTGGCGACGATGTCGCGCATCGGGCCGGTGCGTGGACGCTCGATCTCGGCGGTGAGCAGCGCCGACGTGTGGACGGGCGCGTCGAGCGGCTCGTCCTCGAACGCGGTCAGCTCGCCGCCGTGGAACCCGAACCGGCGGCGCAGCCGCCAGCCCATCGTGTCGGCCGGGCCCGCCTGGTAGAACGCGCGGCAGACCGGGGCGCGCCAGTCCAGCACCAGCGGCCGCCGCTCGCCGCCGTCGTCGTGGACGTGCCGCCGCCCGACGTACATCATGGCGAGCCCCGCGCCCTCGCCGTCCTCGTCGTCCCCGGTGGGCGACGCCGAGGACTCGTCGTCCGGGCTGTCGCGGGCCTGCTCGGCGTCCCGGTCCATGCGGCCGAAGAACAGCGGGGTGTCGGGGTGGTCGGCGAGCGCGGCGACCCTCTGGTCGAGCAGCGATTCCAAGTACTTCCGCGACACCCAGTCCGCGGCCATGTCGGCCGACAGGCCCGCGGCGTGCTCGCGCATCCGGCGCAGGGCCTCGCGGGCCGCCGCGAGATGATCGCGCTCGGCGGTCAGGACGTCGGGCGCCACTGTGGGCAGGGTTTCTCCGGGCATGCGAACGGACCTCCGGTCGGAGAGTGGTCGATGGCGAAACCATCGACTTTACCGGCCCGGACGGTCTGCGAGCCCCTCGGCGACCGCCGCCACGGCCCGCGGGCCAGAGGGCTACAGCTTGCGGGCCACTCCGGAGAGGAGCCAGTCGGTGCGGTACTCGGCGGCCTCCTCGTCCGGACGCCAGTCGCAGGCGTGGACGACGCCCGGCTCGGCGAGCTCGAAGTCGCCGAAGAACCCCGCGATGCGGTCGTGGGAGCGGAACGTCAGCGGCGAGCTCGCGCCCTTGTAGACCGACTCGGCGGCGGCGCGCCCGGCGGGGTCGGTCCCGGTGTCGGTGAGGTGGGTCAGAACCAGGTGGCTGCCGGGCGCGAGGGCGTCCCGGTAGGCGGCGACCAGGCCCTCGGGATCGTCCTCGTCCGGGACGAACTGGACCATCGCGACCAGCAGCAGCGCCACGGGCTGCGACAGGTCCACCAGCTCGCGCAGCTCGGGGTGGCCCAGGATCGTCTCCGGATGCCTCAGGTCGGCGCGGATGACGCCGGTGCTGCTGTCGTCGGCGAGCAGCGCCCGGCCGTGCGCGAGGACGATCGGATCGTTGTCGACGTAGACGACGCGGGCGTCCGGGACCGTCCGCTGCGCGATCTCGTGCACGTTGCCCTGGGTGGGCAGGCCCGCGCCGATGTCCACAAACTGGCGGATCCCGAGGCCGGTGAGGTGGTCGATCGCGCGCCGCAGGAAGCGGCGGTTCTCCCAGACCAGCTCGTAGGTGTCGGGCACGACCGCCTTGATCCGGTCGGCGGCGGCGCGGTCCACCGCGAAGTTGTCCTTGCCGCCGAGGAAGTAGTCGTACATCCGGGCGACGCTGGGCTTGGAGGTGTCGACCTCCGCCGCGGGCTGGTGCTGGGCCATCCGTCCTCCGGATCTCGGGCCGCTTCGCGGGCGGCCCTCGGGGGGCGCGGCGCCGCCCGGCCGCGCGCCAAGATCGTAGACCGGACGGACCGGGGCGGGTGGGGAATCGCGGTGATACGTCCCGTCCGGAGGGGTCGATCCGGGACCGGCCGCGCCGCTATCGTAGGCTCGTCGTGATCTGGATCACGTGATGGGAATCACATGGCGATGCGGACGGGCGAACGGCGGGCCCCGGTCCTGACGGCTCCGGGCGAGGGGCTGCGGGCAGCGGGCGTGACGGTGCGGTTCGGCGGGGTCACGGCCGTGGACGGCGCGGGGCTGACCGCGCCGCCCGGCGCGGTGACCGGCCTGCTCGGCCCGGACGGCGCGGGCAAGACGACGCTCTGCGACGTGATCTGCGGGCTGTGCCGCCCGGCGGCCGGCAGCGTCCGGCTGGACGGCGCGGACCTGCTCGGCCGCTCCCCCGGCGAGGTCGCCCGGCACGGTGTCGCCCGCACCTTCCAGGAGCCGCCCCCGACGCGCGGCCGGTCGGCGCGGCGGACGTTGCGCGACGGTGTCCGGGCCGCCGCCGAGGCCGAGGTCGCCTGCCGCGAGATCGCCGGACGCGACCGACGCGACGCGCGGCGGCGTCGCCGGGACGCGGTGGCCCGCGCCGGCGAGACCGCCGACCTGCTGCTCGCCCGGCTCGGCATCGCCGAGTTCGCCGCGCACCGGGCGGACGCCGTGCCACCGGAGGTCGCGCGGCTCGCCGGGCTGGCGGGCGCCCTCGCGGCCCGTCCGCGCGCGCTGGTGCTGGACGAGCCGTCCGCCGGGCTGGGCGAGGCGGCGTCCCGCTCACTGGAGGTGCTGCTCGGCGACCTCGCCGCCGAGGGACTCGCCGTCGTCCTGGTGGAACGCGAGCTGGAGCGCGTCCTCGGCGTGTGCGACACCGTCCACGTGCTGTCGCGGGGACGCGTCGTCGCCTGCGGCCCGCCGGCCGAGGTCCGCGGCGACACGTTCGTCCGGACGGCCTGCGCGGGCTGAACCGTGGATCAGGCGCGCGTGGCGCGGAGGGAGTACATCAGGGGGATGCGCGGACGGCCCTCCGGAAGCCGGTAGATCGGGCCGTCCTTCTCCGAGGCCCCGTATCGGGCGAAGAGCGTGTGGCTGTGCTCGTGCAGGAACTCCAGGCGCAGCCCGGCGGCGGCGACGGCGCTGACGACATCGCCGATGCCGTGCACGAACGAGATCGACCGGTTGTTGCGGGTCTCGGCGTCGCGGTCGGCGTAGGTGCCCGGCTCGTCCCCCTCCTGCGGCGACTGGTCGAAGTAGTCGAACTCGACGGTCGTGCCGGTCTCCTCGTCCAGGGCGTCCGCGAACGGGTGGAACTCGGTGAGGTAGAGGAACCCGCCTGGGTTCAGCAGCGCGGCGACGGTCTCGGCCCAGCGGCCGAGGTCGGGGAGCCAGGGCAGCGAGCCGATCCCGGTGTAGACGATGTCGAAGGTCGCGCCGAGCGCCTCGCGCGCGTCGTAGACGTCGGCTTGGACGAACCGGGCGTCGATGCCGGTCTCCGCCGCGAGGCCCCGGGCGACCTCGACGCCGGGCTCGGAGAAGTCGAGCCCGGTGACCGTCGCGCCGCGCCGGGCCCAGGACAGCGTGTCGAGCCCGAAATGGCACTGGAGGTGCGCGAGCGTCCGGCCGGAGACGTCCCCGACCTCGGCGGTCTCGAAGTCGCGCAGCGTGTCGACGCCCGCCCGGAACCCGGCGACGTCGTAGTAGTCGCTGCCGAAGTGAATGGGGACGCGCTCGTCCCACAACTCGCGGTTGACGTCCAGGTATTCGTCGCTCGTCACGTCGGTGATCATATGGAGGACCGATCCTTGACAGCGAGCGGATTTCCGTGAGCCCATGCGTACGTCACCGTCCGCTGCCCACCGTCTCCCGCCCGTCTCCGTCCCGGACCCGCCCGCAAGCCCGGAGTCGTCGATGACCCCGTCCGAACCCGCCGCTCCCGACCGTTCGAGTCCGGTCCGCGAGGCGCTGCTCGACGCCGCCGCCGAGCTCCTCGTCCAGAACGGCTACAAGGGTTTGCGCATGCGTGACGTGGCGGAGGCCGCCGGGGTGAGCCGGCAGACCGTCTACAACGAGTTCGGCGACAAGTGGGGGCTCGCGCAGGCCGTGGTGCTGCGCGACAACGAGCGCTACCTGGACGGCATCGACCGGGTGCTGGCCGAGCACGACGACCTGTACGCGGCGGTCGCGGAGGCGGTCCGGTACACGCTGCTCACCTCGGCGAACGACCCGCTGAAGAAGGTGGTGCTGACCGGCGCGGGGGGCGACGAGCTGCTGCCGCTGCTGACCACGCAGGCCGAGCCGGTGCTGTTCACCGCGTCCACGCGGATCGTCGAGCACGCCCACGAGCAGTGGCCGCACCTGGATCGGGAGGCGTTCGCCGAGGTCACCGACGCGGCCGTGCGGCTGACCATGAGCCACCTGATCCTGTCGGACGGCCCGCCCGACCAGATCGCCCGGTTCATCGCCCGGATGTTCGTCCGCTACCTCGGCGTCCCGGAGCCGGAGGACGACTCCCTCTAGCTCCGTGCGAGGCACCCGGATCCGGCCATGCTCCAGACGGCCTCCGGTCGCCCTCGACGTCCGGCGGGTCGTCCGGGAGCATGGAGGAGCCGGACGAGGGAGGCGGTATGAACTCCGAACCCGCAAAGGGCTCCGAACCAGCGAACGGCGCTGGACGCACGGGCGGCCTGCCGGAGGTCAGGGTGCCGAGTGGGGACGTGATGCGGGCGGTGTCCGCGCACGGGGACGTCCGGCAGGTGCTGTCGGACCCGCGGTTCAGCCGCGAGCTGCGGCGTGGCGGGCCGCGCCTGGCCCGGGGCGGCGACGTCAACGACGACCGGTCCTCGATGCTGAACATGGACCCGCCGAGGCACACTCGGATCCGGCGGATCGTGTCCGGCGCGTTCACGCCGCGCCGGACGGCCGCGTGGCGTCCGCGCGTCGAGGCGATCGCGGCCGAGCTGGCGGACGGGATGGCCGGGCGGGAGCCGCCGTGCGACCTGCTGACGGCGTTCGCGTTCCCCCTTCCGGTGCGGGTGATCTGCGAGCTGCTGGGCGTCCCGGACGGTGACCGCGAGCGGTTCCGGCGCTGGGCGGACGTGGCGCTGTCCACCGGCACCGAGGGGGCGGCGCGGCGCTCGGCGAGCGGGGTCGAGTTCCGCGGCTACGTGGAGGAGTTCGTCGAGGCCCGCCGGGAGGAGCCGGGCGACGCGCTGATCGACGTGCTGATCGCCGCGCGCGACGAGGGCGAGGACGGCGACGGCCGCGGGCTCACCGGGCCGGAGCTGGTCAGCATGGTCATCAACATCATCACGGCCGGGCACGAGACGACCGCGCACATGGTCGCGTCCGGGGTGTTCACGCTGGTGACCGCGGGCCGCTGGCCCGCCGCCGCGGATCCCGCGCTGCTGGAGGAGGTGCTGCGGCACGACACGCCCGCGACCGTCGCGATGCCGCGGCTGGCGACCGAGGACGTCGAGCTCGCGTCGGGGACCGTCCGGGCCGGGGAGACCGTCCTGCCGATGCTCGCCGAGGCCAACCGCGACGCCGCCGTCTACGACGACCCGGACGCGTTCGTCCCGGACCGGCGGACGGGCGGCGTGCCGCTGGTGACGTTCGGCCACGGCCCGCACTTCTGCCTCGGCGCGAACCTGGCGCGGCAGGAGGTCGAGGTCGCGCTCGGCACGCTGGCCGAGCGGTTCCCGAAGCTGGAGCTGGCCGTCCCAGCAGACGAGGTCCCGTGGCGCACGGGCGGCATCGTGACCGGCCCCGCGAGGCTCCCCGTCCGCTGGTGACGCGGCGGCCGTCACCCGTGGTCGACGGTGATGTGGGGTGAGAGGGCCGCCAGGAAGTCGCGGGCGTCGAAGAGCTCGCCGGCCGAGGCGACGCCGGTCGTCCTGGTGCGGCCGGTGAGGATCCGGTCGACGGCCTCGACGGCCAGGGGCGCGGTGACGGCGTAGATGTCGCGGCCGGACGCCGTGGCGCGGCGCTCGGTGAGGCCGGAGACCACGACGACGTCGACGACGAACGACTGCGCCGACCGTCCGTCCTCGCCCGCGGGAGTGGGGGCGGGCGTGTCGGGGGACGACAGGTCCTTCGCCGCCTCGACGGTCATGTACGTGCGCACCTCGGGGACGGGCAGGTGGCTCGGGATCGTCACGACGTCGGCCATCGTGAACTCCCCGTGGACCTCGCGGGCCCCGGTCGGCTCGGGGAAGGTCCACTTGCGGGTCCACGGCTCGTCGTCGTGGTACTGCAGCCGGCCCGCGGTGAAGCGGACGCGCTTTCCGTTCCGGCGGCGGTGGGAGACCTCGCCGGCGGCGCGGGTCCCGGACGTCGGGTGCCAGCTGTCGAGGCCGTAGGCGACGTGGACCTCGTCCGCCTCGGTCCAGTCGTCCATCGCGGCGGTGGCGAGCAGGTCGCCGAGCCCGCCGTAGAAGGCCATGGCGGGGAGGACCACGGTCCCGGCGGCGCGCGCCCGGTCGGCGAAGAGGTCGAAGGTGTCGTGGTTGGCCTCGATCTCGGCCGCGACGTCCACGTAGGGGATCCCGGCGCGCAGCGCCGCCTCGATCAGGGGCGCGGCCGTGACGGCGAACGGCCCCGCGGCGTTGATCACGGCGTCCGCGCCGGCCAGCGCGCGGTCGAGCGCCGCCGGGTCGTCGGCCGCGGCGGGCCGGGTGTCGAGCCCGGGGTGGGCGGCCGCGAGGTCGTTCAGCTTCGCCGCGTCACGGCCCACCAGGACGGGCACGAAGCCGCGCGCCAGGAGCTCCGCCACGACGAACCGGCCCGTGTGCCCGTACGCGCCGTAGACCGCGACCGTCCGGCCGTTCTCAAGAAGTTCGTTCATAGGGAAATCGTCGCGGCCCGCGGGGGTACCGCACGAGTGTCCGGAACGACAAGATGCGTACACTTCCGGACATGCCCAAAGATGTACACACGGTCGCGGTGGCCGTCGCGGACGGGATCCTGCACTTCGAGCTGGCCTTGGCGTATGAGCTGTTCAGCTCCCCTCGACCGGCCTTGGCCGGGTCCTGGTATGAGCCGGTCATCTGCGGCGCGGGCCCGTTGCGCGCGGACGGCCGCTTCCTCCTCGAGCCGGACGACGGGCTCGACCGGCTCCCGCTCGCCGACACCGTGATCGTTCCGGGCTGGGCGGAGGTGGACGCCGATCCCCCGCCCGACCTGGTCGCCGCCGTCCGCGCGGCGCACGAGGCGGGCGCGCGGGTGGCGTCGCTGTGCACGGGCGCGTTCGTGCTGGCCGCCGCCGGCCTGCTGGACGGACTCCGCGCCACGACGCACTGGGCGCACACCGAGGCGCTGGCCGTCCGCCATCCGGACGTCGAGGTCGACCCGGACGTCCTGTACGTCGACAACGGCAGCGTCCTGACCTCGGCGGGGAAGGCGGCCGCCCTGGACCTGTGCCTGCATCTCGTCCGGCTCGACCACGGCTCGGCCGTCGCGAACGCGGCGGCACGAAGGCTCGTCGTGCCTCCGCATCGTCCGGGCGGGCAGGCCCAGTTCGTCGCGACGCCGGTCCCCGAACGCGGCGACCATCCGCTGAGCGACCTGCTCGCCTGGGTCTCCGAACGGCTCGACGAGCCGCTCACGGTCGAGGACCTGGCGCGGCGCGCGAACATCAGCTCCCGCCACCTGGGGCGGCACTTCCGCGCGACGGCGGGCACGACGCCGCTGCAGTGGCTCCTGACCCAGCGCATCCGCCGGGCCCAGGAGCTCCTGGAGACCACCGACGAGAGCGTGGACGCCATCGCCGCGGCGACCGGTATGGGCACCGCGGCGACGCTCCGGCGGCACTTCAACCGGACCGTCGGCGTCCCGCCGGACGCCTACCGCCGCACCTTCCGCAGCCGGTGGGCGAACGTCGGTCAGGCGTAGGGGCGGAGGGCGAGGAGCAGGTCGTCCGGGATGGCGGCGGGCGCGAGGCCGGAGGGGGTGCGGGCCATGCAGGCGATGGTCTGCGCGCCCCGCGCCGCGAGCAGCGCGGGGCCGCCTCCGGTGCGGTAGTAGTCGAAGCCCATCGTGACGCGGTTGTCCTCCAGCTCCGACAGCGTCATGCGCACCGAGACGTGGTCGAAGGCGCTCAGTTCGGCCAGGTAGTCGCAGGCGCACGACACGGTGACGAGGGCGAGGTCGCCGTCCAGCCGTTCGACGACGCCGGGGGCGTGGTCGGCGAGGAACAGCTCGCGGCAGGCGCCCTGCCAGGCCAGGTAGGAGGCGAAGTAGACGTTGCCGACGACGTTGGTGTCGGAGAACGTCACGCGGTGGCTGTACTCGTAGAAGCGTCGCGTCACGGGCCCGTCCCCTTCCTGGCCGCCGCGGCGAGCACCAGCGGCGCGTCCCGGCCGGTGACGGCGACGACGGCCGAGGCGATCTCGTGGGTGCCGGTGCTGAGCGTGACCCAGCCGTTCTCGTACACGCCGCCCGCCGTCGGACGTTCGAACGGGTCGCCGCCCGCCGCGCGCACGCACGCCGCGACGGTCCGGAGGCGTTCGAGGGACCGCGCGGACGGCTCGCCGACGAGCCGGGCGAGCCGTTCCGCCTCGCCGGGCCAGGGGTCCGGGTCGCCGTCGGGGGTGGTGGCGAGCGCGGCTCCTGCGGCTCCGGCGGCGAGCCCTCCGGAGCCGGGGCGGACGGCGGCGCGGGGCAGCAGGTCGTCCAGGTGGCGCTGGACGTAGGGGCCGACGAGGACGGACGGGAGGTCGCGGCCGTCCAGCAGCGGTCCGACGTCCCGCAGCCGCAGCCCGGCCCAGCTCAGCACCGGGGCGCCGGACGCGTCGGTGAGCAGGACGTCGTAGGTGTGGTCGGCCTTGTGATGCGAGCGCTCACTGGCCGTCAGGGTCAGCGGGCCGTCCGACTGCGCGGCGGCGTGCAGGGTGAACCGGTCGCAGCCGACCGGCAGGAGGCGCCGGTGCGGCACGCACGCTTGCAGGACGTGGATGGACGCGTCGTTCCGGAACAGGTCACCAAGATCCCCGTCCCTCTCCGCCTGGACGACGCCGGGGTCGAGGACGGCACGGCAGCCGCGCGCCTCGAGCCGCTCGTAGTGCCGGAGCCGCTGGAACGCCGGGCCGTGGAAGAACAGCGGCCCATAGAGCGTCCTGCCGTCGTGAACTGGGACGACGCCCTCGGAGGTGGGCACTGCGGGCAGGGCGGACGCGGCCGTGACGGTGCCGGTGAAGTGGTCGGCGTCGAAGCCCGTCTCGTCGCTGCGCAGCGCGACGCGGACGCCTCCGCCGTCCTCGTCCGTGAGCGCGCACACCCGGACGACGCGCTCGCCCCCGTCCGGGATGGTGAGCGGCCGCGTGAAGGTGCCGTCCGTCACGCTGGTGAGCGGTTCGCCCGTGAGCGCGCGGGCGGCGCGCGTCATCAGCTCGAGCGCGGCCACGGCCGGGAGGACGAGCAGGCCGTCGATCCGGTGGTCGGGCAGCCACGGCAGGTCCGCCACGCTCAGCCGGGTCTCGGTGACGGCCTCGACGCCGGGCGTGTGCGTCAGCGCCGCCCCCGCCCGGACCTCCAGCTCGGGTGCCGCCCCCGCACGAGCCTCCAGCGCGGGTGCCGCACCCGCACGGACCTCCAGCGCGGGCAGCCGGCCGCTGGCGACGACGGTCGCGGGTCCGGCGGACGACTCGGCGACGCGTGCGAGCAGCCGGACGCCCGCCTCGACCGGGATCGGGTCGACGCCCGTGCGGGTCAGCGTGGACAGCACCGCCAGCCGCTCCCCCATGCCCGCGCCGGACCAGGCCGTCCAGTCGATGTTCCGCACCCGGCAGCCCGGCAGCTCGCGCGCCAGGACGCGGGCCAGTTCGCGCTGCCTGCCGTTGGCGAGGGCGTAGTGGGCCTCGCCGGGGAGTCCGAAGCGTCCGATGACCGAGCCGTAGGTGACCAGCAGGCGCAGCCCGGCCGGGTCCAGGACGTCCAGGAGGGTGCGGAGGCCGAGCCGCTTGGGCGCGTCGTGGTCGGCGAAGTCCCGCTCGCCGAGGTCGGTGAAGCGGGCCGGGCGGTTGACGGCGCTGCCGTGGACGACGCCGCGCACCGGGCCGAGCCGGGCGGTCAGCCGACCCAGCGCGGACCGCACCGAGCGTGCGTCGCGGAGGTCGGCGGACGCGTAGCCGAACGTCGCGCCCTCGTCGTCCAGTCGCGCCAGGTTCGCGGCGAGCCCGGGGTCGTCTCCGGGGTCCGCGCGGCCGAGCAACGCGAGCCGGACCTTCCAGCGTTTCGCCAGGTAGGACGCCGTTTCCAGGCCGATGCCGCGGCCTCCTCCGGTGATCAGCAGGACGTCGCCGGACGCGAGTGGCGGACCGTCCGCAGACAGCGCGAGCGGCCGGTGCACCGGTTCGAACCGGGTGCCGGACGCGTCGACGAGCACCTCGGCGAACCCGTCCCACGCGCCGGACAGCGCCCCCGCGACCGTCGACGCGGGGACGTCCTCGACGGCGATCCGGCGCAGCGCGAGCCCCGGGTGTTCGAGCGCGAGGCCGCCGAGGAAGCCCGACGCGGTGTCGCCGTGGTCGACCACGGTCAGCGCGACATCGTCGCGGACGGCCTCGGCCGCCGCCGCGAGGAGGTCCGAGACGGCCTGGTCGGCCGGGTCCTCGGGGAGGAACACCGCGTGGGCGGGCGGAGCGCCCGGATCGTCCTGGAGCAGGGGCGCGACGGCCTTCCAGAGCGGGCCGTGACCGCTCAGCCGCCATGCCCGCGCTCCCCCGTCCGCCGCCGGACGCGCCGGACGCGCCGGACGGCGCCCCAGCGCGAACACGCGGAACCAGCGGTCGACTCCTTCGACCGTGTCGCGAGCGCCGTCCGAGACCGGGAGATCGGCGATGGCCTCGGCGAGTGCGGCGACGGTCGCGGACGCGAGCCGCGGCGGCGCGGACGGGGCCGTCCGGCCGCAGCGGACGGCGGCCTCGGCGGCGAGCTGGGTGACGCGCAGCGAGTTCAGGTGCAGGTCGGCGAGCAGCCCGTCCCCGTCCCCGATCATCCCGGCGGGCAGCTCCAGCGCCTCGGCGACCAGCGCGCGGACGACCGTGAGCGGGTCGCCGCCGTCCGGCGCGGGCTCCACCGGACGCTCGGCGGCCGCCTCCGTCCTCGGAACCGGAACGGCAGGGGCGCTCTCGCACGGGTTCGTCAGGAAGACCGGCGGCCGGCCGAGGTCGATCGGCCGGTGGGAACGCCCCGCGAACAGCGGCCGGACGTCGCGGACGGCCCCGGCGGCGAACAGCGCGGCGACCGTCCTCGCCATCGGCTCGCCGTAGGCCGAGCCCGCGTCCAGCGTCACGACCGGGACGTCGGTGATCTGCTCGGCCGACGCGGTCAGCGAGTGGCCCGGCCCGCACTCCACCAGCAGGTCGCAGGTGGTGGCGAGGGCCGTCAGCGCCGCCTCGAACAGCACCGGGGCCGTGACCTGCCGGACGAGGAGTTCCCGCAGGTCATCGACTTGATCGAGGGCGCGTCCGGTGACGGTCGAGAACACCGTCCGGCGTGGCCGGCCGAACTCCGTGCGCTCCAGCGCCCGCGCGATTCCGGGCGCGGCGGCGGCGACGGCCGTCGTGTGGAAGGCGTGGCTGACGCGCAGCGTCCGGGCGCTGATCCCGGCCCGCCCGGCGCGCTCGGCGACCGCTTCGAGATCGACGAGCCGACCGCCGACCACCTGGACGGGCCCGTTGTCGGCGGCGACCGTGACACCGGTGCCCGCGACGAGGTCGGCGACCGTGCCGGACGGAGCCGCCAGCGCGGCCATCCCGGTGCCCTTGTCGCCGGTGGCGGCCATGATCCGGCCGCGTTCGGCGGCCAGGTCCACGGCCTGCCGCGCGCCGATCGCGCCCGCCCAGCACAGCGCGGTGATCTCACCGAGGCTGTGCCCGGACGCCCCGGACGCCACGACCCCGAGCGCGTCCAGCAGCCGCAGCCCGGCCAGCGAGGACCGCAGCACGGCGGGCTGCGCGACGGCCGTGTCGTGCCCGTGCGCCTCAACGGCCGAGGGGACGGGTTCGAGATCGGGCAGCAGCACGCCCAGCGCCCCGTGGGTGCTCCGAACGGGCGCGCCCTGCCCGGGGAACAGCAGCCCGACGCGTCCGGACGGCCCGCTCCCCAACCAGTACCCGGGCCCGCTGACCAGCCCGAACACCCCACCCTCCGTCAACCGCGCCGCTACCCGCCGAGCACGTTCGGCGACCTCGGCGGGCGTCCTCGCAACGAGCGCGGCGCGCACGGCCATGTCCGCTTCATCGTCGTTGTGCGCGATGTCCGCGAGGGCGGCCGCCACGTCGAGGTGTTCGGCGAGAGCGCAGATGTCGGCGCGCTCGGCCAGCCGTTCCAGTTTCCCCGCGAGAGCCTCGGCGGACGCCGCGCCCACCACGAACACCTCCGCGTCCAGGGCGCCCCGCGGGAGGCGGCGCGCACGCGTCGGCCTCCGGGGCTCGGCCGCCTCCAGGACGACGTGGGTGTTGATCCCGCCGAACCCCATCGCGCTCACCCCGGCCCGCAGCGGCGCGTCCGGCCACGGGGTGGCCTCGCGGACGGTCCGCAGCGGCGCGTCCGGCGTGCGCAGCAGGTCGTGCTCGGTCTCGCAGCCGACCGTCGGCGGGATGGTCTGGTGGTGCAGCGCCAGGACGGCCTTGAGTAGCCCGGCGGCGCCGGCCGCGGCCTTGGTGTGCCCGATGTTGCCCTTGACCGAACCGAGCGCGGCGGGCGGAAGGCGCCGCCCGTCCTGGACGGCGATCAGCGCCTCCAGCTCCGTCCGGTCGCCGACCTCCGTCCCCGTGCCGTGCCCCTCGAACAGCGCGACGGTGTCCGGCCCGAACCCGGCCCGCGCGTACGCCCGGCGCATCGCGAGGACGTGCCCGTCTCGGGCGGGCCTCGTCAGTCCCCCGCTCCCGTCGGACGACACGCCCCAGCCACGGATCAGCGCCAGCGGGACGCGTCCCGCCTCCGCCGCGTCCTCGGCGCGCATGAGGGCGACCATGCCGCAGCCCTCGCCGGGCAGGAACCCGGTGGGCCGCGCGTCGTAGATCCGCATCTCACCGGTGGCCAGCGCGCCCAGCCGCGCGAAGCCGACCAGCTCGAACGGGTCGAGGCTGGCGTCCACGCCGCCCGCCAGCACCAGGTCCAGGTCGCCGGACGACAGGGCCGCGCAGGCCGTGGTCACCGCCAGCAGCGACGACGCGCACGCGCCGTCCACGGTGAAGCCGCCGCCGCGCAGGTCGAAGTGGTTGCAGACGCGGCCCGCGACGGCGTTGGCGAGCCCTCCGACCAGGGTCTCGTCGGTCGGCTCGGGGAAGGGCGCCTTGAACCCGCGTTCCAGCCGGGCCATCAGCGCCGCGGCCTCGGCATCGCCGAGACCGCCGTCCGCCAGCGCGTCCCGGACGACGCGGGCGACGTACGGCCAGCGCAGCCGCAGCAGCCCGGCCCGGCTGAACTCGCCGGTCAGGGAGTTTCCGAGCACCACGCCGACGCGGTCGCGCGGCAGGCCGCGCGCGTCCGGAAACCCGGCGTCCTCGAGGGTCTCGGCGGCGACCTGCAGCGCGAGCCAGTGCACCGGGTCGGTGACGCGGTGGCTCGCCCCGGACACGCGGTGCCGGGCCCTGTCGAACGTCCAGTCGGTGAGGACGGCGGCCTTCCGGACGTAGGTCGAATCGGGTCCGTCGCCCGCGTAGTCCGCGAGGTTCAGCCGTCCGGGCGGGAGCGGACGGAACGCGCGTCGCCCCGTCAGCACGTTCTCCCACAGCTGCGCGGGTGACGTGGCGTCCGGATAGCGGCATCCGGTGCCGACGACGGCGATCGCGGCCCCGGACGCCCCGGGCACGCCGCTCACCGTCCCTCACCGGCCGAGCCCGTCGAACCGGCGGAGTCGGCGGAATCGGCGCCGCGCTGAGCGGGGACGGCCGGAACCGCCGCGCCCGCCCGCCGCGCGTCGCGGAACGACAGGAACGCGAGGCCCGCCCCACGCAGCGCGCACACCGCGACCAGCGCGAAGAACAGCCCGAACACCACGTGGAAGGCGACCAGGACGCCGTACGCGGCGGCCGTGGCCAGACCGAACAACACCTGGTTCCGCGGCTTCGCCGGCGTCGTCCCCGGGTCGGTGATCATGTAGTTGGTGAACAGCACGAACGCGACGCCGGTCACCGGGAGCAGCGCGCTGACGATCGCGGTGTCGGTGAGGAACGCGCGCAGGACGGCCTGGAGCAGGAACCCGCCGACCCAGCCCGCGATCAGCGGCGTCTTCCGGGTGAGCATCGCGTTCAGCGCCGTCCCGGACACCAGGATCAGCGCCGGGACGACCCAGTCGAGCGGGCCTCCGACCCACTCGGTGAACTGGTAGGGCGGGGCGATCCCGACCCACGGGAACATCAGCAGCACCAGGGCGATGCCCAGGTTCGACGGGTTCAGCACGTGCCGGACCCTGCCGTTCACCCGCACCCGGACGAGGTACTTCGAGGTGATCCCGATGGTCACCGCGAACATGACCGGGCCGAGCCGGCTGTCGGCGAACAGCAGCATCGCGCAGGCGAGCGCGGTGATGTGCGCGGGCAGCAGGAAGTCCGCCAGCGCGCGCGGCCCGCCCGCGAACTTGCGCGGACGGCGGGTGGCCCACGCGTCCAGGGTCTCCAGGCCGATCTCCAGCACGTACGCCGTGGCGAGCGCGACGACCGGCGTCGCGTACGCCTGCTCGAACCCGAGGACGGTGTGCCCGAGGACGGTGAAGGCCGAGATCGAGATCGCGAACCGGCGCAGCGCGGCGACCCGCGGGTCCTTGGCGGGCCGGACGGCCCCGACCGCCGCGGTGGCGCCTCCGGTCGTGGTGGAGCTGGAGCTGGTCGTGGAACTCACAATCCCGCCTCCCGGATGGACCCGTCGGTGTTCAGCAGTGCGGTGTGCCAGCCCGGAGCGAACCGCGCCTCACCGGTGTGGAGCGTGCCGCAGGCGTCCCTCCAGGAGAGCCGGACCGGGACGTTCGCGGTGCCGCCGTCCAGGCCGAACAGCAGCTCCGGCGCGGACACGCCGGCGTGCCCGTTGGCCGGGTAGACCTGGCCCGTCCGGACGCCTCCGGTGCCCGCGAGCAGCCGCGCGGACGCGCCGATCGCCGGTGTCACCGCGCCGCTCGACCTCCCTGCCGGAGAAGGCGCGTTCGCCTTCCCGGCCGGACGCGCGGCCGGGGCGGTGCAGCCTCCCGCCGGGCGGACGAGCCGCAGCCCGAGGTAGGGCGACCGGTTCGTCCGAACGTTCCGGTAATAGAACGACTGCCGCCACTGGTTGGCGACCGCGTAGTCGAGCCGTCCGTCGTGCTGGACGTCGGCGAGCGCGATGCCGCGCGAGACGCTGTCGTCGTCGACGCCCAGGCGCCGGGAGACGTCCACGAACCGGCCGCCCGGCAGCCGCGCGAAGAACGGGTCGTGGTCCTGTCCGGAGACGTCGTCGCGGCCGGGCCTGAAGTCGGGCCACGCGCCCGGGTGGTTCAGCAGGTCGTCGTTGGTCATCGCCAGCTCCTGGAGCTGCGGCCAGCGGTTCACCCTCCCCTTGACGAACCCGGTCGCCTGGACGATCTCGGTGCCGCCGTCCCCGGCGAAGTCGCCCATCTTGACGTCCCAGGCCCAGCCGGAGCGCGCCAGCCCGAGCGACTCGCTGTGGTCGTCGTAGCGGGTGGTCCTGCCCTGGAAGACCTTCCGGCCCTGGCTCAGCCAGGCGAAGTTGCTCTCCAGCAGGCCGTACTCCTGGGTGATGTTGCTGACGAAGATGTCGGGGACGCCGTCGCCGTCCAGGTCGCCGAACGCCACGCCCATGCCCTTGAACGAGTCCTGGCCGATGACCTTGGACTTCGGCGTGGTGAAGTGCCGGACGCCCTTGACCTCCTCGAACCTCAGATGCCCGGGCGTGGACCGGTTGTGCAGCAGCCGGTCCGGGCCGAAGTCGTTGGCGAGGTAGAGGTCCGGGAGCCCGTCGCCGTCGATGTCCTGGACGCCGGTGGCGAGCGTCCAGCCCTTGGACGTCCGGTCGGGCAGCGGGCTCGGCGGCTCGGTGTAGGCCGCGGACGGATGCGCGCCGCCCTGCCCCGACCTCCACAGCAGGATGTGCTTGCGCCCGCCGTTGTAGGCCGCCGACATCGACCGCTGCATGACGAGCTGGGTCTGCCTCGCGTGCGGGTCGAGGACGCGCGCGCCGTCCGGGAAGTAGTTGGCGATGACGAGGTCGGCGTGGCCGTCCCCGTCCACGTCCGCCACCGAGACGGCGTTGGTGTTCCAGGTCTGGCGCGGCGACACGAGCTCCTGCGGGACGAACGCGCCGGGCTTCCCGAGCGGCTCGGGCGTCCGCATGAACAGCACGGGCGAGCGTCCCCAGTAGTAGACGAGGACGTCGGTCAGGCCGTCCTCGTTGAAGTCGCCGGGCGTGCAGCCCATCGGCGCCATCGTCGCGTCGAACGGCAACCCGGTCGGCGTGAGCCTCAGGGTCGGCATGCGTCCGCCGGAGCCGGGGACGGGGGCGAGCGTCACCGAGTCGTCGCGCGGGTCCACGACGCACGTGTCGACCGGGCGGCCCGCGCCCTCGATGTCGGCGAGCGCGACCGCCGCGCCGACCGAGGAGATCCAGTGGTCGATGTGCCGGTACGCGGGCGCGACCCGCCGGACGTCGCGGGGCACGGCCGTGCCGTTCAGCGGGACGCGCTGGAACGCGAACCGCCGCGCCAGCCGTGCCGCGTCGGCGTCGGACGTCTCGGGCAGGCTCGCGACGAACCAGCCCGCGACCAGCAGCAGCACCGAGCACACCTGCACGAGCCGGGAGCGCAGGAATCGGCTGTTCAGAACGCCTTTCACCGCTCCGCCACCCCGCCGTCGCCCCGCCGCCACTCCCGGCGGGTCAGAGCCCGCCAGTACTGGTAGTCCGCGAGGGTGTCGCCGTACTCGGCCGCCTGGTCGTGCGCCACGTCCGTCCACTTCGCGGCGGCTTCGGGCGACGCCGAGCACAGCGTCTCCACCGCCGCGCGGACGTCGTCGGGCACCTCGCCCCACAGCACGCGCGCCTTCGCGGCGAACGCCGCGCCCTGCGCGAGGTCGGCGCGGTGGCCGTCGGCGATCCGCCGCAGCGAGTCCAGGACGTCCGGGGGCCGCGCCCCGGTGTAGGCGGCCGCCAGCCCGATCCCCGCCCACAGGTCACCGCGGCGGTGCGGCGGGAACCCGGCGACGACGCGTCCGACGGCGTCGGGGTCGGCGCAGGCGTGGAACCACAGCGCGCGGCCGACCCCCTGGTCGCGGACGGAGGCGGCGGGACCGCGCGCGAAACGCTCCACCCGCTGCTCGTACAGCACCGGCACCGGGCGGAAGAACGCCTGGTGGAAGCCCCAGCCGTCCCACACCAGCCAGCGCGGCAGGCCGCGGGCGCCGGACACGCCGAACCAGGGGCGCATCCGCAGGCGGGCGTACGCCCAGCCCGCGCCGACGTGCACGAGGTGGAAGTGGCGGCGGCCCGGCCCCTCGAGCAGGCCCGCCACGCGGCGGCCGCGGGTGCCGGTCAGGACGTCGAGCAGCGTGCGGCTCATCGCCGCGCCCTCGTGCGCGAACCCGGCCAGCGCGGCCGGGGCGCCGGCCGGTCCCAGCGGTCCGCGGCCGGTCGCGAGGCCGGTGTTGTACCCGGCGGCGAACGCGCCGATCACCGCGTCGAGCCGTTCCCGGACGTCCGGGTCTCCGGTCGCGTGACCAGTCTTGTCGAGTCGGATAGTTCGGTCGTCAAGGACCAATGGACGGAAAAGGAGTGGGGTCCGCTGGGCAGGGACGGACGTGACCAAGGCAACCTCCTCGGCAGAACACCCACAGGACTAACAAAAACTGAAGTGAAGCGTCAAGGACGGTTATGTTGCACTGTCCGGATGCGGCCATAACGACAGAGTCTCAGCAGGTCATGGACATATCAACCACGCCCGCCGATTCCGGTGAATTATGCGGTGCGACATTCGATACGACCGGACAGAAAATGCACCGGCCGTCCCGCGACCCTGTTTCCGGTCGGCCTCATCACCCTGTCCTGGAGGCTCGTCTCACGGTTTCCCGAGCAGCCCCTCCAGGGCGTAGGGAGCCGCTTCCAGCTGGAAGTCCATGCCGGGATGGTCGCGCCTGACCGTCCCCTCGACGGCCAGCAGCGACAGCATCGGGAACGCGAACTCCGGCTCGGCGTACAGCCGGTACCGGCGCTGCAGGTCGAACAGCCGCAGGCAGAACGCCGACAGCCGGAACTCTCCCGCGGTCGCCCCCGAATTCCGACCGACCAGGTCGGCCACCTCCCGCCGGAACCCGCCGACGTCCCGCACACCTCCCGCACCCCGCACACCCGCACCCCGCACACCCACACCCCGGACGCCGCCGCGAACGCCGCCGCGGGTGGTGGCCAGCAGCGCGTCGGCGCACACGCCGCCGTCCCCGCGGACCATGCCGCCGAAGAACTCCGCGAACCCGTGCCGCGCCGCGGCGCTGAACCGCCGCACCAGGCCCGCGTCCAGCAGCACGACCGTGCCGTCCGGGAGGAAGTAGACGTTGCCGTGGTGCAGGTCGACGTGCACCAGGCCGTCGACGAACAGCAGCCGGTAGACCGCGCGGACCAGTGTCGTCGCCCGCGCCCTGCGCGCCTCCGGCGGCAGGTTCGCGGGCGTCCGCCGGTCCAGCCCCGGGACGAACTCCATCGCGATCACGTCGTCGTCGCACCACTCGGGCAGCGGCGCGGGGACGAGGACGTCCGCCTCGTCCGCCAGCGCGTCCCGCAGCCGTGCGAGGTTCTCGGCCTCGGCGCGGAAGTCGAGCTGCGCGAGCAGCAGGCCGCCGAGCTCGTCCAGGATCTCGGCCAGCGGGACGCGGCGCAGCCCCGGCAGCCGCGCCGCCACCCGCGCGGCGCAGCCCAGCAGGGCGAGGTCGCCCGCGATCTCCGCCGCCACGCCCGGCCGCTTCACCTTCAGCGCCACCGGCCGGTCGTCCGGCGCGTCCGCGGGAGGCCAGGCCCGGTACACCACGGCGACCGAACCGCCCGCGACCGGACGGGCCGTCCAGTCCCGGAAGCGTTCGGGCAGCGGCGGCGCCGCGCCGGCCCGAACGTCGTCGTGCAGCCTGCCGAGGGCCGCCGCGAAGGGTTCCCCGACCAGGTCGACCCTCGTGGCGAGCAGCTGGCCGGCCTTGACGAACGCGCCGCCGAGCCGTTCCAGCAGCCCCGCGACCTCACCGGCGACGCGCGCCGACCGCGGCCGCCCGTCCGGTACCAGCGCCGCGAACGCGATCCTCGGGACGGCCGGGACGCAGAGCAGTGCGACCCGTGCGCTCCGCCGCAAAGGAAACCGTCCGCACCCGCCACCGGACGGTCCGTGACCGCGCGTGCCGCCGGACGTCCCGCTCCGCGATTCCATGGCGCGGCCCCGTCAGCGGCGCGGGGCCAGGGCGGGGATGCGGCGGCCGACCGCGTCCCACAGCGCGCGCGGCCCGTCGTCGAACGCCCCCTCGGGGACCTCCACCGGATCCCCCAGGCGGCGGAACTCCGTGGCCGTCCCCGCGTCCGGCCCGCCCACCCCGATCCGCGCGGGCAGCTCAGGCGGTCCCGGCCTCAGCACCTGCCAGCGCCGCTCGGGCACGCCGCGGCGGTCCACCGAGCGGGCGACGACCGTCCCGCTGACCGGGTCGACCGCCTCGGTCACCGTCAGCCCCGGCGTCGAACCGGGGCCCAGGTAGCAGTGGGCCCGCGCGCCGGGCCAGCCGCTCCACGACACGTCGGCCTCCCGGTCCTCCGGGACGTCGCCGAGCGCCGGGTGCCGCCACGCCATCAGGTCGAGGTAGCCGACCCGGGTGAGCGGCAGGCAGCCGAAGACGTGGCGTTCGACGATCCGCACCGCCCGGCGCATGGTCGGCACGTAGGTCCACACCTGGCAGTCGGCGCGGGCCCGGTCCTCGCGGATGGTCACGTACGTCCCGGCCAGCTGGTCCGGTTCGAGGACGAACAGGCAGGTCAGCGTGGCCGTCTCGGCGAACCTGCGGGCGACCAGGTAGCGCAGCGGGCGGTGGCCCAGCGCGGACTCGACCCCGAACGCGAACGAGGTGAGCGGGCCGGCCGTGAGGAACGGCCGCTCCGGCACCGGCGCGAGGCTCGGCGCGAGGCTCCGGGCCGCTTCGCGCGCCTTCTGCTGGAGGCCAGGCCGTTGGGGGGCCGACGTCCGGGGCACGGCGTCCGCACCCGCCACTTCCGGCATCGCGCACCTCATCCGTTCTCGGTGTGGGGCCCGAAACGGGCACCGAGGTCGCCGCCGTCGGGACGGCCACCCGGCAGGTGGGCCGGGATCCGCCCGAACGGCGCACGAGGGGACATCATTCGTGCCCGTCCAGGGGATCACTTCACTTAGATGTAGTCAAGCCAGAAGGCCCTGCCCGCGAAGAGAGACCGATGGGACGCCAGGCGCGCACACGCCGGAGACGCGGGGGCCGGGCGGGGTCAGCCGACCAGGCCGAGCAGGCGGGAGCAGCGCAGGGTGGCGTCGGCGTCGCCTTCCATCACGAGGCGGTGGGTGAGGGTGGCCTCCAGCGGGGTCAGCCGCCCGGAGCCGATCTCGACGAACGTGCGCGCGTCGGTCGTGACGACCAGCGCGGGGTCGAGCGCGGACTTGCCGTGCCTGACGCCGACCTCGCCGTCCGCGACCTCGACGTGGAAGACCTCGTCGTCGATGCGGAACTCGTAGCGCTCGTCCCGCCCGGCGGCGGACGGGTCGATCATCGCCTCGACCGCGAGCGCTCCCCAGCGCGGGCGCACGGCGTCCTCGGAGCCGGGGGCGGCGAGCAGGCCGAGCCCCCAGCGGGCGAGCGCGAGCACCGGTTCGCGCAGCGCCTCGCCCTGCGCGGTGAGCTCGTACATCCTCACCTTCGAGCCGTCCTTGGCGCGCTGCCGGACGAGCCCGGTGTCGACCAGGAAGCGCAGCCGCTCGGCGAGCAGGTTGGTGCCGATGCCGGGCAGGTTCGCCTGGAGCTCGTTGTAGCGGCACGGCCCGGTGAGCAGCTCGCGGACGATCAGCAGGGTCCAGCGCTCGCCGACGACGTCGAGGGCGCCGGCCAGCCCGCAGTACTGACCGTAGTTGCGACGTTGCTGCTTCATGACCGAACCTCCACGTTCCACTTCACAACCATATCTCGATTGGAAGCGTCGACGCATGCGCGTCCCCCGGCCCGGCGGCCCCGGCCGGGCTCGGCCCGGAGGCCCTCCGCGCCGATGGGCAGGCGGGAACGGAGGTTTCGTGTCGCCTCCCTGGATAACTCCCGAGGGTCGGGATCGTCAACCTCGGAGTTCTCCTGAGCTTCATGTAAATATAGTGACCCGGCGTGCGTACCCGGAGGTGATCATGACCCTGGATCCCGCGTTCACCGACGTGCCTCCCCCGGCGGTCGCGGCCGCCGCGCTCGACCGTGCGGCGGCGCTCGGCGCACGGCACGCGGCGGTGCGGGTCGAGCGGCGCCGCTCCGGGCTGGCCCTGCTGCGGGACGGGCGTCCGGCGGGCGTCTCCGACGAGGTCCACACGGCCGTGGGGGTGTCGGTCGTGTGGGAGGGGTTCCGGGGGTTCGCGGGCGTCGCCGGGCCGTCCCGGGAGGCCGCGGCGTCGGCGGCCGAGCGGGCGGTGGCGGTGGCGCGGGCCTGCCGGGCGGCGGGTGGCGAACGGGTCGAGCCGGTCGGCGAGCCGGTGCACCGGGACGCGGAGTGGACGTCCGGGCACCGCGTCGACCCGTTCACCGTCCCGCGCGGCGAGTGGACCGAGCCGCTGGCCGCCTGGAGCCGGGCGCTGCTGGCCGTGCCGCACGTCGCGCACGTCCACGCCAAGCTCAAGGTCGCGGACGAGACCACTTACTACGCCGACCTGGCAGGAACGGTGACGCTCCAGCACCGGCTGCGGATCCATCCGCAGCTCCTGGCCGTGGGGATGGACGAGCGCACGGGCGCGGTCGCGACCCTGCGGACCCTCGGCCCGCCCACCGCGCGCGGCCTGGAGTACCTGGCGGGCGAGGGCTGGGACTGGGCCGGCGAGGTCGCCGGGATGCCCGCCCACCTGGCCGGGAAGCTTTCCGCGCGGCCGGTCGAGCCGGGCCTGTACGACCTGGTGGTCGACCCGTCCAACCTGTGGCTGACGATCCACGAGACGGTCGGCCACGCGACCGAACTGGACCGCGCGCTCGGCCACGAGGCGGGCTACGCCGGGACGACGTTCGCCACACCGGACCGGCTCGGGCGGCTGCGCTACGGCTCGGAGCTGATGAACGTGATCGCCGACCGCACCACCCCGCACGCGCTGGCGACGACCGGCTTCGACCACGAGGGCGTGGCGGCCACGTCGTGGAACCTGGTCACCGAGGGCGTCCTGACCGGCTTCCAGACCGACCGGGCGACGGCGCGCGCCGTCGGCGCGGACCGCTCGACCGGCTGCGCGTACGCCGAGTCGGGCCTGCGGGCGCCGCTGGCGCGGATGCCGAACGTGTCACTGCGTCCCGCGCCGGACGGGCCGTCCACGGAGGAGCTCGTCGCGGGCGTGTCCCGGGGGCTGCTGGTCGTCGGCTCGGACGGCTGGACGATCGACGGGCGGCGGCGGAACTTCCGGTTCACCGCGCAGCGATGCCACCTGATCCAGAACGGGCGGCTCGCCGGGCAGGTCCGGGACGCCGCCTACCAGGGCGAGACCACCGAGTTCTGGCGGTCGCTGCGGGCGCTGGGCGGACGGGCCGACTACCGCGTGTTCGGGGCCGACCTGTGCGGCAAGGGGCAGCCCGTCCAGGCGTCGGCGGCGAGCCACGGCGCGCCGCCCGCCGTGTTCGCCGGGATCGAGGTCGTCAACACGGCGCGGGAGGCGGGAGCATGACCGGTGCCGAGGATCCGGCGGCGGGCGCGGCCGAGCGCGCTGCCTGGGACGTCGCGGAACGCGCGCTGAAGGCGAGCCGGTCCGAGGGCTGCGTCGTGATCGTGGACGTGGAGGACGCCGCGCAGTCGCGCTGGGCGGCGAACGCGGTGACCACGGCGGGTCTCGTCCGCGACCACCGGGTCACGGTCGTGGCGTTGGCCGCGGGACGCCGCGGCACGGCCACCGCGGCCCGGCCCCCGGCCGCCACGGCCGCGATGACTCGGCACGGTGATCCGGGCGAGGATGTCGCGCGCCTCGTCGCGGAAGCCGAACGCGCGGCGCTCGAATCCCCGGCCTCCCCCGACACGATGCCGCTGCTCACTCCTGCCGAAGCCGGACACGAGGCCGTGGAGAACCTTTCCGAGCAGGACGGCGCGGAGTGGCTCGCGGGCTTGGGCGGAGGATTGAAGGCCGCCTTCGCGCAGGCGCGTGAGGACGGACAGCAGCTCTACGGCTATGCCGAGCATGTCGTCCGGACCACCTATCTGGCCACGTCGACAGGGGTGAGGCTGCGGCACCGGCAGCGCGAGGGGCTGATCGACCTCACCGCGCGCGACACGACGGACGGGCGAGCCTCCACCTGGGGCGGTGTGCCGTTGCCGAGCACCGGGCCGTTCGACTCGGCGACGGCCCTCACGCGGCTGCGCGAGGACCTATCCCAGCGGATCCGGTGGGCCGCACGACGCGTCCCCCTGCCGAAGGGCGACTACGAGGTGCTGCTCTCGCCGTCCTGCGTGGCCGACCTGCTGCTGCACGTCTACCAGGCCATGGACGCGCGCGACGCGCTCGAGGGCGCATCGCCCTTCGCCACCCCGGACGGAACGCCGAGGCTCGGCGAGCGCCTCACCGCGCCCGGCCTCACGTTGCGCGGCGACCCCGCCCTGCCGGGACTGGAGTGCGCGCCGTTCGCGCTGGTCCGCGCCCCCGGCGGCGACATGTCGGTGTTCGACAACGGGCTTCCGCTGCGTCCCACGCGCTGGCTGGACGACGGGGTGCTCACCGCGCTCGTCCAGACGCGGCACTCGGCCGGAGCGTGCGGGCTGCCGCCGACGCCCCGGATCGGCAACCTCGTCCTGGACGGCCCGCCGGACGGCCCCGGCCTCGCCGAGATGGTGTCGACCACGCGGCGCGGGCTGCTCGTGAACAGCCTCTGGTACCTGCGCCCGACCGATCCGCGGACGCTCGCGCTGACCGGATCCACCCGGGACGGCGTGTACCTCATCGAGCACGGCGAGGTTGTCGGATCCGTCGACGACTTCAGATTCAGCGAGCGGATCGTCCGGATGCTGGAGCGGGTCACGGAGATCGGGCGGAGCGCGCCCGCACTGGCCCGGGAGTGGGACGACGGCCTCTCCCGCACGTCCGTCCCGCCGCTCCGGGTCACGGACGTCACCGTTCGCGACACTAGATAATTTTAAAGTGAAATTGTAGAGTGCGGGAGCAGTCGTGACCGTGTCCCGAGGGAGGCTTCTCGTGGAGGACAAGGGAACCGAGTCGGCGATCGTGGCGATGGCGCGCCGCCGCACCGAGGGCGAGACGGGGGCGTCCGCACCGGCTCCGAGCGGCCCCCGGGAGTGGGCGGACCGGGTCCCGTCCGGCCCGCTGGACGACCCGGCCGTCCACGCGGGACTGCGGCGGCTGTTCCCGCTCACCCCCGACCTCGTCCACCTGAACGTCGGGACGCTCGGCTCCACCCCGCACCCGGTGCTGGACATCCTGCGCGCCGCCGACGCCGAGTACGCCCGCTACCCGCGCGACCCGTACCCGCCGACCACGCTCACCGAGCCGCGCGCGACGCTCGCCCGCTGCTACGGCTGCGACCCGGACGAGATCGCGATCGTGCAGGGCGCGACCGACGGCAACGCCCGCATCCTCAACGGCCTCGACCTGGGCGAGGGCGACGAGGTCGTCACGACCACGCACGAGTGCTACACGATGCAGGCGCCGCTGAACCTGCTGCGCAACCGGCGCGGCGTCAAGGTCACCAAGCTCACCCCGAGGCTCGGCCCGGACCAGACCGCCGAGGAGATCGTGGAGATGTTCGCCGCCGCGATCACCCCGCGCACCAAGGTGCTGGAGTGGGCGGCGGTCACCTTCACCGTCGGCACGACGATGCCGACGCGGATGCTCGCCGAGCTCGCGCACGAGCACGGCCTGACCACCGTCGTGGACGGCGCGCACCTGCCCGGCCAGTTCGACATGAGCCTGCGCGAGCTGGGCGTCGACTTCGTCAGCGGGTCCGGCGCGAAGTACCAGTGCGGGCCGATGGGCACCGGCGTCCTGTACGCGCGCAACAAGGTGCTGCCCGAGCACAACCCGCTGCCGCTGCCCGGCTTCTGGCCGGTGATCTCGCTCTGGTACCCGATCGAGGGCGAGCTGCCGCCGCGCGCCACCGGCCGCGAGCCGACCTACGACATCGGCACGTTCCTGCAGAAGACCGGGTCCGCGGACCTGTCGCGCGGCCCCGCGCTCCAGACGGCCGCCGAGATCTGGGAGCACATCGGGCGCGCGGAGATCCAGCGGTACGTCCACGGGCTGTGCGACCACCTCAAGGAGCGGATCGCGGCGCACTGGGGCGAGGAGTCGTTCTTCAGCCCGCTGCACGACCGGCGGCTGCACTCGGGGATGGTCGCGTTCCAGCCGTTCCGCGACCCCGCGCACGCGGTCGACCCGCAGCGGTTCATGGAGTTCGAGGAGCGGATGGAGACCGAGCACGGGATCAACCTGCGCTTCACGTTCTTCCCCGTCCGGGACGACGGCTCCGAGCGGTTCGCGATCCGGCTCGCGCCGCACCTGTACAACGACCGCGAGGAGCTCGACCGCGCGGTCGACGCGATGATCAAGCTGACCGACGAGATGGAACGCCGGTGACCCCGACCGGCGCGGGCGGCGCGGACGCCCCGGCCGGGAACCGCGTCGTGGACGGGTACCTGACGCTCGGGCTGCGGCTCGGGCGGCTGGTGGACGGGTTCGTCGACTGCTGGTTCGGCGACCCCGCCCTGGCCGCGCGGGTCGCGTCCGAGCCCGTCCGGGCGCCGCGCGAGCTGGCCGCCGACGCGATCCTGCTGCTGCGCGCGCTCCCGGACAGCGGGCTGCCGGAGCCGCGCCGGGCGTTCCTGGAGGCGCAGCTGAGGGCGCTGGAATGCGTCGCGCGGCGGCTGGACGGCCGTCCGCTGGGGTTCCTCGCCGAGGTGCGGGCGTACTTCGAGGTGGACATCGAGCCGGTGCCGACCGACCGGTACGCGGCCGTGCACGACAGGATCGGCGAGCTGCTGCCGGGGCCTGGCGGGCCGCGCGCGAAGCTGGCCGCCTTCCGGGAGCGGGACCGGCTCGCCCCGGACGCGCTCGGACGGGCCGTCCGGGTGCTGTCGGACGCGCTGCGCGGGCTGACGGCCGAGCGGTTCGGCCTGCCGCCTGGTGAGACGGTGGAGTACGAGGTGGTCCGCGACCGTCCGTGGAACGCCTTCAACCACTACCGGGGCGGCTTCCGGTCGCTGGTGACGATCAACGCCGACGCCGGCCACGGCCTGTCGGCGCTCCCCCACCTGGCGACGCACGAGTGCTATCCGGGGCATCACACCGAGCGCTGCGCGAAAGAGGCCGGGCTCGTGCGCGCGCAGGGGCAGGACGAGCAGGCGATCGCCCTGGTCAACACCCCGCAGTGCCTCATCGCGGAGGGCATGGGCGAAGCGGCGCTGGACGCGGTCCTGGGCGAGGGCTGGGGGCCGTGGACCGCGGAGGTCCTGGCCGCCGAGGGCCTCCACCTGGACGGCGAGCTCGCCGAACTCCTGCTCCCGCTGACCGCGCAGCTGCTGTCCGCGCGGCAGGACGCGGCCATCATGCTGCACGACCGGCACGTCGATCCCGAGACGGCCGTCGCCTACCTCGAGCGGTGGATGCTCGTGGACGAGCCGCGGGCGCGGCACATGGTCCGTTTCCTGACCGATCCGCTATGGCGTGCCTACACCGTCACCTACATCGCGGGCTCCGCGCTCGTGCGCGCGTGGATGCACGCGGGCCGGGACGAGCCGGCGGCCGACCGCTACCGCCGCCTCCTGACCGAACCCCTGCTCCCCTCGACCTTGACCGCCGATCTGGCGGCCGCGCGTCAGGGAGCCGCATGACCTCGTCCCGGCGCGAACCACCGGCCGTCCTCAGCGGCGGTGGCGGCCGGGCGCACCCCGCCGACGGCGCGGAGCCGCTTCCTGTGCGGCTCACGCGCTCGGCGCTGTGCCCGGACGGCCTGACCAGCCCGGACGCCGTGGAGGATTGGCTCACCGAGGCACGCGACGGCGACCGGATGACCGTCCGGCCGACCCCCCTGGACGAGATGCCGGGATGGAACGTCGATCCCGGCACCGGCGACCTCACGCACGAGAGCGGGGCGTTCTTCACCGTGCACGGCCTGGCGGTCGAGCACGGCGGCGCGCCCGTGCCGCGCTGGGAGCAGCCGATCATCGACCAGCCGGAGATCGGGATCCTCGGGCTGCTCGTCCGCGAGTTCGACGGGGTGCCGCACTTCCTCGTCCAGACGAAGGCGGAGCCGGGCAACTTCGGCGGTGTGCAGGTCGCGCCGACCGTCCAGGCGACGCGCAGCAACTACACGCGCGTCCACCGGGGCAGGCCGGTGCCCTACCTGGAGCATTTCCGGACGCCCTTCCGGGGGCGGCTGCTCGTGGACGTCCGGCAGTCCGAGCACGGCGGGTGGTTCCTGCGCAAACGCAACCGGAACATGGTCGTCGAGATCACCGAGGACGTCGCGGTCCTGCCGGGTTTCCGCTGGTTGACGCTGCACCGGCTGCACCGGCTCCTGGGCCGCGACGACCTGGTGAACATGGACCTGCGGTCGGTGCTCGGCTGCCTTCCGGTCGCCGGGACGGACGCGGCGGCGTGCGCGCCCTCCGACGGGTTCCACCGCGCCCTGACCCGGTCCCTCGAGGCGTCGCGGAGCCTGCACCCGGACGCCGACGTCCTGCACTGGCTCACCGAGCGGCGGACGTGCGCGGACGTCCGGGTCCGGCGCGTCCCGCTGTCCGGGATGGCCGGGTGGCGGCACGACGGCGCCGCCGTCACCCCCGAGGGCGGCGGCTCCTTCGAGGTCGTGGGGGTGACGGTCGGGACGGCCGGACGCGAGGTCGACGGCTGGTCGCAGCCGGTGATCCGGCCGCTCGGGACGTCCGTCGCGGCGTTCCTGGTGAAGCGGTTCGACGGCGTCCTGCACGTGCTCGCCCAGGCGCTCGCCGAGCCGGGGTGCAGCGACGTGCTCGAGCTCGCCCCCACCGTCCAGTGCACCGCCCGGGAACTCGACGGACCGAACCGGCCGCCGTTCCTCGACGACGTGCTCGCCGCCGTCCCGGAACGCGTCCGCTATGCGGCCACGCTCTCCGAGGAGGGCGGACGGCTCTTCCACGCGCGCGGCCGCTACCTGATCGTCGAGGCCGCTCCCGGCGACGGCCACGAGCACCCGGAGTTCCGCTGGCTGACGCTGCGCCAGTTCGCGGCGCTCCTGCCGCACAGCCACTACGTCAACATGCAGGCGCGCAGCCTGCTCACCTGCCTGTTCTCCCTGGCCTGCGAATGACCCCGCCTTGCTCCCCAAGGGAGGGACCCGTCGATGACGAGATGCCGCATCTGCTCCGGTCCGGTCCGCGAGTTCCTCGATCTCGGACGGCAGCCCAGGTCCGACGCGTTCCTGCCGCCCGGTGAGCTGGACGGGGAGTTCTTCTTCCGGCTGGCCGTGGGCGTGTGCGGGGACTGCGGCATGGCCCAGCTGACCGAGCCCGTCCCCGCCGAGGCGATGTTCCACCGCGAGTACCCCTACCGGACGTCGCAGTCGGCGCGGATGAGCGAGCACTTCGCCCGCACCGCCCGGCGGCTGATGAAGTCCGTCCGGGACCGTCCCGACCCGTTCGTCGTGGAGGTCGGCTGCAACGACGGCGGAATCCTGCCGACGCTCGCGCGCGCGGGGGTGCGGCACCTCGGGGTCGACCCGTCCGGACGGGCGGCCGGGGAGGCGGCCGGACGCGGCGCGCGGGTGCTGACGGCGTTCTTCGACAAGGCGTCCGCCGCGGAGATCCGGAGTGCCGAAGGGCCCGCCGACCTGGTCTTCTCGGCCAACACGGTCAGCCACGTGCCCGACCTGGCCTCGGTCTTCGCCGGCGCCGACCTCCTCCTCGCCCCGGACGGACGGATGGTCTTCGAGGACCCCTACCTCGCCGACGTCCTCGCCCGGACGGCGTTCGACCAGGTCATCGACGAGCACGTGTACCTGTTCACCGCCGCGTCCGTGCGGGAGGCGGCGCGCCGGTTCGGTTTCGAGCTGATCGCCGTCGAGCCCCTGGACGTGCACGGCGGGCAGCTCCGGTTCACCGTCGCGCGGCCCGGCAGGCATCCGGTGGGCGGGACGGTCGCGGAGGCGCTGCGCCGCGAGGAGCGGACCGTCCCGGCCCTGGACGGGTTCGCCGCGCGGGTCGAGCGCGCCCGGGACGAACTGGTCACGCTGCTGCGGACGCTGCGCGACGACGGGCGCAGCGTCGTCGGGTACGGCGCGACCGCCAAGAGCGCGACCGTGACGAACTACTGCGGCATCGGCCCTGACCTGCTGCCTTTCATATGCGACTCCACTCCCGCGAAGCAGGGCCTGGTCACCCCCGGAACGCACATCCCGGTGCGTCCGCCGGCCGCGTTCGCCGACCCGTATCCCGACTTCGCGCTGCTGTTCGCCTGGAACCACGCCGAGGAGATCATGGCCAAGGAGCACGCCTTCGGCGCGGCGGGCGGACGGTGGATCCGCTATGTCCCCGACGTCCGCATCGTGTGAGGAGGCCGTCCGATGCAGCTCACGGGATGGGCGGGGGTGCTGCCCGGCCTGGCGTTCACGGGCGCCGCGGTCGTCGCCGTCGCCACGTGCGCGCGTCCGTTCACCGGCCCGCCGAACCGGGTCGTCGGACGCGCCGTCGCGGTCGCGGCGTTCGTGGCGGTGCCGTGCGCGCTGCTGGGCGTCCGGCCGCCCGCGCTCGCGGTCCTGCTGATCACGCTCACGCTGCTGGCCGTCCTGTCGCTCCCCCGGACGCGCTGGACGCCGCTGCTCGGGGTTCCCCTGGCCGGAGCGGTCCTCATCGGAACCATGGTCCTGCCCGACGCCGACGGCACCGCCAGGCCCGGCGTGCCGCTGGCGCGCGTCGTGGTACGCGACGGAGGGCCGGTCGTGGTCGTCCCGCACCGTCCGGGCTGGAACATCGTCGGGGTGGACGCGCGGACCACGGCCGTCGGCACCGACCGAGGCCACCTGATCGCGACCGAGCCCGTCGCCGGGGCGGAAGGTCGCTGGGCGAACGTCCTGCTGCCGCCCGGACGCGGCCACCTCTGGGTGCAGGCGGGCGGCCGGACGGTCTCCCTCGCCATCGCCCCAGGTCACGGCGCTCCGGCATCGGCGCCCGCCCCAGGTGACGCGCCCGAGTGCGCCAGCGCCGCCGTCGCCGCTCTCGCCACCGGAGGCAGCAAACGGTTCGGCGCGTGCCCCTCAGCAACGCTGCACCCCGAGGACGCCGCCGACCTGCGCGCGGTCGTCGCCTACGTGGCCGCCCGCCGCGTCCCCGCGATCACGCTCGTCGCGGACGGCTCGGCCCGTTCGCAGGCCGCCGCACAGGTCGTCCGGAGAGCGGCACAGGAGGGACATGTCACCGTGACCCCGGAACCGCGCGCCGACCGGCCGGCCTTCCTGGTCTCCGGCTGGGCGACCGCGTACACGCGACTCATGGACATCGCCCGCGGACGGACGCCGTCCCAGGGCAGCTACCTCGCGCCGTGGCTGCTCGCGTCGCCGCTGCTGACCGTCCCGGCGGGGCAGCTCGTCCCGCTGCGCTTCACGCCGGAGGACCCGATGCCGCAGCGGTACGAGGCCGCCCTCGAACGCCGCTACCCGGGCCAGTCGCCGACCGCGACGGGCTACACGGCGTGGCTGTCGGCACTGCACGTCCGGCCCGCGGCGGCGATCCGGCTGTACGCGGCGTCGACCGTCCAGGTCCCGGGGCCGATCGGACATGACCACGGCGCCGGCGGCGCGTGGCTGCCCGGCGGCACGATCACCGAGGTCGCGGGCCCGCTCGGCGTCCCGGCGTGACGTCCCGCGCTAGGGCGCGGGGATGCTCGCGGCGGCGCGGACGGCGTCGAGGAGCGACGCGCACCTCACCGCGTCGTCCAGCGCGTTCTCCACCGCGGCGCGCTCCGGACCGTCCTCGCGGACGGCCCCCACGAAGCCCTCCAGGGCCGCCTGGTAGTGGTTCGCGGGACGCAGGGTCAGCCGCTCCTCACGGTCCTGGTGCTCAAGGTGGAGGACGGGCTGCCAGGTCGCGGGCGGGGTGAACGCGCGCTCCAGGATGATCCGCCCCCGGCTCCCCCACACCTCGTACCGCGACCGGTAGGCGTGCCGGAATCCGAACGTCAGGTGCGCCGCGACATCGCCCTCGCCGCGCAGCAGGACGTCCCCGCCGGTGTCCACGCCCGCGCCCGCGTCATGGTGGAGCACCGCCCCGGCGACCGTCAGCGATCCCGGCAGTAGCATCATCGCGGCCTGGACGGGGTAGTAGCCGATGTCCAGCAGCGCGCCGCCGCCGAGCGCCGGGTCATAGCGGATGTCGTCCGGCGGACGCGGCGGGAAGGCCAGCGCGGCGTTCAGCGACCGCAGCTTCCCGACCGCGCCGTTCGCGATCAGCTCGCGGACCCGGGTGTGCTGCGGGTGGTGAGTGAACATGCGGTTCTCCATCAGCCGCAGCCCGAGCGTCCGGGCGAGCGCCGCCAGCCGCGCGGTCTGCTCGCGTCCGGTGGTCAGGGGCTTCTCCACCAGCACGTGCTTGCCGGCGTGAAGGGCCTGCTCCGTCCATTCGGCGTGCAGGGCCGCGGGCAGCGGGACGTACACGGCGTCCACGTCGTCGCGGTCGAGCAGCCGCTCGTACCCGTGGACGGGCGAGCCGCCGAACCGGGCGGCGAACTCGCGCGCCCGCGCGATGGACCGGCTCGCGACCGCCGTCAGCGTCGCCGCCGGCACGTGCGCGAGCGCGGGCAGTACCTGACGTGCGGCGATGTCGGCGCAGCCGAGCACCCCGATCCGCAGCGGTCGCCGGTCGTCCACGGGTCCTCCCGGACTCGTCAGGCCGGGGCCACCAGGTCCAGCAGACGCGGAACCATGGCCGCCGGTGACGGCAGTGTCTCCATCTCGGCGCGCACCTGGTCGGTCGCCTTCCGGATCGCCTCGTCCGCGAGCAGTGTACGCAGGAGGGCCGGGGTGACGGTGTCCTGGAGCGCGACCAGGCCGACGCCGCCCTTCTCGACGGCCGGGGCGAGGGTCTTGTGGCCCAGGTAGCGGGGGTCGAGCGCGATCAGCTGCGGGATGCCCGCGCAGATCGCGGCCAGGGCCGTCCCGCCGCCGCCGTGGTGCACGACTCCGGCGCAGGTCGGGAGCAGCAGGTCCATCGGCGTCCAGCCGATCGGGCGGACGTTGGACGGCAGCGGGCCGAGCGGGGCCGGGTCGGCGTCGCCGAGCGCCAGCAGGAACTCGGCGTCCACCTCGGCCGCCGCCGTGACGGTCGCCTCCAGCGGGCCGAGCCCGTGCATGTCGGGCCGGACGCTGCCGAGCGTGATCACCACGCGCGGACGGTCGCCGGGCGCGGGCAGCCGCGCCATCCCCGCGCCGCCGCTGTACGGGACGTACCGCATGAACTCGCCCTCGGGCGCCGGGAACGGCAGCATGCCGGGCGGGACGAACTCGATCGTCAGCGCGGGCCGGGACGGCACCTCGGTGACGCCGTGCCGCACCAGGTCGCCGGCGAGGAGGCCCAGCACCGCGTCGTGCGTCCCGGCGGTGCGGATCGTGCCGAGGTTGCGCTGGACGGCGGGCACCCGGGCGCGCGCGGCGGCGACCAGCCCGTACGGCGCGGACTGCTCGAACACCACCAGGTCGGGCCGCCAGTCGTCGGCGAGCTCGATCGCGGCCGCCAGGAACGGCCGGTTCAGCGCGGCGACGCCGGGCGCGAGCTTGGCCGGGTCGTCGCCGAGCGGCTCCATCCAGCGCTCGACCAGCTCCGGCCGCGCGGCGAACAGCTCGGCCAGGATCGCGTTGCCGGACGTGCCGGGCGCGGCGTCCACGACCGGCAGGCCGGTCCCGGCGGCCAGGGCGGTCTGCTCGGAGTAGGTCAGCAGGGTCTCGTGGCCGGCCGCGCGGAGCGCCCAGGCCAGCGGCGCGAGCGCGAACACCTTGCTGATCGGCGGGGTGGCGGCGAACAGTACGCGCATCCTGCGCGCCCCTTCCTGGAGTCCCGGGAGGTCAGTGAACGCAGAGCGACAGTAACGCTACTACAAATTCAAGTCAATCTTGCGGTTCACGGGGGCGTACCCGGGTGTTACCGTGCCGGAGAGTGACGGAGCACACTATGGTTTGGGATAGTCAGGGCCCGGCCCGCCGACACAGCCGACACCGCCCGCCGGACCGTCCATCGCGTCCGCGGCCCGCTTCCCGCCGCCGACCCCGCTGCCTGGAGGACGTCTTGGCCCCCGCATCCGACCTGGCCATCGAGACGTCGGGCCTCGTCAAGACCTTCGGCGAGACCCGGGCGGTGGACGGCGTCGACCTCGCCGTCCGGCCCGGCACCGTCCAGGGCTTCCTCGGGCCGAACGGCGCGGGCAAGACGACCACGATCCGCGTCCTCGCGACGCTGCTGCACCCCGACTCCGGCACGGCCCGGGTGTGCGGCCACGACGTGGTGCGCGAGGCCGCCGCGGTCCGCTCCAGGGTGAGCCTCACCGGCCAGTTCGCCTCCGTCGACGACGACCTCAGCGGATCCGACAACCTCTTCGTCCTGGCCCGGCTGCTCGGCTACCGGCCCCCGCAGGCCCGCGCCCGCGCCGCCGAACTGCTCTCCGCGTTCGGCCTGGAGGAGCAGGCGGACGTGCTGGTCAAGAACTTCTCCGGCGGCCTGCGCCGCCGCCTCGACGTCGCCGCGAGCCTGGTCGTCCGGCCGGACGTGCTGTTCCTGGACGAGCCGACCGCGGGCCTCGACCCGGTCAGCCGCAGCCGGGTCTGGGCGGTCGTCCGCTCGATCGTCGACACCGGCACCACGGTCGTCCTCACCACCCAGTACCTGGAGGAGGCCGACCAGCTCGCCGACCGCATCGCGGTCATCGACCGCGGCCGGATCATCGCCGACGGCACGTCCGACGAGCTCAAGGCGTCGGTCGGGACGAACGCGCTGCGCGTCCGGCTGCGCGACCCGGCGCAGCGCGGGATCGCCGTCCGCGTACTGGAGCGCGAGCTCGGCACGGACGGGGAGCCGGCCGCCGACACCTCCCGCCGCGGCCCCTCCCCCGGCGCGCGGACCACCGAGCCGTCCGGCACTGGACGCTCCGAGAGCGGGCCGTCCGGCGGCGGGCCGTCGAACGGCGATCCGGCCGCGCTGTCGGTGCGCGTGACCGACGGCGGCGACGGCAAGGGCGTCGAGCGCGCCACCAGGGCGCTCGCCGAACTCACCCGCGAGGGCGTCGCGCTCGCGGACTTCACCTTCGAGCGGCCGAGCCTGGACGAGGTGTTCCTCGCCCTCACCGGCCACCACGCCGAGACCCGCGGCAAGGCCGGGAAGAGCGACAAGAGCGACAGGGCCCGGAAGAAGGACCGCGCGGCGGGCTCCCAGGACGGACGGGACGGATCATGAGCGAACCCGGCATCGGCGGCGCGGCCGCCCCCGCGCTCGCCCTCGACGGCGACGGCCTCGACGCGGCCGTGCGCACCGCGCTGCGCACCGGCGAGGCGCGGCCGTCGCGCCCGGGCGGGTTCGCGATGTGCCTGATCTTCTGCCAGCGGGCGCTGTTCAAGATCCGGCGCGACCCGCAGCAGGTGTTCGACGCGGTGCTGTTCCCGGTCATGGTGACGCTGGTGTTCACCTTCCTGTTCGGCGGGGCGATCGCCGGCTCGACCGACCGGTACCTGCAGTTCCTGCTGCCCGGGGTGGTGGTGCTGACCGTGGTGATGATCAGCATGAACACCGGGGTGGCGCTGAACGTCGCGGTGTCCAGCGGCATCGACGACCGGTTCCGGTCCATGCCGATCTGGCGGCCCGCGATGCTCGTCGGCGAGCTGCTCAGCGACGTCGTCCGCTACCTGATGGCGTCGGTGGTCGCGGTGCTGCTCGGGCTGCTGCTCGGGTACCGGCCGCACGGCGGGCTCGTCGGCGTCGTGGCGGCGCTGGCGATGGTCCAGGTGTTCGCGTTCAGCCTGGCCTGGGTCTGGACGGCGCTCGGGCTGGCCGTCGACAAGCCGCAGACCATCATGACGCTGAGCGGGATCGGGGTCTTCCCGCTGCTGTTCGGCAGCAACATCTTCGTCCCCACGCACAGCATGCCCGGCTGGCTCCAGGCCGTCATCGACATCAACCCGGTGACGCGGACGGTCACGGCCGTCCGGGGGCTGATGGCCGGGGACGTCACCGCGTGGCACATCGGCACGGCGTTCCTGGCCGACGCCGTCCTGATCGCGATCTTCGGGCCGTTGACCGTCCACCTCTACAACCGCGAGCGCTGAGCCGGAACCCACCACACCAGGAGGAGCGCCATGCCGCACGCCAACGAGGAGATCATCCGCAGCTTCTTCGACGCCTACGCCAAGCGCGACATGGACGCGATGCGCGAGGTGATGGCCGAGGACGTCAGCTGGAACTTCCCCGGGCACAGCCAGGTCAGCGGCGTCACCCGGGGCCTGCCCGACGTCATCGCGCTGTTCGACCGCATCGGGGAGTTCCAGATGAGGGCCGACACCTACGTGACCGGCGTCAACGACGACTTCGCCGTCGAGGCGCAGCGCACCTACTGCACCGCGCCGCACAGCGACTTCGAGATGGAGTACGCCGTGCTGTGGCGGTTCGCCGACGGCAAGATCGTCAACGGCACGCACCTGTGCGCCGACCAGCACCGCGCCGACGCGTTCTTCGACGGGCCCGCGCGGTGAGCCCGCCGGAGACCGGGCCCGGGGTCGCGGAGGCGGCCCGGGAGCCGGAGCGGGCGAGCGTCGCCCGGGTGTACGACTTCTACCTGGGCGGCCACCACAACCTGCCGGTGGACCGCGAGTTCGCGCGGCAGATGATGACGCGCGTCCCGGAGGCCCCGGAGGTCGCCCGGCTGAACCGGGCGTTCCTGCGGCGCGCGGTGCGGGACTGCGCCCGCGCCGGGATCCGCCAGTACCTCGACATCGGCTCGGGCATCCCGACGGCCGGGAACGTGCACGAGGTCGTCGCCGCGGTCCGCGCGGACGGCCGGGTCGTGTACGCCGACCACGACGCGACGGCGGTGTCGTACGGGCGGGAGATCCTCGCCGGGCGGGACGCGGCGTCCATGGTGCTCGGCGACCTGCGCGATCCGGACGGCCTGCTCGCCGACCCCGAGGTGCGGCGGCTGATCGACTGGGACGAGCCGGTCGCGGTGCTGATGCTCGGCGTCCTGCACTACGTGTCCGACGAGGGGCGTCCGCGGGAGCTGGTGGACAGGTACACCTCGCTGATGGCGCCGGGCAGCGCCCTGGTGCTGTCGCACGGCACCGAGGACGCGCTGCCCGAGCACGTCCGGTCGATGACGGACCTGTCGAAGAAGCGGCAGAGCGAGGCGTTCATGCGGTCGCGGGCCGAGGTCACGGCGTTCCTGGACGGTCTGGACGTCCTCGACCCGGGCGTGGTGTTCCTGCCCGAGTGGCGTCCGGACACCGGGGACGAGGCGGGCTCGCCCAAGGCGCGGGTCATGGCCTACGGCGGCGTCGGCCGCAAACCCTGATCGTCGCCGGCCCCGCCCCTTCCTGATCCAGGGGCGGGGCCGGCGACCACCCTGCAGGGCGCCGGAGTCAGGCGGGCCTGGTGCCGCGGGCGAGGAGGATCTCGCCGGTCGGACGGACCGGGCCCTCCGGGAACGCCTCGGCGAACACCCGGACGGCGTCCTCGTCCATGGCCTTCCTCGTCTCGGGCGGCAGCGCCGCGAAGAGCTTGAGGAACGGCCCGGCCGTCTCGGTGAACAGGTCCCACGCCGAGGCCGGGTCGGGGGCCTCGAAGATGGGCGCCTCGAACACCTCGGTGCGGATGCCGGTGAACCCGGCGTCCGCGAGCAGGCCGGTCAGCTCGTCCGGGGACGACAGCGACACCGGGCCGGGGCCGCTCTCCGGTTCCACTGCGGGCAGCGGGACGTGCCGGGCGACGATGCCGTTGGTCAGCCGGAACGGCACGCAGCGTTCCGCCGCGCCGAGCGTCATGACGACGAACCGGCCACCGGGGCGAAGCGCCGCGTGGACGGCGCGGACGGCGGCGGGCCGGTCCGGCATGTACTGGAGTCCGGCGCGGCAGGTCGCCAGGTCGTGGCCCCCGTCCGGGACGCCGAGGGTCCCCTCGTCCGGGATGGTCCGGAACGCGACGTTCGTGACGTCCTCCTCGGCCGCGACGGCGGTCGCCTCGGCGACCATCTCGGGGCTGAGGTCGAGGCCGAGGACGTGCCCGCCGGGGGCGACGCGCGCGGCGAGGGCGAGAGCGGGGTTGCCGACGCCGGAGGCGAGGTCGAGGGCGTGCTCGCCGGGGCGCGGCGCGGCGAGCCGCAGCATGCCCTCGGTGATGGCGCGGCCCGGGTCGGCGAAGGCGCGCCGGTGCCGCCGCCAGGCCGCCGAGCAGAGCGCCCACTCCTCCCGCTGCCGGTCCCGCTCGGTCTGCGCCGTGGTGCGCCGGTCCGCCGTGGTCATGGCCGCTCCCTGAGTTTGTGACACTATAAAATAGTGCAGTGATTAGGGGATTCGCTGGGCATGTACTGGGCTTTCGATCGGCAAGACTAGTTATTTTTGAAGCAGTTGGATAGTCTGCGGGTGTCGTGATCCCTTGATCTGGTGACGACGGGAGTTCCGCCGGTGAGCACCGTGGACGAACCGGCCACCCTCAACGGGCGGGCCGAGCAGGTCTTCTTCACCATCCTCGAGAACCCGCCCGGCAGCGACCCGGCCGAGCACTACCGCTGGCTGCACGTGAACGCCCCGGTGTTCACCACCGGCAACGGCATGACGGTGCTGTCCCGCTTCGCCGACGTGGACGCCGTGCTCCGGCACCGCGACCTCGGCCGCGGCGAGGAGTCGGTGCAGCACCTCACCGACCTGCCCGCCGACCTGCTCGAACCGGTGATGGCGCGATGGAAGCGGACGATGGTGTTCGCGAACCCGCCGCTGCACACGCGCATGCGCCGTCCGATCGCGAACGCGTTCACTCCGTTCCACGTCGAGCGGCTGCGGACGGTGGTGCACGACCACGCGCACCGGCTGCTCGAGCGGCTCGCGGACGAACCGGGCGGCAACTTCGTCCGGCGGGTGAGCTCGCCGCTCGGCGCGGCGGTCATCGGCGAGATGCTCGGCGTCCCGGAGCCGGACCGGGACGAGCTGGCCCGGCTGTCGCCGGACTCGATGCGGGTGTTCGACCCGCTCACCGCCGTCGAGGACCTGCCGGCCGCCGCGGCCGCCGAGATCCGCATGGCCGACTACTTCGCCGAGTTGCTGCGGGCCCGCGCCCGCGAGCCGCGCGACGACGTGCTGTCGCGGCTGGCGCGCGCCGCCGCCGCGGGCGAGCTGGAGGAGATCGAGGTCGTCGCGGCGTCGGCGAACCTGATGAACGCCGGCACCGACACCGCGGTCAACCTGATGAGCAACGGCGTGGGCATCCTGCTGGAGCATCCGGACCAGCTCGCCCTGCTCCGGCGCGAACCGGCGCTCGCGCCGCGCGCGGTCGAGGAGATCGCCCGGCTCGACCCGCCGCTGAACCTGAACCCGCGCACGGTGCTGCGTCCCACCCGGGTCGCCGGGCTCGACCTGGTGCCCGGACAGATCCTCATCGGGATCCAGGGCGCGGCGAACCGCGACCCGGCCCGCTTCACCGATCCGGACCGGGTGGACGTGACGCGCGACGAGGGGCCGTCGCTGTCCTTCGGCGGCGGCATCCACTTCTGCATGGGCGCCCACCTCGGCCGGCTCGTCGTCGGCGAGCTGCTGACCTGCCTGGTCACCCACTTCTCGGCGGTGGAGGCGGCCGGGCCCGCCGAGCGGCGCCGGGGCCACAACCTGCGGGGGTACGCCGACCTGCCGGTCACGCTGCGCCGGTAGGAGGGCGACGGATGCGAGTGCTGTTCCTCTCCACGCCGTTGGAGAGCCACCTGTACCCGATGGTCCCGCTGGCCTGGGCGCTGCGCGCGGCGGGGCACGAGGTGGTCGTCGGCACCACCGGCCCGGCGCTGTCGGTGGCCGGGGCGGGGCTGGACGTCGTCGACCTCGATCCGGAGGGGCGGCGGCCGTCGGTCGCGAGCCTCAACGCGACCCGGCCCGACCTGGTCGGCAAGCGCGCGACGAAGGTCGCCGACGGGCGTCCGCTGCTGGTCGAGGCGACCCGCGCCTACGCCGACGACATGATCGCCACCGCCCGGCTGTGGCGGCCCGACCTGGTCGTCCACTCGCAGCTGCAGGGCGGCGGGCCGCTCGCCGCCGCGGCCGTGGGCGTGCCGTCGGTGGAACACGCGACGAGCCTGCTCCGCACGGACGACTTCTACGAGCGGCTCCCGGACCTGCTGCCCGAGGTGTTCACCGCCCACGGCCTCGACGGGCTGCCCGCCCGGCGCGGCTGGATCGACGTCGCGCCGCCGAGCATGGCCGGGCGGCGGCCCGGCACCTGGTCGATGCGGTACATCCCGTACAACGGCGGCGGTCTGCTGCCCTCGGGGCTGGCCGGACGGCCGGACGGGCGACGCGTCGCGGTCACGGTCGGGACCGGGGTGATGGCCCCGAACGCCGACCGGCTGCTGTCCCGGGTGCTGAAGGTCGCGGAGGAGACCGACGCCGAGTTCGTGCTGCTGCTCGGCGCGGGCGCCGACACCGGAGGGCTCGGGGACCCGCCGCCGAACGTGCGGGCCGTCCGCGAGTGGGTGCCGCTGCGCGCGCTGCTGGACACGTGCGACGCGCTCGTCCACCACGGCGGGGCCGGGTCGACGCTGGCCGCACTGGACGCCGGGGTCGCGCAGGTGGTGATCCCGTCGGGCGCGCCGAACTACATCCAGGCCGCGTCCGTGCGGGACCGGGGCGTCGGGCTGACCACCGACGTGGACGACCTGGACGCGGCGCTCGTCGAGCGGGCCCTCACGGATGCGCGGCTGCTCGCCACGGTGCGGGAGGTGCGGGCGGAGATGGCCGCCCTGCCGTCACCGGCCGACACGGTGGCCCGGCTCACCGACCTCGCCGGTCTCCCGGTCGCGCGGGAGCGGACATGAGCCTGGACGCGGTACCGGCGGGGCTCGCCGGGCACGTCCCCGGCTTCGTCGGGACGGGCGCGGCCCGCGAGCCCGGCATGGCGGACGCCGCGGCGGACGTGGTCCATGCCGCGTTGTTCCATGGGGCCGCGCTCGTCCGGGATCGGGTCTCCGTCGAGGTCAACGGGCATCGGTACGCGGTGTCGCCTGTTTCGGCGGGTTTCGTGGCGCTGGGTGTGGAGGCGTTCCCGCGCGCGCGTGAGGTGGCCGCGGCGGCCCTCCGGATGGGACGGCCCGTGGCGCTGATCGGCGAACTGGCCGGGACGGCGCTCGCCCTGGCGGGCGTCGCGGGCAGCACGTGGATCCACAGTCCGGAGCCGAGCGAGGCGCATTTCCTGCTGCCCGCCCAGTTCGTCCGGGATCGGACGCTGTCGCTGCGGCGGCGGCTGTCGTGCGCGCACACCCGTCCGGACGCGCCGTCGCAGCTGCTCACGGCCGTGGGGGTCGGGCCGCGCCCGTTCGCGTCCCCCGCCGAACTGCGCGCGCTGGTCGAACAGGCCGAGGCCGTGGTCGCCACCGACTGGACGTACCTGCACACGCTCCCGCGCCTGCTCGGGACGCCGTCACCGCCGCCGGGGCCTCGGCACCGGTCCGTCCCGTACGACAGCGCCGACTACGACGCGACGATCGGGCAGGTCGGCGCGGCCCTGAACGAACTCCAGGACGAGGGCGTGCGGAACGTGGCTCTCCTGGTCGAGGGCAATCCAGACACCTACGACATCCTGGACGGCGTGTGCCTGGACCGGCGGCGGCTGGACGTGCGTCCGGGCGTCCCGATCGCGCTGGTCGCGGCGGCCGAGGCCGGTGCGCCCGCGGCCCCGGCCCGGATCGCCTACCTGTCGGGCCTGCCGCACCGGCACGGCCAGACGCGGCGGCAGCTGCGCGACGAACTGGAGCTCTACGCGCGGGCCGGGATAACGTGCGTACTCGTGGAGATGACGTACGGCGACCTGGACCTGGCCGTCCAGGTCGCGCGCCGGTCGCCGGTGCCGAAGACGCTCGTGCTGCTCAGCGACGCCTACACGCCGCACGCGCGGCGGCTGGTCACGACGAGCCGGTCCGCCGCCGGGACGCGGGCGATGCTGGAGCGGGCGCGCGGCACGCTCAGCACCCTGGCGATCTTCGACGGCCCCGGCCGCGGGGCCTGACGCCCGTGACGCGTGTCGCGGACGTCGTCGCGCTGCTCGAACCGGACCGCTCCGGCGCCGGGTTGGTGTGCGGGGACGGCGACGCGACCGTCGAACACGTCCTGCTCGCGGTGGACGCCGTCCCGGCGACGGTCGCGGAGGCCGTGCGGCTGGGCGCCGACATGCTGGTCGCGATGGAGAGCGCGGTGACGGCGGACCTCGGCTACCGACTGGGGACAGCAGGCATCGCGTTGTGCGTCGTTCCGTCCTCTGACCGGGATGAGTGCTCGGAGGCGGTCGCCGAGCGGCTCGGGCTGGTGGACGCTCGTCCGCTGGCGCCGAGGGACGAGGCGCTGGACACCGTGGTCGCGTTCGTCCCCAAGCCGGACGCCGAGCGGGTGATCGACGCGCTCGCGGAGGCCGGTGCGGGCGCGATCGGCGACTACGCCCGCTGCGTGTGGACGGCCGAGGGCGTCGGGTCGTTCGTCCCGCTGGACGGGGCGCGTCCGGTGGTCGGGGCGATCGGCGAGGTCGAATCGGTGGCCGAGACCCGCGTCGAGATGGTGCTGCCCCGCGCGCGACGCGCCGAGGTCACCGCGGCGCTGTCGCGCGCGCATCCGTACGAGGAACCCGCGTTCTACCTGTGCGAACTGGCGGCGCGTCCGGGGCGGGACGGGTTCGGACGCGTGGGCGACCTGGCGGGACCGGTGCCGCTCGCGCTCTTCGCGGCGCAGGTCGCCGAGCGGCTGCGGGGACGGCCGGGCGGCGTCCGGGCGGCCGGGAATCCGGATCGTCCGGTGCGACGGGTCGCGGTGGTGGCGGACGCCGGTGCGGCGGACGGTCTCCTGGCCCTCGCGGCGAACGCGGACGTGCTGGTCACCGACGATGTGCCCGCCCACGTGCCCGGCGCGGCGGACGGTCCCGCCCTGGTTTGCGCCGGGACGTGGGCGACACGGCGTCCCCGGCTCGACGCGGTCGCCTCACGCCTGCGGCCGCTCGTCCGGGTGACGGTGTCGGACGCCGTGACCGACCCCTGGTCCCTGCACGTCTGAGTCAGCCGCCCGCGAGCGGCGGGACGATCACGACGACGCTGTCGGCGGAGATCTCGGCCGCGGCGCGGTCGGCACGGGCGACGGGGTCGTCGTCCACGTAGACGTTGAAGTAGGCGAGCGGTTCGCCGTCGTCGCCGAGCAGGCGCCGGCGGTGGGCCGGATGGGCGTGGGCGAACCCTTTCAGGACTTCGGTGAGCGGGCCGTCCGGGACGTCGAACTCGGTCTCCGTCCCGTGGGTCCATCCGGCCGGCAGCAGGATCTTGGCCATCTCAGCCTCCCGACTCGTCACGTGCGGGCCCTTCGCGCGCGGACGCGGCGCACCTGAACCCGAGGGCGAAGTTGGACCATCCGCCCGGGTCGCCGTGCATCCGCTCGCTGCATCGGACCTGGTAGCGGAAGTTCATCCACGAGCCGCCCCGGATCACCCGATAGCGGCCCATGACGTGGCGCAGCGCGGGGTCGCAGGGGGCGTCGTCGGCGTACAGACGGGACGGCGTGGCGGTCCACTCGTAGACATTGCCCGCCATATCGGAGCATCCGTGGACGCTGTCCCCGGCTGGCGCGAACGTGCCGACCGGTGTCGTCCTGGGCAGCGGGCCGTGCTCGCGGCATGTGTCGCGCCACCAGTCGAGCCATGCGTCCAGGGCGTCCAGGCGTCCGGCGTGGAGTTCGGCGGTGTTCGCCCGGTCGGGCAGCCACTGGTCACCCCAGGGCCAGATCCGGTATTGGACGCCTCGTGCTGCCAGCTCCCACTCGGCTTCGGTGGGCAGCCGCTTGCCCGCCCAGCGGGCATAGGCGGACGCGTCGCTCCAGGAGATGTGGACGACCGGATGGTCCGCGCGGTCGTCGACACCGGTTCCGGGGCCTCCGGGCGTCCGCCAGCAGGCGCCCGCGCGTTCCTCCCAGAACCGCTCGCCGTACACCATGCCGTGTCCGGCACGCTCGGCACCACTGACATATCCGGTAGCGTCCGCGAACGCGGCGAACTCGGCGACGGTCACGGGACGGCGATCGATCCGGAAGGCGGGGACCTCGACCTCGATCTGCGGAGTCTCGTCGGCGAACCACGATCCGGGCAGCGGTTGCGGCTCGGACTCCAGCCATCGGGCCATCCAGGGAGGCGAGCCAAGCCGGAGGACCGCACCCGGAACCGTCGCCATCCCGGCCTTCTCGCCTCTCGGGACATCGCGAAGCACGCTATATATATTAGTAGTGATTCAGGTGGACGAGAAGGAGCTGACGGCATGGACGCAGCCCACGACGCGGCCGCGTTCGACGAGCGCGCGGACGCCTGGGACCGGTGGCGCGAGGCCCCCTGGAACCGGCTCCGGTACCGCCTGGTCGCGCACACCCTCGCCCGCGCCGCGGACGTGACCGGCGGACTCCCGCTTCGCGTGCTGGACGTCGGCGGCGGGGACGGCGGCGACGCCCTTCCGCTCGCAGGACTCGGGCACCACGTGACCGTCCTCGACCACTCCCCCGCGCTGCTCGACCGGGCAGAGCGGGCCGCCGCTGACGCCGGGCTAGGTGATCGTGTGCGCACCGTCCGCGGTGACCTGGACGACGTGACGTCCCTCGGCCCCGCGTTCGACCTGGTCCTCTGCCACAATGTGCTGCACTACCGCGCCAAGCTCGCGGGCTCGGTGTCGGTGGTCGCCGGGGCGGCGCGGCCGAACGGGGTGGTGTCGCTGCTCTCCCCCAACCCTGCGATGGACGTGCTGTCCCGCGCCGTCCGCCTCACCGATCCGGACGCGGCACTCGCCGTGCTGGACGCGCCCGTCCTGCGGTCGGAGACGTTCGGCCGGGAGATGCGCCAGGTGGAGCCGGACGACGCCGCGCGCTTCCTCGGCGCGGCGGGATGCGTGGTGACGCACCGGTTCGGGATCCGGTGCGTCACCGATCTCATCGCGGACGACGAACTGAAGCACGACCCGGTGTTCGCCGAGCGCCTGGAGCGTCTCGAGCTGGCGCTGTGCGACCGCGAGCCGTACCTGCGCACCGCCCGCTTCTGGCATCTGGTCGCACGACGCGTCCACTGACGGCCCGGAATGGCGTCACCCGGGGTTGGTGCCGGAGAGCAGCACGACCTCGCCGGACGGGCGCACCGGGCCGTCCGGGAACCAGGCGGCGAGCGTCCGCACGGCCTCGCGGTGAACGGCCTCGCGGGAGCGCTCGTCCAGCCCGGAGTACCAGGAGAGCAGCGGGCCGGACGTCCGGACGATCAGCACCCACGCGGCGGCGGCATGCTCCGCCTCGAACACCGGCGCGCGACCCGTCTCGGCGTGGACGCCGACGAACCCGGCCGACTCCAGCAGTGCCGTCCACGCGCGACGGATCACGCGCGGGGCGCCGCGGCGGGCCGTCCGTGCCTGGCCGCTCAAGGTGACGACCCCATGCCGCACCCGGAACGGGGAGAAGGCGCCCGGCTCGTCCGCCAGCAGAGCGGCGAACCGCCCGCCGGGACGCAGCGCCGCGCGGACGGCCCGCAACGCGCCCACCTGGTCCGGCATGTACGGGAGCCCGGCCCGGCAGACGGCCGCGTCGAACGACCCACGACGGACGCCGAGTTCGTCCTCGGCCGCGATCGTGCGGAACTCGGCCTGCACCGCGCCGCGTTCGCGCGCGAGCGATCGGGCCGCGGCCACCATCGGCTCGGCGAGGTCGAGGCCGAGCACCCGGCCGCCGCGCCCGACGCGTTCCGCGGCGGCGAGCGCGGTTCCGCCCGTGCCGCAGGCGAGGTCGAGGACCCGGTCGCCCGGGCCGAGCCGCGCGAGCCGGAGCATCCGCTCGTCCACCCGGCGGGCCGGTGCGGCGAGGTCGTGCCGGTACTCGGCCCAGCCGGGGGCGGCGAGGCTCCAGGCCGCGCGCTGCTGCGCGCGGACCGCCTCGTCGAGCAGGCGCTCGGCGAGGCGGTCCGCGGCCCCTGTCGCAGTCATGGCTCCCGCATGCTCACCGGGCGTCGGAATCGGAGACCACGAACAGCACGCCGTGCGGGCGGGCGTGCCCGACCGTGCCGTGCGGCCAGGTGTCGCGGTCGAACGCGACGCAGGGCTGCCCGGTGTTCTCGTCCTTGAACGCCTTGTCGAGGCTCAGCCCGGTGCGCGGGTCGAAGTCGGTCATGCAGATCTTGTGGTCGCCGTCGATCCCGGCCTTGGAGATGAAGTAGTCGGCGGTGACGACGCGGTGGACCTGCGTGGTCTCGTGGTAGTAGCCGTCCCGCCCGAGCTGGAAGTGGTCCATCGATCCCCAGTGCGGGCCGATGCCGACCCGGCCCTGCGGGCCGCCGATGCCGCCCTTGATCTGCTCGGCGCCGATGAGCGCGGGGCAGTCCGGGTCGGCCCCGCCCTCGGTGATCTCGGCCTGCGTGTCGATCTTGCACTGCGGGTGCGGGCCGGACCTCAGCAGCTTCTGGATGTCCAGGACGAACAGCATGCCGCTGTTCTTGGCGAGCGGCCACCGCGGGTCCGACCCCATGACGGTCTGGAACAGGTACTTGTCGTCCGGGGTCATCGCCAGCCAGCTGCTGCCCGCGTTGGAGCCGGACAGCGGCGGGTACAGGCCGAGCCTCTTGTAGGCCGCGGTGCTGTCGAAGACCTCCTGCCAGGCCGGATGCGGCGACATCACGTCCGGGGTGAAGTAGATGACGCCGCCCGCCATGGTCGAGGCGAACAGGCCCCGGTGGGACGGCAGGCTGGTCAGGGCGTTCTCCATGACCATGCGGTCCTCGTCGAACGCGGGCAGCTGGTCCTTGCGCGGGCCGGTCGGCAGGTAGGACACCGAGAGCAGCCTCGGCCGGTCCCGGTTCGCGATGTCGAAGATCCGCACCGAGTTGCGCAGCAGGGTCGGGTCGGTGAGCTTGGTGTCGGGGTCGAGGTAGTTGCGGGCCTCGGCGAAGTCGCTGAGGACGAGCCGGTTCAGGTCCTCGCGCACCTGGATGCCGTGCGGGTTGGCGCAGGACGCCACGGCCAGCTGCGGGACGCTGTGGCACCGCTCCGGGTGCTCGCTCTCCTTCGTGGCCGCCGCCGTCTCGCTGACCACCCGGCCCTTGGTGTCGAGCCGGATCACCTCGCCGGGCGTCCCGCCGAAGCCGTTGCCGACCCGCACGTCCCCGTTGGTGTACCGGCAGGGCCCGGCGACGTCGGGTCCGCCGAGGTAGGAGCCGTAGGCGTTGCCGTCCTTGGTCGTCCAGAACGCGTCGGGCACCGAACCGCAGGGCGTGTCCTTGCTGAGCGCGATCCCGGTGAGCTTCACCTCGGGCAGCCTGCTGACGTCGAACACGTAGTCGGTGTCGGCGAACATCTGCCCGGCGTAGACGCGCTGGCCCTTGTGCCAGGTGTACTGCATGTGGTGGGGCTCGCCCGCGGTGAGCGGGCCGACGGTGGCGGTGTTCACGACCTTGCCGTAGGTCGGGGAGCCCTTGGTGGCGTCGATGACGGCCAGGAAGTCGGGCGGGACCTGCCCGCTCGCGGAGGCGGACGGGCTGTGCGAATGCCCGGCGCCCGCTCCGGCCTGCTTGCCGCGCAGCCCCTCGGCGCCGGCCCACGCGAGCACCCATTCGTGGCGGCGCGGCCCGCCCCGGTCGCGGACGAGGTGGTTCTCCACCCAGTAGGTCTTGCCGTCGGTGCCCTTGACGGACGATCGGACGACGCGGGTGCCCGGCTGCTCCGAACCGCATGCCGCGAAGACGAGGGCGGCGGCCAGCAGCGACGCGGAGGCCGCGGCGAGGACTGTCACTCGGCGCCGGTGCGGCGCGGGGAACACGTGCACGGGATCTCCTCTGCCCCTGGTGGCACGGTCACTTTAAAAAGATATAGTTCTTTGTGAGAGAAAGACAAGAGCGCGAACGCGGGCGGCGGTCCGGCGCCGTCGCCGGAACATCACGGTGAGCGTGCGGTGAACCGCTCGTCGGCCCGCCGGTAGACCTCCGGGCTCGTCCCGACGTCGGACCACCAGCCCTCCACTTCCCTGTAGCGCAGGGTGCCCGCGTCGGCGTAGCGGCGGTTGAGGTCCCAGATCTCGACCTCGCCGCGCGGCGAGGGCCGCAGTGACCGGACGTGGTCGAACGCGTCGCGGTGGTAGAGGTAGCAGCCGAGGTCCGTCCAGCCCGGTTCGTGCCGGTCCGGGTCCTTGTCGCCGAGGGCGGTGACCCGGCCGTCCTCGATCCGCAGCGGAGTGTACCCGGCGGTGTCGCCGGTGCGGGCCGCCACGAGCAGCGCGCCGTCCGGCTGGGCGGCGAAGGCCCGCACGGACGGCCCGAGCGGCGCGTCGATCAGCACGTCCCCGCAGGCGACCATGAACCGGTCGGTGCGCAGGTGCGGCTCGGCCCGCGCGATCGCCGCCGCCATGCCGTCCCCGGACGGCGGCTGCCACACGTAGCCGAGGCTGCGCAGGCCGAGGTCGCGGCCGTCGCGCAGCGCGCGCAGGAAGTCCCCGGCGTGCCGGTCGTCGATGAGCAGCAGCACGTCCTCGACGCCCGCCCGGACGAGCTGGCCGATGACCCGCGCGACCAGCGGACGGCCTCCGACGGGCAGCAGCTGCTTGCTGGTGCGGTCGGTCAGCGGCGCGAGCCGGGTGCCGCGTCCCCCGGCGAGGACGACGCCGGTCACCGCGTCCGAGGGCGGCACGCCCCTTGGACGCGGCGACCCACTCACCGTCGACCGCCGGGCGTCATCGGCCGTCCCCGGGATTGGAAGCCCGGACGCACAGGGCCTTGGACGGGATGTGGACGCCGCCGCTCCCGGTGCCGAAACGGGCGGCGGCGGCCTCGACCGCCTGCCACGCCTCGCGCGCGTCCGGGGAGCCGTAGCGCTCGCGGATCCGGTCGAGCAGGAGCGGCGGGGTCACCGCGCGGGTGAACGCCGCGTACGCGCCGACCGATTCGAACGCGAACGGCACCCTCAGCTCCTCGACGGACACGCCGGAGAAGCCCGCCGCCTGCAGCTCACCGGTCAGGACGTCCGGGTCGGCCATGCTGAACGGGCCCGGCGTGTCCGGTGGGACGGGCGGCAGGTCCAGCAGGACGCTCAGCGAGGCGAAGCCGAGCGCCATCACCGGCGCGTCCCCCACGGGCCCCCAGACGGCCGCGGCGAGCACCCCGCCGGGCTTCAGCAGTCGGCGCAGCCCGGCGAACGCCGCGACGTGGTCGACGGCGAACATCAGGCCCCAGCGGCTCAGCGCCACGTCGAACGAGCCGGGCCGGAGCCCCTGCGCCTCCACGTCCGCCTGGGTGAACTCGACGTTCGCCTCGACCTCGCCGAGCCCGGCGGCACGGCGCCGCGCGATCCGCAGCATCTCCGGGGAGACGTCGGTCGCGACGACGCGTCCCGTCCGGCCGACGCGGCGGGCGGCGGTCAGGGCGGGTTCGCCGAGGCCGGTCCCAACGTCCAGGACGGTCTGCCCCGGCCGGACACCGCCGAGGTCGAGCAGCCGCCGGGTCACGAGGGACGCGCCGCGCTCGAACACGTCCTGTGCCTCCGCCCAGCCGGCGCTGAGTGCGTCCCAGGTGGCGCGCTGCGCGTCCTTCACGGCGCGCGCGTCGAGTGATGCGTTCACCTCAGCCCTCCGTTCCAGCGCCGGACGCGTTTCCCGCGCGGTCGGCATCCGGCTCGCCGGACGCTCCTCGCGTGCCGGACGCGTCGCCGAGCCGGGCGCGGGCCGCCGCGATGTGTTCGGCGGTCGTGCCGCAGCAGCCGCCGAGGATGTCCGGGGCGTAGGCGTCGTGCCATCCGGCGAGCAGGTCGGCGTACGCGTCCGGGGTGAACGCGGACGGCATCGTCTCGTCCACGTGGGTCCAGCGGTGCGCGGCGTCCCGGACCTCGTTGTTCGGGTAGCAGCCGATCCTGCCGGGACAGGCCGCGCGCAGCTCGGCCAGGGCCTTCTCGGCGTCCGCCGGGGCCGTGCAGTTGACCAGGACCGCCTCGGCCCCGTCGCGGGCGACGGCGGACGCCGCGTCCGCCAGCCGCTCCCCCGACAGCAGCCGCCCGTCGGACTCGCACACGAACGACACCCAGGCCCGTCCGCCGGCCGCCTGCACCTGCTCCAACGCGATCCGGGCCTCCCGCGCCGTGTTCATCGTCTCGATGAGGACGAGGTCGACACCGACCCGCATCAGCTCGGTGGCCAGCCAGCGGTGCTCGGCGGCGAGCACCTCGTCCGGCGGGACCAGGTCGGGCCGGTAGCAGTCCTCGACCGGGGCCATGGACGCCGCGACCAGCGCGTCTCCCGTGCCGCGCGCCGCGCGGGCGACGCCGACGGCGGCGTGCGCCATCCACGCAAGCCCGGCCTCGTCCAGGCCGATTCGGCGCAGCGCCCGCAGGTTGCAGCGGAACGTCCCAGCCGTGATCACGTCGGCCCCGGCGGCGAGGTACCCCTCGTGCACCGCGCGCAGCGCCTCGCGGCGGGGCTCGGTGGTGAGCGCCCGCGTCGTCCACCACGGCGCGCTCAGCGGCAGCCCGCCGCGCCGCAGTTCGGTGGCCGTCGCGCCGTCCAGCCAGATGGTCATCGCTCGCCCTCCCGCTCGTCGTCGTGATCGTTCTCGGGGTCCGGCCGCAGCGCGGCCGCCAGGTCCGCCACCAGGTCCGCGGGATCCTCGATGCCCGCCGACACGCGGACGAGCCGGTCGGTGACCCCGAGCGCCCGGCGGACGTCCGGGGCGACGCCCGCGTGCGTCATCAGGGCGGGCACCTCCATCAGCGACAGCACGCCGCCGAGGCTGACCGCGCAGGTGAACAGCCGGACCCGGTCCATCAGCTTCTCGGCGTCGCCCAGGTACTCGAAGCTGAGCACCGCGCCGGGCGCCGCCATCTGCCGGGCCGCGACCCGGCGGCCGGGATGGCCCGGCAGGCCCGGGTAGTGGACGGCCCCGACGTACGGGGACTCCCGCAGCAGCGCGACGATCCGGGCGGCGTTGGCGACCTGCCGGTCGGTGCGCAGCGACAGCGTCCGCAGCCCGCGGTGCACCAGGAAGCAGTCGAACGGGCTCGGCACCGCGCCCGCCGCCGCGCGGTAGGACGTGAGCTCCCGGTGCAGGCGTTCGTCGTCGTGGACCAGCGCGCCGCCCAGCGCGTCGGAGTGGCCCGCGATCGACTTGGTCGTGCTGTAGAGCGTGACGTCCGCGCCGTGCCGGAGCGGCTGCTGGAGCGCGGGACCGGCGAACGTGTTGTCCACCAGCACCGTCGCGCCCGCCTCGTGCGCGCGTTCGGCGATGTCGGCCAGGTCGGCGATGCGCAGCATCGGGTTCGTGGGCGTCTCCACCCACGCCATCGCGGCGGGCTCGGCGAACACCGCCGCGACGACGGCCGGATCGGACAGGTCGGCGTGCTCCACCCGGACGCCCTGCCGCTCCAGCAGGCCGAACAGCGCGCGGGTGCCGCCGTACACGTCGTCGGACGCCACCAGGCGCGCGCCGCGCGGCAGCACCGACAGCGCCGCCATCCCGGCGGCCTGCCCGGACGCGAACGCGGTCGCGAACCGGACCTCCTCCAGCCCGGCCAGGCAGCGCTCCAGGCCCTCGCGGGTCGGGTTCTCGCCGCGTCCGTAGAAGTAGCGCGGCGGATCCTGGACGCGCCGCTCGTAGGTCGCCGCGACATGGATCGGCGGGACGACGTCCCCGGTGCCGGGCTCGGGCTCCTGGCCCAACCGCACCACCCTCGTGTCGAACCGCAGCCCGTCCGGCCGCGGCTCGCCCGGCCGCGTCCCATCCGGGCGCGTCCCGTCCGGGCGCGTCCCGTCCGGGCGCATCACAGGAACCTCGCCGTCGGGTGCTCGGCCGTCCACGGCCCCGGACGGACCGTCCGCAGCAGCTCGGCGACCAGGTCGACCTGCGCGACCGTGTTGTACACCGCGAACGACAGCCGGACGGTGCCGAGCAGGCCGAGATCGTCCAGGAAGGTGCTCGCGCAGTGCACGCCGCTGCGCACCGCCACGCCGTGCCGGTCCAGATGCCCGCCGACGTCATAGGGATGGACGCCGTCCACGACGACCGAGACGATGCCGCTCGGCGTCTCCTCCGGCGCCCCGACCACGCGGACGCCCGGCACCTCGCCCAGCGCCCCGACCGCGTGCCGGACGAGCAGCTCGTCCCGTCTGCGGACCTCGTCCCAGCCGAGCTTGTCGACGTACCGCAGGGCGGCGGCCAGGCCGACCGCGCCCGCGACGTTCGGCGTCCCCGCCTCCAGCCGCGCCGGAACCGGGACGTACCGGACGGGCTCGTCCGCGCTCACGCCCTTCACCGTGCCGCCGCCGACCTGGTACGGCGGCAGGCCGGCGAGCAGCTCGCGGCGCCCGTACAGCACGCCGACCCCCTGCGGCCCGTACACCTTGTGCCCGGAGAAGCAGTAGAAGTCGGCGTCCAGGTCGCGGACGTCCACCTGCCGGTGCGGGACGGCCTGCGCCCCGTCCACCAGCACCGGGACCCCGGCGCCGTGCGCGGCGGCGACCATCTCCCGGACGGGGTTGACCGTGCCGAGCACGTTCGAGACGTGCGCGACGGCGGCCATCCGGGTGCGCGGGCCGAGGGCCGCGGCGAAGTCCGCGACGTCCACCCGGCCCCGGTCGTTCACCGGCACGACCGTCAGCCGCGCCCCCGCGTCCTCGCACAGCCGCCGCCACGGCAACAGGTTGGAGTTGTGCTCCATCCCGCAGACCACCACGTCGTCGCCCGCGCCGACGCGGCCCCGCCCGAAAGTCTCGGCGACCATGTTCACAGAGTCGGTGGTGCCGCGGGTGAAGACGATCTCGGCGGGGTCGGCCGCGCCGAGCGCGCGCTGGACGACGGCGCGGGCCTCCTCGTAGCGGTCGGTCGCGATCCGGGCGAGCGCGTAGTGGCCGCGGCCGATGTTGGCGTTGGCGCCGGCGTAGAAGTCGGTGAGCGCGTCCAGGACGGCGCGGGGCTTCTGCGTGGTCGCCGCGTTGTCCAGGTAGACGAGGGGTCTGCCGTCGAAGGTGGCCGCGAGGATCGGGAAGTCGGCTGCCAGGTCGGTCATGATGGGGGTTCCTCCTCCACCCGCCGGAACAGGCCGGCGAACGCGTCCAGGAATCGGTCCGGGAAGGCGAGGACCTTCTGCTCCGGATAGGGGCGGCGGCCCGGCGGGAGCGCCCGGTGCGGGCCGTAGTAGAACCAGCAGACCTGCCCGACCTGCTCGGCGAACACGACCGGCCAGGCGGCGCGGGGGTACAGCTGCATCTGGCAGCGCGCCGCGAGCAGCTCGCCCGCCGGGCCGAACGAGTGGCCGAACATCACATGGCCGAACAGGTCGTGGACGGCCCGGAACAGGTCGTTGTGCTGAAGGTCCGTCCCGTCCACCCGGACGCCGGACGGCCCGCGAAGCGGATGCCGCCCACCGCCCGGGTCGCCGGTTAAGGGGCCGTGGCCGCGAGCGGTGAGGAAGACCTCCAGGACACCGGTGCGGACGACCCGGTCACGCAGGTCGCGGGAGTCGCGGTAGGGCTGGCCGTCCCGCGTCCACGGCCGGACGGCGACACCGGCGGCCGTGACCTCGTCGTACAGCATCCGGTTATGAAGCTTCACTATCTCATAGCGTTCGAGCAGGTTCGGATCGCTCTCGAAATGGACCGCGCGCTCGTACAGGACGGCGACCTCGCGACCGAACCCCTCGTCCACGGCCACCCGCAGGCGGCCCAGTTCCGCGACCTCCGGAACGCCACCAGACCCCTCCATGCCGTCCGAGCAGCGGTCGATGTGACGTTGCGCGACGCACCACAGACCACCGGGAAGCCGCACGGCCACGGTCACCCGCCCCCGTGGCGCGGGCCGCGGCCGTCTCCTTGCCATTCCTCACACATCACTTGATAATCCTATAGCAAACCAGGGAAGGCGGACAGTGATGACCAACACCGCGTCAGAGTCCACACCGACGCGCGCTGCCAGAGCCCCGGCAGGCCCCGCGGACCCCCGGTACGGCGGCACGCTGCGGCTGCGCGGCCCGGGCGGCGTGGACCACATCGACACCGCGAGCGCCTACTACGCCACCTCGGCCCAGATCCTGCGCGCCCTCACCCGGCACCTGTTCGCCTATCCGGCCCAGGACGACCTGTCCGCGCCCGACCGGTCGTTCGCCCCCGAGCCGGACCTGGCCGCCGAGGTGCCGACCGTGGAGAACGGCGGGATCAGCGCCGACCTCAGGACGTACACCATCCGGCTCCGCGAGGGCGTGCTGTGGGACTCGGCCCCACCGCGCGAGGTCACCGCGCACGACGTCGTCCGGGCGTTCAAGCGGCTGCCCAACCCGGTGTCGGGAGCGGGGGCGCTGCCGTACTTCACCACGACGATCGAGGGCATGCGCGAGTACTGCGACGCCTACCGCGAGGCGTTCGTGGACGTCGATCCCACGCCCAAGACGCTCGCCGAGTTCCAGGACACCCACGACATCGCCGGGCTGCGCGCCGTCGACGACCACACCGTGGAGTTCCGGCTCCGGCGTCCGGCCAACGACATGCTCAACATCCTCGCGACCGGGTTCACGGCGCCCGCGCCCGCCGAGTACGACTCCTACCTGCCCGACAGCATGGCGTTCCGGCGCAACACCCTGTCGTGCGCGCCGTACCGGCTCGTCCAGTACGCCGAGCGCGGCGAGCGGATCGTCATGGAGCGCAACCCGGTGTGGCGCAAGGAGACCGACCCGATCCGCAACCAGTACGTCGAGCGGATCGAGATCGAGGTCGACACCTCGCCGGTGCCCGAGATGGAGCGGCGGATGGACGCCGGCGAGGTCGACCTCGCCTGGTCCTACACGGCCGTGTCCTGGGACCGCCCCAAGCCCGGCCAGGACGCCCCGGCGCGCAGCTACCCCGGCTTCGCGCTCAACCCCTACATCGTGTTCAACCTGCGCAGCCCGAACGCGGGCCGCGCGACGAGCGACCGGCGCGTCCGCGAGGCGGTCGCCTACGCCCTCGACAAGGTCGCGATCGGCGAGATCCTCGACGCGCTCGACGCGCCCAACCGCCCGCTCGGCTCGGTCATCCCGGTCGGCAGCATCGGCCACCGGGACGACTTCGACCCCTACCCCACCCCCGGCTCACGCGGCGACCTGGACAAGGCCCGCGCGCTGCTGGTCGAGGCCGGGTACGGGGACGGGCTCACCCTCATCGCGGCCGTCCGGCGGATCGGCATCCACCAGAAGGTGATGGCCTGCGTGGAGGCGAGCCTGGAACGGATCGGCATCACCCTCGACTACCGCTACTTCACCCAGGCCGAGTACTACGGGTCCGCGCTGTCGAACCCCGAGGCCGGACGCGCCGGAGCGTGGGACATCGCCGAGCCGGGCTTCACGCCCGACTGGTTCGGCAACAACGGCCGGGTGATCGTCCAGCCGCTGTTCCAGACCAACGACGTGCCCGGCACCACCAACTACGGCGGCTACAGCGACCCCGAGGTGGACGAGCTGATCGAGCGCGCCCTGGAGGAGCCCGACCCGGACGCCGCCGAGGAGCTGTGGCACCGGGTGGACGTGCGGATCATGGCGGACCTGCCCGTCGTGCCGATCCTGTCGTTCGCCGCGATGACCTCCCGCTACCACGGCAGCCGCGTCCGGAACCCCGTCCACGTGCCGCAGATCCAGTTCTTCGACATCACCAACATCTGGCTCGACCCCGCCACCTGACCGTCCCACTACCTGACCGTCCCCACACCTGACCGTCCACTACCTGACCAGGGGACCGCCACCTCACCGACCCCGCCCTGACCGCCCGGGGCAGGAGGGGGCGGGCGCGCGGCGGGGGCCGGAGTGTCAGCCCCGCCGCGCGCCCGCGTAGTCGTTGGCGGCGTACCAGGATCCGCGCCCGCCGGGCAGCAGGTCGAGCACCTGCCAGACCGGCGAGAGCGGGTCGATGCCGCGCTCGGGCAGGTCGTCGGAGACCGACGCCTGCATCGTGTACCGGTGCCGGACGCGCCCCCGCGCGTCCCGGTCGTAGACCGAGATGCCCGGGTGCTGCACGCCGTCCGCGTTCTCGGTGCCCATGTCGCGGTTGAACGTCGAGTCGTGGCTCGACAGCAGGCGCAGGCCGTCCCAGCCCCGGCGCCGTCCCCAGGCGCGCAGCCTCGGCAGCGGAGCCCTGGCGACGACGGCGAAGCCGGTGTGCCGCGCGAGATGGTGGGACACGCCGTGGAAGCCGTCCACCCACATGGAGCACATCGGGCACGGGTCCTCGGCGTCCGGCGCGTACATCAGGTGGTACAGGACGAGCGTGTCGTGCCTGCCGAACAGCTCGTCCATCGCGATGGACACGACCGTGCAGCCCGCGGCCAGGTCGCGCGTGCCCTCCGCGAAGGTGTAGCGCGGCAGCACCGGTCCCGGCGGCAGCGCGCGGCGGGCGGCCGCGACGCGTTCGGCGTGCACGAGCAGCTCCCGCTCCTCCTTGAGGAGCGCGTCGCGCGCCGCGACGTACTCCGGGTCGGCCCCCTCGGGCCACAGCCTCCTCGGCGCCATGCCGTCACTCGCCATGCCGTCGTTCTTCACGCCGTCGCTCATCGCGGTTCCCCCTCGTCCGGACGGTCCGACGGGGAGGAGGCTATACAGATCTAAACCGACACGCCCGCTCTTCGGCACCGCAACACGAGCCCGGTCGGCAGGCCGCCGGGGCCGTCCTCGGAGAGTTCCACGAGCCGGAACCCACACAGGCTCAGCTCGTTCAGGTAGGACGCCAGCGTCCGGTGCCGGACGACCTCGTTCCCCGCCTTCCGGTCGCCCTCGCGGAAGTACGCGGGCGGCCCGTCGCCGGTCGCGGCGGTCGCGATCGGATGCGGGACGGCCAGGACGAGCCGTCCGGAGGGCCGCAGGTGGTGGTGGACGGTCCCCAGCAGCCGCGCGAGGTTCCGCGTCCGCTGCAGCGCCATCCACGAGGCGACCAGGTCGAACGTCCCGTCGGCGTGGCCCGACCAGCCGTCCAGGTCGTCCGCGGGGAGGACCCGGTAGGCGGACGCGCCGCCGTCCGCCGCCCATCCCGCCAGGTTCGCGCCGCCGAGTTCCAGCACCCGGGCGCCCCGGGCGGGACCGAGGAACGCGCGGAACGTCACGGCGCCCACATCCGCTGCCATACCCACTCCCGTCGGCTCACATCAGCTCACGACGTTCCCGTGCGGGCGCCGAACAGCCCGCGGTTCAGGACCGGCCTGGCGACCTCCTGGAAGTCGATGCCGGGGTCGAGGTCGCGGATCGTCCCCTCGATGACCAGCAGCGACAGCAGCGGAAAGATCAGCTCGGACGCCGCGTGGACGCCGTACCGGCGCTGCAGGTCGAACATCTCGGCGGCGAACGCGATCAGGCTGAACTCGCGCGCGGGCAGCCCGTGGCTGCGCTCCACCAGGTCGGCCATCCGGACGGTGAACGCCTCCAGGTCGGCGTCCGCGCGGACGCCCGCCGCGCTCTCCACCACGATCTCGGCGCAGCGCCGGCCCCGTCCGGTCGCCATGTTCAGGAAGAACTCGGCGAACAGGCGGCGCAGCCGGTCCGACAGCTGCACGCTGAACCCCGCGTCCAGCACGACGACCTGCCCGGACCTGGTGAAGTACAGGTTGCCGGGATGCATGTCGCAATGGACGAAACCGGTGACGAACAGCATGTGGTAGACGGCCGTCAGCGCGGATCCGGCGAACGCGCGGCGCAGCGCGGGCGGGCAGGACGCGGCCGTGTCCAGCTCCAGGCCGGGGATGAACTCCATGACGACGCAGCGGGGGCGCGACGCGTCCGCGTGGACCTTCGGCACCCACACGCGCGGCACGGCCGACAGCGCGTCCCGCAGCCGGGCCAGGCTCTCGGCCTCGCGGCCGAAGTCGAGCTGGCCGAGCACCGCCGCGCACATGCCGTCCACGACCTCGACCACCGGCACGCCCCGCAGCGGACGCGTCCGGGCCGCGATCCGCGCGCCGCCGCGCAGCAGCGCCAGGTCGCGCCGCATCGCCCGCTCCACCCCGACGCGCCGCAGCTTCACCGCGACCCGCTCCCCGGACGGCAGCGTCCCGGCGTACACGCAGGCCACGCTGCCGCTGGCGACGGGACGTCCGGGCAGGGCGCCGAACGGCGCCCTGCCAGACGCGCCGTACGCGGCGTCCAGCCCGCGCCGCGACTGCGCGGGCGTCATCGGCGTCATCGAGTCCTGCAGCAGCGAGAGCTCGTCGCAGAGCGCGCCGGGCAGGACGTCCCGGCGCGTCCCGAGCACCTGGCCCGCCTTCACGAACGCGGGGCCGAGCAGCATGAGCAGTGCCGTCAGCCGCCTGTACAGGTGGCGCAGGCCGGCGTCGCGTCCGCGCAGGAGGGTGAGCGCGAGCGCGGCGGGCAGCGCGGACGCCGCGACCAGCGCGGTCGTCGCGGCGACCCGTATCGCTCGTCCGGTGAGCAGCAGCGCGTCCACCGCCCCCCGCCCGCCGGGCGGTTCAGTCACCGGCGATCCCCGGGATCTCGATGGCCCGCAGCTGGAGCGTGGTGTGGTCGCAGTACCAGATGCGGGTGCCGTCCCAGGCGATGCCGGTCGGGTTCCCCGCGACCGACACCGAGGCCACCTCGACGCCGCGCGCCAGGTCCAGCAGGTTGATCGTCGCGCCCCGGTAGTCGGAGTAGGCGACGAAGCCGTCCGACATGGTGATGCCCGCGACCGGACGGCTGACCTGGTAGGTCGCCAGCAGCCGCAGGTCGCCGGGGTCGCGCAGGTCGATCTGGCGCAGGTCCTCGTAGCCGAGCCACAGCCCGTGCCGGGTCGCCTCCAGCCCGCACAGCACGTTCCCCGGACGCGGGTTCGGCCGCTCGCCGAGCACCTCGCCGCCGTTCCGGTCGAGGATCCGCAGGTCCCGGTCCGGGCCCGCGATCTGGACGAGGTCGCCGTCCAAAGTGGTCAGGTCGGTGCGGACGTCGGCGCACGGCACCCGGTGCCGCACCTCGCCGGTCGCCGGGTCCAGCGCCGTGATCTGGTTCGAGACGGCCTCGGAGAACCACAGGTCCTGTCCGGTCCAGGTCAGGCCGCACAGCTTGAACGCGCGGACCGGGATGTCCCGGACCGTGCCCGCCGCGAACGGCATCGTCATCTCCCCTTCCGCAGGCCGCATTCCAGCCGCCACGAGCCGATGTCCCGGACGTCCGGCGGCGGCTCGAGCCGGACCCGGAGCATGTCCCCCGCCGCGACCGGCGTGTGCCGCAGCGGCCACACCCACACCGCCCAGTTGCAGCCGGGGTAGGACGGCAGGTTGGACAGCGTGATCCCCTTCGCGAGGGTCGCGGTGAAGTACCCGACGACCGCGTGCAGCCGGCCGGGCCTGGTGATGGTCAGCGAGCGCGCGGCGTCCAGCCGGGACGCGCCGCCGGGCCGCTGGTCGGCCACCGTCACCGGACGGCTCAGCAGCGTCGGCGGGCGCTGGAAGAAGTGCAGTTGCGCGGCGGGCTCGGCGGCCTCCTGGACGGCGTCCAGCGTGTACCCGTAGAAGTCGCCGTTCCACAGGCCCCAGCCCTCGCCGTCGAACTGGACGGCCGCGAGCCGCGTCGCGAGCCGGTGCGGGACGGTCCGTCCGCCCGGCGCGAGGTTGGCCGCGTTGAACGCCCCGAGGACCTCCATCATCTGCTCCTCGGGGCCGAGGTTGCCCATCATCTCCGACACGACCACGTCGGCCCGCTCGGGCAGCTCCACCGTGCGCGCGTCGCCGCGCACGACCGTCAGCCGTCCCCGCAGGTCGTTGCGCTCGGCGATGCGCCCGGCGAGCTCGGCCGTCCGCGGGTCGGCCTCGACCGCGTAGACGTGCGAGGCGCCGTTGCGCAGCGCCAGCAGCGACAGCGCGAGCGTGCCCGCGCCGACGTCGGCGACCACGCCGCCCCGGACGGACGCCGCCAGCGCCTTGTCGTAGGCGTCCAGCCTGGGCCGGTCGGCGAGCATCGCCTGGTGCATGAGCACGAGGCTCGGGTCCACGGACGGTCCTCCCGGAGGCGCGGCCCGGGACGAGGTGTCCCGGGCGGAACGGATCGCGATCGGCGGTCGTCTCTTGCGGGTGGATTCGGGGGTCGGTCGGATCGGACGCGCGTCCCTCCCGGGCTTCGTGGACCCGGGAGGGACGCACCGCCTGACTGCTACCGGAATTTCAAGTAACACCGTTTCCGGCCGCCGCGTCAAGCGGCGGCCGGAACGGCTTCAGATGTTGACCGCGGCCGTCTCACCGACGAGCGCGTCGCGCATGACGAGCTTGAGGCCGGTCAGCCTGGCCCTGACCTCGCCGCCCGCGGTGAGGAGCGCCGCGTCGGCGCCCATCATGGACAGCTCGGTGCCGGTCGGCTCGAGGTCGGACAGCTTGCCCGAGACGTGCACGGCGTTCGCCGCGTACAGGGTGGCCTGCGGGGCGACCAGTTCGAACTCGCCGTCGATGTGGAGGTCGGACGGGTAGCGGACGCGGCTGAGGCTCTCCTCCGTCCCGTCGCCGAGGGTGCCGCCGGACGGCCGCGGCCAGCTCGCCCGCAGCATGACCCGGCCGCCGAGCAGGTCGCTCTGGCCGCTCATCGCGACCCGGGCCATCTGCGCCAGCACGCCGGTGCCCTCGTCGTGCTTGTCCGGCCCGAACAGCAGGATCTCGGTGCCGGCGGCCTTGCGGTAGTCGCCCGCGAGGTCGACGGTCTCGGTCCGGCCGTCCTTCTCGATCGTGACCGAGCCCTCCATGGAGACCTGCATGATCATGGACGGGTCGACCAGCATGGACATGCACGGTCCGGCGCTCTCGGCGAAGAACACCGTCGGGGTGATGCCGACCGGCTCGTTCTCGTCGTCGGCCGGGTACCAGGCCTCGGGGAGGGTGGTGCCGCGCACCACGTTCGGCGCCTGGACGACGTCGAACGGGCCGTCGCCGCGCGGGGAGCCCAGGTAGGGGCCGGTGAGCGGCTTCTTGTACGGCGGGATGCCGTCGACCACGCCGTAGATGTCGATGACGTTGCGGTGGGCCAGCCGCAGTGTGCTGGTCTCGAGGATGCCGAAGCGGCGGATGTAGAACTCGGCCGGGAAGTTCTTGCCCGGCACGATCTGCCGGACGTGGCCGGTGTTGGGCAGGAACGGGTTGGACAGGACCTGGATGCGGTCGTCCAGCTCGTAGCTGTAGCCCTTGATGCCGACCTCGGGCGCACTGATCAGCTCGAGGTCGAGCTCGGCGTGGCCCTTCTCGTCGACCCGGTGCTCGAAGCCCGGCATGGGCCACTTGTTCAGCTGCACGAACCCCGAGAGGTTGATGGTCTCCCGGCGGCCCGCGTAGTAGTCGTCCCCGAACACGACCGTGGCCGCCGCGAGAATGTGCGGCCGGATCGGCTTGGGCTCGAGATTGAGGGACTCGTACGTCTCACGGAGAGAACTCAAGCCAGACACCTCCAGCGTCTGATGAGATCGTCGTGCGGGGCCTCGGTCGCGCGAGCCCGAAGACCCATGATGCACGTCACTATAGCTTTTTATAGTGATCGGTCAACCCTCGCGCGGGCTTCCCGAGCCCGGACGACGCCGTACCGGCACCGCGGGGCGACGTCCAGCCACCCTTTCGGCAAGCCGGGCGCACGCCTCACGCACCTCCGCCGCATCACCCTGATCCGCCAGCCCAGCAGGGCCAATCGCCTCCACCATGGGATGTTTCTCCAGAGCCATGCGACCCCCTTTCGGGCCGGCCGGCCCGCCCGCTCCCGGCGAAGCGACGACCCACCGCCCCGTCCACACTCGATAGGCGAGCGACTTGAGAATTAGATAGTAACCCTCACGTCGATGAGGCCCACGAGATGCTCGACCCGACGAACGGGCGGGATACCGGGACCGGTGACGCCCTCCCCGAGGAGATCCCTCGAGGAGGACTGGAGGGCGGGCGGCTCGTCGTCGGCGCCGAGGGCGCCGGAACCGAAGCGCGGCCGATGCTCCGGGGCGTCGGCGTGCGGCCTTGACACCATATGGCGTGCATGGAAGATTACAGAGAGTGAGTGCTTTCGCAGTGCTCGCACAGCCGCGGCGGCGTCGCATCCCGGACGTCCTCTTCGACGGCGTTCCGTCCGCCCAGAACTCGGCGGCGCGACTCGGCATCAGCCGGCCCGCGGTCTCGGATCTCGACGCCAAGGAGCAGCAGCAATGACCGACGGCACCATCCAGCGCGACGGCGACCGGGCCCTGTTCACCTACGAGCGGCGGCTGGACCATCCGGTCGCCGAGGTCTGGCGGGTCATCACCACCCCGTCCGAGATCTCCCAGTGGATGGGCGTGGAGGTCGAGGAGTACGACCTCCGCCCGGACGGCAAGATCGTCATGGTCCACATGGGCACCCAGCGGGTCGAGGACCGGGTCATCAAGGTGGAGCCGCCGCACCGGCTGGAGCACACCTACTTCAACGAGATGAACCCGAGCGCGGTGGTGATCTGGAAGCTGGACGAGGCGGGCGGCGGCTCGACGGTCACCCTCACGCACAGCATGGACCTGGGCGAGGTCAGGGCCGCCGCGCAGGGGCAGGAGATCGACCCGGTCATGGTCCTGGCGCGCAACGGCGCGGGCTGGCACCACCTGCTCGACATGATCGAGCTGCGGCTGCGCGGCGAGCGGATCCCGGAGTGGACCGAGGAGGACCGGAAGGCCCTCCAGAAGCACTACGCCCAGCTGGTCCCCTGAGCGGTCGCCTCCCGGGTCGGCCGGCCGTTCGGGCGGCCCGGCCGACCGGGTCCGGCCAGCGCGACGTCCACGAGTCTCCCCTGCACAGCAAGTGATTGACCCGTCATAGAGCGTGATCTAGGGTCGCGGGCATGGGCATACCCACCGAACCGATCGGCAGCATTCCCCGTTCCCCCGAGCTCCTGGCCGCGCTGGCCGCAGGCGATGACGTCACGGCCGCGCAGGACAAGGCCGTCGCCGACACGATCTGGCGGTTCGAGCAGACGGGTTCGCCGGTGGTCACCGACGGCGAGCAGTCCAAGCCGAGTTTCGCGACCTACCCGATCGCCGGGCTCACCGCCCTGGCCCCCGACGGCGTCATCATCCCGTTCGCGGACGGGCACACCCGGCAGTTCCCGCGGCTGACGGCCGGGCCGTTCCGCTACCAGCGGCGCGCGGCCGACTACCTCAGGGCCGCGCAGCGCATCACGAAGGCGCCCGTCAAGCAGGCCGTCATCGCCCCGTCCGCGCTCAGCCTGCTGTACCCGGCCGACGGCATCGCCGGGTACCCGCGCGAGCGGTTCCTGGACGACCTGCTCGACGAGACCGAGGCCGACATCCGCGGCTGCCTCGACGCGGGCGCGCACGTCGTGCAGCTCGACTTCACCGAGGGACGGCTGTCCCTCAAGCTCGACCCCAGCGGCGGCCTGCTCGACCACTTCATCACGCTCAACAACCGCCTCCTGGAGCGGTTCTCCGCCACCGACCGCGCCCGGATCGGCATGCACACCTGCCCGGGCAGCGACCAGGACTCCCCGCACAGCCTGGACGTCGACTACACCGAGTTGCTGCCCAAGCTGTTCCAGCTGAAGGCGGGGAACTTCTACGTCCAGATGGCCAGTGAGGCCGACCCGGACCGGGTGCTGGCCGTCATCGCCGAGCATCTGCCCGCCGATTCACGCGTGTTCGTCGGGGTGACCGATCCGATCGACCCCGTGGTGGAGACGCCCGAGCAGGTCCGCGACCGGATCCTGACCGCGGCCCGCCACCTGCCCGCGGACCGGCTCGGGACGTGCGACGACTGCGGGTTCTCCCCGTTCGCCGACGACATGTCCACCTCACGCGACACCGCGTTCGCCAAGATCGCCGCGCGTGTCCAGGGCACGGCCCTGGCGTCCGAGGTGCTCGGCGTCTGAGGCGTTCGAGGCCAGAGGTGTTCGGGGTCAGAGGCGTTCGAGGTCTGGGGCCCGGGCGCCGTCTCAGTCCTTCCGCTCCGGCTCCGGGAAGATGTGCATGTAGCCGAGGGTGACGATCGGTTCGGCCATCGCGGCGTAGGCGGCCGGATCCGTGGGGGTGAGGGCGCCCAGCCCGTCCACGTACCGGTTGAACATGCAGAACGCGGCGGCGATCAGCACGGCGTCATGGATCTCCAGGTCCGTGGCGCCGTGTTCGCGTGCCGCCTCGATCTGCTCGGGCCTGACGTGCCGTCCGCCGCGCCACACCGACCCGGCGATCGCGAGGAGCGCCTTGAGCTTGTCGGACACGGGCGCGGTGGCGGGGTCGCGGCGGGTCTGCTCGACGAGTTCCGCGCCGCCGTCCAGCTGGGCGGCGGCGAACGCCGAGTGCGATCCCGCGCAGAACCCGCACTCGTTGAGCCCGGACACGTAGGCGGCGATCAGTTCGCGTTCGCCGCGTCCGAGGGTCGCGGGCCCGCGCAGCAGCACCTCCGCGAGCTCGCTCATCGGCCGTGCGGTCTCGGGGCGGTACTGGAACAGTCCGACGATCCCCGGCAGGTCATTGTCCAGATGGATATGAGGCATGCCTCAGATACTGATCCACTCCGACGCCGTGGTGAAGGCGCGTAGCCGATCCTGGTCGGGTTCGATGCCGATACCCGGCCCGGCGGGCACGCTCAGGTGGCCGTCGTCCAGCACGAACGGCTCGGTGACGTCCTCGGCGAAGTAGCGGCGGGACGCCGAGGTGTCGCCGGGCAGGGTGAAGCCGGGCAGGGCGGCGAGCGCGACGTTGGCGGCGCGGCCGATCCCGGTCTCCAACATCCCGCCGCACCAGACCGCGACGCCGTGCGCGCGGCAGAGGTCGTGGATGCGCTTGGCCTCCAGGTAGCCGCCGACGCGTCCGGGCTTGATGTTGACGATGGACGCGGCGCCGAGCGTGATCGCGGCGGCGGCGTGCGCGGCGGACTCGATCGACTCGTCCAGGCAGATCGGGGTGCGCAGGCGGCGGGCGAGCTCGGCGTGCTGCACCATGTCGTCGTCGGCGAGCGGCTGCTCGATCAGCAGCAGGTCGAACGCGTCGAGCTTGGCGAGCAGCGGCGCGTCGACCAGGGTGAAGGCGGCGTTGGCGTCCACCTGGAGGAGCAGGTCGTCGCCGAACCGCTCGCGGACGGCCCGCACCGGCGCGACGTCCCAACCCGGCTCGATCTTCAGCTTGATCCGGACGTAGCCCTCGTCGAGGTAGCCCGCCACGGCGTCGAGCAGCTCGGGGATCGAGTCCATGATCCCGACCGACACCCCGCACGGCACCCGGTCGCGGGACGCGCCCAGGTGGCCTGCCAGGGACCGGCCGGACTCGCGGAGCCCGGCGTCCAGGACGGCGGTCTGGAGCGCGGCCTTCGCCATCCGGTGCCCCTTGAACGGCTCCAGTGCCCGCTCGACCGCGTACGCGTCCACGTCGCCCTTCGGGAGGGCGGGGATCAGGAAGCGGCGCAGGACGTCGGCGGCGCCGTCGACGTACTCGGGGCTGTAGAGCGGGGCGTCCATCGCGACGCACTCGCCCCAGCCCTCGGCCTCGCCCGTGACGACGCGGACGAGCAGGACGTCGCGGGCGGTCTCGGTGCCGAAGGACGTGCGGAACGGCGCGACCAGCGGCATCGCGATCCGGCGCAGCTCGATCCCGTTGATCTTCATCGGCGGCTCCTGGGGGACGGGTCCGCCTCCTCGGCGGACGACGGGTCTGCGCTCGGACGGGTGGTCGGGGCGCGGTCGACGACGTAGGCGGCGCGGTCATGGAAGCCGGCGACGCGGGCGCCGTTCGCGAGCAGGCCGCCCAGCACCTCGCGGAGGGCCAGCCGCCAGGCGCGCGCGGCGTTCGGATCGGTGTGGCGCAGCGTCTCGATGTCGGCGGGCAGCTCGATCAGGACCGTCTCCGCGGCGGTCTCCACGATCTCGGGGCGGCCGTCGCGGTCGCGGAGGGCGCACGCGACGGGACCGCTCGAGGGCGCCTCCCCGGGCAGCGGCTCGGCGATGTCCCAGGCGGCCAGGACGCGGTCGCTGTCGTCGCCGCCGTTGATCGCGTCGTCCATGGCGCCGTAGAAGGACGGCAGGTACTCGACCGGCCGCGCGCCGAGTTTGACCAGGTTGAAGTAGGCGTTGCGGCGGACGAGCGGGTCGTAGGTCCAGGTGATGCGGGTCAGGCCGCGGGCGAGGGCCCAGTCGCGCTGGTGCAGCTTCAGGGCCAGCCCGACGCCGCGTCCGATGCCGGAGGCGCCGGTCAGGTGCGAGTGCAGGGACGTGCCGACGGGCGCGGCGAAGAAGGCCACGGACGCGCCGACGAGCCGTCCGTCCTGGTAGGCGCCGGCGACGTAGTTGCCCGCGTGGGACAGGGCCCGCATCATCTCCGCCGAGACCGGGTCGCCGTCGGCGTTGACTCCCCAGATCTCGTTGACCAGCCGCACCACGGCGTCGAACTCGGCCAGCTCGCGCAGTTCGCGCACCACCGGCCCGGTCGGGTGCTCCTCGTGATCAACCGGCACGTCCGTCCCTCCCCCAAGCGATCACCTCGACGCTATGTCGCCGTCACGGGTGCTCACGCCTGCCGGAGCACAAAACATCGGCCAAGTTCGGGCGGGCTCCGCGGCGTCGGGCGAGGGGTCAGGTGAGGGCGCAGCGGATCGGGAGGTGTTTGAGGCCGCCGACGAACGTGGTGGCGATGCCCTCCGGCTCCCCGGCGAGGTCGATCTTCCGGAGCCTGGGCAGCAGCTCCTCGAAGAACGCCCGGATCTCGATGCGGGCGAGGGCAGCGCCCAGGCAGTAGTGGACGCCGGACCCGAACCCGAGGTGCCGGTTGGGGTCGCGTCCGGCGTCGAAGCGGAACGGGCCGGTGAAGGCCTCCTCGTCGCGGTTGGCGCTCGGGTAGGAGAGGAAGACCGCCTGACCTGCCCGGATGGTCCTGCCGCGGAGCTCGGTGTCCTCGGCGGCGGTGCGCATGAAGCCCTTGACGGGCGACACCCAGCGGACCATCTCCTCCACCGCGGACGGCATGAGCCCGAGGTCGCCGCGGAGGCGTTCGAGCTGGCCCGGGTGCTGGACGAGCGCGAGGAGGCCCCCCGCGATGGTGGCGGACGTGGTGTCATGCCCGGCCGTCGCGATGATCACGTAGTAGGACGCGGTCTCGCGGTCGCTCAGGGGCCGGCCGTCCACGCGGGCGTTGGCGATGGCCGAGGCGAGGTCGCCCGTGGGGTGCTCGCGGCGGGAGCGGGTGAGGTCGGCGAAGAAGGCGAACAGGTCCTCCCGGACCGCGCGGCGCTGCTCCGCGCCGGTGCCGCGGGTGCGGTCGGCGTCGTCCGCGCCGAAGAGCTCGCGGGTGAGGGTGAGCATCCGGTCGAACTCGGACTCGGGGAGGCCCAGCAGCGAGAGGATCACCTGCAGCGGGAACCGGAGGGCGACGTGCTCGACGAAGTCGCACTCGCCGTCGAGGCCCGCCATCCGGTCGACGTGGCCGCGGGCGAGTTCGCGGACCCTCGGTTCGAGCGCGCGCATGGCCCGGGGTTTGAACCAGTCGGCGCCGATCGCCCGGACGGCGCGGTGCTCTGGGGCGTCCATGTGGGCGATCGTGCGGGCGCCGCCGCCTCCGGCCCGCATCGCGTCGTACTCGGCGGTCCCGAGGACCAGGCGCGGGGCGTTGCGGAAGACGGTGTCGCGCCGTTCGACCTCCAGGACGTCGGCGTGCCTGGTGACCGCCCAGAACGGCGCGTACCCGTCGGGCTCCACCCAGCGCACCGGGTCGTCGCGGCGCAGGAGCTCGGCGGCGCGGTGGAAGCGGGGCTCGTCGGCGTAGGCGGTCGGGTCGGCGAGCGTCCGGCCCGCTTCGTCGGTGTCCATGGTCCTCAATCCGTGAGAAGTCGCCAGGCGGTGAGGGCGACGGTGGCCCGGGTGAGCCCGGCGGGGTGGGTGAGTTCCATTCCGAGGGCTCCGGCGATGTGCTCGAGGCGGCGGGCGACGCTGCTGTGGTGGAGATGGAGGGATTCGGCGGCGCGCCGGACGGAGCCGGTGGCGCAGTAGGCGTCCAGGGTCTCCAGGTCGTCCGGGTTCCCGGCCAGGCGGGCCATCGCGGCGACGTCGGGATTGTCGCGTGCCTCGTCCGGGGCGACCTGGGCGAGCAGCGCCATCGCGCCCAGGTCGCCGTAGCGGACGACCGGCCTTCGCGGGGTGGTGAACCGGAGCGCGGCGCGGGCCTGCCTCCAGGACGTGTCGGGGCTGTCGGAGGCGCCGATCCCGGCGCGGACGTCCCCGGAGAGGCGGGTGGTGTCGACGGTGGTCGCCAGCAGGACGCCGACGTCCGCGAGCGCCGCCGCCTTCACCGGGCGGTTCGGGCAGACGAGCGCGCCGACCCGGTGGAGCGGCAGGCCCGTCCGGACGGCGGCCACGCGCACCGGCAGGTCGGTGGCGAACCCGAGCAGCCGCAGGGCCCGGGCGCGGGCCGCCTCGTCGGCCTCCGCGCTGATCACCAGTTCGACCAGGGCCGGATCGGCCATCGTGGTGTGCGCGGGGCCGTACCGCTCCACGACCGCCGCGACGGCGAGGGCGAGCCGGTCGAGGACGAGCTCGTCCAGCGGGCCGGGCGGCTCGGCGCGTTCCAGCCAGACGGCGCCGATCTCCTCGTCGTCGAGGATGACCGGCGCCCGGGTGGACGCGGGCGGCGGCGGCTCGGACGCCGGGGTTCCCGCGGGCGACATGCGGATCGTCCGGCCGGTGCCGTGCAGCCGGATCCCGGTCGCGCACTCGGCGAGGCCCGCCGAGGCGCGGGCGAGGGCGGGCAGGTCCACGCGCCGGCGCATCAACGTGTCGTAGAACATCACGACACGGATCGCGCCCTCGACATGCAGGCCCAGATGCGACAGGCGTTCCGCCAATGCCTCCATGAATGGAGCGTACGCTCCGGCCGGTGCGCCGACCGGTGCGTCGGCCGTGGGGAAGACGCGACGGTCGGCGGACGAACGGGGACGCGGTGGCGGTCAGGATGACGGCATGGACGCCGAACTCGAACCCTTTCTCCCGTTCTTCCCGAAGACCGACCTCTCCGACCCGATCGGCGAGCGCGAGGCCCTCGCCAAGCTGGCGAGGAGCGTTCCGGCGCCGGACGTCGCGCACCTGGAGGTCGAGGACCACCTGGTGCCCGCCGACCCGGCCGTGCCGGTGCGGGTCTACCGGCCGCTGCCGGCGACCGGCGCGATCGTCTGGCTGCACGGCGGCGCGTACGTGATGGGCGACGTGGAGACCGAGCACCCGTGGGCGTCCAAGCTCGCGGACGCGTCCGGCGCGGTGGTGGTCTCGGTGGGCTACCGGCTCGCGCCGGAGAACCCGTATCCGGCCGCGCTGGACGACGCGTCCGCGGTTCTGGACTGGGCCGTGCGGAACGCGTCCGGCCTGGGGTTCGAGCCGGAGCGGATCGCGGTCGGCGGGCACAGCGCGGGCGGCGGGATCGCGGCGGCGCTGGCGCTGCGGGCCCGTGACCGGCAGGGGCCCGCGATCCGGTTCCAGCTGCTCAACCAGCCCGGCCTGGACGACCGGCGGAAGACCTGGTCGCGGCGGAACTTCACCGACACGCCGTGGATGACCAGCGCGAAGGTCGACGCGTCCTGGGGCCACTACCTGGGCTCGGGGCCCGCCGACCAGTACGCCGCTCCGGCACGGGCCGCCGACCTGTCCGGGCTGCCGCCCGCCTACATCGCGACGGCGGAGCTGTGCCCGAACCGCGACGAGGACATCGACCACGCGCTGCGCCTGCTCCGGTCCGGCGTGTCGGTCGAGCTGCACCAGTGGCCGGGGACGTTCCACGGGTCGCAGGCCGTCCTGTCCGCCGAGGTGTCGCAGCGGCAGCTCGCCGAGCTCGGCGCGGCCCTGCGCCGCGGCCTCGCCGGATGATCCGCGGCGCGGCGGGATGACGCGCGGCGCGGCAGGGTGACGCGCGGCGGGAGGACGTGCGGCGGGAGGACGTGCGGCGGGAGGACGTGCGGCGGGAGGAGGCGTGAACGCCCCTTGCGCACGGTCGGTCACGGACGGAGAGTGGGAGCGGACCGCGGCGCGTCGACGGCGGTTCGCCGCCGTCCTCCGGCCGACCTTGGGAGCGTTCGATGCGCACTTCCGATGAGCAGGGTCCGTTCGTCCTCGACCCGACCGGCGCCGACGTGCTGGGAGACGCCGCGCGGATCCGCATGCGCGGCCCGGCGGCGCGGGTCGTCCTGCCGGACGGCGTCCCGGCGTGGGCGATCAGCGATCCCGAGCTGCTGCGGCGGCTGCTGACCGACGAGCGGGTGTCCAAGGACGGCTACCAGCACTGGCCGCCGCTGCTGAAGGGGGAGGTCGGTCCGGCGTGGCCGCTGTTCGCCTGGGTCGCGGTGCGCAACATGTTCACGGCCTACGGCCCCGACCACCGGCGGCTGCGGCGGCTGGTGTCGAGCGCGTTCACCGTGCGGCGGACGGCGGCGCTGCGTCCGCGGATCGAGGCGATCGTCGCCCGGCTGCTGGACGAGATCGCGGAGGCCGGGGCGGACGGGCCGGTGGACCTGCGCGACCGGTTCGCCTATCCGCTGCCGATCCAGGTGATCTGCGAGCTGTTCGGGATCGGGGACGAGGAGACGCGCGAGGAGATCCGCCGGTGCGTCGACGTCTTCTTCCGGACCAACGCGACCCCCGAGGAGGCCGCCGCCGCGCTCCCCCGCCTCCAGGGGATCCTGCGCGGGCTCGTCGAGGAGAAGCGGGAGCGTCCGGGCGACGACCTGTCGTCCGCCCTCATCGCCGCGCGCGACGGCGGTTCGCAGCTGTCGGAGGACGAGCTCGTCGACACGCTCGCGCTGTTCCTGAGCGCGGGCCACGAGACGACCGTCAACCTGCTCGACAACGCCGTCCACGTGATGCTGACCCGCCCGGGCCAGCTCGCTCTCGTCCGGGAGGGCCGCGCCACCTGGGACGACGTGATCGAGGAGACCCTGCGGGCCGAGCCTCCGGTCGCCAACCTGCCGCTGCGGTTCGCCGTCGAGGACATCGAGGTGGACGGCGGCGTCGTGCTCCGCCGGGGCGAGGCGATCATCTGCTGCCTCGGGGCGGCCGGCCGCGACCCGGGCCTGCACGGCGCGGACGCCGACGTCTTCGACCTCACCCGCGCCGACAAGGAGCACCTGGCGTTCGGCCACGGCGTCCACCGCTGCCTCGGCGCGCCGCTGGCCCGGCTCGAGGCGGAGATCGCCCTGCCCGCCCTGTTCACCCGCTTCCCCGACCTGCGGCTGGCCGTCGACCCGGGTGAGCTGCGGCCTCTCCCCTCGTTCATCTCCAACGGCCATCAGGCGCTGCCCGTCCTGGCCGGCTGAGGGAAGGGCGCGCTTCGGCGTCGTCAGGCGCGGGGCCGCCAGGCCGAGACGACGGCGGCCACTCCGGCGATGGCGGGCAGGAGGCCTGCGTATCCGTACAGGTCGGGGAGGACCCGGTCGTACGCGCCGCCGGAGAACGAGAAGTTCATCAGCACGACGCCGGTCCCGACGGCGAACAGGGTGGTGATGAGGGCACGGGCGTGGCGGCGTCGGGCGAGGGCGGCCCAGATCGTCCACAGCCAGCACAGGACGCCGAGGCCGCCGACGACGGTCGCGTAGATCACGATGGCGTCGTGGTCCTTGCCGACCAGGGACGCCGACCAGCCGGGGTAGGCATCGCGCACGTGGTCCCTGAGGGTGTCGGCCGTCGTCACGTCCACCACCGGGACGAGCGTGGCGAGGACGCTCAGCACCAGTCCGGCGTACAGCGCCGCGGGGCGGACTCCGGCCGGCGGGGCGAGGGCGGCGGCGGGCATGGGTACCTCCACAGGAAACTTGCAACGTAAGTTTGCTCGCCCGCCACTATACTTACAACGTATGAATCTGTGGACGTGAGAAGGGCCACCAGCCGTGTCACCGAACCCCGCCCCCGGGACGACCCCCCGGCGCACCCGCGGCCAGAGCGCGGGGCTGACCCGCCAGGCCGTCCTCACGGCGGCCCTGGCGCTGGCCGACCGGGAGGGCCTGAAGGCGCTGTCGATGCGGCGCATCGGCCAGGAGCTCGGCGTCGAGGCCATGTCGCTCTACCAGCATGTCGCGAACAAGGACGCGCTGCTGGACGGCCTGGTCGAGCAGTTGTTCACGCAGGTCACGACGCCCTCGGCCGAGGACGTCACCTGGCGCGGATGGCTGCGCGGCTACGCGGGCGCGCTCCTGGACGTCCTGCTGGCGCATCCGCACGTGATCCCGCTCGTGGTCACGCGTCCGGCGATCACGCCGCGGACGACGCGCCTCATGGAGGACGCGCTCGAGACGCTGCACGCCGCGGGCTTCGAGCTGGGGCGGGCGCTCGACATGCTCTACGCCGTGACGGGGTTCGTCGTCGGCCACGTCGCCATGCTCGCCGCCGAAGGGCGGGACGACGCGGCCGGCGGCCGGGCGGAGCCGCCGCCCGGCCCGGACCCGCGGGAGGTCCCGCTGTTCGCCGAGGCCCTGCGGTCCTCACGCCCGGCCGGTGCGGCATCCCGCTTCCACTTCGCCCTGGACGCCATGCTGCGCGGCTTCGACCCGCCGCCGCCGGCGTCCGCCTGAGCGACTCAGCCGCGCGGCGCGAGCAGCGCGGCCAGGACGGCTCCCACCGCCGACGCGACCGCCGCGACGACGAACAGCGCGCCGGTGCCCGCCGCCGCGACGGCCACGCCGACCACGACGCTCACGGGACGCGTCGACAGCGCCGGGAGCGCCATGCCGGCCGCCGAGACCAGCAGGCCCGCGACGGCCGGGACGCGCGCGCCCAGGCGTCCGAGGACGCGTCCGGTGAGGTTCGCCCCGGCCATCGTCGCCAGCGCCACCGGAAGTAACAGCAGGCCCGTCCGCATCGCGCCGTACCCGCGCGCGTGCTGGAAGTAGAACGTGCCGAGGAAGAACACGGCGACCATCAGCGCCGTCGCCATCCAGATCAGGAACGCGCCGGTGGCGACCGGACGCCGCGCCAGCAGCCGGACGTCCATCAGCGGTGAGGCCGCCCGCCGCTGCCACAGGACGAACAGGGCGTACCCGGCGACGGCCGCCGCCGCGGACCCGCCGGTCGCCGCCGACACCCAGCCGTGCCCGCCCGCCGCGATGAGGGCGTAGATCAGCACCGCCGAGGACGCGGTCACCAGCACCGCGCCGAGCAGGTCGAGCCCGGACCGTGCCGCGGGCACCGGCCGCTTCGGCAGCATGGCCGCCAGCGCGATGACGATCACCACGCCGATGGGGACGTTCACGAAGAAGACCCAGGGCCACCCGAAGGCGGACGTCAGCACTCCCCCGAGCAGCACGCCGAGCGCGGCGCCGCCACCGCCGAGCGCGGACCACACGCCCAGCGCCCGGTTCCGCTCGTCCCCCTCGAACATGGCCACCACCAGCGACAACGCCGACGGTGACAGCAGTGCCGCGCCGATCCCCTGGGCGACGCGTCCGGCCACCAGTGCCTCCGCCGAGCCGGCCAGTCCGGTGGCCAGCGACGCGCCGGTGAACACCACGAGCCCGGCGAGCAGGACGCGGCGGGCGCCGAGCAGGTCGGTGATCCGGCCGCCGAGCGGCATCAGCCCGCCGAAGGTGAGCGTGTAGGCGCTGACCGTCCAGGTCAGCGCCGCACGGCTGAGGCCGAGGCCGGTCTCCATGTGCGGCAGCGCGATCGCGCCGACGCCGAGCGCAACATCGCCCGCATCGTGTCCGCCGCGCGCGTCCAGCTCAGCTCGAACCCGGCCGCCACGATCGACGACATCGCCAAGGCGGCGGGCGTGGGGCGGATGACGCTGTACGGGCACTTCCGTACCCGCCCGGAGCTGGTCGAGGCGGCCCTCACCGACGCGCTCGCGGCGGGCGCGTCGGTGCTGTCGTCCGTCGACCTGTCGGGGGACGCGCGCGAGGCGATGAATCGGCTGCTGAAGTCGAGCTGGGCACTGGTCGCCGAGTCGTCGGCGCTGGTGGTCGCGGCCGAGGACGCGCTCCCGGCGGAGCGGGTCCGCGAGCTGCACGACGCGCCCGCCGGACGCATGGCCGACCTCGTCCGCCGAGGTCAGGAGCAGGGCGTCTTCCGGACGGACATGTCCGCGGACTGGCTGGTCGACGTCGCGCACTTCATCCTGCACGGCGCGGCCGGACAGGTCCGCAGCGGGCGTCTCACCACCGACGACGCCGCCGAACTGGTGACGAGGTCCCTCCAGTCGGTGCTGGCCGGGTAGACGCGGTCAGACCTGGACGAGCAGGCTCTGCGCCAGGCACATCGCGAGGCCGACCATCCCGATCAGGCCGAGAAGGGACGCGACGAACCGACGCAGACTGGGACGGCGCGCCGGTGGCTCGTCCCCGAGGAGGTGCGCGACGCGCGCCTGCGTCGCGCCGTTGAAGGCGGGTCCGGGGGCGCTTCCGGCGTCGGCGGCGAGCAGCGCGGCGGCGACCGCCGGACGCCCCGCGTGCCGGATCGCGGCCCGGTCCGCGCGGACCTCGGCGTGGTCGGTCCGGCTGTCCGACCACCAGCGGGCCAGCGGCAGGTAGAACAGGACGTCGGCGGACGCGCGGAGCAGCAGGCGGCGCAGCGGATCGAGCCGCCTGGCGTGCTCGCCCTCGTGCGCGAGGACCGCCGACAGCCCGTCCGGCGGCAGCGTCGCGACGGCCCCCGTCGTGACGTGGACGCGCGGACGGAGCAGCCCGGCGCAGAACGCGGTCACCGACGTGTCGTCCAGCAGCCGGAGGCGACGCACGCCCGCCTCGCGAGCGGCCCGGACGAGCTCCTCCGGCGGACGGAGCCGCCGCAGGCGGGCGACCTCCCGGGTGGTGTCGGCGGCCAGCCGTCCCGCACGTGCGGCGACCGCGAGGAGGCTGGCCGCCAGGACGAGCAGGACCGCGCCCAGCAGGCACCGGGCCGTGGTCATGCCCGGACACCTCCACAGGCCCGCCATCCCGGCGAGGTGCGCTGCGAGCGGCGCCCCGACCACGGCCGCGGCGGCCGGGGAGCGGCGGATCCGGGCGATCACCGGCCGAGGTCCTCGAGGCGTCGGCGCTGCTCGGGGGTGAGTTCGGCGAGCCGCGCGGCGAAGGCGGCGAGCGCCGCGTCCCCGTACCGGGCGACGACCTCGGCGGCCTCGGCGCGGCTCGACCGGGCGAGGAAGTCCCGTGGGGCCTCGGCGACCCGGTACCGGTGGGCCCGACTTCCGGCCTCGGCGGCCGCCGCGAGCAGGCCCTTGTCCGCGAGCCGCCGCAGTGTCGTCATGACGGTCGTGTAGGCGAGTTCGGGCATCAGCGCCTGCATTTCGCGCACGACGAAGCCGTCCGGCACCGCACCGCTCCAGGCCGCGCGCATGATCCGGCCCTCCAGCGGCCCGAGGACCTCCACCGCCCGGTCCAGGACGTCCACCCGGCCACCTCCCCTGCTACTACCAAGCCATAGTAGCCGAGCGGGGGTGCGGGGGGCGGCGCCTCACTTCTGGTAGCTGAGGACCGTCATCATGCCCGACTCTCCGTGGTAGACGTTGTGGCAGTGCAGCATCCACCGACCCGGATTGTCGGCGTCGAAATCGATGTCCATCGTTCCGCCGGGGCGGACGTTCGCGGTGTCCTTGCGCAGACCCGTCTTGGTGAGGGCGAAGGTGTGGCCGTGCAGGTGCATCGGGTGCCACATGGTCGTGCGGTTCACGAACGACACGCGCACCCGCTCGCCGGAGCGCACGGGGTACGGGTCGTCCGGGTCGTAGGGACGGTTGTTGATCGCCCAGTCGTACTTGGCCATGGTGCCGGTGAGTTCGAGGCGGATCGTCCGGTCGAGCCCGCGGCGCGGCAGGCGGACCCGGTCGGCCGGACGCATTTCGACGTAGCGGACGATCTTCCCCTGGAGTTCGGCGGGACGGTCCCGGGCGGTCGGCGTCGCCGCGTGCGGGCTGGTGCGCAGCACCGCCAGCGCCGAGGCGTGCTTGCCCTCGGCCAGCGCGGTGAGCGGGAACGCGCCGTCCTTGACGGTGACCAACGCGTCGTACCGCTCCCCCATGCCGATCAGCAGCGCGTCGGTCAGAACGGGATTGACCGGATAGCCGTCGGTGTGCGTGACGGTCATGCGGTGCCCGCCCAGCGCCACCCGGAACGGGGTGTCGCCGCCGGCGTTGATGAACCGGATGCGGACGCGGTCGCCCGGCTTCGCATGGAACGTGCGGGGCGCGGAGGCGATGCGTCCGTTGATGAGGAAGTACGGGTAGCGGACGTCACCCGCGTCACCGGCGAGCAGGTCGCTGCCGGCGTTCGGCAGCAGGTGCGGGCCCATCTTCGGAGCCGACCCCGGCGTCTGGCCTCCCATGCCCATGCCGGCCATGGGAGGCATGCCGTGCCGGAGTTCGGCGAGGACCTCGTCGGGGGTTCCGTTGACGCCGTCGAGCCAGTCGTCCAGGACGACCGTCCATTCGGCGTCGTAGTGGAGTGGTTCGTGCGGGTCATCGACGATGAACGGCCCGTACAGGCCGCGGTCGGCCTGCACGCCCATGTGCGAGTGGTAGAAGTACGTCCCCGGATGCGGGACGGTGAACCGGTACTCGTAGTCCGCGCCGGGCTCGATCGGGGCCTGGGTGACGCCGGGCACGCCGTCGGCGGCGTTGCGCAGCGCCAGGCCGTGCCAGTGGACGGTGGTGCCGGTGGGGAGCCGGTTGGTGACACGGACGCGGACGACCTCACCGGCCTTCACGCGGATCTGGGCGCCGGGAAGGCGCTCGCCGAAGCTCCAGGTGTGGACCGTCCGGCCGCCGAGGTCGACGAGGCCTTCGGACGGCACCAGTCGGAGATCGCGGAGGGGCCCCTTGCCGCGAGCCTCCTCGACCGCCCTGACCTGCGGGCCGTCCGGCAGGACGAAGCCGGACGCCCGCCCCTCGGATCCCTCGGCGTCGCCGTACGCGGCGAGCAGGGCGCCGCCGGCGCCGAGCGCCCCCAGGCGCAGCGCGGAACGTCGATCGAAAGAAGTCATGTGGGAACCTCACGATGGTCGAACGGATCAGGGCCGAAGGCGATCGGCCGGTGTCACGGCGACCGCGCCGCGCTCCGGCCTCGCAGAGCGGCCCCTGAATCCGAGGAACCACCGTGGAGATGCCCGGCCCCCCGAGGCCGGAAGAACGGCGCGGTCAGCGGCGCGCGGTCACCAGCCATGCGGCCGAACCCAGCTCCACGCCCTCCGGCCCCTGGCGCGATTCCAGCGCGTCGCGCAGCGCGGCCCGGACGGTCTCGGCCGTCCGCTCGTCGGAGACTCCGGCGAGCATGGACTGGGCGAAGGGCATGCTCGTGTAGAAGGCGAGGACGTCGTCGGCGTCCCGCCCGGTCCACAGCGGTTCCCGCACGTCCTCGATGGTGACGTCGGTCAGGCCGACGCCGGTCAGCAGCGTCCGGACGCGGTCCGGGTCGGCCAGCGAGAACGCTCCCGAGGTGTCGTCCCCGACGGGCTGTTCCGGCAGCGCGACATGGGCCGCCATGGCGCCGAACGGCAGCGTGAGGAACTCGTTGTCGGCGGCCGGCTGCCAGCACAGGAACGCCAGCCGCCCACCTGGACGCAGGGACGCGGCGATGTTGCCGAACGCGCGGTCGGGGTCCTCGAAGAACATCACCCCGAACTTGCTGATCACGACGTCGAAGGCGGCCTCCGGGAGCGGGCTCGTCTGCGCGTCGGCCTCCTCGAAGGTCACGTTCGCCAGCCCCTCGGCGTCCGCGACGCGACGCGCCTCGGTGAGCATCGTCGCCGAGATGTCGACGCCGGTCGCGCGACCCCGGCTCGCCGTTCGGGCCGCCGTCCGCGTGTTGCCGCCCGTCCCGCAGCCGATGTCCAGGACGGCGTGGTCGGCCTGGACGGCCGCCGCCTTCGCGAGCCGCTCGGTGAGCCGCCCCTGCATGCGCTCGTACCGCTCGCGCTCGTCGACCCAGTGCCGCCCGTCGTCGCCGTTCCACGCCCGCGCCTGCTCGTCGTTGGCCATGGGACCCGTCCCCTCGACTACTATGCATCGCTAGTACTAGCGATGCATAGTAGGTGGTGCTGGCGCCCACCGCCACCCCCCTTCGAAAAGAGTGCAACCTTCGGAAGACCGCGATCGGCGACGGCTCACTGCGGCTGTAGGACGTCCTCTTCCGCGAGCGGGGGCCGGTCCTCCACGTCGGAATGGGAGTACATCCCGGGCTCGTACTTGTAGAAGCCGCCGTGCTCGAGCGAATTGGTGTGGGACTCGTCCACCTTACGGACGGTGCGGCGGCGCCCGGCCGCGAGGGTGCCCAGCAGGCCGCGGCCGGTGAGGACCAGCATGGCGACCACGGCGAGGGCGCCCACGATGGGCCCCAGCCAAAGGCCGAGGTTCCCCCCGAGATGATGGCCGATGGCGAGAAGATGTGATTCCATGAGCAAATCCTTCTTCGGTCCGTAATTCGGCGCTACATAACTAACCGTATGCCCGGCACAGCCGAGCCCAAGAGGGCGGCGAACGAATGCGGGAAGTAATATCGCCCTTCGAGCCCAGCTTTTCCCCGGGGATGACCGGAGCGTGGCACGGCCTCTGTCCCAGCGTGAACACCCTGGGGAAAAGATGAGGTGAGGCAGGCCCGTCACCGTCATCAGGGGAATGATGAACAAGCGATCGCTCACCGCACTGGCCCGCGAGCACCTCGGCCGGGCCCTGGAGGCGTCCAGCGGACGGTCCGCCGAGACCGTCCACGGCGGCCACGAGCGCCAGCTGCGGCAGACGCTCATCGCCCTGCGCTCGGGGGCGCGGCTGGACGACCACGAGAACCCCGGCGACGCGACCCTGCACGTCCTCTCCGGACGGGTCCGGCTCGTCGCCGGGAAGGACGTGTGGGACGGCGCGCCCGGCGACCTGCTCATCATCCCGGACGCGGTGCACTCCCTGGAGGCCGAGGAGGACTCGGCCGTCCTGCTCACGGTCGTGAAGAAACTCCACGACTGACCGTTCCCCGACGCCCTCGTCCCACCGTCCTCCCGGGGTCCTTTTCCCGCTATATCCGTCCAGGCCGTGCGGGCTCGCCCCCCCTGCCGCGCGGCCTGCGATCCCTCCCGCGTGTTAACGGCGGATTAGGTCTGGTCGTTCAGACCTGGACCGGGTCGGACGGGCCGGAGAGGCTCCCTGCAACGGCGCGAACCCTCGGCGCCGCGAGAAGCAGGAGGTCACGGTGTCCACTCCCACCCAGGCCCGCACACCCTGGCGGGCCGTCCTCGGCGGCTCGATCGGCAATCTCGTCGAGTGGTACGACTGGTTCGTCTACGCCAGCTTCGCCACGTACTTCGCGTCCGCGTTCTTCCCCAAGGGCAACCCCACGGCGCAGTTGCTGAACACCGCGGGCATCTTCGCGGTCGGGTTCTTCATGCGGCCGGTCGGCGGCTGGCTGCTCGGCCGGTACGCCGACCGGCGGGGGCGCAAGGCCGCGCTCACCCTGACCGTCTCGCTGATGTCCGGCAGCGCGGTGCTCATGGCGGTCGCCCCGACCTACGACTCGGTCGGGTACCTCGGCGCGGTCGTGCTGCTGGTCGCCCGGCTCATGCAGGGGCTGTCGGTCGGCGGCGAGTACGCGGCGAGCTCGACCTACCTCACCGAGGCCACCCCGCCGGGACGGCGCGGGTTCGCCTCCAGCTTCCAGTACGTCTCGATGACGGCCGGGCAGCTGCTCGGGCTCGGGCTGCAGATCGTCCTTCAGCAGACGATGAGCGAGGAGGCGCTGAAGTCGTACGGCTGGCGCATCCCGTTCGTCGTGGGGGCCCTGAGCGCGGCCGTCATCTTCTACCTGCGGCGCGGGCTGCCCGAGACCCGCGTGTACGCGGAGGAGGCGAAGGGAAGCCCGGCGTTCCGGCACGAGCGCGGGACCGTCCGCGAACTGCTACGCCACCGGCGCGAGGCGTTCCTGGTGATCGCGCTGACCGCCGGCGGGACGCTCGCGTACTACACCTACACGACCTACCTGACCAAGTACCTGTCGAACACGGCGGGCCTGCCGAAGAGCACCGCGTCGCTGGTGAGCTTCTCGGCGCTGCTGGTGTTCGCGCTGCTCCAGCCGCTCGCCGGGGCGCTGTCGGACCGGATCGGGCGGCGCCCGCTGCTCATCGCGTTCGGCGTCGGCGGGACGGTCGCGACCGTCCCGCTGATGACCGCGCTCGGCCACGCGTCCGGGTTCTGGCCCGCGTTCGCGCTGATGCTGGCCGGACTGGTCGTCGTGACCGGCTACACGTCCATCAACGCGGTGGTGAAGGCCGAGCTGTTCCCGACGCACGTCCGGGCGCTCGGGGTCGCGCTGCCGTACGCGATCTCCAACGCGCTGTTCGGCGGGACCGCCGAGTACGTGGCGCTCTGGTTCAAGAAGGGCGGCATCGAGTCCGGCTTCTTCTGGTACGTCGCCGCGTGCGCCGCGATGTCGCTGGTCGTCTACGTCCGCATGCGCGAGACGCGGGACACGGCGATGTCCCGCCGGGAGCTGGCCACCGAGGCCGCGCCCGCGCGCGTGTAGCCGGAGCCGGCGGCATGGACAAGGCAGGAGCGGACGCTGTGGACGGGTCCGGGGCTGGCACGGTGGGCAGGGCGGGGGCGGGCACTGTGGACGGGGCCGGAGCAGGCGGTGTGGACGGGTCCGGAGCGGACCGTGGCGTCCGGGACGCTGCGCGGATCGCCCGCGGGCCTCTAGCCTGACCGCCATGAGGGTTCTGCTGGTCGAGGACGACCTCCGCCTCGCCGCCGCCCTCGTCACCCACCTGCGGCGCGGCGGCTACGAGGTGACGCACACGCGGACCGCCGCCGACGGCGTCCGGCTGGCGGCCGAGGCCGACTTCGTCCTGCTCGACCTGGGCCTGCCCGACGCCGACGGGCTGAAGGCGCTGGAGCGGGTGCGGCGCGGCTCGGACGTCCCGCTGATCGTGGTGACGGCGCGCGCGGGGGACGTGCTGCGGGGGCTGCACCGCGGCGCGGACGACTACCTGGTCAAGCCCGTCCGCCCGGACGAGCTGCTGGCGCGGATGCAGGCGGTGGTGCGGCGCACCGCCCGGCCCGCGAAGGTGCAGCGGGTCGCGGCCGGGGACGTGGTGATCGACGTGCCGGCGCGGCGCGTCACGGTCGCGGGCCGGGACGTTCCGGTGACCCGCCGCGAGTTCGACGTGCTGGCGGTGCTGGCGAGCCGTCCGGGCGAGGTGTGCGCGCGGGACGAGATCCTCCTCGCGCTGTGGGGCGACACGTCGCTGTCGGCCTCGCGGGCGCTGAACGTGCACGTGCGGAACATCCGGGGCAAGACCGACCGCGGCTGGCTGATCGTGACGCTGGTCGGCACCGGCTACCGGCTCGGGGACGGCCCGCCGTGAGGACCCGCCTCGTCGCCGTCCTCACCACCCTGGTCGTCCTGGTCATCGCGGGCCTGGCGGTGCCGCTGGGCGGCGCGTACGCGACGCACCGGACGGGCCGGCTGCTGCTGGACCGGCGCGCCGACGCGACCCGGTTCGCCGAGCTCGCCGACCTGGCGGCGCGGACCGGCGACAGCGAGTCGCTGCAGCCGGAGATCAGCCGGTACGCCTCGCTGTACGACGCCTCGGTGTGGATCCAGGACCGCGAGGGGACCCTCATCGCCGCGGCGGGCACCACGGCCGGGCCGAACACCGGGGCGACCGCCCGGGCGCTGTCCGGCCGGACCACCGACACGCTGCCGTCGCTCACCCCGTTCGGGCCGCGGCGGGTGCTGATCGCCGAGCCGTCCGGCCGGGACGCGCAGATCTCGGGCGCGGTGCTGCTGCTCGCGCCGACCTCCAACGCCCGCGACGACATCGCGCGGGTGTGGGGCGCGCTGCTGGTCGCCGCGCTGGCCGTCCTGGCGTTCGCGGTGCTGGTCGCGCGGGGGCTGGCCCGCTGGATCCTGCGTCCGGTGACCGAGCTGGACGAGGCGACCCGGCGGATCACGGAGGGCGAGCTCACGACGCGCACCACCGCGAACGTGGGGCCGCCGGAGCTGCGGCGGCTGGAGCAGCGGTTCAACGCCATGGTCGAGGCGGTCGGCGCGGCGATGCGGCGGCAGCGCGAGTTCGCCTCGAACGCCTCGCACGAGCTGCGCAACCCGCTCGCCGCGCTGATGTTCCGGCTGGAGAACCTGCGCCCGTACCTGGCCCCGGCGGGCGAGCGGGAGTTCGAGGAGACCGGAGCCGAGCTGAACCGGCTCGCCAAGACGGTGACCGACCTGCTGGAACTCGCGCAGAGCGAGGCGGGCGCGCAGGCGGAGGCGGGCGCGCCGATCGCCCGCGACCTCGACGTCGTCGCCGAGCTCGGCCCGAAGCTGGAGTCCTGGCGGGAGGTGTTCGACGCGCTGGAGATCACCTTCTCGGTGCGGCTCCCGGACCGGCTGGTCGTCCGGGCCGTCCCGGACGCGGTGCCGCGCATCGCCGACATCGCGCTGGACAACGCGCACAAGTTCGTCCCGGCGGGAGGGACGGTCACGGTCCGGCTCGACGCGGACGCCCTGGTGCTGCGCATCGCCGACGACGGGCCGGGGCTGACGCGGCAGGAGCGCGCCAAGGCCCTGGACCGGCACTGGCGCGCCCCCGCGCACGCCGACCTGCCCGGCAGCGGCCTCGGCCTGCCCATCGCCGCCGCGCTCGCCGAGGCGTGCGGCGGACGGCTCGACCTGCGCGCGAACCGTCCGCACGGCCTGTCCGTCGAGGTCCACCTGCGGAACGGTCAGCCGAACACGGACCTGTAGTAGCGGACCGCGCCGCCGTGCAGGGGCACCGCCCCGGTGCCGATGGCGAAGCGGGGGTCGAGGCGTCCGCCGGGGGCCTCGGGGGCCCGCAGGCGGTCGCGGCTGGCGAAGAGGCGCTTGGTGACCTGGTAGGCGACCTCGTCCGGAAGGGTCACCCGGCACATCAGGTAGCTGGCCGTGCTGACCGTCTGGACCGGCTCGGCGTAGCCGTAGGCGTTCGCCGGGACGGCCACCGAGTCGTAGACGGGCCCGTAGGTCCGGCGCAGCCTGATGACGAGCTGGTCGTCCAGCGGGACGAGCCGGATCGGGACCTCCTGGGACAGGGTCGTCAGCGCGGGCGTCAGCACGCCGCCGGACCAGAACGCGGCGGCGATCTCGTCCGCCTTCAGCGCCTCGATCGAGCGGTCCAGCCCGTACCGGAGGATCCGGGCGGGCCGGGCGAGGCGCGCGACGGACAGGACGCGCTCGGCGGTGACGGCGGTCCCCGAGCCCTGCGCGCCGAGCGACACCGACCGTCCGGCGAGGTCGGCGACCTTGGTGACCGGGGTGTCCCGGCGCACCACCAGGTGGACGAAGTTCAGGTAGATGCGGGCGAGCGCGGCGGCGGGCCGGTGCTCCGCCCGGACGGTCCGGTCGGCGCTGTCGGCGAGCGCGAACGCGAGGTCGGCGGTCCCGTCCGCGAGCATCGTGAGGTTCTGGACGCTGGCGTTGGTCTGCACCACCCGGACCTTGAAGCCGCCGCGTCGCAGCTCGGCCGCGAACCGGTCCCCCAGCGCCTGGTACGGGCCGCCCGTCTCGCCGGTCGCGAGCCTCAGCTCGGTCGGCCGGCCCGATCCGCCGCAGGCCACCGCGAGGAGGTCGGTGCCGCCGGCCGCCAGCGCGGCGGCGGTGACCAGCAGGGATCGGCGTCTCATGGCGGCACGCTACCCCGGTCGCCGCGCCCGCCGGACGGCTTCCCCCGTCTCGCTCCGGAACCCGGACGGCCTCACCTCTCCCAGCCGGAAAGCCGGACGGCCTCACCCGTCCCGTTCGGAGAGCCGGACGGCCTTGGCGGGGTCGTGGGCGGCCCGCAGCTCACGCTTGAGGATCTTCCCGGAGTGGTTGCGCGGGATCGCCTCGACCAGCTCGTACCAGCGCGGACGTTTGAACCCGCCGAGGCTTCCCCGGCAGTGCGCGTCCAGGTCGGCGGGCGCGACCTCGCCGCGCGCGACGACCAGCGCCTTCACGGCCTCGCCCCAGCGCTGGTCCGGGACGCCGACGACCGCGGCGTCCAGCACGGCGGGATGGTCGAGCAGGACGCGTTCGACCTCGGCGCAGTAGACGTTCTCGCCGCCGGACTTGACCATGTCCTTCGCGCGGTCCACGAAGTACAGGTAGCCGTCGGCGTCGAGGCGCAGCAGGTCGCCGGTGTGGAGCCAGCCGTCGCGGAGCGTCTCGGCGGTCGCGTCGGGCAGCCCGGCGTAGCCGCTCATCAGCGTCGCGCCGCGCACGAGCAGTTCGCCCGCCTCGCCGGGCGGGGCGTCCACGGCGACGTCGAAGGGAGGGAGCGGGCGTCCGACGGTGCCGGGGCGTTCCAGCTCGTCGGCGAGCGTGGACACCGACACGAAGTTGCCCGCCTCGGTCGAACCGTAGACGCCGCGGTAGTCGATGCCGAGGTCGCGCAGCGCGGTCAGGGTGCGGGAGCGTTCGGTGGCGGCGATGCCGAACAGCAGCCGGAGCGTCCCGGGGGCCGCCGCCTCGTGCCGCAGGGCCCGTCCGGTGCCCGTGGGGAAAACCGCGACGGTGACGCCGTGGGACGCGACGACCGGCCAGACCTGCTCGGGCGCGGCGCCGGGCGGCACCACGACCGTCCCGCCGGACGCGAGCGTCGCCAGCGTCGTGCCGTACCCGGCGACGTGGAACAGCGGCAGCGCGCCGAGCAGCCGGTCGTCCCCGGTGAGCCCGAGCGAGTGCACGACGTTCGCGGACGCGACGACCCACGCGCGGTTCGATAGCAGGCACCCCTTCGGACGTCCGGTCGTCCCCGAGGTGTACAGCTGCATCACCGGCGCCTCCGCGTCCGGACGCGGCAGGTCCGTCTCGGGCGCGTCGCCAAGCGCGTCGTCGGTCCCGGAACCGAGCAGCAGGCACGTCAGGTCGAACAGGCCGCTCGCGCGGGCGAGCGGCTCCAGCAGCGGGTGGACGACCGCGTGCCGCGCGTCCGCGTCCTCGACCTGGAAGCGGATCTCGTCCGCGCTCAGCCGCACGTTCAGCGGGACGACCACCGCGCCGAGCAGCGAGGCGCCGAAGGCCGCCTCCAGCGCGTCCGGGACGTTCAGGGTCAGCAGTGCGATCCGGTCGCCCGCCCGCACTCCCCGGGCGGCCAGCAGCCGCCGCCAGGCTCCGCCGCGCTCGTCCAGCTCACGGTAGGTGCGCCGGTGCCCGTCCCAGGTGAAGGCGGTGCGCTCCGGCCACAGCGTCGCGCCTCGGTGGGCCAGATCGGCGAGCAGCATGGCGTCCTCCCGGTCGACGATCTTTCCCTCTCGGTACCCATCGGCGGGCGGCATGTCGATCCCTGTGGGCGACCGGCATCGGCCTCGGCGTCAGGCCCGGCATCGGGCTCATCGGTGATCTCGGCACGCGGACGGGGAATGCCTCCTTCGGGAGGGGATGTTCCGAGCGGCATCACTCGTGCACGCAGTGCCGGGAACGCCCGCCCCAGGCGGGTGAGGCGCCGGTTCCGCGCGAGGGCGCACCGGTTCGGCGCCTCGTCCCCGACAAAACAGACTCAAGCACCACATTGGAGATACAGCATGGGCAAGCCCGTTCTCGAACCCGAGGCGCAGGCGTTCGTCGAGGCGACCGCGAACCCGCCGTACCTGTTCGACCTCGCTCCCGACGAGGGACGCAAGGCCGTCGACGACGTCCAGACCCCGGAGATCGAGGTCCCGGGCACCGAACGCGAGGTCCTGGAGATCGCGGGCCTCCCGGCCGTGACGGTCTTCCGGCCCACGGGAGTCCGGGGCCCGCTGCCGGTCGTCGTCTACATCCACGGCGCGGGGTGGGTGTTCGGGAACGACCACACCCACGGCCGCCTGGCCAGGGAGATCGCCCGCGGCACCGGCGCCGCGGTGGTGTTCCCCAACTACGACCTGTCGCCCGAGGCCCGGTACCCGACCGCCATCGACCAGAACCTCGCCGTTGCCGAATGGGTCACCGACCACGGCTCCGAGCACGGCCTGGACCCCGCGCGGATGGCCGTGGCCGGGGACTCGGTCGGCGGCAACATGAGCATCGCGCTCACCCTCATGGCCAAGGGCGAGTCCCGCGTCCGGCTCTCCGGGCAGGTGCTGTTCTACCCGGTCACCGACGCCTCGTTCGACACCGGCTCCTACCACGAGTTCGCGACCGGCTACTTCCTGCGCCGGGACGGCATGCAGTGGTTCTGGGACCAGTACACGACCGACCCGGCGCAGCGCGCCGAGATCACCGCGTCCCCGCTGCGGGCCACCGCCGACGACCTCGCCGGGCTGCCGCCCGCGCTGGTCATCACCGGCGAGGCGGACGTCCTGCGGGACGAGGGCGAGGCGTACGCGGCCAAGCTGCGGGAGGCGGGCGTGCCCGTCACGGCCGTCCGCTACCAGGGGATCATCCACGACTTCGTGATGCTCAACCCGCTGCGCTCCACGCACGCGGCCCAGGCCGCGATCACCCAGGCGATCGGCTTCCTCCGCGACGTCCTCGGCCAGGACTGACCGACTCCACCGGCACCACATCCACCGACACCGCATCCACCGACTCCGTCTCGAGCACCGGAACAGGACCCCCCATGCCCAGTGCGCACGACCTCCAGCAGATCGACCAGGCGAACGCCAGCGGACGCACCCCGGTGGTGTTCGTCCACGGGCTGTGGCTGCTGCCCAGCAGCTGGGACCGGTGGGCGGCGGTGTTCGCCGAGGCCGGCTACGCCCCCGTCCTGCCGGGCTGGCCGGACGACCCGGACACGGTCGCCGAGGCCAACGCCCACCCCGAGACGCTCGCGGGCAAGACCGTCGGCCAGGTCGCCGACCACCTCGGCGAGGTCATCGGCGGCCTGGCCCGCCCGGCGGCGGTGGTCGGGCACTCGTTCGGCGGGCTCATCGCCCAGATCCTGGCCGGACGCGGGCTGTCCGCCGCGACGGTCGCCGTCGACCCGGCGCCGTTCCAGGGCGTCCTGCCGCTGCCGATCTCGTCCCTGCGGGCGTCCGCGCCGGTCCTGACCAACCCCGCCAACTACCACCGGGCCGTCCCGCTCACCTACGACCAGTTCCGGTACGCCTTCGCCAACGCCGTCCCCGAGGACGAGGCCAAGGAGCTGTACGAGACCTTCGCGGTCCCGGCGCCCGGGGCCCCGCTGTTCCAGGCCGCCGTCGCCAACTTCAACCCCTGGTCGGAGACCAAGGTCGACAGCGAGAATCCCGGGCGCGGCCCGCTCCTGCTCGTGTCCGGGGAGAAGGACAACACGGTCCCCTGGGCGATCACCCACGCGTCCTTCAAGAAGCAGGCCCGCAACACCGGGGCCGTGACCGAGATCGTCGAGATGCCCGGCCGCGGCCACGCCCTCACCATCGACTCCGGATGGCGCGAGGTCTGCGACGCGGCCCTCAAGTTCGTCCGCCGCTTCACCTGATGCCCCGCACAGGTCAGGGCCACCGGTCCGGTGGCCCTGACCTGTGCGGACGGAAGGGTGACGGGCCCGAGGCGGATTCGGTGCGGGTTCGGGGCGGCCGGGAACGTTGCCTGGATCACGGGCCCGGTGGAGCATGGGGCGGGGTCGTGCGCCCCACCCGAACCCACCCCGCCGGGTCACGCCCCCGCGTGCCCCGGGCCCGCGCCGCCGAGGAGCCGCCATGACCATGCCGTCCGCGCTGCCGCCCGCCTACGCCAGCGCCATCCTGCCCGCGTCCGCCGACCGGGTGTGGGCCTACCTGCGCGACTTCGGCAACCTCGCCGAGTGGATGCCGGGGGTCGACACCGGCGTCATCGAGGACGGCGGGCCGTCCGACCGGGTCGGCTGCGTCCGGCGCATCATCGGGCCGGGCGACACGGTGTTCCGCGAGCGGCTGACGTCCCTGGACGACGAGACCCGCACCTACCGGTACGAGATCCTCGAGTGCCCGCTGCCGGTGCGCCGCTGCCGGGCCACCCTGCGCGTCGTCCCCGTCACCGTGACCGGCGAGTCGTTCGTGGAGTGGTCCGCGGACTTCTCGGCGAACGCCGGGGACGAGGAGGCCATGGCCAAGACCCTCACCCTCGGCATCTACACCACCGGCCTGTCCGCGCTGGTCAGGCGCTTCTCCTGACGTGTCCCCGGCCCCGGGGCGGCGGGGCCGGATCATCGGAGCGCTTCGCGGGGTGGTGTCAGGCGAACTTCGGGGGGCGCTTCTCGCGGAGGGCGGCCACGCCCTCGCGGACGTCGGGTCCGGCGAAGCCGAGGAACTCCAGCGCCAGGGACGCGTCGAAGCTCGGCTGGGCCAGCCGCAGCCAGCCGTTCAGCGCGTGCTTGGTGGCCGAGATGGCCTCGGCCGGGCCCTCGGCGAGGCGGGTCGCGACCGCCATGGCGCGGGCGTGCACCTCGTGGTCGTCCACGCAGAGGCTGACCAGGCCGATGCGCTCGGCCTCCTCGCCGGAGAGGGCGTCGTTGAGGAGCAGGTAGTACTTGGCCTTCGCCATGCCGCACAGCAGCGGCCAGATGATCGCCGCGTGGTCGCCGGCCGCGACGCCGAGGCGGGTGTGCCCGTCGATGATCTTCGCGGTGCGGCCCGCGACCGAGACGTCGGCGAGCAGCGCGACCGCCAGGCCGGCGCCCACGGCCGGGCCCTGGACGGCGCTGACCACCGGCTTCCCGCAGTTCACGACGTTCATGACGATGTCGCGGGCCTCGCGCATGATGCGGACGCGGGCGGCGTGGTCGTCCATCATCTCCTCGATCATGGACAGGTCCCCGCCCGCGGAGAACGCGGCGCCCTCGCCGCGCACCAGGACGGCGCGCACCTCGGGGTCGGCGTCGGCGTCCCGCCAGATCTCGGCCAGCTCGCGGTGCCCGGTGGTGTCGACGGCGTTCAGCCGGCCGGGCGCGCTGAGCGTCACGCGCAGGACGCGCGGCGCGCCCCAGTCGAGCTTCAGGCGTTCGTACCGGTCGTAGCGCGCGTCCCCGGTCTCGTTGGTCGTCATGCCGCGCCGTCCTCCCCGCGTCTGACCGGCCGGCCGGATGGAACCGGCCGATCGGCTGTGCTCGTCCGTCCGCTCATGCCCGGCTGCTCACGCGCGCCCGGTCGTGCGTTCGTGTGTCGTGCGTTCGTGTTCGGTCGTGCGTTCATGGTCGGTCGTGTCAGGAGGCGCTGACGTGAACGCCGCGCGCAATCGTCGCACAGCGAACGCGCGGGCCTCCAGACCGGCCTCGAACATCTCGGGCAGCAGGAAGAACGAGTGGATCGTCCCCGGGTAGCGGCGGCCCTTGACCGGGACGCCCGCCGCCGCCAGCCGCCGCGCGTACGCCTCACCCTCGTCCCGCAGGATGTCGTGGTCGGCGGTGATCACCGTCGCCGGGGCGAGGCCGGACAGGTCGGGCGCGCGCAGCGGCGCCAGGCGCGGGTCGGCGGGGTCGGCGCCCGCCCGGTACAGCGCGGCGAACCGGCGCAGCGTCGACGCGTCCAGGCCGTAGCCCTCGCCGTAGGCGGCCCAGCTCGCGGTGTCCGCGCACATGCCGGTCACCGGGTACACCAGCAGCTGGTGGACGAGCCGGACGCCGCGGTCGCGGGCGAGCAGCGCCACGACGGCGGCGAGGTTGCCGCCCGCGCTGTCCCCGGCGACGGCGATCGCGCCCGGACGCGTCCCGAACCGGCCCGGAGTGCGCGCCAGGGCCTCGACGACCGCCCACGCGTCCTCTACCGCGGCCGGGAACGGATGCTCGGGCGCGAGCCGGTACGCGACGTTCAGCACGGCGCAGCCCGCCTCGGCCGCCAGGTCGCGGCACACCGCGTCCACACTCTCGATCCCGCCGAGCACCCAGCCGCCGCCGTGCAGGTACACCAGCGCGGGCAGCGGCCCGGCGGACCGCGGGACGGGCCGGTACAGCCGGACCGGGACCGGCCCGGCCGGGCCCGGGACGTCCAGGTCGTCGACGTGCGGGAGCTCGCGGCGCTCGACCGGGAACCGCAGGTCGGTCAGCCGCCGCAGCTCCTCGATCGTCCACACCCGCCCGTCGTCCTCGCGGAACCCGGCGAGCAGCCGCGTCACGGACGGATCCTCGGGCGGGTCCGGCGGCGGATCGTGCGGCACCCGGCCCCCTCCCGGAACGACGACACGTCCTCAACGCCGTTCCCCGAACCGCCGAAACCCAACCGTTCCGGACGCCCCGGACCGACCGTCCGCCCCACCCGGCCGGGCGCACCCGGGCAGGCACGGATCAGCGGGCGCGGCTCACCGGACGCAACTCACCGGGCGCGGCTCACCGGGCGGAGGCCTCCGCGACCAGCGCCTCGAACAGCCGCCGGTCCTCGCCCTCCTCCGGATGCCACTGGACGGCCAGCCCGAACCGGTGGCCCTGCAGCTCGACGGCCTCCACCACCTGGTCGTCCGCCCAGGCGACGGCGGCCAGGCCCTTGCCGAGCCGGTCGGCCGCCTGGTGGTGGTAGCTCGGGACGTCCGCGACGTCGCCGAGGATCTTCCCGGTCAGGCTCGTCGCGCTGATCCGCACCCGGTGCCACCCGATCGTCCCGACGTCGGGCGCGTGCCGCTTGTGGCCGACCGCGTCCGGGAGGTGCTGGACGAGCCCGCCGCCGCGCGCCACGTTGAGCAGCTGCAGACCCCGGCAGATCCCGAGGAAGGGCAGGTCGGCGGCTATCGCCGCGCGGACGAGCGCCAGCTCGAACCGGTCCCGCAGCGGCTGCGGCGCGGAGGTCTCGGGATGCCGCTCCGCCCCGTACAGCTCGGGGTCGACGTCGGAGCCGCCCGCGAGGACGACGCCGTCCAGGCCGTCCACCAGCGCCCGGACACCGCGCAGGGTCCCGGTCGGCGGCAGCAGCACGGGCACGCCGCCCGCCCGCTCGACCGCCCGGATGTAGGGCAGGGGCAGCACCGCCGCCTCGCGCACCCACACCCCCCAGCGGGCCGGTTCCTGGTAGGTCGTGATCCCGATCAGCGGTGGCTCGGCCCCCCGTTCTCCCGGCCCGTGCCCGGGTCCGCTCTCGCCGGTCCTTCGCCCAAGGGCCTCTCGTTCGCCGGTCCCCCGCTCGCCGGTCCCCCGTCCGCCGGACGCGTCGTCCCCGGAAGCCTGCCCTCTCGTGTCCGCCATGCGCGGTTTCCCTCCCTCCCCCCGGGAGGGCATATCTCTCCCGGAGTGCGGTGATTTTCCGCTTTCGGGGGGCCCCGATGCTGCATGCCCGCCATCGACCGTCCGCCCGGCCGCCCCCCGTTCCGGCAAGCTTGCCGCAAAGACCGAGTATTCGCAGGCCAACGGCCATACAACGGTCCACCCCCCAGGCTCGCCCCCAGCCCAGGCCCGGAGTACGCCACGGACGGGGGCACGGCGATGCGGCGACGTGACGCTCCGCCAATAGGGAACCTCATACCGGGGTAGAGAATCGCGCACCACCCGGCCGCCCCCCATCTCCACCGCGCCAATCCCCGGGTCCCGAACGCCGTGCGAACGGCATGTCGCACCGAGTTCCAATACCGATCAGTATTCATCTCCGAAATGACGAATTCACGATCGCCGGCGACAAAAACGACGGCTACTCTTCGAGATATTCCACGGCAGTTGACACGTAAGGGTTGAGCACCCGCGACCCCGGTGCGAGAATCTCGGTCAGTCGGACAACGCCGAGGGCGCCGGAAGCGCCGGAGAGCGTCGGCGTCGGCGAACAATTACCTGGGGGCGAGCCCGGTAAATGTCCTTGGAACCCCGAATCGTCAAAGAGAGTTTCGGCCACATCGAACCACACGGCGCGCAGGCCGTCGCCTATTTCTACGGACGGCTGTTCGCGGAGAATCCACGGCTGCGCACCCTTTTCCCACCCGCCATGGACCTCCAGCAGGACCGCCTGTTCCACGCGCTCACCACCCTCGTGTGGAGCCTCGACAGCCCCGGCGCCATGACCTCGTACCTGAGCCGGCTCGGCCGCGGCCACCGCAGGTTCGGCGTCAGGCCGGAGCACTTCCCGGCGCTCCGCTCGGCCCTGCTGGCGACACTGCGCCGGTTCTCCGGGCGCGCCTGGAGTCCCGAGGCCGAGGCGGCCTGGGCCGCCGCGTTCGACGCGGCGGCCCAGATCATGATCGCGGCGGCCGAGCAGGACGCCGAGCAGGCCCCGCCCTGGTGGGTCGCCGAGGTCGTCGAGCACGAACGCCGCACCCCCGACATCGCCGTCCTGACGCTGCGTCCGGGCGAACCGCTGCGCTTCGAGGCGGGCCAGCACGTCACCGTCCAGACCGCCCGCTGGCCGCGGGTCTGGCGGACGTACTCGGTCGCGAACGCGCCCCGCCCGGACGGGCTGCTCCGGCTGCACGTCCGGGCCGTCCCGGGCGGCTGGGTCAGCGGCGCGCTCGTCCGCCACACGGGCACGGGCGACACCCTGCTGCTCGGCCCCGCGCTCGGCGACATGACCCCGCCCGCCGATCCAGGCCGCGCCCTGCTGCTGGTCGCGGGCGGCACCGGGCTCGCGCCGCTCCGGGCGATCGTCGATCAGGCGGCGGCCGCCGGACGGCACCGCGAGACGCACCTGCTGCTCGCCGCCCGCACCGAACGCGACCTGTACGACCTGCCCGCACTGCGGCGGCTCGAGGAGTCCTGCCCGTGGCTGCACGTCGTCCCCGTCCTGTCGGACGCCCCGGAGCACGCACCCCGCCCCGAGCACGGCACGACCCCGGAACGCGACGTCGTCCAGAAGCGCGGCCTCCAGCCAGAGCGCGGCACGGCCATCGTCGAGGCGCTCGAACGGCTCGGCGACCTGTCCGGGCACGAGGTCTACCTCGCCGGACCGGCCGGCATGATCCGCTCCACCACCGCCGGGCTCCAGCGCCTCGGCGTCCCGCCCGAGCACATCCACCACGAGCTGCGCGAGGCCGAGCGGCAGGAGGAGGCCCTGCACCGCACCCGCGAGCACGCCCCGTCCGCCGTGTCCGCCGCCTCCCCGGTCGTGAGCCACACCGTCCTCGAGGCCAGGACGCCCGGCCTCGCGGCGGCTCCCCCACCAGATGCCGAACCCGCGGCCGTCGGCCGCGCACCCCAGGGCGCATGAACAGCCGGGCCGCAGACGCGAGCATCGTCTGCGGCCCGGCCACCAGCCGCCCCCGTCCCGCTGAGGGTCACCAGCCGGCGCGCGCCCGCAGGAACTCCGAGGTCGTCACGTCCGCCGGGTAGAACGACTCGATCGCCAGCTCGGCGACCGTGATGTCCACCGGCGTGCCGAACGTGGCGATGGTGCTGAAGAACGACAGCTCCACGCCGTCCGTCCGGATCCGCAGCGGGATGAACACGTCGTGCCCCATAGACGGCACCGCCGCCTCCTCCAGCGGGTCGGAGCCGGGGTAGTCGCGCAGCTCCTTGTAGAGCCGCTCCAGCGCCGGGTCGGCGGTGAGCGCGACGTGCCGCCGCACCCGGTCCACCATGTGCGCGCGCCACTCGCCCAGGTTGACGATGTTCTTGGCGATGCCGTCCGGGTGCATGCTCAGCCGCAGGACGTTCAGCGGCGGCTCCAGCAGGTACGGCGGCGCCGGCTCCGTGAAGATCGACGCGGCCTCGTTGGCGTCCACCAGGTTCCAGAACCGGTCCACGACCACCGCCGGGTACGGCTGGTGCCCGTCCAGCACCTGCCGCAGCGCGCCGCGCACCGCGTCCATCCGCGGCTCCTCCATCGACGTCTCGGCGTACATCGGCGCGTACCCGGCCGAGACGAGCAGCAGGTTCCGGTCGCGGAGCGGCACGTCCAGGTGCTCCGCGAGCCGCAGCACCATCTCGCGGCTCGGGGCCGACCGCCCGGTCTCGACGAAGCTCAGGTGCCGGGTCGACACGTCCGCCTCGGACGCCAGTTCCAGCTGGCTGAGCCTGCGCCGCTGCCGCCACGCGCGCAACTGCTCGCCGATCGGGTGGACGTCGCCAAGGGAGGAGGTCGCGGTGGAGCCGGAAGAGGCGGTGTTCGTCATCATGACGCAGACGTTACCGACCCCTATGTCACGAAGCCGATGACGTGAGAGGTAATGCGCACTCCGCGCGGCCGCCCGATTCTTCGCACACCTGTTCGGCTCTTTTGGGGTCGTCGTGACGCTCCGCATGCGAGCATCCCCGGAGAGACACCTGATCCGGGGAGGACCATTGACCGGCCACGCACTCGTCATCGGCACCCGCAAGGGCATGGTCGTCGCGCGCCCGCGCGACGACGGCGGCTGGGACGCCGACCCGATGCTGTTCAGCCCGTCCCCGGTCACCGCCGTCGCCGCCGATCCGCGCACCGGACGCCTGCTCGCCGCCGTCAACAACCCGTTCTGGGGCGTGTCCATCGCCGTCTCCGACGACCTCGGACGCACCTGGAGCGAACCCGCCCGCGAGGCCGACACCGCCCCGATCGCGTTCCCCGAGCGCACCGGCGCCGCGCTGCGCGACGTCTGGCAGCTCCGCTTCTCCCCCACCGAGCCGGGCGTGGTGTACGCGGGGGCCGAACCCGCCGCGCTGTTCCGCTCCGAGGACGGCGGCATGACGTTCCGCCTGGTCGAAGGGCTGTGGAACCATCCGCACCGGCCGTCCTGGAAGCCGGGCGCGGGCGGGCTGTGCCTGCACACCGTCCTGCCCGACCCGGCCGACCCCGCCACCGTGACGATCGCGATCTCCGCCGCGGGCGTCTACCGCAGCACCGACGGCGGGACCACCTGGACGCCCCGCAACCACGGCATCACCGCGAAGTTCCTGCCCGACCCGCCGCCCGAGTTCGGGCAGTGCGTGCACAAGGTCGACATGCATCCGAGCCGTCCGGAGCGGATGTTCCTCCAGCACCACGGCGGCGTCTACCGCAGCGACGACGCGGGCGGCGCCTGGACCCGCATCGACGCCGGGCTGCCCGCCGACTTCGGCTTCCCCATCGTCGTCCACCCGCACCACCCCGACACCCTCTACGTGCTGCCGCTGAACGCCGACGTCGACCGCACCCCCGCCGGGCACCGCTACCAGGTGCAGCGCTCCGACGACGCGGGCGCGACCTGGCGGGCGCTCGACAAGGGCCTGCCCGAGGGCCCCTGCTACGCCTCGGTGCTCCGCGACGCCATGTGCGCCGACACCCTCGACCCGGCCGGGATCTACTTCGGCACCCGTGACGGCTGGGTCTACGCGTCCCGGGACGACGGCGAGACGTGGACCGAGGTCGCCCGGCACCTCCCGGACGTCCTGTGCGTGCGGGCGGTGACGCGGTGAACGTCACCGTCCGGCTGCCGGCCGCGCTGCGCGACCTGGTGGGCGCGCCCGCCGCCGTCCCGCTCGACCTTCCGGCGGACGCCACGGTCGGCGACGCCCTGGCGGCGCTCGACGCGGCCCTGCCCGCCATCGGGCGCCGCGTCCGAGACGAGACCGGCGCCCTGCGCCCGCACGTGAACGTGTTCATCGGCGCCGACAACATCCGCGACCTGGCGATGCTCGCCACGCCGCTGAAGGCGGGCGCCGACCTGGAGGTCCTGCCCGCCCTCTCCGGCGGCTGACCGGCCCCGCCGCCGCGCGGGCCGACGCCTTTACGTTGTAGATCCGTTTTCGAGCTCGCCGTCCAGGAATCCGAGGATCCGCTCCCACGCCTCCGGCGCCTGCTCCTTGCCCTTGCCGAGCCCGAAGGTGACCTTGCCCACCGCGAGCAGCGGCGCGGCCAGCGACTCGTCCGACTCGGTCAGGAAGCTGTGCCCGGCCCCCGGGTACTCCTTCACGTCATGCCGCACGTCCAGCACGGTCAGCGCCCGCTCCAGCTTCGCCGCCGCCCCGGGGAGCGTCCGGTCCGCTCCCCCGTAGGACGCGACGATCGGGCACGCCCCCGCCAGCAACCGCTCGGCGTGCCGCGGCACGAGCCCGTAGTTCACCGCCGCCGCCTGGAAGTCCAGCTTCGCCGCCGCGACCAGCGCGAACCCGCCGCCCATGCAGAATCCGACGACTCCGACCCGTCCCGTGCAGTCGTCCCGCTCGGCCGCCCACCGCCGGGCCGCCTCGATGTGCGCGAATGTCGGCCCCCGCCGCGCCAGCAGGTCCCGGAACGCCTTCCGGACGCACCGCAGCCAGCCCCGTCCCTCGTACAGGTCCGGCAGCACCGCCAGGTAGCCCCGCGCCGCGAACCGGTCGGCCTGCGCCCGCATGTCGGCGGTGTCCCCGAACGACTCGAACAAGATCACCACGGCGGGCCAGGGGCCCTCCCCCTCCGGTACGGCCAGGTAGGCGGGCAGGTCACTGTGAATCCTTATCTCCGGCATGTCCGCACCCTCTCCCATCACCGGTCTCCTGCCCAGCCCCACCCCCGCCACAGCCCCGGGCGACGTAACCTGCGTCCCACGATGACGGTCCTGTCCCCCCATGCCCCAGACTGGTGGCGGAGATCGTGTTCAGAACGAGGACGGTGGCGGATGTCCGAACTGAAGGTGCTGGGCGCCTGCCCGCTGGACTGCCCCGACGGCTGCTCGTGGGTGGTGACCGTCCGTGACGGGAAGGCCGTCGGGCTGCGCGGGAACCCGGAGCACCCGTACACGCGCGGCGCGCTGTGCACGAAGGTGAACCGGTGGCTGGAGCGGGCCGGGCAGGACGACCGGGTGCTGCACCCGCTGCGGCGGGTCGGGGCCAAGGGCGAGGGACGGTTCGAGCGGATCTCCTGGGACGAGGCGCTGGACGAGATCGCGTCGCGGCTCGGTGAGATCGTCGAGCGGCACGGCGGGGAGTCGGTCTGGCCGTACTGGGGCATGGGGACGCTCGGGTTCGTCCAGGGCCTCGAGGGGCAGGCCGGACGGCGGTTCTTCAACACGATCGGGGCGTCCGCGCACCGGGCCGACCTGTGCTCGGCGGCGGGCAACGCGGGCCTGGAGCTGACCACGGGGTCGCCGGGCGGGATCGATCCGGAGGACCTGGCGCACGCGCGGCTGATCATCCTGTGGGGGACCAACACGCTGACCAGCGGCCACCACATGTGGAAGTTCGTCCAGGACGCGCGGCGCGAGGGCGCGCACGTGGTGGCGATCGACCCGGTGGCGACGCGGACGGCCAAGCAGGCGGACGAGCACCTGGCCCCGATCCCGGGGACGGACGCGGCGCTGGCGATGGCGCTGATGAACGTGATCGTGGGCCTCGGGGCGCAGGACGAGGAGTTCCTGCGCGAGCACACGCTCGGCTGGGAGGAGTTCCGGGAGCGGATCGCGGAGTTCCCGCCGAGCGTCGCGGCGACGATCACGGGGATCCCGGCCGAGCGGATCGTGGCGCTGGGCGAGCGCATCGCCCGGACGCGTCCGACGGCGATCCGCTCGACGCAGGGCCTGCAGCGGCACGGCGGCGGCGGGACGGCCCTGCGGACGCTGGCGTGCCTCCCCGGCGTCACGGGCGACTGGCGGCTGCGCGGCGGCGGCCTGACGTACTCGACGTCCGGGCATTCGCCGCTGAACACCGCCGCCGTGCACCGGGACGACCTGCGTCCCGGGCCGGTGCGGCGGCTGTCGATGTCGCGGCTGGCCGAGGGCCTGCTCGACCTGGACGATCCGCCGGTGAAGGCGCTGTTCGTGATCGCCGCGAACCCGGCCGCGAGCACGCCGGACCAGAACCGGGTGCGCGAGGGCCTGCTGCGGGACGACCTGTTCACGGTGGTGCTGGAGCAGTTCCCGACGGACACGACGGCCTACGCCGACATCGTCCTGCCCGCGACGATGCAGCACGAGCACGCCGACCTGAACGACGGGTACGGGCACCTGTACCTGGCGTGGAACGAGCCGGCGGTCGCGCCTCCGGGCGAGTGCCTGCCGACGACCGAGACGTTCCGGCTGATCGCGCGGCGCATGGGGCTGACCGAGCCCGCGCTGTTCGCCTCGGACGAGGAGCTGGCCGAGCAGGCCCTGTCCGGCGGGCACCCGTACCTCGAGGGCATCACGCTGGACCGGCTGAGGAAGGAGGGGTTCGTCCGGCTGGCGGTGCCCGACCCGTTCGTCCCGTACGCGGACGGGTTCCCGACGCCGTCGGGGCGGCTGGAGTTCCGGTCGGAGACGGCGGCGGCGCTCGGGCACGACCCGCTCGCGGGGTACGTGCCGTCGGTGGAGGGCCCGGACGCCGAGCTCGCCGGGCGGTTCCCGCTGATCCTGATCTCGGCGGCGTCGCACTTCTTCCTCAACAGCATGTTCGGGGAGAACGCGGAGCTGCGGCGGCGCGCCGGGGGCGGCCCGGTCGTGCGTCTGCATCCGGACGAGGCGTCCGCGCGGGGCCTCGGCGACGGCGACCGGGTGCGGGTGCGCAACGACCGCGGCGCGTTCGAGGCGGTCGTGGCGGTGACGGACGAGGTCAGGCCGGGGGTCGCGGCGACGACCAAGGGGCACTGGCCGCGGTTCTCGGGCGGCGCGAACGCCAACGCGGTGGTGGCCGAGCGGAGCACCGACCTCGGCGCGGGCCCGGTGTTCCACGACACCCGCGTCGAGGTGGAGCCACTGCCGATACGCTGACCGCCATGATCGACCCACGGGCGTTGCTGGAGCGGGCGCGGCGGTACGACCGGACGGGTCGTACCGACGAGGCCGCCTCCGCCTACGCGGAGGCGGCGGCGGTTCTGGAGGAGCGGCGCGAGCTGCCGATGGCGGTGCTCGCGCGCGCCCGGCAGGCGCGCGCCCTGGCGTCCCGGGGGCGGGCGGAGCGGGCGCTGGAGGTGCTCACGGCGGCCGAGCGCGCGGCCGCGGCGCTGCCTCCGGGCCCCGCCGCCGCGGAGCTGGCCGCGATCGCCGCCGAGGTGCTGGCGGAGGCGGGCGTCACGGGCGAGGCCGCACGGCGGGCGTGGGCGGCGATGGCCGCGTACCAGGCGCTCGGCGACGGGCAGCGCGCGGAGCGGGCGGGTGTGCACGCGGCCCGGCTGATCCTGCGGGACGCGGGCCGGGACGCGACGGGCCCGCTGCGCGACCTGCTGGCGCAGATGGCCCCGGGCGGGGAGGGCCACCGGAAGGTGACGGAGATGCTGTCCGAGGCGGAGCGCCGTCCGGACCGCGACCACGACGTGCTGATCACCGACCCGGAGGCCCCCGCCTGGGGGAAGCTCGCGCACGCGCTGGCGGTCGGCGCGCACCTGGCGGTCGGGAACGGCACGCCGTGGAACAGCCTCGCCGACCCGGACGGCCCGGAGGAGAACCGCAAGCTGCTCGCGCGCGACTGGAACGTGACCGATCCGGACAGCTGGCGTGAGCAGATCGACAAGCTGCTGGACGCCGAGAACAGCGACCCGGCGATCCAGGTCGTCCTGGACTGCCGGCAGTCCGACCCCGAGGCGTGGTCGCGGGAGATCCGCCGCTGGTGCGAGGAGCGGGACATCTCCCGCGACACGATCGAGGCGCTGGACGAGCTGTCCGAGCAGGTCCGGCGGTACGAGGAGCGGTTCCGCGCGGACGGCCTGCTACGTCCGCACGGCCGGGTGACCAGCGTGTACGGGTACGACTTCGGCCGGGCGGTGAACATGGCCCGGTGGGGTCTCAACGCCGGGTTCTGCGACGTCGAGACCGCCCAGGACTGCTCGCTGACCGCCGGGTACCGCGCGTACCGCACCTACGACTCCTGGGAGGAGTTCTCCGCCGGGTACATCCTGGGCCGGATGCTGCGGTTCGACGAGGGCGAGTTCGGCGACTGGTACCTGGGGTCCCTGGAGGGGCACCGCATCCTGACCACCGACCTGGCCAGCCCGTGGCGGCGGATGGCCTGGGGCTGACCGCCGCCCCGCACCCGGCTAGGCCGGGGTGACGGCGTCGATCTCGTCCAGGATCGCCTTCTGGTCGGCGGCGTCCAGGCAGGACGCCGTGACGCCGTTGCGGGCCAGGCCCGCCAGCTCGGCCGGGCCGAGGCCGAACACGTCGGCGGCGACGCGGTACTCCCCGGTGAGGGTGGTGTCGAACATGGGCGGGTCGTCGCTGTTGAGGGTGACGAACAGGCCCTCCTCCAGCAGCCGCGGCAGCGGGTGGGACGCCAGGTCGGGGACCTGCCCGGTGCGGACGTTGGAGGTCGGGCAGACCTCCAGGGGGATCTGCCGCTCGCGCAGGACGTCGACCAGGCGCGGGTCGGCGAGGCAGTTGATGCCGTGCCCGATGCGCTCGGCGCCGTAGTGGTCGAGGCACTCCCAGATCGTCTCGGGGCCGGTCATCTCGCCGCCGTGCGGGAGGCTGCGCAGCCCGGCCGCGCGGGCGGCGGCGAACGCGTCGCGGAAGGCCTCCCGGTGGGTGGGGCGGACCTCCTCCATGCCGCCGATGCCGAACCCGACCAGGGCCTCGGGGGCGTGCCGGACGGCGTGCTCGACGGTGCCGACGGCGGCGTCGCCGCCGAACTCGGCGGGGATGTCGAAGATGTAGGCGAGCCGGATGCCGTGCTCGTCACGGGCGCGGCGGGCGGCGTCGTCCAGGGCCTCGGTCACCGCGGGCATCGGCATGCCGACCCGCTGGTGGCTGTAGGGGGTGACGGTCAGCTCGAAGTAGCGGACGTTCTGCGCGGACAGGTCGCGGGCGGCGCCGAGGACGAGCGTCGCGACGTCCTCAGGGGTGCGGACGAGGTCGGAGACCGCGAGGTAGACGCGGGCGAAGTCGGCGAAGTTCCGGAAGGTGTAGAAGGCGTCGAGCTCGGCCTCGTTCGTCGGGACGCCGCCGTCCGGGTGGCGGTTGGCCAGCTCCAGGACGGTCGGGACCGACGCCGAGCCGACGAGGTGGACGTGCAGCTCCACCTTCGGCAGGGCGTCGATGAACGCGTGGACGGGGGTGTTCTCGGTCAGCATGCGGGCGAACGTAACAGCGCCGCGGGCGCCGGGACCATGCTCTGCGCCGCTATCTGCCACGATCTTGTCAAGAAGGGCCCGGTGCGCCCCAGAACGGGGTTTTTGCGCACCAGAATGGGTCCGTGCGCGCGTCCCGGCTGATCTCACTCGTCCTTCTGCTCCAGTCGCGCGGCGAGATGACCGCGACCGATCTCGCCGCCGAGCTGGAGGTGTCGGAGCGGACGGTGTACCGCGACATCGAGGCGCTGTCGGCCGCCGGGGTCCCGGTGTACGCGGACCGGGGGCCGGGCGGCGGGTACCGGCTCGTCGGCGGCTACCGGACGCGGCTGACCGGCCTGACCCGCGAGGAGGCCGAGGCGCTGTTCCTCGCGGGCCTGCGCGGCCCGGCCGGGGACATGGGCCTGGCGGACGCGGTCGCCACGGCCGAGCTGAAGGTGCGGGCGGCCCTCCCGTCGGTCCTCCAGGACGCGCCGCTGCGCGCCGGGCAGCGGTTCCACCTGGACGCGCCGGGCTGGTTCGGCGACGGCAGGCCGCCCGCCCAGCTGCGCGACCTGGCCCGCGCGGTCTGGACGGACGAGCGCGTCGAGATCCGGTACCGCCGCGACGAGGAGGTCGTCCGGACGGTCGAGCCGTACGGGCTGGTCCTGAAGAACGGCGGCTGGTATCTGGTCGGGCGGATCGGCCGCGGGCACCGCACCTACCGGGTCGACCGGATCACCGGCGTCCGGCCGCTGGGCGAGCACTTCGTCCGGGACGAGGGGTTCGACCTGGCCGCGTTCTGGCGGGAGAACACGGCCGCGTTCCTGCACGGGATGCTGCGCGCCGAGGTGACCGTCCGGCTGAGCCCGGGTGGGCTGCGGATGTTGAGGTTCCACCTCGAGGCGGAGGCCGTCACGCGCGCGCACGAGGCGGCCGAGAAGCCCGACGCGGACGGCTGGGTCACGGCCGTCCTGCCCGTGGAGTCGGTGGACGTGGCGTTCACCCAGCTCCTCGGCCTCGGCCCCGACGTCGAGGTGCTGGAACCGGCGGAGCTGCGCGCCCGGATGGCCGAGGCCGCCGAGCGCGCCGCGAGCCTCTACCGGTAGTCCTCCGGGTTCTCCGGTGTCACTCCGTCCCTCATCTGCCGGACGAAGGGCCACACGTTGGGCCGGCTGCCGTCCACGTCGGTGAAGCCGTACTCCCTGGCCAGGAAGCCACTGTCCAGGGACTGCCCGTTCCAGCGCCCCTTGTCCGGGTCGGCGGCGATGGACGTGACGGCCCGTCCGACAAGCGCGGGCGTCTCGGAGACCGCGAAGGCGGGCTCCTTCTCGGCCGCGTCCCGCCAGTTGTCCTCGGTGACGCCGAAGTTCTCCAGCATCGCCTCGGACCGCAGGAAGCCGGGCGTGACCGCCACGGCCGTCCCGCCGAACGGGCCGATCTCGTGCGCCTGCGCGGTGGCGAGCCGCAGCACCGACCACTTCGCCAGGTCGAAGAACGGCCCGCACTCGGCCCGGTAGACGGTGTTGAAGTCGGCCGTGCCGTCCGTGAGCTCGACGACCAGGCCGCCCGGGTTCCGGGTGAGCAGCGGCAGCGCGAAGTAGCTGGTGATCATGTGGGTGTCGACGGCGAGCCGCAGCAGGCGCAGCCCGTTCTCCAGGTCCTGCTCCCACAGCCGCTTGCCGAACTCGAAGAGGTGGTCGCTGCCCCACACGTCGTTGACCAGGACGTCCAGCCGTCCCTGTTCGGCGTCGATCCGCTTCACCAGCGCCTCGACCTGGGCGCGGTCGAGGTGGTCCACCTTGACCGCGATGCCCTCGCCGCCCGCCGCGGTGACGCGCTCGGCGGTCTCCTCGATCGTCTCCGGACGGTCGATCTCCGAGCGTCCCGCACGGGTCGTCCGGCCCGTCACGTACACGGTCGCGCCCAGCGCGCCGAGCTCGGTCGCGATGCCGCGGCCCGCGCCGCGCGTCCCGCCCGCGACCAAAGCGATCTTTCCTGCCAGTGTGTTCGTCGTCATGTGTCCCACGCTGGCAGGAAAGACTGACAGCCGACGTCAGGAATTCCGGGCCAGCCGCAGGGCGTTCGCCACGATCCGGTGCCCGGCCCGGCCCTGCGCGGTCAGGATCGACTCCGGGTGGAACTGGACGGCCCAGCGCCGACGCTCCGGATCCTCGACGGCCATGACCACGTCCCCGAGCAGCGCCGTCACCTCGAAGCCGCCCCGCACCCCGTCCGGCGTGGCGTGCAGAGAGTGGTAGCGGGCGGCGGTGAACGCGCCGGGCAGCCCGTCGAACAGCTTCCCGCCGGTCACCTCCACGGCGCCCGGCTTGCCGTGCGCGGGCTCGGGCAGCAGCGCCAGCTCGCCGCCCGCGTGCTCGACCATCGCCTGGAGGCCGAGGCACACTCCGAACGCGGGCAGGCCGCGCGCGTCGATCTCGTCCAGCAGCGCCGAGGTCGCGAAGTCCGCCGGACGGCCCGGGCCGGGCGACAGCACCACCAGGTCGGGCGCGTGCTCGTCCAGCAGTGCCACGGGGAAGCCGTGCCGCAGCGTCACCACGTCCGCGCCCTGCTGCCGGAAGTAGTCGGCGAGGGTGTTGACGAACGAGTCCTCATGGTCGACGAGCAGCACCTTCATGCCCTCGCCCGCCCCCTCCGGCTCCTCCGCGGCGGCGGGCTCGGCCTGCGCGCCCGCGCCCTCGGACGAGGCGAGCGCCCGCAGCAGCGCGCTCGCCTTCAGGTGCGTCTCGCGCTCCTCCTCGTCCGGGTCCGAGTCGTACAGCAGGGTCGCGCCCGCCCGGACGGTCGCGACGCCGTCCCGGATCTGCGCGGTGCGCAGCGTCAGGCCGGTGTTCATCGACCCGTCGAAGCCGACGAACCCGACCGCGCCGCCGTACCAGCGGCGCGGCGCGTCCTCGTGGTCCTCGATGAACTGCATCGCCCACGTCTTCGGCGCGCCCGTGACCGTCACCGCCCACATGTGGGTGAGGAACGCGTCCAGGGCGTCGAAGCCGGGCCGCAGCCGCCCCTCGATGTGGTCCACGGTGTGGATCAGCCGCGAGTACAGCTCGATCTGCCGCCGCCCGAGCACCTTCACGCTGCCCGGCACGCAGATCCGCGACTTGTCGTTGCGGTCCACGTCGGTGCACATCGTCAGCTCCGACTCGTCCTTGGCGGACGCCAGGATCGTGCGGATCTGCTCGGCGTCCTCCAGGGCGTCCTCGCCGCGCCGGATCGTCCCGGCGATCGGGCAGGTCTCGACCCGGTCGCCGCCCACCCGGACGAACATCTCCGGGGACGCGCCGACCAGGAACTCCCCGTCCCCGAGGTTGAACATGAACTCGTACGGCGCGGGGTTGGTCTCGCGGAGCCGCTCGAAGAACGCCGCCGGGTCCGTGCAGCGCCCGTACATGGCGTGGCCGGGCGTGACCTCGAACAGGTCGCCCCGGACGAACTTCTCCTTCGCGTCCCGCACCATCTGCGCGTACACGCCCGGGACGGGCTGCGGCGGCAGCTCGGCGACGGCCCGCACGGGCGTCGGCTCGGTCGCGCGCGGAATCCCGTCGGTGGACGCGCCGTCCACGGTGAACTCGTAGGACAGCCGGTGGGACGTCTCGCGCTTGCGGTCCACGACGACCATCTCGTCGGCCAGGTGCAGGACCAGGTCGCGCTGGTCGTCCGGGCGCTCGAGGCGGGTGCGCAGCGGCTCGAACTGGAGCGTCAGGTCGTAGCCGAACGCCCCGTACAGGCCGAGGTGCGGGTCGTCGCAGCGGAACAGGTCGGTCACCGCGCGCAGGGCGGTGAACACGGTCGGCTGGCGGCTGCGCTGCTCCTCGGGGAAGAACTCACCGGTCGGCGGGACGAACACCTCGACGAGGTCGCCGGTCCGGGCGCGGGTCTCGCCCGTCCCGGCCACGGCGGACGCGACGGCGGGCAGCAGGACCCTGCCGCGGTCGTTCAGCGCCCTGGCGGTGATCGTCCGGCCGCGCGCGACGATCTCCAGGCACGGGTCGACGTAGGCCATGTGCCAGCGGCTGTAGCGGCCCGGATACTCCATGCCGGAGCTGAGCACGCCGCCGCGCCGCTCCCCCACGGCGGCGACGAGCGCGTTGAGCACGTCGGACTTGCGCTCGGGGTCGACCGGGGCGGCCACACGCCGCACCCGCACTCCCCCGGCGGTCTCGAACTCGCTGGTCAGCGGCTTCTGCTGGACGGTCTCCACCGCGGTGGCCCCTCGTCTGCTCAAGGCCCCGCACCGCCGGACACGCGAAAGGCGACCGCCGGTGAGGGGCGATCGCCTGGTCGTCGAACATGCGAAACAACAGGCGCCGCCTCAGCGGCGCCACCACCACTGGCGGTGGGTGTCGGTTCGCATGCGCAGAGCGTACCCGCTCGCGCACCGCGCCCGCCACGCGACCCGCAGAAAGGGCGGGTCACCTCCCGGCCGGGGGCCGGGTCCCGCGCGGATCATCGACCGAACAGGGTTCTGCCGGGCCGGCGTTCCTGACAAGATGGATGAAAGGGATCACTTACCGAGACTGTGGCGGGAGGACGGCATGACCTCCACCGGGCCCGGCCGCACCAACACCGAGTTCGAGCTGCGCGGGGTGAACCACCTGGCGCTGGTGTGCCGCGACATGAAGCGGACCGTGGACTTCTACCAGGGCGTCCTCGGCATGCCGCTGATCAAGACGATCGAGCTGCCGATGGGCTGGGGCCAGCACTTCTTCTTCGACTGCGGCGGCGGGAACGCGCTGGCGTTCTTCTGGTTCCCCGACGCCCCGGAGGCAGTGCCCGGCGTGTCCGCGCCGAAGGGCCTGCCCGACCAGGGCGAGCTGCTGTCGGCGGTCGGCTCGATGAACCACATCGCCTTCGACGTCCCGCCGGACAGGATCGAGGAGTACCGGGACAGGCTGATCGCCAAGGGCGTGGACGTCGGCGTCCTGCTGAACCACGACGACAGCGAGTTCGGCGTCGCCAAGGACGTCCACGACGGCGTCTTCGTCCGCTCGATCTACTTCAAGGACCCCGACGGCGTCCTGGTCGAGTTCGCCTGCTGGCTGCGCGACCTGGACCGCCCCGAGGACGTCCGGCACGAGCCCAGGACCGCCGCCGACCGCACCGCCTGACCCACCCGAGGAGAAGCCCGATGCCCCGACTCCGCCAGGTACCCCGCGCCGAGCTCCAGGAGCGGGACGACAAGCTGGCCCTCTTCTTCTACGACCGGCTCTTCGGCGAGGACGCCGACCCCACCGAGGGCCAGGGGACGGCGACCGGGTCGCCCGGGGACTGGTGGACGACGTTCGCCCTCGACCAGGCGATCTTCAAGCACTGCGTCAAGGGCTTCCAGGTCTACCGGGGCGTCCGGCTGGACCCGGTCCTGCGCGAGCTCGGGCAGACGCGGGCCGGGTGGGCCCGCGGGAGCCAGTTCGTGTTCTCACAGCACTGCAAGCAGATGCGGGCGCTCGGCGTGCCGGACGAGAAGGTCCGGGCGGTCGCCTACTGGGAGGTGTCCGACCGGTTCGACGAGCTGGAGCGGGCCGTCCTGGCCTACGCGGACGCGCTCGTCCTCAACGGCGGCCGCGTCCACGACGAGGTGTTCGCGACCCTGAAGAGGCACCTCCCGGACGAGCAGATCCTCGAACTGACCTACGTGACCTGCCTGTACGAGATGCACGCGACGATGGCGCGGGCGCTGCGCGTCGAGTTCGACGACCGGGACGACCCGATCGTCGAGGTGCCCGCCCCGGACGGCTACGGCGCCCGCGACATCGCCGACGACATCGCGGGCGCCTGAGGCCACGGGGCCTGAAACCACGCGCACCCGAGAACCGAAGGTCGCGCGGGCCGCGTCCCCTGAGTCGGCGTCTCGCATATTGGAACGCTCCATGAGTCGTGGCGCTCTCGAGACCCCACCGTAATCGGACAAACGCTATGCTTCCGGCCACCCACCCCAGGTCAGTGGCTGTCTCATATTTTGGACAGCCCCGATCGGCCGTTTGCGTCACGTGCGCGAGGAGGACCCCTTGTCCCCGCAGGACCCACCCCCCGAGCAGCCTCCGAAGGTCGCGGCGCCCGTCCGGCCGCGCCGCTCGGACCACCACCCGGTCAACTGGCTGCTGGTCATCCCGGTCGTCGTCCCCCTGCTGACCCTGCTGTTCAACCACGACGGGCCCCGGCTCGGCGGGTTCCCGGCGTTCTACTGGATGCAGTTCGCCTTCATCCCGCTCGGCGTGCTCTGCACGGCGATCGTCTACCAGGTCACCAAGCGCCGGAAGGGGGATGACCGGTGAAGGACCACATGACAGAGTTCATCGTCTTCGCGGTCCTGTTCGTGCTGGTCAGCGGCATGGGCTTCGTGGCGGCGCGGTGGCGGCGGCCGGAGACCATGGACAGCCTGGACGAGTGGGGCCTCGGCGGCCGCTCGTTCGGCAGCTGGATCACCTGGTTCCTGATCGGCGGCGACCTCTACACCGCCTACACCTTCGTGGCCGTCCCGGCGCTGGTGTTCGGCGCGGGCGCGGCCGGCTTCTACGCCGTCCCGTACACGATCGTGGTGTACCCGCTGGTGTTCCTGGTCCTGATCCGGCTCTGGTCGGTGTCGCACCGGCACGGCTTCGTCACCCCGGCCGACTTCGTCCGGGCCCGGTTCGGCTCGCCCGGCCTCGCGGCCATCATCGCGGTCACCGGCATCGTCGCGACCATGCCGTACATCGCGCTGCAGCTGGTCGGCATCGAGTCGGTGCTGAAGGCGATGGGCGTGACCGGGCACTGGCCGATCCTGATCGCGTTCGGGATCCTGGCGGCCTACACCTACCAGTCGGGGCTGCGCGCGCCGGCGCTGATCGCCTTCGTCAAGGACGCGCTGATCTACATCGTGATCATCGCGGCGGTCCTCTACATCCCGTCCAAGGTCGGCGGCTGGGGGAACATCTTCGACACGGCGCAGGCCAAGTTCGCCAAGACGCCCGCGCCGAGCGACGGCGTCCTGCTGGACGGCACGAACCAGCTGAACTACGCGATGCTCGCGCTCGGCTCGGCGCTCGCGCTGTTCCTCTACCCGCACAGCATCACCGGCGTCCTGGCCAGCAAGAACCGGGACGTGATCAAGCGGAACATGGCGGCCCTGCCGGCCTACAGCTTCGTGCTCGGGCTGATCGCGCTGCTCGGCTACATGGCGATCGCCGCGGGCGTGACGCCGCTGACGAGCAACGGCAAGCCGGACACCAACACGGTCGTCCCGGTGCTGTTCGACAAGATGTTCCCGGACTGGTTCGCGGGCGTGGCGTTCGCGGCGGTCGGGATCGGCGCGCTGGTCCCGGCGGCGATCATGTCGATCGCGGCGGCGAACCTGTTCACCCGCAACATCTACAAGGAGTTCTTCCGCAAGGACGCGACCGACAAGGAGGAGGCGGTCGTCTCCAAGCTGGTCTCGCTGGTCGTCAAGGTCGGCGCGGTCGTCTGCATCCTGGCGCTGGACCCCCAGTTCTCCATCGACCTGCAGCTGATCGGCGGCGTCATCATCCTGCAGACGCTCCCGTCGGTGGGCCTCGGCCTGGTGACCAACTGGTTCCACCGGGGCGGGCTGATCGTGGGCTGGCTCGCGGGCATGTCGGCCGGCCTGTGGATGCTGTGGGAGATCCCGAACCTGGCCAAGGGCAAGAAGCACTTCGGCGGCTCGGCCTACAAGCTGAGCGACCTGGGCCTGGACACCAAGATGACGGTGTACGTCGGCATCCTGGCGCTGCTGGTGAACCTGGTCGTCGCGGTCGCGGTCTCGCTGATCCTGAAGGCCTCGGGCCTGAAGGACGGCGAGGACGTCACCACGCCGGACGACTACACCGCCGACGAGGGCGACCCGAAGGTGCACGAGCTGAAGGTCGCCTCCAGCACCTGACCCGGACGCCCCGGTTCGTCACCTGACCTCATGGTCACGTGACCGCAGGACCCCGGCCCGACCCTCGCTCCCGGGGGCCGGGCCGTTCCCGTCCCCCGGGAGCTCCCGGCGGTCAGTCCTCCAGATGGCGGGGGTCGGTGACGGTCAGCTTGTCGCGGACCATGGCGGTCAGCGCGTCCCGGACCTCGACGTGGCGGTGGTCCAGGTCGCCGTCCCGGATGGCCGCGGCGAGCGCCGCGTCGTCGGGAAAGCCCAGGTCGCGCAGCCGGGCGCGGTGGTCTTCGGCGTGGCCGGGGCCGAGTTCCAGCTCGCGTTCGACGATCCCGAGGGTGTTGATCGCGACGAGGGCGTGGAAGCGGGTGCGTCCGTCCAGTCCGGCGAGGACGTCCCGCTCCAGGAACTCGCGGACGGCCGCGACCAGTTCGCCGGGCCCGGGAACATCGTGTGGTTCGGGCATCGCGCGTCTCCTCCTCCTGGGACAGAATGCGATTCTAGGAGGTGGTCGGATGAGCTTCGAGGTTCCCGCGTCGGTGCGTCCCGTCCGCGACGCCGTGCACGCCTTCATGACCGAACGGGTCGAGCCCGCCGAGCCCGTGCTGCGGCGCGGCGGCGAGGAGGCCCACGAGACGATGTCCCGGCTCCAGCGCGAGGCCAAGGCCGAGGGGCTGTGGGCGCTCGGGCATCCCAAGGAGCTGGGCGGGGGCGGACTGCCGTTCCTCGACTACGTGTACGTCAACGAGGTGCAGGGCCGCAGCGAGTACGGCCAGGTCGCGCTCGGCACGCTCACGCTCCAGGACTCGCTGATGCTGCACCGGCACGCGAGCGAGGCGCAGCGCGAGCGGTTCCTGAAACCGCTGGTGCAGGGCGAGATCTGGCCGAGCTTCGCGATGACCGAGCCGGGCGTGTCCAGCTCGGACCCGACGCAGATCACCACGGCCGCGACGCTGGAGGACGGCGCGTGGGTGATCCGCGGACGCAAGTGGTTCACCACGTTCGCCGACCGCGCCGCCTACACGACCGTGATGTGCCGCACCGAGCCGGACGCGCCGCCGCACCGCGCGTTCAGCATGATCCTCGTCCCGACGGACACGCCGGGCTACACGATCGTCCGCGACACCCCCGTCCTCGGCCTTCCCGGCGGGCACTGCGAGGTGCTGTACGACGAGGTCCGGGTGCCGCGCGAGAACCTGCTCGGCGAGCGCGGGCACGGGTTCGTCATCGCGCAGGAGCGGCTCGGACCGGGCCGGATCTTCCACTGCATGCGCTTCCTCGGGCAGGCGCAGCGCGCGTTCGACCTGATGTGCGAGCGGCTGAACTCCCGGACGGCGTTCGGCGGCCCCCTCGCGGGCAAGCAGCTCATGCAGCAGCACGTGTTCGACTCCTACGCCGAGATCCAGTCGGCGCGGCTGCTGACCCTGCACGCCGCGCACCGCATCGACCAGGGCGACCAGGCGCGGGTCGAGATCGGCGTGATCAAGGTGGTCGCGGCGCGGATGCTGAACGCGGTCATCGACCGGGCGATCCAGGTGCACGGCGCGCAGGGCCTCACCCCCGACACCCCGCTGGACGAGATGTACCGGCACGCCCGCGCGGGCCGCATCTTCGACGGCCCGGACGAGGTGCACGTCACGACCACGGCCCGGCGCCTCCTGCGCGAGTACGCCGACGGCCGCGGCTGGGAGTTCGCCCTCCGCTGAGGCGGGCGCGCCCGGTCACGCCTGGGCGGTGGGCCTGACGACGATCTCGCTCACATCGACGTCGGCGGGCTGCTCGATGGCGAACGCGATGGCCCGGGCGATCGCGTCCGGGGGGATGGCGATCCGGTCGCGCATCTCGACGATGCGCGACCGGACCTCGTCGTTGCCCGACGCCTCGGCGAAGGGCGTGTCGACGACGCCGGGCGAGACCGTGGTCACCCGCAGGTCCGCGCCCGCCTCCTGGCGCAGCCCTTCGCAGATCGCCCGGACGGCGTGCTTGGTCCCGGCGTAGACCGCCATGGACGGCACGATGCGGAACGCGGCCGTGGAGGCGACCGTGACGAACTGCCCGCTCCGCTGGGCGCGGAAGACCGGCAGCGCCGCCGCGATCGCGTGCAGGACGCCCTTGACGTTGACGTCGACCATCTCGTCCCACTCGTCGACGCGCAGATCGTCCAGGGGTGAGATGGCTCCCGACCCCGCGTTGGCGACCAGCACGTCGAGCCGTCCGAAGCGTTCGCGGGCGAGCGCGACGAGCGCGTGCAGGTCCTCCCGCCTGGTGACATCGGTGCGGAGGTGGGCGGCCTCGCCGCCGAGCTTCTCGATCCGGGCCGCCAGGTCGTCCAGGCGGTCCGTCCGCCGGGCGCCCAGCACCACACGCGCGCCCCGCCCGGCGAGCAGGAGCGCCGTCGCCTCCCCGATCCCGCCGCTCGCCCCGGTGATCGCCACGACCTTGCCGTTGTTGTCTGCCATGCCCCTAGTCTGCGAGGCCCTCAGCCTGGTATCCAGAACGTACTTATTCTGGAACTGGAGGTGCCATGTCCGCGGCTCAGCGGCGTGAACTGGGAGCGTTCCTGCGCAGCCGCCGCGAACGGATCACTCCGGACGACGTCGGCCTCCCCAGGACGGGCCGCCGGCGCACCCCAGGCCTGCGCCGCGAGGAGCTCGCCCTGCTCGCCGGGATCAGCGCCACCTGGTACACCTACCTGGAGCAGGGCCGCGACATCCGCGCATCCGACCAGGTGCTCGGGTCGCTGGCCCGCGTGCTCCGGCTCGACCGGCACGAGCGCGACCACCTGTTCCGGCTGGCCGGGCACACCGACCGGGCCGAGCCGGACGAGCCGCTCCCCGACGAGGTCGCCGCGATCCCCCGGCTGCTCGAGCCGAACCCGGCCTACATCATCGACGCGGCGTACGACGTGCTCGCCCGCAACCGGGCGGCCGAGGAGCTGTTCCCGATGCTCACCGCGCGGTCACCGGCGAACTTCGTCCGCTGGGTGTTCCTCGAGCCGGAGTCCCGCCGAACCCTGCTGGACTGGGAGCCGGAGGCGCGAGGGCTGCTCGCCCGACTGCGCACGATCGCGGGGCGCGGTCCGGGCCACCCCCGCCTCGACCGCCTGGTCGAGGAGCTTCACGAGGGCAGTCCCGAGGCGCGGGCCTGGTGGCCGCGCTACGACGTCCAGGACCGGCACGGCGGACGCAAACGACTGCGGCGTCCGGACGGCACGGCGGCCGACTACGCCTACACGGCGTTCCACCTGGCCGAACGCCCCGACCACACCCTGGTCATCTACTCGGCCCCCCGGGAACTCCTGGGCTAGGGGTTCGCCGGGCCCCGTCACCGCCGGGGCCGGGGAGCGAGGTCAACCTCAGGGCCGTGTCCGGTTGCGGACGGTGGGTTCGGCCTGCGGGTTTCGGGGTGGCCGGATCAGGGCGGGCGGAGATCGCCAAGGGCCGGAAATAGGCAGGTTACTTTCCTGTTCATGTCGCAGCCAGCCCTGAGAAGACCGCCCCGGATGGCGGTGCTCGTCCCGGTCGCCGCGTTGACGGCCGCCGGGGCGGCGGTGCTCGCGTCCGCGCCCGCGTCCGCCGCCTGCCACCCGGATCCGCGTGCGCTCCAGATGACGTGGCAGCCGGTCGACCACACGGTCACCGACGCCGTCTACTTCCGCGCCCGCCTCACCCTGGACGACCACGACCGCAGGTGCGGGCTCGGGTCGTCCGGATGGGCCATGTACTTCACCTCCGTCCGGCAGCCCGCGGCCGTGCTGTCCGGGACGCCCGGCGACGTCGGCCGCAAGCAGCTCGCCGACCAGGGGCTCAGCGTCGCGCGCGCCGACAAGGCGCAGAGCGGCGACTTCTACGTCCTGAAGCCGACCGCGGCGTTCAGGCCGGTGAAGCCCGGCGAGCGCCGCCAGATCGATTTCAACATGGAGCTGTGGGCGGTCCAGAAGACCGACGCCCCGGCCGGGTGGAGCATCTCCTACGACGGCGGCGCGCCGCACTGGATGCCCGCCAAGGCCCTGCTCGACCCGACCGACCCGAAGCAGACCAAGGCGTTCAGCGGGGACAACCGGCCGGTGCAGGACGCCGCGCACCGGTACGCCGACAACACCGAGACCAAGGTGTCGCTGACGCTGAAGCAGAGCATCCTGCCGCAGCCGCTGTCGGCGGCGGCGTCCGGCGGGACGGTCGCGATCGGCGGCGGCTCGGACGTCCGCGCGCCGAAGAACCTGCGCGGCGAGGCCGGATATCTGCGGTCGGCGCTGGGCGACGTCACCCGCGCCCAGGGCGCGCCGATCACGCTCCGCACCGACCCGAGGCTGGACGTCGACCACGACGGCAAGCCGGACGCCGAGGGCTACACGCTCACCTCCGGCGCGTCCGGCGTGGAGATCGTCGGGACGGACGCGGCCGGGGTGCTGCACGGCGTCCAGACGCTGCGGCAGCTCGTCCCCGCGAAGGCGTACCAGGACGCGGCGGCCGGGCACACGAACGGCGCGGTGCAGGTACCGCGCGCGGTGATCGCGGACGCGCCGCTGTTCCCCTACCGCGGCCTCGCCATCGACGTCGCCCGCCACTTCGAGAGCCGTCAGACGATCCAGAGGTTCCTGGACCTGATGTCCTTCACGAAGCTGAACAAGCTGCACCTGCGCCTCACCGACGACGAGGGCTGGCGGCTCCAGATCCCGGGGCTGCCGGAGCTGACCGGGTTCGGCGCGCACCGCTCGTTCGACCTGAACGAGACCAACGCGCTGCACGAGGGCATGAGCTCGGTGAACGACCTCGGCGGCGGGGACGGCATCGAGGGCAAGGCCAAGAACCAGACTCAGGCGAACCTCGGCCGTCCCCCGGCGTACCAGGGGTACGAGCCGGACGTGCTGAACTTCGTCGGCAAGGGCAGCGGCTCCTACTCGATCGCCGACTACCAGACGATCCTGCGGTACGCCAAGGACCGGCACATCGACGTGATCCCCGAGTTCGACTTCCCCGCGCACGCGCGGGCGGCCGTCCAGGCGATGGAGCGCCGCTACAAGGACACCGGCGACGCGACGTACCGGATGCTCGACCCGAACGACACGTCCCACCACGTCAGCGTGCAGGGCTACACCGACAACATGGCGAACCCGTGCCTGCCGGGCACCTACCGGTTCCTGAGCAAGGTCGTCGGCGAGGTCAAGAAGATCTACGCGGGAGCGGGAGCGCCGCTCACCCGCATCAGCCTCGGCGGGGACGAGCCGCCCGGCGCGCCCGACGCCTGGTGGTCCGGCTCGCCCGCGTGCAAGAGCAACCCCGAGACCGCGGGCAAGGACGGCAACGCGCTGAAGAACCTGTTCTTCACCAAGTGGAACGACATCGCGCGCACGGCCGCCCCGGAGACGTCCGGGTGGGAGGACATCACCGACCCGACCACGTCGTTCCGCCTCAAGGGCTTCACGCCGCTGCCGTGGCAGAACGTGTGGGGCTGGGGACGCGAGGACTGGGCCTACCGGTTCGCGAACGAGGGCACGCCGGTGATCCTGGCGCACGCCACGAACCTGTACATGGACCTCGCCTACAACAAGGACCCGGACGAGCCCGGCTACTACTGGGCCGAGTACGTCGACGAGAAGTCCACCTTCACCTACCAGCCGTACGACGTGTACGCGAACGCGACCGAGGACCGCTGGGGCAACCCGCTCACGCCGAACCCGTCGTGGACGAAGCTGACCCCCGAGGGGCGCAAGAACATCCTCGGCATGGAGGCGCAGCTGTTCGGCGAGAACGGCATGACGCCGCAGCTGCGCGAGTACCAGGCGTTCCCGAAGCTGCTCGGCGCGGCCGAGCGGGCGTGGAACCGGAACACCCCGGCGCCCGCGCAGATGCCCGCCGCGTGGAACGTCTTCACCAACACGCTCGGGCAGGTCACCTTCCCGCTGCTGTCGTCGTACCGCCCGGTCGGGCTGCCCGGCGCCGGGGCTTCGGGAGCCGGTGTGAACTACCGGATCCCGCTGCCCGGCGGGAAGATCGACGGCGGGACGCTCAGCGCCAACGTCCGCGACCCGGGCCTGGCGATCGAGTACTCCACCGACGGCGTCCGGTGGCAGGGGTACTCAAACCCCGTCCGGGTCGGCGCGTCCGCGCTCACCCGCACGCGCGCGGTGGACGGCCGGACGAGCCGGATCTCCCCCGTGGACGTTCCGGGGTGGAAGCCCGGCGACTCCTACAAGCAGGGAGCGCTGGTCGCCTACCAGGGTGAGCTGTTCCGGGCGCTCCGTCCGGGCTCGGGCCAGGCCCCGGACGTCTCCCCCGCCGCTTGGCGGCTGATCCAGTAGGCGCCGCTGATCCTGTGGTCATGAGAGTGCCCCGGCCGGTCATGCCGGTCGGGGCACTCGGTAAAGAAACCGTTGGCGCCCCCTTGCGACGCGAGCATGCCGGGAAGACCGCACGTGACCGGAGAATCACTCCATGTCGCCCGCATGTTTCGGGGGGAACCGTGCGCATCGTGACCGCCCGCCACGCCGCCGCCTGCTCCGCGCTCGCCTTGTCCGCGCTCGCCGGCGGCGTGGCGCTGTCCGGCGGCACGGCCCGGGCCGACGACCTCGACGTGTCGCCGAGCGTCGTCCGGCCGGGCCAGTCGATCACCGTGTCCGGCGGCTGCCGGACCACCGACCGGTACGTGAACATCACCGGCGCGGCGCGCGGCCGGGGCGTCGTGAACGACGGCTGGTTCAGCGTCTCGGCCACGCCGACCAGGAACCGCGCCGGCCGCTACTCGATCACCGCCAAGTGCATCACGTCCAACTACTCGCAGGACGGCGCGTTCCGGATCGGGAAACGGCACCCCGAACGGGAGCGGCACGAGGGCCGCAGGCCGCACGGCGGGGCCATGACCGGCGGCGGCGGGACGCAGGGCCCGGACGTCCCGTGGACCGGCCTCGGGCTGACGATGCTCGTCGGGGCGACCGCGATCGGCGCGATCTCGCTGCTGCGGCCGCGCGGCGCGCGCGACCGCGCCTGACCGGGCAGACGGACGCCTCATGGCCGGGGCCGACGGACGCCGCATGACCGGGCCGACGGGCGCCGCATGACCGGCCGCGCCTACCTGCTCGCCGGGGGTCTCGCCGTCCTCGGCGCCGTGGCGCTCGGCCACGGCGTCCGCTCACGCCCCGAGGCCGCGCACTACCGCGACCTCGGCGGCCCGCGCGCGCTCTGGAACATCCCTGACGGCACGGACCTGCCCGCCGCGATGCCCGAACGCGTCGAGATCCCGGACGCGGGCGTCCACGCGTCCGTGATGCCGGTCGGCCAGAACCGGGACGGAACCGTCGAGGTACCGCCCCTCCAGACCGCTGAACGCGTCGGCTGGTACCGGGGTGGCCCGGCGCCGGGGACGCGCGGCTCGGCGGTGCTGCTCGGCCACTACGACGACCAGAGCGGACCGGCCGCCTTCTACAAGCTGCACAAGGTGAGGCGGGGCGCGGTCGTGAGGGTCGGACGCTCCGACGGCCGAACGGCGCTGTTCACCGTGGACGCCGTCGAGAAGGTTCCCAAATGGAACTTTCCGGGCAGCAGGGTCTACGGGGACGTCCGGTACGCCGGGCTCCGGCTGGTCACCTGCGGCGGCTCGTACGACCGCGCCGAGCACTCCTACCGGGACAACCTCATCGTCTACGCCCACCTCACCGGCACCGCCTGACGGCTACGTGGCGGGCAGCATCCGCAGCAGGTCCCACTCGTTCTCGGCGACGCGGCGGCCGAGCGCGGCCAGCTCCACGGAACGCTCGGCGCCCTGGCGATGCCGTTCCGCCTGGACGACGCAGAGGATCCCCCAGCGGGCGGTGCCGAACATCTCCCACCAGCGCAGCGCGTCCCGGTCCACGGGCCCGCCGCCCGCACGCTCGTAGCCGGACACCAGGTCGTCGTAGCCGCCGAACCCGCCGACCGGCGCGTCCGCGCCGAACCGCCACGCCCTCACGCACAGCCAGCCGAGGTCCTCGAGCGGATCGCCGAGGTGCGCCAGCTCCCAGTCCAGGACGGCGCGGATCCCGTCCGGGCCGATGATCAGGTTCCCGTTCCGGAAGTCGCCGTGGACCACGACCGGCGGACGCGCCGGAGGACGGTTCCGGTCGAGCCACCGCAACGCGAACTCCAGCGCCGGATACGGCTCCGGCGCCGCCGCGAGGATCTCCCGCCAGGCGTCCAGCTGGTCGGCGGCGGAAAGACCGGGAACGTCGTCCGCCGGGACCCGGTGGACGGCCGCGAGGATCTCCCCGCAGCGCGCCGCGAGCCGGGGCCGGACGTCCGCGAGCGCCGGATCGCGCAGGATCCGGCGCGGGATCGTCTCCCCCTCGATCCGCTCCATGACCACGAACTCGACGCCGAGCGGACCGTCCTCGTTGCCCGCCGCGAGCACCTCGGGACCGGGCACCCCCACATGTGCGCCCGCCCGCATCAGCGCCGCCTCCCACGCCAGCGGCACGCTGGCGGACGCGCCGGGCGTCCCCAGCCGCAGGATCAGCGGGACCACCGTCCCGTCCCCGCCGACGGCCTCGAACCCGCAGGTCACACGGGATGCCCCGCCGCCGCCCCGGCGAAGCCCGCGCACCCGCGTGCCCGCCCCGAACCGTTCTTCCAGCACCTCGCCCAGAGGCCCGGCCAGCCGTTCAAGGTCCATGCCCGCCATCCTGACAGAGCACCCGATCGCCGACATGCCGGAAAAGGGTCGGACCCTGGGCTCAGTCCTCGAGGCCCTGGGCTCAGTCCTCGAGGACGCGCCCGCCGGACGCGGCGGGCAGCCCGCCGAGGATGAGGTCGGCGAGGCTGTCCACGACCGTCTCGCGCGACACCTCGGCGCTGTGGTCGAGCCACCAGTCGCCCGCCGTCTGGACCATCCCGACGACCGCGTGCCCCCACACGTACGCGCGGACCGGGTCGTCCAGCTCGCCCTCGGCGACCATCACCTCGGCCAGCGTCCGGCCCAGCTCGCGGATCATCGTGCTCATCGCGCTGTGCGTCGCGGCGTCCTCGGCGCTCGCCCGGTGCATGAGGAACCGGTAGAGGTTCAGGTTCGCCGAGATCATCGACAGGTACGTGTCGATCGTGGTGCGGGTGCGGTCGCGCACCGGCACCGCGCGGGAGAACTCCTCGCGCACGCCCTCGATCAACTTGCGCGCGTGCCGCTCGGCGAGCGCCTGGTACAGCCCGCTCTTGTCGCCGAAGTGGCGGTACAGGATGGGCTTGCTGATCCCGGCCTCGGCGGCGATGGCGGCCATCGACGCCTCCGGCCCCTCCCGCTGGATCACCCGGTCGGCGGCCTCCAGCAGCGCGCGGCGCCGCCCGGGATCGCGCCCCGCGCCCCGCCCCGCAATCCCGTTGACTCTGGTCATTGTGCGCTCACCCTACGGCATCGGAGCAACCACCGACGGACCGCCAGGCCGGGAACGTCTACCCATGTCCGCGACACACCATGCGTTCGGTGACGAAAACCTTGCTCTCCGTGCACGCGGACCATAGTTTCGGGGCGATCCCTCCACCGTCTGCCGAATATCAAGAGGTGAACCGACAAATGCCGCCGGAACCGTCCAGCGTCAGCGTGCTCCAGCGCGTCGAACTGTGCGACACCGACGTCACCGGGCACTACCACCACTCGACGGTGATCCGGTGGGTGGAGTCGGCCGAGCAGACGCTGCTGCACCGGCTCGGCCTGGACCACCTGCCCGTCATGCCCAGGGTCAACTACACCGCCAGCTACCGGCGCCGCCTCTGGCGGCACGAGGTGGTCGAGACCCTCCTGCGCGTCACCCGGCTGGGCCGCACCTCGCTCAGCTACGAGTTCGAGGTCCGCAGCGGCGACGCGGGTCCCTGCGTCGACGGCTCGCTCACCGTCGTCAAGGTCGCCCCCTTCACGGGCGAGCCCCTCGTCTGGGACACCGGAGAGCGTGAGCTCCTCCTCCACTCGGGCAACCAGGAGGGCGACTTCCTCCGCCCGGGCGTCCCGCTCGTCCCCGCCGAGGGCGACCCCAGCACCCTCCCCATGCCCCGTCCGATGGCCGACGAATGGGGCATCGGCTACGGCTGACGGGCCTTCGCCTTCCCGCGGCATCGGGCCGCCGACCGGCATGGCGCCGGTCGGCGGCCCGTCCTCGGTGAGTGTCAGAGGAGGCGCCGCCCGTGTACCGGGCGGCGTTCCGTCGGGCCTGTCCCCCCAGGCCTCGTCAGCGGACGGGGCGGCAGCTCGTCCCGGGCCTCAGGACGGGTTGGGTTGGAGGGTCTCGAGGGTTCGGGTGAGCCAGGCGCGTTCGGCGGACGAGGTCTTGCGGGCGATGTGCTGGATGCCGGCGCGGAAGGGGGACTCGAGTTCGTGTTCGCGGAGCGCGCGGTCCTCGTCGACGAAGAACCCCCGCTGCGGGTCGTCCAGGAAGTCCAGGCGGCGGCGGAGGATGCCGGCCTGGGCCGGGGGCGGCAGCAGGTGCAGGAACGCCAGGATCACGAAGTACTTGTTGCGGTCGGTGATGTCCAGGTCGTCCGGGTGCGTCAGTTGGCGTTCCAGTTCGGCGCGTCCGGCGCCGGTGAGCGCGAACACCTGGCGGGCGGGGCCGCCGGAGCCGGGCGCGGGGGTCCGGGTGACCAGGTCGCGGCCGCGCAGGCGCTGCAGGGCCGGGTACAGGGAGCCGTCGCTGACCGGTCGCACGTGTCCCACCAGCTTGCTGATCCGCTTGCGCAGCTCGTAGGCGTGCATGGGGTCCTCCGCCAGGAAGCCGAGGATGGCGAGTTCGAGGATGGCTCCTACCTCCCGGTGCGGGTTCGGCCGGCGGGCCGCGCGGGACAGCGTGCCGAACGCCACGATGGCCGCGACCACGGCTCCGGCGGCGGCGAGCTGGAGTGCCGACAGGCGTTCGTCCAGCACGATCGTACCCAGCAACATGGACACGACCGGCGCGGCGAACGACACCAGGGACGCCTGGACGGCACTCACCCGCTGAACCAGGACGGTGTTGGCGAGCCAGCCCAACCCTGAGCACAGGACACCCAGTGCCAGGACCGCAGCCCACGGCCCGGGTTCCCACCGGACGGCGGAGAGGTGCGTCGCGGCGAACGGCGCCGTGATGACGGCCGCGACCATCATCTGCGCGCCCGTGAGGGCGAACGCGTCGACATCCCGCAGCCGGTGGCGGACGAGCAGGTTCCCCGCGGCGTAGCTCAGCGCGGCGGTCAGGGGCAGGGCGGCCCACAGCAGTGGCCCGCCGGTTCCGCCGCCCGCGGTCATGAGGGCCGTCCCGCACAGTGCCGCCAGCAGGCACGCCGCGCGCCGCGGGCCAAGTCGTTCGGCGGGGAACAGCAGCGGGTTGCCCAGGGCGATCCACATGGGGGTCGTGGCGAGCAGCAGCGACGTCAGGCCGGTCTGGACGTGGTGCTCTCCGACGGTGATGAGGATGGACGGCAGCGCGGCGCAGCACACCCCCACCACCAGGACGTCGACCGGCCTGGACACCAGGAGGCGGACGGGCGCGCCGAACGCCTCGGCACGTCCGCGGCGCGCCCAGGTCACCGCGAGCAGGGTGGCGGCGGCCAGCGCGAACCGGGTGCACGTCAGGACGTCGGCCGGCAGATCGCGCGCCGCGATCGAGATCAGCAGGAACGGGACGCCCAGGGTCAGCGTCACCCACAGCCCCAGCGCCCCGTTGGGGGAGAGTCGAACCATCCGCAGATACTAACTCGATTCGAGGTACTCACCACAGGCCCGACGCCCTCGCGACGTCATTGGACTCCTCCGACAACGGCCGCCAATGCGGGCGTCGTCCAGCCGACCAGGGATCTGAGCGTTCACCTCGCAGGCAGCGGGGGCGCGACAACGCCGTACCGCTCGGGCCGATCGAGACGCCGGACCGGCGGGCGGTCTTCGACCGCCCGCCGGTCCGGTCGCGCTGGAGAAGCGGCCGACGAGGACGCGGACGGCCAGGCATAGGGCCCGGCCGTCGTCCGATCCGGCGTCAGAGGCTTCCGCGCGGTTACCGGGGCGGGTTGCTACGGCCTACTGGGGAGTTCGCCTGACTTGTCCACGACGCCGCGCTGGAGGACCGCGGTGGTGGCGGTGATCATGCCCTTCTTGGCCAACTTGGTGTCCTTCACCATGTAGCCGCGTTCACCCAGGTAGGTCAGCGTCTTCTTGTCGAAGATCCATTCGTTGCGCTCGCCGTAGGCGACCAGCGCGACGGCAACGCCGTGCCGGCCCGCCGCGTCGACCGAGTCGGGCACCACGACCACTCCGGGGATCTTCGCGGCGGCCCGGTAGATGGCGACGGCGAGCTTGGGCGGCAGGATCTCCTCGGACAGGAGCTCGCCGAGGTCATGGAAGGCCGTGGCGTTCCGGACGACCGGGTCGGCGGTCTTTCCGGACTTCGGGATCTTCGCGTAGACGCCGGCCAGCAGGGCGTCCGGCTCGGTCGGCATGGCGGCGAGTTTCCGGTAGGTCAGGTCCTCCTTCGAACCGACCATCACCATCCCACTCCCGCCCCCCTCCCGGAGCAGGCCGTGCTGGCCCACGCTCTGCGCCTTCCAGATCTCCCGCACCCGCAGCGGCTGCGGAACCCGAGGCCCGCCGTCCGTACTGATGGTCCACGCGACCTTGCTCTTGATGTAGACGAACTGGTCTCCCCGTACCGGCAGGGCGGGCTGGTGCGCGGCGGCCAGCGAGATGCGGTCCAGCAGCGTGGTGGCGTTGTTCTCGTTGCCGGGCTCCGCCGCGGGCGAGGACGGGCTGTCGCCGCCGCCCCGCAGCCCGACGAACAGGCCCGCCGCCACCGCCGCGGCGGCGAGCGGGGCCGCCAGCAGCACAAGCCGGCGGCGCCGGGGACGCTTCGGGGCGGTCGCGGGCTCTTCGAACTGCAGCATCAGATGCTCCTTGAGGAGATGGCGCCGGCCGTCGGAGAGCTCAGGGTCGCCCGGGGGCGGCAGAAGCCGCACGAGCTCGGCGAGCTCGTCGGGTTCCGGTCCGCGCCGTGGACTGCCGTTCATGAACGCCTCTCTTTCGACCGGACCGCGTTCGCGCGGTCGTCACCTCGAAGCTGTCCGCCACGCGGCGAGGGTTCCCGTTCCGCGTCGGTGAGCTTGCGCAAGCGGGTCCGGGCTCGTGACAGCCGCGATCGCACCGTGCCTTGCGGGACGCCGAGCGCCGAGGCGGCCTCCGCGTAGTTCAGGCCCGCCCACACGCAGAGCGTGAACACCTCGCGTTCGGCCTTGCGCAACCGGCCGAGCGCGGTGCGCGCGGCGGCCAGCTCCTCGGCGTCGGCGAGTCGGCCCACCAGCTCGTCGGAGAAGTCCGGCACCACGTCCCGGCGGGGCATCCGGTTCAGCGCCGCCTCGTGCCGCCGCGCGGACCGGGACGCGTTGCGCAGGACGTTGGTCGCGATGCCGAACAGCCAGGGCCGCAGCGACTCGCCGTCCAGCCGGATCCTCCCCCGCACGCGCCACGCCTCCAGGAAGGTGAGCGACACGATGTCCTCGGCCGCCGCCCAATCCCCGGTGACCCGGACCGCGTAGCGGTACAACACGGACGCATGCTCATCGAACAGCTCCCCGAACGCAGCGGGGTCGCCTGCCCGTATTCGGGCTCGTGCTGACAGTTCCACGTCCCGTCCTGTCCGACGGCCCCACTGGGTTCCCTGTTCCCCCGGACACCCGTGCTACCCCAGCTGGAACTGACCCGTCACATCAACCTGGTCGACCACGACACCGGCACCATCGTCGCCCACTCCTACACCGCCGATCGCCAGGTATGCCCACCTGGTTGGATGCGGCAGTGTCCGGCTAGCCTCGTGGCCATGCTGCGATGCGGGATCTGCGGATCGGAACGACTGAGCCCTCTGGGAGTGCTGGAGACCGACAACCGACTTGGTGATATGCGCCAGCCACGATTGCGTTTCCGTCGTCCGGGAGTGTTCAAGTCCCGTCCGGAGTTCTCCGCCTTCTACGGGCGGGCGTGTATGGATTGCGGCGTACTGCTCCCCTTCCTCGGACCGGCCGAACTGCGTCGGCTCAACACCGAAGCAGACACTCTTGAGCCCGAGAGCACTGTCGACTACGAGTGATCGATCGGCCTCTCATCGGCCGCACCCACCGATGACCTCAGAAGAGTCTGAGAACGTCCCGGCCCCTCGACGGACACTCGCCGACCGGTTCGACGCAGGACGACGGACAGAACCAGGGCCAGATGAGTCTCGTTCAGCGGCACATCGCGTCGATGAGGTCCGAGAAACGCGGGAACTCTGCTCGTGCGGCGGTCACGATCTGGATGGGGAATCGGCGGCGCCCGGGTGCGTGACGCTCGGCGATCGCATGGAAGGCCTCATTCGGCTGCATAGCGGAGTCGGGGGCCGTGAAGGCTTCGGCGGGGCCCAGACCGGCGGCGAACAGCCAGAGGAGGTCGCCGAGATCTCTGGCTATCACGCCGCACTCGCCCTCGGAACCGATGTAGACGACGGGCTGGTCGGTGATCGGGCCATCGGGCCGTACGAGCCAGAAGCCGGTGTAGTCCCCCGCCCCGGTCGTGCCGAAGAACCGGAACTCGCTGCCGTCGACCTCTTGGTTGCCGGTCCATAGGCGGAACCACCACGCCGTGCGGTCGGGCTCCTCGAACTGCTCGTACAGCTCGAAGTCACAACCGCGGGTCTCGTCGGTCTCCTCGTCCCACTCCCACTCGAAGCCGACCTCGGCGACCTCGGCCAGGGCGGTGGGCAATGCGAGATCGTCAGGTGTGTCCGCCATTCCGGAAGAGTAGCGATCACCGAAGACACTGGAACGTGGTTTGCAGGGCCAGCCGACCGTAACGGCCTGAGCGAAGCGGCGCGGGAGGCCCTGCGCACGGGACGCGAGGTGCGCCGCGTGCGCAGGGCTGCAGCTTGCACGTCACCGCCCTGCCCGATCTGCACCACACGCTGCTCGCCGCAGCGGCGACACTCGGCGTCAACGGCGCGTCCCTGGCCCAGCGCAAGGCGTACCGGATCTACGCGGACCGGCTAAACAACGCTGCGGTGTCCGCAGTGCCGTGGCAGAAGACATCCAATCAATGAGGTCGATTTCAAAGATTCCTTTCCGTGAGTACGGATCGCCGGACCCATGAGCGATCCACTGGGTTTTGCTCCCGGGTCTCAGTCAGGGGCAGCGGTGGTTTAGCGGCTGCCGAGCTCTCCCTTGGTGAACCCGTATTTGTGTGCCGCGAGCACAGTGGCGAGTGCAGGGACGAGCAGTGCGAGCGTGACCCGACTCAGCCAGGATGCGCCCAATCCGCTGAGGACGATGCCACCGATGATGCCACCACCGGCGATTCCGACGTTCCATCCGGTGGTGAGGAGTGCTTGGGCGACATCGCCGGCGTCGCCTGCTGCTTCGGCGACTGCGGTCTGCAACAGGGTAGAGGTGCCGCCGAACGCGAGCCCCCAGAGCGCTGCGCTGGCGTAGACGAGCGAAGGCACGCCGGAGAAGATGCCGAGCAGCAGCGCGCATGCCGCGAAGAGCACACACGCGAGGATCATGAGGAGGCGCAGGTGCCGATGGACGAGCGCTCCGGCGATCCAGATGCTCACCAGCGACACCAGACCGAAGGTGAGCAGCACGGCGTCGACTTGACCTGCCATGCCGAGCGGCTTGAGGAACGGGGCGATGTAGGTGTAGAGGATGCTGTGGGCGAGCACGAACGTGAGGGTCACGAAGAGCACGGGCGCTACGCCGGGAATGCGGAAGGTACGGGTGAGCGGGAGCCGTGAGCCCTTGGGCTGTCCGGGGAAGTTCGGCACCGCCGCGACGACCCACACGATCAACGCGAGCGTGAGGACGGTCATGATCCCGAACGCGTATCGCCACTCGACGAGCTTGGCCAGAGACGCCGCAGCAGGAACTCCGACGGACAGGGCAACGATTGCGCCCCCCATCGCGATCGCCATTGCCTTGCCGCGCTGATGTGAGGGAACCATCCGTACCGCGTACCCGGCCAACAGCGCCCAGAGCAACCCGCCGACGATGCCGCCGAGGCACCGGGCGGCTAGCGTAAGTGCGAAGCTCTCGGAGAGCGCGGTGACGGTGTTGGCGATCGCGAATCCTGCGATCGCCACCAGCAGCAAGTGTCGGCGCGGCCAGCCGACCGTCGCCTTGGTGAGCGGGATCGCGGCGAGGATCGCCCCGATCGCGAAGACGGTGACGCTCTGCCCGGCAGCACTCTCGCTCACACCCAGGTCTCGGCTCATCCCGGGAAGCAGCCCGGCGGGCATCGTCTCGGTCAGGAGCGTAATGAACCCGGTGGCGGCCAAGGCCAGAAGACCCGCCAGCGGGAGCCGGGCGTTCGTTATCGAGGGAGATGGCACAGCATGTGTTCGTGTCATGGCCTTATGATCAAAGGGTGACATCAGTGTGAGGGTCAATTCGGTGTCCGCTGAGTCACACGACGCCAGCCTCAGAGGGCGAGGAGAGGGATATGCGGATCGGTGAGTTGTCGACGCGCACGCGGACTCCGGTGAGGTTGCTGCGCTACTACGAGGAGCAGGGACTGATCGCGTCAGATCGACTGCCCAACGGATACCGGGACTATGAGGAGTACGTCGTTGACCGGGTTCTCCAGGTACGAGGCCTGCTCGACGTAGGGCTGCCCACACGGATCATCAAGCAGATCCTGCCCTGCCTGAACACCCCCCGCACGATCCACATGCCCTACGTCACGCCAGACATGGTCGCAACGCTCGAACACGAACGCGACCGCATGGCCGAAAAGATCGAATGCCTCACCAAGAACCACCGAGCCGTCACCGACTACCTCGACGCCGTACGCCGCGATATCCGAGCCTCCTAGACGATCCCCGAACCGGCCGACCAGGCCGGCCACCGCCTACGCCGCGGGGCCCGCGGCGGCCGACCGCCCGGGTTCGATCCGGTCGACTACCGCGAGCGCCACGCCGTGGAGTGCGGCATCAACCGGCTCAAACGCCATCGGGCACTGGCCACCAGGTTCGACAAACTCGCCGTCCGCTACCAGGCCACCATCCACATCGCCGCCATCAACGAATGGCTCTGATCAACTTTGAAACAGGCCCTAGCTGATGTGGGGTGGCATCCCGTTCAGGACGGCATCGGTGGTGAAGAACCGGCTTCTGCCCGCACTCAGCGTCTGACTTCCCATGCGGGCCGCTGGAGTTCGTCGTTGTTCACGATGATGTCGGCGTGGTCGGTCGGACGGGCCTGAGCGAAGTGGAGCTGTTGGGAGGGGATGTAGCGGTTGCGCCAGGACCGCTCGATCTCGGTTGTCTCGGCGGTGAGTCCGGCCAGTGCGGTGCCTCGGGCCTGGGCGCGTTCCAGCGTCCGATCGAACTCGACCGAGACGAAGATGCTCAGGTCCCACCGGTCGATCAGCTCTGGGCGCAGGAGGAAGACGCCGTCGAAGAGCAGTACGGCGTCCGCGGGGGCCGTGGCGGCCGGGAGGGACAGGGTGGTGTCGGTTTCCCGGTGGTAGACCGCTGTCTGGAATCTTCGATCTCCGTCCGGGCCCAGCGGGTCGAGCAGCACTCGGCGCATCGCGTCGCGGTCGTGGGCGTCGAAGTAGCAGCCTTCGGCCGAGTACTGGCCGCGTCGATAGCGCTGGGCACGGGGGAACAGGAAGTCATCGATCGTCGCGCGGATGACGTCGCGGCCCTGCGCGCCGAGAACGGCGGCGAGTTCGTCGGCCAGTGTGGTCTTGCCGGCGGCGGGCGGCCCGTCGATGGCGACCCTGAGCGGGTGCGTGGTCGTGGTGGATTCAATCTCTGCGGTCAGTCGGTCGAGGGGATCGCCGCGGGTGCCGTGTCGCATCATCCGTCCCCATCCGTGCGGTCTGGCGCAGTGACCTCAATGTATCGACCGACATATCGAGCTGAATGGGGAGTTGGCGCTGCTGCGTAAGGTCTCATCGCGATCCTTGTGATGTAGGTCCAATACCTTCGGATCCGGAGACGGATGTTCGTGTGGGCGGCGGGTCATGGCACCAACGGAGTGCGCGCGAACCTGAGGCGGGAGCAGCTCATGACCACCACCCATCGGCTGAACTGGGCCGAGCTGCCCGCTCATGTCCGTGAAGCCGTCGCCGAGGGGCTCAACTCCCCGGTCGTCCGGACGCACCCCTGCACCGGCGGATTCTCACCCGGCCTAGCTTCTCGTCTCATCTTGGCCGACGGCCGCAGCGTCTTCGCCAAGGCGATCAGCGCCGACCGCGACGCCTACGCCCAGGACCTCAACCGGCGAGAAATCCAGGCCATGCAACGGATGCCGCGCGCCGCGCCCGCACCCCGGCTCCAGTGGAGCCTGGACGACACCGGCTGGGTCGTCCTCGTCATGGACTGGATCCCCGGCACCATGCCCACGCAGCCCTGGCAACCCGCTGACCTCGACATCGTGGTTCGGGCGCTCGCCGCCATGGCTGAGGACTTGACGCCCGCGCCGCCGGGCACCATGCCGATCACCAGCGACCTCGCCGACGACTACAGCAGCTGGCGACGCCTCGCTGCGACGGCGAGCCCCGAGGCCGACCTGCTGCCCGACTGGGCCCGGGCCCACCTGGACGCTCTGGCCGACATGGAAGCCGGGTGGGAGCAGGCCGCCACCGGAACCACGCTGGCCCATACCGACCTCCGCGCCGACAACGTCCTGCTCACCCGGCACGACAGGCAGCCCGTGATGATCGTGGACTGGGCCTGGGCCGTCGCCGCTGCACCCTGGGTCGACCTCGTCATGCTCCTGTCCTCCGCCGCCGTTCACACCCCAGACGTCGAACAGATCTGGAGAAGCTCCCCGCAAGCACGTCTCGCAGACGACGGCCAGGTCAACGCTCTCCTCGCCGCCATGTGCGGCGACTACCTGACGCAGTCGGTGCGCCCTGCCCCGCCCAACATTCCCGGCCTGCGCGCTCATCAGCGAGAGAAAGGCGAGGCCGCCTGGCGATGGCTCACCTCACGGCCAGGCGGCATCGCAGCCGTCACCGCTTCCTGATACCGCTCCGCCAGGACCGACCGCGGATCCTGCTCACGCTGCGGCGATCTGGGCCAGGACGGACACAACCTGTGGGTGACCTCCGAGCAGCGTGTTACGTGATCGTCCACATTGGATGTACCGCTGAGGGCGCGGTCGTTGAAGCTGCTCAGCAGATCATGCCAACCCACTACTGGGAGCTTGATGACGACGCTGCCCCCTCCGTGGAAGGAGCCAGCGTCTCGGGTGACCGCAGTACGTAGCCGTCAGCAGCAGGTGGGACCCGCTGCGGCCTTCTCTCCCTCGCTGGGAGCGGCAGGGGTGCAGCAGGTCGAGTCCGTGGCCTTCTCCAGGGTGTCGGCGTCGCCCTTCACCACGTAGACCTCCCAGGGCTCGCCGCCGGGGGCGGTGACCCAGACCTTGTCCTGCACGGCGTAACAGCAGGAGGTGTCGTTCTCCTCCAGGGTGACCAGGCCCGCGTCGGTGAGACGGTCGGTGGCGGCGTTGACCTGTGCGGTCTCCTCGACCTCGACGCCCAGGTGATCCAGCCGGGTCGGCTCCTCGTCCTCACCCTCGATGAGGACGAGCTTCAGCGGCGGCTCAGCGATCGCGAAGTTGGCGTAACCGGGGCGCAGCTTGGCGGGCTCGGTGCCGAACAGCTTGGAGTAGAAGGCGATCGAGCCCTCCAGGTCGGACACGCGCAGGGCGAGCTGGACGCGGGACATGCGACCTCCTGTTTTGAAGACTGTCTAATCAGTCACGATGCCCCGAGTTTGCGTCCATGGATAGATAGATGTCAAATTAGAGGTATGTCGAAGCAGGAGTTGCCGGTCGTGGACGTCTCGTCCGCCTCCTCGCCGATCAGCGGCGAGGGCGGAGAGGCGTGCTGCGCGCCGCTGGTGTGCGAGCCGCTGAACGAGGGCGAGGCGGTGGAGCTCGCCCCGCTGTTCAAGGCGCTGGGTGATCCGGTGCGGCTGCGCCTGCTGTCGCTGATCGCCTGCCACGAGGGCGGGGAGGCGTGCGTGTGCGACCTGACCACCGCGTTCGAGCTGACCGCCCCGACGATCAGCCACCACCTGAAGGTGCTCAAGCAGGCCGGGCTGATCGACTCCGAGCGGCGCGGGACATGGGTGTACTACTGGATCCAGCCCGCGACGCTCCAGCGGCTGTCGGCGATCCTCGGCCCCCGCACCGGCTCAGGGTTCGCCCCGGCCCTCGCGTCGCCCGTGGCCGCCTCATGACCAGCGCCCCACCCGACCAGCACCCCGCTCCTTCGACGCCTGTCGGACCGGACGGCGCCGTCGCCGCCCGGCTCGGACGGTTGGACCGGTTCCTGCCGGTATGGATCGGCGTCGCCATGGCGGTCGGGCTGCTCGCCGGACGCACCATCAGTGGCCTGAACAGCGCGCTGGACGCGGTGAAGGTCGACGGGATCTCACTGCCGATCGCCCTCGGGCTGCTGGTGATGATGTACCCCGTCCTGGCCAAGGTCCGCTACGACCGCCTCGACTCCGTCACCGGTGACCGGCGGCTGCTGATCGGCTCGCTGGTGGTGAACTGGCTGATCGGCCCGGCCGTGATGTTCGCCCTGGCCTGGATCTTCCTGCCCGACCTGCCCGCCTACCGGACCGGGCTGATCATCGTGGGGCTGGCCCGCTGCATCGCCATGGTGATCATCTGGAACGACCTGGCGTGCGGGGACCGCGAGGCCGCCGCCGTCCTGGTCGCGCTCAACTCCCTGTTCCAGGTGATCGCGTTCGGACTTCTCGGCTGGTTCTACCTGACCGTCCTGCCCGGCTGGCTCGGCCTGGACCAAGCCCACCTGGACGTGTCGGGATGGGACATCGCCCGCAGCGTCCTGGTGTTCCTCGGCATCCCCCTGGCCGCCGGGTACGCCACCCGCCGCCTGGGCGAACGCGCGCGCGGCCGCACCTGGTACGAACAGAACCTCCTGCCCAGGATCGGCCCCGCCGCGCTGTACGGGCTGCTGTTCACCATCGTCATCCTGTTCGCCCTGCAAGGCGACGCGATCACCTCCCGTCCCTGGGACGTCGCGCGCATCGCCCTCCCGCTCCTGGCGTACTTCGCCCTCATGTGGGCCGGATCCTTCGCGCTCGGCCGCGCGGTCGGCCTCGGCTACGCCCGCACCGCCACCCTCGCCTTCACCGCGGCGGGCAACAACTTCGAGCTCGCGATCGCGGTCGCCATCGCCACCTTCGGCGTCACCAGCGGCCAAGCCCTCGCCGGAGTCGTCGGCCCTCTCATCGAGGTTCCCGTCCTGGTCGCCTTGGTCTACGTCTCGCTGGCGGTCCGCCGCCGCCTGTTCCCGCAGGAGTCCCGATGACCCCACATGAGAACCCGGCCGACGAGCGCGTTCCCGAGGTGCTCTTCGTGTGCGTCCACAACGCCGGACGCTCCCAGATGGCCGCCGCGCTGCTCGACCACCACGCCGCCGGACGCGTCCGGGTCCGCTCCGCCGGATCCGCCCCCGCCGACAGCGTCAACCCCGCCGTCCTGGTCGTGATGGACGAACTAGGCCTGGACCTGTCCAAGGAGTTCCCCAAGCCGCTGACCGGCGAGGCCGTCCAGGCCGCCGACGTGGTCATCACCATGGGCTGCGGCGACGTCTGCCCCGTCTTCCCCGGCAAACGCTACGAGGACTGGCGACTCGACGACCCCGCAGGCAAGGCCCCCGACCAAGTCCGCGCCATTCGCGACGAGATCGATCAGCGGGTCCGCGCTCTGCTGGGCGAACTCGCGGGCAACTGAGACCCCTTCGAACAGAGCAAGCCGACGGGCGCGCGGCGCACCACGAAGGACCGCCACCGCGCCCATGACCGGACGGGCCTCGCCCCTGCCCAGACCATCAGCCGGACGGGGCCGTGTGGGCTGGAAGTTGGCGCCGAAGTAGAAGCTCGCGAGGAGCCAGGCCTGCGGCCGGTGCGGCCGAGCCGTTGCAGGAACGACCGAGACTCCGGACCAGCCCTGCTGTTCCATCGCGGTCAGCAAGGGGAAGGCGGCGGCCTCGGTCTTGCCCTCGGCGGTCGGCGCGAGCAGGACGGCGTCGGAACCGTCCGGGAGCGGCCTGAGCGCCTCCCGCTGCAGGGGCCTGAGCGTGGGCCGGCCGAGAGTGTTGACGATGTGGTGGGTGAGCGTCGGGTGAAGCGCCTCGACCCGTTCGGTGTTCACCCCCATTCGGCGTTCACAGGTCCAGTTCCACGTCCCCGGCGCGAGCCGCTGCACGCCTTGCGGTCCTTCGACGCCCGCAATATGCATGTATGGCGAGGGCAGAATACCCGCCGGGCCTCGCCCGGACATGCGCTTTTATGATCATGGATGCCATCAATCCGGCACAGATGGAAACCAGCCCTGGCCGGGCCAGGGGTCAGGGGTTTTGGACACCATCACATGCAATTGAGGACAGGTTCGCAGTCGCGTCAGGTGCGCGTCCGCTTGAGGAACGCGTCAGACGACGGAGCTCGGAGTCACGGAGAGTCGGCTGACGTGTCGCGGATCTGACCCGTTGGATGACGTGCTCGGAGCGGCCCGTCGGAGGAGCCCCGGTACGCACTGGTGTTGATCTTGACCTGAGAGGTGAAGATCGTCATTCTGGGGAGCCCTCCTCCCCCGTGAATGGTGAAGCAATGCGTCCTGCCCTGCCCGCAGTGGCCCTTCTGACCGGATCGATAGGGGCCTTCGCCGTCGTCCCGGCCGCGCATGCCGCACCCGTGACGAAGACGCGGGTCGCCGACTTCCGCGCCTCGCGGGACCAGGTGGACGCCGACCACGACGAGGTGACGTTCACCGGCAGGATCGTGACCGACGAGGCCGAGCCGCGTCCGGTCGGGGACGCGCTGGTGGTCGTCCGGTGCATGCGCGGCTGCGACAACTTCCTGGAGGTCGGCAGGATCCACGCGGACGCCGAGGGCCGGTTCAACCTGTCCGGCCACCTGGAGTCCGCCGGTTTCTATGCCGCGCAGTACGCCTCTTCCCAGCCCACGCGGTACAACGACGGGTGGTCGCCGCTGGTCAAGATCACGGCGGGGGCGAAGGCTCCGGCGATCGTCACCCTCGACCCGCCACCGGCCCGCGTCCTCGGCTACGGCACCAAGTTCGCCTACACCGGGCGGGTGCGGCGCCAGGACGGTCGTCCCGTCGCCGGCGCCGGGGTTCTCGTGGCGGAGTGCCGGACCGGCAACCTCTGCTACACCGGGATGGTCCGGACCGCCCCGGACGGGCGGTTCCGGTTCAACGCCGTCGCTGTTGCCCCGGCGGTGGTGGACGCCGATCTCTCCAGCGGCCTCTTCTCCGTCGCCCGCGTCCCGACCATCCGCTACGACGTCCGGTACGAGACCCGCGTCACCGACATGAACGTCCGCGTCGAGCCGAAGTCGAGCGGATGGGTCGAGGCCGACATCCGGATCCAGCGGAAGACGACCCGGTGGGAGCCGGACGAGGGCCTCTACAACGCAGTCGCGTTGTACTTCCGCCCCAAGGGCGGCAAGACGTGGACGCGGCAGAACGGCTGCGGCGTTTCCGACGCCGACGGCTGGATCCGCCGGTGCGTCGCTCCCTCACCCGGGGACGGCGACTGGCAGGCCAAGGTCGCCCTGACCGACTCGACGCGGCCGAGCGTGAGCGTCCCCCGCGCCCTGACCATGCGGTACCCCACGCGCATCGAGATGTTCGACGCCGCGCCCGAGCCCGTCCGGAAGGGCGGCACGGTCAAGCTGTCCGGCTACCTGTTCTGGATGAAGCCGAACGGGCGGGACAATCTCGGGGTGTCGACAGCGCTCGGCAAGCGCAGGGTCGCGTTCTACTTCCAGGCCCGCGGTTCCACGAGGTGGAGCTACCTCGGGGGCGGCGCGACCAACCGCTACGGCTGGTTCAGGTCCCGATTCACGGCCAAGCGCGACGGCACCTGGCGAGTCGCGTTCGCGGGAGACGGGCGCCTGTTCGCCACGTCGGCGAACGACTACGTGGACGTCCGCTGACCGCCTGCCGCCTCCGAGCGGGAAGCAGCCGGTCCGACGCCTCGCGCTCGAGGGTGTTCGACCGGCTGCGACACCTCCCGGATCCTTGCCGGGGTGGTCACGCTTGGATCGTGGCCTCCGCGGTTCGGCGCACCTTCTGGTGCGGGACGTGCCGGGACCGATCGCCACCCGGTGCGGCTCCGCCTCCGGGCTGCGCTCATAGGCCGCCGGGACAGGACTCACGAAGTCGGGCGATTGGCAGTACGGTCCTCCGCCGGTGACGACGGCCGGCAGCTCCAGCCGGTGGACGCGCAGGGCCTCGCGCGTCGGCCGCCGCCATTGCCTGCCGAGTTGGTCCGGGTGATGCCAGAGCATGAGGAGCTCGTCCGCCGCGTGCACGGGCGAGATCGCGAACGTCCTCCGGGCCAACCCGTCCGTCCCCAGGCCAATCCGGATCATCTACCCCAACCAGTGGTCCATTCGGACCTCAACAAATCATTCGGACCTCGGCCTGTCATGCCATTACGATCACCCCCTGTGCCCGGACGGGGGCGCCAGGCGTTCCCCCGTGACGGGGTGTGAACCTGGACAGGAGTTGACGGTGACGGAAGCGGTCATCACGGACGGGCCCGTGGACGGGCGGGGCGAGCGATCCCGCATCGCGGACCGGCGCGGGCGCAACGCCTGGGTCCTGGTGGTCTTCACCATCCTGACGAACCTGGCGGACGGGATCACCAAGATCGCCCTGCCGATGATCGCCACGTCGTTGACCCACTCTCCGGCGCTGGTCTCCGGAGTACTGCTGACGTTGTCGCTGCCGTGGCTGCTGATCGCGCTGCCGGTGGGCGTCCTGGTGGATCGTGCCGACCGGCGCGGGCTGTTGTGGGTCGCGGGCGGCATGCAGATGGCGATCGTGCTCGTCCTGCTGGCCCTGGTGGCCGCCGACCGGATGACCCTGCCGGTGCTCTATGCGGGCGGGGCGGCGCTCGGTGTCGCCGAGGTGATCGCGCTGACCTCGGCCGCGGCCATCGTGCCCGCCGCGGTGGCGCCGGCCGGCCGGCAGCGGGTCAACACGTGGATGAGCGCGGCCGAAACGCTGTGCAACGAGTTCGCCGGACCGTTCCTGGGAGGCCTCCTCATGGTGGCGGGCGCCGCGGTCGCGCTCGGGACCACTGTCGGCGGCTACCTGCTCGCCATGGTCTTCCTGGTGTTCCTCGCCGGCCGGTTCCGGGTCCAGCGCGCCGTCGGCGGGCCCGTGCCGTCCGTCCGCGAACAGGCCGCCGAGGGTGTGCGCTTCCTGTGGCGCCAGAGACTGTTGCGGATGCTGGCGCTGACGGTCGCCGTGCTGGCCACCTGCTGGGGCGCGTGGTTCGCCCTCATGCCGCTCGTCGCGACCAGGATGATGGGCCTGAACGCGGGCGAATACGGCGCGCTGGTCGCCGCACTGGGCGTCGGCGGCGTCGTCGGGACGCTGGCCGTGGGCGTCCTGAACCGGCTGTTCGGACGACGACGGGTGATGTTCGCCAACGTCTTCCTCACCTGCGCGATGGTGGCGGTGCCCGCGGCGACCACGAACGTGTGGGCGGTCGGTTTCGCCGCCTTCCTCGGTGGCCTGGGAGGCGGCCTCTGGACCGTCAACTCCCGCACCCTCAGCCAGGTGCTGGTCGACCCGGACATGATGGGCCGGTACAGCGCCGCCTCCCGGCTGTTCGGCTGGGGCTCCATCCCCTTGGGCACCGCGTTGGCCGGCGCACTCGCGCAGTGGTTCGGACCCCAGGCCGCCTTCGGCGTCTTCGCGGCGGCGACCGCGGTCATCGTCGTCCCGTTCCTGCGCACCTTCACGTCCGACGCCCTCACCGACATCGAAGCCCGCCTCGCCCGCGGCTGAGACCCTCTTCGGACGAAGGTCTCCCCACGGCGACGCCCGGGTCGCGCCCCTCGGCCATGTCCCCGATGAGTCGGGTGATGTGCGGGTGGCCCCCGATCCCCCAACGCAAGGACGACCGGTCCGAGGCCCTTGAAACTGGCCTCGGACCGGTCGTCACCTGGACCGCACCTCACGGGCGGGAGTGTCCGAGCCGGGTCGGGCGGTCAGCGCACCGGGAGGCCGGTGATGGTGCGGCCGATGACGAGGCGCTGGATCTCGCTGGTGCCCTCGAAGATCGTGAAGATCTTGCTGTCGCGGTGCATGCGCTCGACGGGGTACTCGCGGGTGTAGCCGTTGCCGCCGAGGATCTGGATGGCGTCCTCGGTGACGCGGACGGCGGCCTCGGAGGCCATGAGCTTGGCCATGGAGCCCTCGGCGCTGGTGAACTCCTTGCCGTTGCGGGCCATCCAGGCGGCGCGCCAGACCATGAGGCGGGCGGCGTCGACCTGGCACTTCATGTCGGCGAGCTTGAAGGCGACGGCCTGGAAGTCGCCGATCTTGCGGCCGAACTGCTCGCGCTCGGTGGCGTACTGGAGGGCGTAGTCGTACCCGGCGCGGGCGACGCCGACGGCCATCGCGCCCACGGTGGGACGGGTGGTCTCGAAGGTCTTCATCGCGGCCTGGCCCTTGGCGCGCTTGCCCTCGCGGACGCGGGCGATGCGGGCGTCGAACTTCTCCTTGCCGCCCACGATGAGGTTGCCGGGGATCCGGACGCCGTCCAGGACGACCTCGGCGGTGTGGGAGGCGCGGATCCCGTGCTTCTTGAACTTCTGGCCCTGGCGGAGGCCGGGGGTGTTCGGCGGGATGATGAAGCTGCCCTGGCCGCGGCTGCCGAGGTCGGGGTGGACGGACGCGACGACCACGTGGACGTCGGCGATGCCGCCGTTGGTGGCCCAGGTCTTGGTGCCGTTCAGCACCCACTCGTCCTTGGCCTCGTCATAAACGGCGCGGGCGCGGATGGCGCCGACGTCGGATCCGGCGTCGGGCTCGGAGGCGCAGAACGCGCCGAGCTTGACGTCGTCGGCGGTGCCGAACATCTGCGGCACCCACTCGGCGATCTGCTCAGGGGTGCCGGTGGCGGCGACGGACGCGGCGGCGAGGCCGGTGCCGACGATGGACAGCGCGATGCCCGCGTCGCCCCAGAACAGTTCCTCGAAGGCGACGGGGATGCCGAGGCCGGTCGGCTCCAGCCACTGGGTGGCGAAGAAGTCCAGCGAGTACAGGCCGACCTTGGCCGCCTCCTGGATGATCGGCCAGGGGGTCTCCTCGCGCTCGTCCCACTCCTCGGCGGCGGGGCGGATGACGTCGCCGGCGAAATCGTGCACCCAGCTCTTGACCTCGGAGAGGTCCTCACTCAGTTCCAGCGAGAACGGCGTCGTCGCCTCGGTGTCGGACATCGTTATTGACCCTTCCTCCAATATCAACTGTTACCCACGGTAGCACCGTTCGCGGGTTACCGTGGGTAACAGGCGTCCGGGGTCACATGACCAAACGCCCGCCGGAACCCCTGTGTCAAGGGTTCCGGCGGGCGTTTCCCGTGTTCGCCGCGCTATTCGGCGGAGTGCTTGTCCAGGAACATGTAAACGTCGGCCTCGTCCACGCCGGGGAACGCGCCGGGCGGCAGGACCGACAGGACGTGCGAGTGCGCGCGGGCGGACGGCCAGGCCATCCCCTCCCATCGTTCGGCCAGCTCACGCGGCGGACGCTGGCAGCAGTCGCCGTCCGGGCAGGCCGACTTGACCCGGTTGGTGGTCTCGCGGCCGCGGAACCAGCGCGAGTCCTCGAACCGGACGCCGAGCGTGATGGCGAAGTCGCGCTCGTGCGAGGGGTCGATGTGGGACAGGCACCAGTACGTCCCGGTCGGGGTGTCGGTGTACTGGTAGTAGACCGAGAAGCGGTCGGCGGCGCCGAAGACGTGGCGTCCGGCCCATTCACGGCACATCCGCTGGCCCTCGATCGCGCCGTCCTCGTCCTGCGGGAAGACCAGGCCGTCGTTGGCGTAGGCCTTGTAGATGGTGCCGTTCTCGTCGTTCTTGGTGAAGTGCAGCTGCAGGTCGAGGTGGTGGGTGGCCATGTTGGTGAACCGGTGCGCGGCCATCTCGTACGACACCGAGAACACGTCCGCCAGGTCCTCCACCGACAGCTCGCGCGCCTGCTTGGCCTCCGACAGGAACGGCACGACGGCCCGCTCGGGCATGAGGATCGCCGCGCCGAAGTAGTTGGCCTCGACGCGCTGCCGCAGGAAGTCGGCGAAGTCGCGGGGCTGGTCGTGGCCGAGCGCGATGTGCCCGAGCGTCTGCAGCAGGATCGTGCGCGGCGTGTGCATGCCGAGCTGCTCGCGCTCCAGGTAGATGCGCCGGTTCCGCAGGTCGGTGATGGACCGGACGGACCGGGGCAGGTCGCGGACGTACTGGAGGCTGAACCCGAAGTGGCCGACCAGGCCCATCAGCATGCCCTGGGAGACCGCGCCGGTCCGGTAGCCGACCGCGTCCAGGGTCTGGGCCGCGACCTGTTCGATCTCGCCGAAGTAGTTGCCGCGCTCGTGCATCTGGCGGCGCAGTTCGGCGTTGGCCTTGCGCGCCTCCTCCGGGGAGGCGGTGGGCTTGGTGTGCGAGCGCCGCAGCTCCCCGTACAGGGCGAGGAGGTGCTCGAGGATCTCGTTCGGCATCCGCTTGCCGACCTTGAGGTGCGCCAGGCCCAGCTGCCGGTAGAGCGGGTCGCGCTGGGCCTCCTCCAGCGCGATCTCCAGCTGGGCGCGGCGGGACGGCGGCTGGCGGCGCAGCAGCTCCTCGATCGGCACCTCCAGCGCGTTCGCCAAAGCCTGCAGGAGCGACAGTTTCGGCTCGCGCCGCCCGTTCTCCAGCAGGGACAGCTGGGACGGCGCGCGGCCGACCCGCTCGCCGAGGTCGGCGAGCGTCATCCCGCGGCTGCGCCGGAGATGGCGGAGCCGCTGCCCGAAGGTGACGAGATCTACGTCACTCGTCAAGTTAAGGGGTTCTTCTGGCCGCAAGGTCGTCACGGCTTCATCATAGCGAAAATTCGGCAGAAGTTTCGCTACTTCCCGGTTCATTTGGCGTGTCCGACGTGGGCATAGTCGAGGCAAGCACCCAGGGGACGACATCCCCGGGGCGGTTCGGCCCCGGTCGGTTCCGTCCCGTCCCGGGCTTATGGAAGGGCAGAACGATGAGCGAAGGTCGCCTCAAGGGCGCAGCGGACGAGCTGCGGCGGCAGTGGAGCACCGACCAGCGGTGGCAGGGCGTCGAGCGGACCTACACGGCCGAGGACGTCGTCAAGCTGCGCGGCTCGGTGCAGGAGGAGCACACTCTCGCCCGTCTCGGCGCGGAGCGCCTGTGGAAGCTGCTGCACGAGGAGGACTACGTCCACTCGCTCGGCGCGCTCACCGGCATGCAGGCCGTCCAGCAGGTGAAGGCCGGACTCAAGGCCATCTACCTGTCCGGCTGGCAGGTCGCCGCCGACGCCAACCTGGCCGGCCAGACCTACCCCGACCAGAGCATCTACCCGGCCAACTCGGTCCCGGCCGTGGTCCGCCGCATCAACAACGCGCTCATGCGCGCCGACCAGGTGCAGTGGAGCGAGGACTCGGGCGACGTCCACTACATGGCCCCGATCGTCGCCGACGCCGAGGCCGGGTTCGGCGGCGTGCTCAACGCCTTCGAGCTGATGAAGGGCATGATCGCGGCCGGTGCCGCGGGCGTGCACTGGGAGGACCAGCTGGCCTCCGAGAAGAAGTGCGGCCACCTGGGCGGCAAGGTCCTCATCCCGACCTCGCAGCACGTCAAGACGCTGAACACCGCGCGCCTGGCCGCGGACATCGCCGGCGTCCCGTCCCTGATCATCGCGCGGACCGACGCCGAGGCCGCGACCCTGATCACGACCGACGTGGACGAGCGCGACCGCGAGTTCATCACCGGCGAGCGCACCGCCGAGGGCTTCTACCACGTGAGGAACGGCATCGAGCCGTGCATCGCGCGCGCCAAGGCCTACGCGCCGTACTCCGACCTCATCTGGATGGAGACCGGCACCCCGGACCTGGAGCAGGCCCGGAAGTTCGCCGAGGCGGTCAAGGCCGAGTACCCCGACCAGATGCTCGCCTACAACTGCTCGCCGTCCTTCAACTGGAAGCAGCACCTGGACGACGCGACCATCGCCAAGTTCCAGCGCGAGCTCGGCCACATGGGCTTCAAGTTCCAGTTCATCACCCTGGCCGGCTTCCACGCGCTCAACCACGGCATGTTCGACCTGGCCTACGGCTACGCCCGCGAGGGCATGACCGCCTACGTCGAGCTGCAGGAGCGCGAGTTCGCGTCGGTCGAGCGCGGCTTCACCGCCGTCAAGCACCAGCGCGAGTCGGGCACGGGCTACTTCGACATGGTCAGCACCGCGATCTCGCCGGACTCCTCCACCACCGCGCTGAAGGGCTCCACCGAAGAGGCGCAGTTCCACTAAACCCGCGTCATCGGGCCGTCCCCCGGGCCCGTGACGGGCCGGTCGACACGGCCCCCGCCGGGCCGGTCTCGCGACCGGCCTGGCCGACCGGCCCAGCGGCCGTGGTCGCCCCCACGGCCGCACCGCGACAGAAGGCCCCTCCGTCCTACACCCGGAGGGGCCTTCTGCCGTGTCCGGGACGGGCGCGGCCCGACTCTCCGCAGGTGGGTGGACGACGCGCGAGACGGCGTCTCGGTTGTCACTCGCGAGGCGATTCGTCCAATAAGGGAACATCTATCGACTTTCGTCCCCCTCGGAGGCAGGGTGATCTTCACACACCCCCCGAGGGAGAGGATCACAACCGATGGCAAGGCGTTCCCCCCGCCTCATCCCGTCCCTCCGCACTCCCGGCCGTTTCCTTCCGCTCGCGCTGGCCGCCGTCACCGCGGTGGGACTCGCGTCCGCCCTCCCCGCCTCCGCGTCCCCGCCCCGGTACACCCCGGGCGCCGAGGGCGTGGGCGACCCCTACTTCCCCCTGGAGGGGAACGGCGGCTACGACGCCCGGCACTACTCACTCGACCTGGCCTACGACACGAGCAGCGGACAGCTCGCCGGCACGGTCACGATGACCGCCAAGGCCACCCAGAACCTGTCCTCCTTCGACCTCGACCTGACCGGGATGGAGGTGTCGAAGGTCGTGGTGGACGGGCGCCGCGCCTCCTTCCACCACCAGGGCCAGGAACTGAAGATCACGCCCCGGCACGGGCTGCGCCGGAACTCGGAGTTCCACGTGTCGGTGACCTACGGCGGCGTGCCGAAGACCATCGTGGGCTCGCCGATCGTGTTCGGCTCGCCCTACGGGTTCCTCAAGACGCCCGACGGCGCGTTCATCGGGGACGAGCCGAACGGCGCGAACACCTGGTTCCCCGTCAACGACCACCCGAGCGACAAGGCCACCTACGACTACACGGTGACCGTGCCGAAGGGCCTGACCGTCGTCGCGAACGGCCTGCCGACCGGCAAGCAGGACAGGACGGCGACGTTCCGCGGCCGCACCGCCGCCGTGCCGGCCAGCACGTTCAAGTGGCGTGAGGACAAGCCGATGGCCAGCTACCTGGCGACCATCGACATCGGCAAGTGGGACGTCAGCCGGACCAAGACGCCCGGCGGGCTGAACAACTACGTCGCGGTCGACCCCGTCCTGGAGACCAGCCAGCCGGACGCGGTCAAGTTCTTCACCGACACCACCGCCGAGGCCACCGACCTGTGGTCCAAGATGTGGGGCGAGTACCCGTTCGAGACGACCGGGGCGATCGCCGACAACGCGGTCTACGAGGGCAAGCCGCTCGGCTTCTCCCTGGAGACGCAGAGCAAGCCGGTCTACTCGGCCGTCCGGAACACCTCCACCATCGCGCACGAGCTGGCCCACCAGTGGTTCGGCGACAGCGTCTCGGTCGCGCAGTGGAAGGACATCTGGCTGAACGAGAGCTTCGCGTCCTGGTCGGCGTACTACTGGACGGAGAAGCACGGCGGCGTGACCGTCCACGACCGGGTCCGGTCGATCTACAACTCCTACCCGTTCCCGGACAAGCCGGACAACCCGTACTGGTCGGTGAAGATCTCCGACCCGCAGCGGGACACGATGTTCAACGACCGCGTGTACAGCGGCGGCGCGACCGTCCTGCAGCTGCTGCGCGAGAAGATCGGCGACGACAGGTTCTTCTCCCTGCTGCGGGCCTGGGCGACCACGCACCGGTACGGCAACGGGAACACCGCGCAGTTCGTCGCGCTCGCGAACAAGGTCTCCGGCCAGGATCTGAACCCGTTCTTCCAGACCTGGATCTATTCGACCGGAAAGCCCGCGCTTCCGTAGTAATTCGCATGCGCCCGGCGGCGCCCCCTCGCTACGGTGACCATGTTCGCACGCGTTTCTACGCGTTCGCCGCATTCATCACCGCACGAGAGGGGGCGCCGTCCCATGCCGAAGCTCAACCAGATCATCGCCGTGGAGAAGGGCGTGAAGTCGCGCACGCAGCGCGAGCTGACCGACGCCTACCACGAGCTGCAGAAGCCCGCGCTGCTCTCGGGCCTGTCGCGCACCTACCGGCCGCGGGACGAGGACGGCGAGACGCTGCCGGCCGAGTCCACCCGCGTCCAGGTGAAGGCCGAGGACGCGCTCCGCGACGTCGCCCGCGCGCTGACCCGGCTGTTCGACGTGACCGCCACCAAGGACTGGGCGAACCGGGACGCCGTCGCCGACGTGGTCGTGGACGGCCGGACGCTGCTGACCGCCGTCCCGGTGCCGTACCTGCTGTTCCTGGAGAAGCAGCTCACCGACCTGCGCACGCTGGTCGACAAGCTGCCGGTGCTCGACCCGTCGGAGCCCTGGACCTACGACGAGAGCCAGGACGTGTGGCGCACCGAGCCGGTGGAGACCGCGCGGACCAAGAAGATCCCGCGCAGCCACGTCCTGTACGAGGCGACCAAGGAGCACCCGGCGCAGGTCGAGATGTACACCGAGGACGTCGTCGTGGGCACCTGGACGAAGGTGTCCTTCTCCGGCGCGCTTCCGGCCCGCCGCGTGAACGGCCTGCGCGACAGGGTCGAGCGGCTCCAGGCGGCGGTGAAGTTCGCCCGCGAGGAGGCCAACGCGACCGAGGTCACCGACCGCAAGATCGGCGACGCGGTGTTCGCCTACCTCTTCGCCCCCGAGGGCTGACCGCCCGCGCCGACGTCCTACAACTGAACACCAGAGACTCCCCCGCTTGGAGCGCGGGGGCGCGCCCCGGAGGGGGCGTGAAGCTGAGGATGAAGCTCAGTCTGATCCGAGTCGGTGACAGTGGAGGTTCGAGTCCTCCCCCGTGCACTCCATGCCCGGGTGGCCCAAGCAGGTAGAGGCAGCCGCATGAAGTTGAGACTCTCGCTCCAGATTCAGCATCTCCGCTCATCGCCGGATCGACCGGAGACGGACGGACTCCGTCGGATGCCAGTTCGAATCTGGCTCGGACCTCTTCCATGGTCCGATAGCTCAATCGGGAGAGCACGAACGGATTGATGATGATCCGTCTCCTTAAACGCCGCCGGCGTGCGAAGGGGCGGCAACCTCCAGGGCCCCGGGACCAGGGCAGGTCCCGGGGCCCGCCGCGTCTCCCGGGTCGGCGCGGAAAACTGCTGGAACGTTCGCGCGGGGCGTTCTAGGCTCCTGACAGGTGGGCGTCATTCCGTGGGTCTCCTGGTACGCACTGCGACGACATTCCGCCTATCCCCTCGGCTCGATGGCCGAGGCCGTCACGAACTCCTTCTTCGGCGTCGTCCGCGCCGCGATCCTGCTCGCGCTCTGGCACGCCCGTCCCGGGCTCGGCGGCTACGACGCCACCGACGCGGTGACCTACTCCTTCCTCACCCAGGCCCTGATCGGGCCGGTGCAGATCTTCGGCGGCATGGAGCTGGCCCAGCGCATCCGGTCCGGGGACGTGGCGATCGACCTGCACCGCCCGGTGGACCTGCAGGCGTGGTGGCTCGCCGACGACGTCGGCCGGGCCCTGTCGACGCTGCTGCTGCGCGCAGTGCCGCCGATGCTGGTCGGGGCGCTGCTGTTCACGATGCGGCCGCCGTCCCCCGGCGAGGCGGCCGCGTTCGCGGTGTCGGCCGGGCTGGCCGTCCTGCTGAGCTTCTCGCTGCGGTACCTGGTCACGCTCTCGATGTTCTGGCTGCACGACGAGCGCGGCATCAACGCCGTGATGCTGGTGCTGTCGATGTTCTTCTCCGGGATGATCGTGCCGCTCGTGGCGTTCCCCGAGACGCTCGGGAACGTCGCGCGGGCACTGCCGTGGTCCGGGCTGGTCCAGATACCCGCCGACGTGTTCCTCGGTCAGCGCACCGGCGGAGCGCTGCTGTCCGGGCTGGCGTTCCAGGCGGCCTGGGCCGCCGGGCTGCTCGCGGCCGGACGGCTCCTGACCCACGCCGCGACGCGCAGGCTGGAGGCCCAGGGTGGTTAGCGAGACGGCCGGCGGCGCCGGGCCGCTCCCCCGGGCCGGGCAGGCGGTCTCGACGTACTGCCTGCTCGCCTGGACGTGGATCCGGGCGGCCGCGCAGTACCCGGTGTCGCTCACGCTGCTCGCGCTCGGGACCATGGTGACGACCGGGCTCGACATCATGGGGATCATGGTCCTGTTCAGCCGGACGCCGCGGATCGCCGGGTTCACCGCCTCGGAGGTCCTGTTCCTGTACGGCACGTCCGCGCTGGCGTTCGCGACGTCCGACATCCTGCTCGGCACGACCGAACGGCTCGGTGAGCACGTCCGGGAGGGGACGCTCGACGCGCTGCTGGTGCGTCCGGTGAGCCCGCTGATCCAGATCGCGACCGAGGACTTCTCCCCGCGCCGGTTCGGCCGGCTCGTCCCGCCGACGCTGGTCCTGGCGCTCGCGCTGCCCCGGCTGCCGATCGCGTGGACGCCGGGCCGCGTCGCGATGGTGCCGGTGATGGTGGTGTCCGGCGTGGTGATCTTCGCCGGGCTGTGGGTGCTGTGCGCGGCGCTCCAGTTCGTCCTGCTGAACAGCCAGGGCGCGACCAAGGCGATCACCTACGGCGGGGCGTTCCTGACGCAGTACCCGATGACGCTGTTCGCGCGCGACTTCGTCCGCGGCGTGACGTTCGTCGTCCCGCTGGCGTTCGTGAACTGGGCGCCCGCCCTGTACGTCCTCGGCAGGCCCGACCCGCTGGGGCTTCCGGGCTGGACGCGGTTCGCCTCGCCCGTCGTCGGGGCGGCGCTGTGCGCGGTCGCGGCCGTGGCGTGGCGGGCGGGCCTGCGCCACTACCGCTCGACAGGCAACTGACGCCGGGAGGGGAACCCATGATCGAGATGACCGACGTGACCAAGACCTTCGTCCTGCGCCGCAGGAACGGCCGGCGGCTGCGCCGCGAGCGGACGCCGGTCCGCGCGGTGGACGGGGTGACGTTCACCGTGGACCGCGGCGAGTTCCTCGGGTACCTCGGGCCGAACGGCGCGGGCAAGAGCACCACGATCAAGATGCTCACCGGCATCCTCACCCCGACGTCCGGACGGGTCCGGGTGGCGGGTCTCGACCCGTCCCGTGCCCGGACCGCGCTCGCCCGCCGCATCGGCGTGGTGTTCGGGCAGCGCACGACGCTCTGGTGGGACCTGCCGCTGAAGGACAGCCTGACCCTCGTCCGGCGCCTGTACCGGGTCGAGGAGCACGCCTACCGGACGCGCCTGGCGGAGCTGACCGCGCTGCTGGAACTGGAGCCGTTCCTGGCGACCCCCGTCCGGCAGCTCAGCCTCGGCCAGCGCATGCGCGGTGACCTGGCCGCCGCGCTCCTCCACGACCCCGAACTGCTCGTCCTGGACGAGCCGACGATCGGCCTGGACGTGGTGAGCAAGGCGACCGTCCGCGGTTTCCTCGCCCGCCTGAACGCCGAGCGCGGCACCACGATCCTGCTGACCACCCACGACCTCGGCGACATCGAACGCCTCTGCCGCCGCGTGATGATCATCGACCACGGCCGTCCGGCGTTCGACGGGGACCTGGCCGCCCTCCGCCGCGCCGCCGGGGCTGACCGCCAGCTGGTCGTCGAACTCGCCGCCCCGATCCCCCCGATCGAACTGGACGGCGTCGAGGTGACCGACACCGAGGGCCCGCGCCAGACCCTCCGCCTCCCCGACGGCGCGAACGCCGCGTCCGTGGTCGCCGCCCTCGCCGCCCGCTACGACGTCCGCGACATAGCCCTCCGCGAAACCGGCATCGAAGACATCGTCGCCCGCCTCTACCGAGGCGACCACGAGATCTCCACCCCGGTCATGAACCCACCACCCGACCTGGCAACCCGCTGACCTGCCCCTCCACGCCGATCGCCCCGCAAGTGACCACGAGTCCCCTTGCCCCCCAACGGCACGACGATCTCGCACGGATGAGCGGGATGGTCAAGGTGTCAGGTCCTCCTGGTCGGGACCTACCGGTCCGCCGTTCAGTGACACGACTTCAGCCACAGGCACCCGAGCCACAACGATGAGCACCTTCTGTGCGTCGCGAGGGGTGCGATTCGTGACCTCGACTTGGCGCTGCTCATCAGGGGAGGCACGAACCAACGCGTCGAACAGATAGTGATCGCCTTCGTCGCTATAGCCGTCCGCCCAGATTTCGATCTCCGAGCCGCTCTTGAGGGTCAAGATCCACCGGCTGGGCGGTCCTGAGGCGAACTCCATGATCACATCCTGACGTGTAGCGATCAGCGCTCCCGATCGACGGAGGCGAGAGTATCCCCCGCAGCCTGCATACAGCCGCGCGCTTGGCCCTCGACCGCACTGGGCACACCGTGCCACAGACACGCGAACCAGTCCGGAGAGTGCTCCCTCCGGGCCGCAGGGTCCAGGGAGCGGCGCTGGTTCGAGCCCGCTCAACCAAATCTTGCGCGGATCTCATTGGCCTGCGCCCGAGCGGCCTCTGCTGGTCGACGGGTACGCACCTCGCGTCGCCGCTTCAAGGAACGTCCTTTTCCGAACCGGGGCGGAGGGCCGGGTCACATCTCTTCGAGGGTCGTGAACGGAACATCCAGCTTGATGCCCTCGGGGAGTTCGGTGGTGAGCGCGCCGCGGTGGACGGTGATCAGGCGGTAGGCACGTCCCGCCCAATCGAGGCGGTAGTCCTCCACAGAGTGGATGCGGGTGTTCTCCATGACCACGATGAGGAAGGCGGGAATCCGCTGGAAGGCGTACTCGGCCTTCTTGTCGACGAAGTCGGTGTCCTCGTTGGTGCTGGTGATCTCGATCGCCACCAGAACATCGGCGGAGGTCATCCTGCTTCCGCGCTCAATGCAGCGCAGGACGCTGACGTCCGGACGACGCAGAGTGAACCGCTTGCGCTCGTCGCTGATGCGCGGGTTCACGAACGCGAACTTCATGTCCGTGCCTTGGAACACCTGAACGGACGAATCGGAGGGCCTGGCTGTCAGCAGGGCCGTCTGCAACCGGAAGGCCACCATCTGGTGCTCGGACGTCGGGGGCTGACAGAAGATGATGTTGCCCTCGACGACCTCGACTGTGTGAGCGAGGTCCTCGGGAAGGTCGTCGTACTGCTTCTCCGAGATGAGGAGAGTGGACGGATCGGTGGCCCAGGCAGGCTGTGTCATACGTTCCCGCTGTGTGGGTGCTTGCAGGTGGACGCGCCGAGGTCAGGCTACGCATGGGCGGAGTCGGGCGCTGGCAATGACGGTTCGCGGTTCCGCGGATGGGAATCGGCGTCGAACCGGCTTGGCCGCGGGGCGGCGAGTAGGGTCGGGGGAATGTCCAAGATCGTTCTTGCTCCGCCGGATCCACGGTGGCCGGCGCTTTTCGTGGAGATCGGGGCGGACCTGCGCGGGGCCTTGGCGCCCGTCCTGGGTGATCGGCTGACCGGCATTCACCACATCGGTTCCACCTCGGTTCCGGGGCTCGCGGCCAAGCCGGTCATCGACGTCCAGGTGTCGGTGCGCGACTTCCGTCCCTGGGCCCGGACCGGCATGGTCCCGCCGGACGAACCGGTCGAACAACCCTCGCGCGAGCACATCGGCGAGAGCGGCGCGCTCATCGACGCGGTCGAGTCCACCGGACTGCGCTGGCTCGGCGACTGGTGCACCGACCTCCGCAAGTGGATATTCACCCGGCGGGACGCCGAGTTCGACGTCAACTGCCACGTGCGCCGCGAGGGCTGCGTCAGCCAGCAGCAGGCCCTGCTCTTCCGAGACCACCTGCGCGCCCACCCCGAGGCGCGGCAGCGGTACGAGGACGTCAAACGCGGACTGGCCACGCGCGAATGGCACACCGTCGACGCCTATGCCGACGCCAAGGGCGACTGTGTGTGGGCCATCCTGCGCGAGGCCGACGTCTGGAGCCAGTCCGGCTGGCGCCCATCCCCCACCGACGCCTGATCACCCCGGTCGGGTCGCCCCGGGGCCGACGTTGTGTGGAGGATTTTGGACGGGCACGATGGCGTCCGACCGAGCACGGCGGTCGCCGGGGACCTGCGGCGGCCGGTCATAGAGGGGGAACAGCATGATCCGGCTGTCGGACGAGCCCATGACGTGGGTAGCGACCGGGGACAGCATCACCCAGGCCGTGTTGCACACCCATGGTGCTCGCGGCTGGGTCGAGCATCTGCATGAGCGGGTCCGGTGGCAGCTGGGCCACCTCACCGATGTCGTCGTCAACACTGGCGTCTCCGCGTGGGGCGCCGTCGACGTGCTCGCGGCCCACCAGCGCCTCATCGGCCGGTTCGAACCTGATGTGCTGTCGGTTTCGCTCGGCACCAACGACTGCCTCGCCGGGGAGGACGGACTGCCCGAGTTCCATGACGCGATGCATCGGATCATCGCCGGGGCGGGGCCGCGTACGCAGGTCGTCCTGCACACGCCGGCGCTCGTCAGCGCCTCGGGCCGGGAGCGGCGCGCGGCACTTCCGGCGTACTGCCAGGCCGTGCGGGAGATCGCACAGGAAAGCGGCGCGCTGCTCGTCGACCACGAGGCCCACTGGCTGGAGCACCACGGGACGGATGATCCGATCCCGTGGCTCGACGACCCGGCCCACCCCAACGCCGTCGGCCACCTGCAGATGGCGAACCACACCCTGCGGACCATGGGTCTGGGCGAACTGGACCCTCTCTAGGCCGCAGGGTGAGCCCCCCTGGTGCGGGCATATATGAGCCTGTGACGGGCGACGATAACCAGGGGCGGGCGGAGCTGTCCGTCCGCCCCGACGTCTTGGACGCGCTCGCCGACCAGATCGGCGTCACGGTGGAGCGGCGCGAGGAGATCCGGGTCTGGTCGATGTCGGCCGTGGAGCGGCTGATCCTGTCCGACGGATCGACGCTCATCCTGAAGTACGCCCGAGAGGTCTTCTCGGGCGAGCCCGACGTCCTCAGGCATGCCGCCGCGCACGGCGTCCCCGTACCCGAGCTGCTGGCCGGCGCACGGCAGCCGGACGGCTCCGTCGTCATGATCATGGAGGATCTCGGGGGCCCGGTCCGGGAGCCCGCCCTGGTTGACGCGGCGACCGCCGCAGTGTCCGTCCATGCCTGCCCACCACTGGCAGGGCTACCGGTACTGGATGAGAACGCGCTGACCAGGCTGCCGCTGCGCTCGTTGGAGTGGCTGGACGCGCTTCAGAGCGCAGGCCGTTGGACCAAGGATCCCTTCGGCCTCCGGCAGAAACTCGAGGCTCTCGGCACCGCCGCACCCCGGCGCGCCAAGGGGGCAGCCATTCCGCCGTACGGGATGTGCCACAGCGAGTTCCACCCAACATCCCTGATCATCCAGCCGGACGGGACACCGCGGGTGCTCGACATGGCCCGCGCCTACACCGGCAACGGCCTGCTGGACCTGGTGTCGTGGCAGGGAACCCCTGAGCCGCTGGACCTGGACGCGGTCAAAGACCTCATCGACGCCTATGTTGCCGCCGGAGGTCCCGAGGACGCGCTTCTCGACCGGGGCGGGCTGCCCGCCCACGTCTGGGCATCGGGCTGGGACAAGCTCTGGATCGTCGACTGGTTCATGGAGAGCAACCTCCGCTGGGACGATCCCGCGCGCGACCACGCCATGCAGAGGGCCATCAGCCGACACCTCGAAGAAGCGGTGGATTGCCTCGTGAAGTAGGCCAGGTCCACCCTGCCGCGCAGTGAGGATCGCAGCCTCTCTCCGTCGTCGGGCGGGATCTGGGGATCGTCCGGTCGAAGGTCGGAGTCCTTCAAACGATGCACGCCAGGACCGGACGAGCGGACGAGGCCGGGCCGGAGATCGCGCAGCGGCACCTGGTGCTCGTCCCGAGGCTCGTCGAGCGGCTTCCGCTTCCCTGGATCGGCTGGTCACGTGTCGCGATACTGGGGATGCCGACGGGGCCCGCTCCGTTGGCGTAACGGTGCGGGCCCCGTGGGGTTGGCCGGTCGTTGTCAGGTGGTGCTTGGCAGGTAGACCTTGGTGCGGGTTTCGGCGGTGCAGTTCCGGCGGGCCACATCGGCCGGGCTGCAGCGCCAGGTGACCAGGTTGCGCATGATGCCGGGCATGCGGGTCACGACGGTGAAGGTGATGTCGGCGCTGTGCCCGGCCGGCAGGTCGCCGGTCCAGGTGAAGGCGCCGCGCGTGCGGGTGACGTGGCCGGTGGTGGCGTGGACGGGTCCGCGGATGCGGCCGCTGCGCAGAACGCCGGTCAGATCGTCGGTGAAGGTCGCGTCATTGAAGACGGAGTGGCAGGTGTTGGTGACGTGGATGCGGTACCGGACCTTGCCTCCGACTCGGACCCTGGCCCTGTCCGCGGTCTTGTCGATCTTGAGTTTGTCCCAGCCGCAGGGCCGGGGCGGTGGGGGTTCTTCGGTGATGGTGACGGTCACCGGCGCGGACGTTGAGGGCGGACATACCTCGTTGCCCTCGTAGCGGGCGGTGATGTGGTGCCGGCCCCCGGGCAGTTCGGTGGTGGTGAGGGTGGCGACGCCGTCGGTGTCCAGTTCGGCGGTGCCGATGACGGTGTCACCGTCCAGGAAGGTGACGGTGCCGGTCGGGGTGCCCGCGTTGCAGGCCACGCTCGCGGTCAACCTCACCTCCTGACCTGGCTTCGCCGTCATGGGCTCAGCGGTCAGTGACGTGTCGCTGCTGACCCGTTGGGCTATGAGCAGGGAGTGGTAGAGGCCGGCTGCGACCTGGCTGACGTTGAGATGTCCCGGCAGCAGCATGAAGACCGGGGTGGGTTGTTGGGTGGTGGTGCCGTCACCCAACTGCCCGTCGGCGTTGCCGCCCCAGCCCAGGGCGCGGCCGTCGGAGGTCGCCGCCACGCTGTGGGTGGAGTGGGAGTCGAGCTGGGTGACGGTGACGCCCGCGGGCAGCGCCACTTCCACCGGTGTGTTGCGATCGGTGGTGGTGCCGTCGCCCAGCTGCCCCCGGTTGTTCTGGCCCCAGGCCAGGGCGCTGCCGTCGAAGGTCACCGCGAGGCTGTCGCGATCGCCGGCGGCGAGTCGGGTGACGTCGGCGCCCGGGGGCATCCCGACCTGCACTGGGCTGTAGTTCCAGGTGGGGTTGGTTCCCAGTTCCCCGAACTGGTTCAGGCCCCAGCCCCAGACATGGTGGTCGGAGGTCAACGCCAGACCGTGGTTGTCGCCAGCGGCCACCTGGGTGATGGTCAGGCCCGGGGGCAGCGCCACCGGCCCCGGGGTGTCGCGGCTGGTGGTGGTGCCATCGCCCAACTGCCCATAGCCGTTGTAGCCCCAGGCCAGGACGCGCCCGTCCGTGGTCAACGCCAGGCTGTACCCATAGCCCGCCGCGACCTGCTTGGCTTTGGCGCCGTCGGGCAGTGCCACTTCAATGGGTACCTCGCGGCTGGTGGTGGTGCCGTCCCCCAACTGCCCGTAGCCGTTGTACCCCCAGGCCAGGACCCTGCCATCCGAGGTCACGGCAAGGCTGTGGTGGTAGCCGCCGGAGACCTGGGTGACGGTGGCCCCCGAGGGCAGCGTCGCCCGCACAGGAAGGTTGACGGCGCCGCTGGTCTCACCGTTCCCCAGCTCACCGAAGGCGTTCTGGCCCCAGCCCAGGACCTGGCCGTCGGGCGTCACCGCGAGGCTGTGGTAGAAACCGGCGGAGACCTGGGTGACGGTGACGCCCGTGGGCGGCGCCGCTTCCCCCGGAGTACTGCGCGAGTTGAAGGTGCCGTCGCCCAGCTGCCCGTTGAAGTTGTAGCCCGTCGCGAGAGCGAGACCGGCGGGCGCGGCCGCCGGATTCGGGCGGCGGGCCGCCGCCGGGCCGGCGACCACGCAGGTCACCACCATCAGCAGGGCCGTCAGACCGGCCAGCCGTGTCCGAGGCCGCCACCGGCCGCCCCCTGGTCTGTTCCTCATGCCGCTCCGGCACGTCCTCATCGCTATCCCCCCGGATGACGCTCACTGAGCTGGAAGATCGGCCCGCTCACGACGGGCCGGCGCGATTTCCCACCAGGACGCCCGACCGATCGGACACGAACAGCAGGACCGGGGGTGACGACTCCCCGTGATCATGCTCTCGATGACAATAACGCTCCGGAGCGTCACCGAGCGTTATTTGATCACCGCGCGGCCAGCCGTGGCTCCTGTCACCAGGAGGCCGAGGCGGGCGCGAAGGCGGGCGCGCCTCGGCACTCCCCCGTCCTGTGTGGCCGCGGAACACCGAGGCGATGTCCCGTCGCGTCCTTCCAGGTCGTAGCGCGCCCGTTGCGGCGAGGCGGGGCTATCGGGCGGTTTGGGCCTCGACCTTGGCGGTCTCGAACTCGACGTATTCGATGACGGCGCCGCCGGGGTGCTGGACGGTGAGGTTGCGCCCGGTGGGGACGTCGTTGGGGCCGTCGAGGGTCTCGCCACCCTCACGGGAGACGATGGCGAGGACGTCGTCGAGGTCGTCGACGACGGTCGTGGCCTGGACGTTGCGGTACGGGGCCAGCGCCTCCGGGGTTCCCGCGACCAGCAGGTAGCCGCCGATGCTCGCCAGTTCCACGCCCCCGTAGAGGAAGCGCAGGCCCGGGCGGGCGGCGGTGAGCGCCTCGAAGGTGGGCAGGGCGGTATCCAGATCATCGACGTAGACGCGGGCGTAGCTGCGGAGGACGGCCATGGAGACTCCTTGATCATTTCGGCGTTTCCGAAACAAGGGAATGATCGTATGCTGTGCCGAGCGGGACATGTCAACCGGGCGGACAGAGGAGAGCGGGATGGGATCGCTGGCTCAGCCGACGGCGACGGATCTGGAGATGGTCGCCGTCCTGCGCGCGCTCGCCGACCCCGTCCGCCTGGAACTGGTGCGCCGGCTCGCCGCGGGCGGCGAGGTGTCCTGCAGCCCGGACGACCTGGACGTTCCGCGTTCGACGCTCTCCAACCACTGGCGCGTCCTGCGGGAGGCGGGCATCACCTTCACCCGCGCCGAGGGCAAGGCCCGCTACATGACGCTCCGGCGGGACGACCTGGAGGCGCGCTTCCCGGGCGTCCTGGACACCATCCTCGCCTCGACGGCGTCGACGTCCTGATCAGTCGCCGGGCCCTACGGTGGCGCGGAGTCCCAGGTGGTCGGAGACGTAGCCGGGTCCGCCGGGCATCGGCCGCTTGGTGGTGAACAGCAGGCCGGTGTCGTCCACCTCGACCTGCTCGGTGTGCAGGATGAAGTCGATGCAGTGCGTGCTGTGGCCCGGGGTGGCGTACTCGGCGTGGAAGGTGGGCGGGCAGGATCCCGCGAAGGCGTCGGTCAGGTCGCTGTCGCGGATGAAGTCGCGGAACAGGTCGGAGTCGCGGGCGACGTTGAAGTCACCACAGACGACCGCGGGAACGGACACCGCTCGGACGGCGTCGGCCAGCGCTGCGAGCTGCCCCTGTTGCAGGGTATGGAAGCGGTTCCCCTCGGACCAGTCCTTGTCGGTGTTGGCCATCGGGTGCGTGTTGACCACCGCCAGCCGCGTCCCCGCCGGGCGGGTGATCAGGCAGCCTCTCAGGGACGCCTTGAACCGGGTGTACCTGGAAAGACCAGAATCGGTCGGGGTGTTCGCGAACCGTCGGAAGGTATGTCCGGGCAGCGAACGCCGCGACACGGTGACCAGGCCGCCCGCCGGGCCCGGGAGCGACGGCCGGTAGACCACGTGGGAGAACGAAGGCATCCGGGTGGTCAGCAGCCGCAGATGGTGGTAGCTGAAGACCTCCTGAAAGCAGACGACGTCGATGTCGGACGCTTCGAACTCCGCGGCGATCGCGGCACAGCGTGCGGTCAGCCGCCCTCCCACCAGGGGGATCCCCAACGTGTTGAGGGACGCGATGGACAGCCGGTCGTCTTCCTGCATCCGGACGGGGGCGCTGAGTCTCGGTTCCCGACGCATCGGCCGGCCTCCTGATCACCCTGGGGAGACGTCCGGCTTGCCCGTCTCTCGCTCGACGGTCTTCTCTCCGACACTTCGACGCGCCTTCCCCCCGGATCGTTCCTGTTCGGCCTCGATCGCCGCCGCACCATCCCGCATTTGCCACTCGACGCGTCCCCGAATTACGCGTCGACGCATTCAACTTCCCCCTGGGTAAAGAATGCGCTAAGGTCGTCGACAGGTGAGCCGGGAAGTCTGGTCGGCACTGCGTGACGCGTTGTCCGAGTGCGTTCTGACCAGGGAGATCTCGATGGCACCTTCCATCTCTTCACACCTCGCCGTGCCGGTGGGGTTCACCGCGCGGTCGTATCTGATCGCGACGTACGGTCTTCCTGATCCGCCGTGATCGGTACCGCACGCGGGTCCACCTCCTGACTGCGGGTCCTTCTCTCTCCTTCGCCCGGCGACCGTTCTCGCGGCTTCGCCCTGGGCTCTCCTAATGCTGCCCTCAGACGCGGAAGATTTCTTCATGAGTGCTTTCTTGGATGCCGCGCTCGGATTCCCAGCCGCCCTTTTCAGTTTCGCGCTGATCGTGGTGGCCGGGTACTGGGTGCTGGTCCTCCTCGGTGCGCTGGGGCTCCATGTCCTGGACACCGACGCCGACACAGGGGCCGGCGTCGGTCACGGACATGGGCATGGCGGTCACGGAGAGGGGACGGGCGGGCCGCTGTCCGCCGCGGGGCTGGCCGGTCCGCCGGTCACGGTCACGCTGTCGCTGCTGATCGCGCTGGCGTGGTTCCTCAGCCTGGCGGGACGGGTGCTGGCGGACAGGCTGGCCGGCGACGGGCCGGCCGGGGGCTGGCCGGGGGCGGCCGTCCTGGTGGTCGCCGTCGCGGGGGCCTGGGGCGGGACCCGGCTGCTGGTGCGGCCGCTGCGCCGGGTCTTCCCGGACGTGGCGCCGCCGTCGCGGGTGGACTTCGTGGGCCGGACGTGCGTGATCCGCACCGGGCGGGTGACCGGCGACTTCGGCCAGGCCGAGGTCACGGCCGACGACGGGTCGACCGCGCTGGTGCAGGTCCGCACGCCCGAAGCCGCGTTGGAGGCCGCGCCCGCGGCCGGGTCCGGGGCAGAGCCCGAGGCCGCGTCCGGGGCCGGAACGGGGGGCCTCGGACGCGGCGCGACCGCCCTGATCTTCGACTATGACGCGGCGTCCGAGGTGTTCCTGGTGATGCCGTTCGACGAGACGTTCGGCGCGGGCCGTTGACCTCGCCTCGGCGGCAAGGCGGGCCCGTCCGGCTCGCGGCCCCGTGTTCTTTCTCTTCCCTCCACAAAGACGGGACTGTTCGATGGATGCACTGACCATGGGGATCGGTGTGCTGGTGGCCGTGGTGCTGCTGGTGGCGCTCGGTCTGCTGCTGATGGTGACCCGCCTGTTCCGCAAGGTCGAGCAGGGGCGGGCGCTGATCGTGTCCAAGACGCGGTCGGTGGACGTCACCTTCACCGGGGCGATCGTGCTGCCGGTGCTGCACAAGGCCGAGGTGATGGACATCTCGGTGAAGACGATCGAGATCGAGCGGACCGGCCGGGACGGGCTGATCTGCCAGGACAACATCCGCGCCGACATCCGCATCACCTTCTTCGTCCGGGTGAACAAGACCGCCGAGGACGTCATCAAGGTGGCGCAGGCGATCGGGACGCATCGCGCCAGCGACCGGGAGACGCTGCAGGAGCTGTTCGCGGCCAAGTTCTCCGAGGCGCTGAAGACGGTCGGCAAGCACCTGGACTTCGAGGACCTGTACACGCGCCGCAACGAGTTCCGCGACCACATCGTGCAGGTCATCGGCACCGACCTGAACGGCTACAGCCTGGAGGACGCGGCGATCGACCACCTGGAGCAGACGCCGCTGCACTCGCTGGACCGCGACAACATCCTGGACGCCCAGGGCATCCGGAAGATCACCGAGCTGACGGCGCGCGAGCACGTGGCGACCAACGAGCACTCGCGCAACGAGGAGAAGGAGATCACCCGGCAGGACGTGGAGGCGCGCGAGGCGATCCTGGAGCTGGAGCGGCGGCGGGCCGACGCCGAGATCCGGCAGCGGCGCGAGATCGACACCGTCCGGGCGCGGGAGGGCGCCGAGGTGGAGCGGGTGCAGGCCGAGGAGCGGCTGCGGGCGCAGACCGCGCACCTGCGGACCGACGAGCAGCTCGGCGTGCAGCAGGAGAACAAGGCGCGCGAGGTCGCGGTCGCGGAGAAGAACCGGGAGCGCGTGATCGCGATCGAGTCCGAGCGGATCGAGAAGGACCGGCTGCTGGAGGTCATCGCGCGAGAGCGGGAGACGGGGCTGTCGCGGATCGCCGCCGACAAGGAGGTCGAGACGGAGAAGCGCGCGATCGCCGAGGTCATCCGGGAGCGGATCGCGGTGGAGCGGACGGTGGCCGAGCAGGAGGAGTCGATCAAGCGGCTGCGGGCGACCGAGGAGGCCGAGCGGGACCGCCAGAAGATCATCATCCTGGCCGAGGCGGAGGCGCAGGAGAAGCTGGTCAAGGACATCAAGGCGGCCGAGGCCGCGGAGGCCGCCGCGCAGCACCGGGCCCGCGAGCGCAAGGTCCTGGCCGAGGCCGCGCAGGCGACCGCCGAGCTGGAGGCGGACGCCAAGCGCAAGCTCGCCGAGGGCGTCCAGGCGGAGAAGGCCGCGCCGGGGCTGGCCGACGTCCAGGTGCGCGACCGGGAGGCCGAGGTCATCGAGAAGGTCGGGCGGGCCAACGCCGCCGCCGCGCAGGAGGTGGCGCTCGCCGAGGCCGCCGCGATCCGCGAGAAGCTCAAGGCCGAGGCCGAGGGGCTGACCGACAAGGCCGCCGCGATGGCCGCGCTGGACGACGCGACCCGCCAGCACGAGGAGTACCGGCTGCGGCTGGAGGCCGAGAAGGAGCTCCGGATGGCCGGGCTGGAGACGCAACGGCAGGTCGCCGAGGCGCAGGCGGCGGTCCTGGCCGCCGGGCTGGAGAAGGCCGACATCGACATCGTCGGCGGCGACAGCATGTTCTTCGACCGGCTCATCGGGTCGATCACGCTGGGGAAGAGCGTGGACGGTTTCGTGGGCGCCTCGGACGTCGCGCAGAGCCTGGCCCGGCCGTGGCTCGACGGCACGGGGAGCTTCACCGACGACCTCGGGCGGCTGCTGGCGTCGGTGGACGCCTCGGGCGTGCGGGACCTGACCCTGTCCGCGCTGCTGGTGCGGCTGATCAAGGCGGGCGGCCCGGACAGCGCGCACCTGGAGAAGCTGCTGGGCGCGGCCCGGGAGCTGGGTGTCGCGGACGCTCCGCTGGCGTCCGCAGGCGCGTCCGGTGAGCGCAGGCACGCGGCCAACGGGGCCGTCCCCGCTCAGATCTGAGGCGACGTGGACCGGCGGCGTCCCGTGCCTGAACAGGAACGGGAGCGGGGGGCCGCCGGTCGTCGAGCAGGCCCAGCAGGCATTCAGGAGGAAGCGTGACCGAGGCCGCAACGGCATCCGAGCAGTCCGCCGCGCCGGACGCCGGCCAGACCGTGGGACAGGACGTCGACCAGGTTGCGGGGCAGAGCGCCGGGCAGGACACGGCCACGGGGCTCGACCAGGGCACCTACGACGTGCTGCGGTCGCGGCTCGCCGCGCAGGCCGCAGAATTGGCCGACCGGGCCGAGGCGCTGAACGCGCGGCGGCTGGAGACCTTCGGCGGGTCGGAGCTGCGCCTGGCGGGGACCGAGGTCGTCCGCACCGCGCACGACAGCGTGGCGCGCGATGTCGTGTCCGTCGGCGGCCTGCTGCTGTTCGGGTCCAACGGCACGTCCGGCGCGGAGGGCGAGATCCCCGTCGGGGACGTGTTCGCCCTGCGCCGCCTCGTCCCGTCCGAGGACGGGCGGACGACGCTCGCCGACGCCGGGCTGGACGCGCTGCCCGGCCTGCTGGACGATCCGGGGTTCCGGCGCGACTTCGGCGAGCTGCAGCGGTACTACAAGCAGACGCGTCTGCTGCGCCTGCGGCGGGCCGACGGACGGCTGCTGGCGGTGTTCCAGACCGGTCCGCGCCTGACCGACACGCGCGTCCTGCGGTGGCGGCTGGCGAACGACGGCACCGCCGAAGGCGCGGTGTCGTACGAGGACAACCGGGGTGAGCGCGACGACGTGCTCCCCTCCCCCTACGACTTCTCCTGGACCGAGGCCACCCGCGACGACCACGTGCAGGGACGGTTCCCGCACATCCGCGTCCAGGACGGGCTGTTCGTCGCGACGGTCGGCGGCCACCTGACGGTCAAGACCGAGGACGACACCGAGACCGGCGCCGGGATCTACCGCGAGCCGGTGGACGAGCCGCTGCAGAGCCTGGCCGACGCCGAGGTGCTGCACGCGCGCGTCGGGGCGCTGGTCCTGCTGCGCGTCCGGCCCTACAACGAGACGGCGTGGCGGCACCTGGTCTTCAACACCCGCACGCGGAGGGTGGAGCGGCTGGACGGCATCGAGCAGGCGTGCCGCCGCCTGCCCGGCGACCGGGGCGTCATCTTCCCCGGCGGCTACCACCTGGACACCGGGGTCACCAAGACCTTCGACGTCGACGTCACCGGACTCGAATACCAGGGCGTCGTGCGCTCGCCCAACGGCGAGGACGTCCTGTACGTGTTCGGCTCCCGCGCCGACGGGCGGTGCCTGCTCCTGCCGTACAACACCATCCGCGAGCAGGCCGCCGCGCCGATCACGGGCCGGGGCTTCTCGCTGTTCGACGACGGGACGCTGGTGGTGCTGCGCGGCTCGGGTGAGACGCCGTCGCGCGCGCATCCGACGCAGGTGTGGCGGACGCCGTTCGTGTCGGAGGAGCACGCGGCGTCCCGTCCGGCGGGCAGCGGGCCGCTGGAGCGCGTCGGCAACGCCGACCTGGTGCGCGGGCTGTCGGACTGCCTGGCGGTGACGCGGATGGCGCGCGACGCCGAGCCGTCCGCGGAGATGTTCCGGGCTCTTGTCGCGGCGTGCGTCCAGGCGGCCGACCGGCACCACTGGCTGGCCGACCCGGAGCTGGGCGGCCTGGCCGGAGCGCTGGACGAGGTGCGCGGGACGGCCGCGCTGGCGGTGGAGGAGTACACGACCGTCCAGGCCCTGACGGCGCGGGCCGCTGCCGCAGTGGACGAGGCCGCCGAGCAGGCCGGTGCGCTGGTGCGGCGCGCGGACTCCGACGTCCCGACCGCCGCGGACGGGTGGGTGGACCTGCTGGCCGAGCTGCGCCGCGCGCAGGGCCGGGTGGAGACGCTGAGGGAGATCCGCCACGTCGACACCGGGCGGATCGACGACCTCGCGGCCTCGCTCGGGGACGCCCTGGACACGGCGGGACGGCGCGCGGTCGACTTCCTCGTCCGCGAGGACGCGTTCGCCGGTCACCACCGCGAGATCGAGCGGCTGGCCGAGGAGGCCGCCGCGATCCCGACCGTCGCCGCGGCCGGGCCCGTCGCCGAGAGGCTCGCCGCGCAGAGCGAGGGCCTGGAGGTCGTCACCGAGGTCGTCGGCTCCCTCGACGTGGCCGACGCGGTCGTCCGGACCACGATCCTGGAGCACGCCGGGGCGGTCCTCGGCGGGATCAACCGCGCGCGGGCCGTGCTGGACGGACGCCGCCGCGACCTGCTCGACAGCGAGGGGCGGGCCGCGTTCGCCGCCGAGTTCGCGCTGCTGGACCAGGCGATCGCCGGGGCGCTCGCGGGCGCCGCCACGCCGGAGCGCTGCGACGAGGGCCTCGGGCGGCTGCTGCTGCGGATCGAGGCCCTGGAGGCGCGGTTCACCGACTTCGACGACTTCCTGGCCGACCTGGACGCCAAGCGCGGCGACGTCCACGAGGCGTTCGCCGCGCGCAAGCAGGCCCTGCTGGACGACCGGACCCGGCGCGCCGTCCGGCTGACCGAGTCCGCGGGCCGCGTCCTCACCGGGCTGCGCCGCCGTGCCGGGACGCTGGCCTCGCTGGAGGAGGTCAACGCGTTCTTCGCCGCCGATCCGATGGTGGCGCGGCTCGGCCGGATCACCGCCGACCTGCGGACGCTGGGCGACCCGACCCGGGCCGAGGAGCTGGACGGCCGCCTGAAGGCGGCCCGGCTCGAGGCCGGACGGGCCCTGCGCGACCGGCTCGACCTCTACGCCGACGACGGCGCCGCGCTTCGCCTGGGCCGTCACCGTTTCGCCGTCAACACCCAGCCGCTCGAGCTGACGCTCGTCCCGGACGGCGACGACCTGGCCTTCACCGTGACCGGGACGGGCTACCGCTCGCCCGTGCGCGACGAGGGGTTCGCCGACACCCGCCCGTTCTGGAACCGGTCCCTGCCCTCGGAGAACGGGCAGGTGTACCGGGCCGAGTACCTTGCCGTGTCCCTCCTGGACCGGGCCGCTCCGGGCGACGACCTGCTCGCCCTGGTCCGCGAGGCCGCCGCCGCGCGCTACGACGAGGGGTACGAGCGCGGCGTCCACGACCATGACGCCGCCCGCATCCTGGAAGCGCTCATCGCCCTGCGCAAGGACGCCGGTCTGCTGCGCTACCCGCCCGAAGCGCGCGCCGCCGCCCAGTTGTTCTGGGCCTTCCACGCCGACCCGTCGTGGGCGACGCAGGCGGCGTCCCTCGTGCGGGCGCGCGAGGCGTTCGGCCGCACCGCCCCCGTGACGCAGCTGGTGGAGCGGCTGGCCGAGGCCATCTCCGGCCCTGACGCCGCCCACGCCGCCCACGCCGCGGACGCCGCCCACGCCGCGGACGCCGCGCACGCCGCGCACGCCGTGCTCGCCGCCGAATACCTGGTGGAGGAGCTGGCCTCCGCTCCGTCCGGGTTCGTCACCGGGGAGAGCGCGCGGAACCTGCTGCGCGACTTCACCGAGGCGCTGGGCGACGCGCACGCCGAGTTCGTCCGCGACCTGAACGCCCTGGAGGACGACCCGCAGGCCCGCCGCCGCCTCGCCGAGGCTTGGCTGGAGCCGTTCGGCGACCCGGCCGACCTGCCCGAGGCCGTCGCGATCGTCCTGTGCGGGGACCGGCTCCCCCGCCACGACAGCGCCGCCGAGCTCGCCACCACGGTGACCGGCCTGCTCGGCACCCACCCCCGGATCACCGACCGCGCCCTGACGCTGCGGCTGGACGAGACGCTGGCCCGCGTCCGCCGCTTCCAGACCCAGGACGTCCCCGCCTTCCGCCGCTACCAGCGCCGGCGCGACGCCCTGCTCACCGCCGAGCGCTCACGGCTGCGCCTGGACGAATACCGCCCGCGGACGATGACCTCGTTCGTCCGCAGCCGCCTGATCGACGAGGTCTACCTGCCGCTGATCGGCGACAACCTCGCCAAGCAGCTCGGCACCGCTGGCGACGCCCGCACCGACCGGTCCGGGCTCCTCATGCTGGTCTCCCCTCCCGGCTACGGCAAGACCACGCTGATGGAGTACGTCGCCGACCGCCTCGGGCTGCTGCTCATCCGCGTCGACGGGCCCGCGCTCGGCCACGACGTCACCTCCCTCGACCCGGCCCACGCCCCGAGCGCCACCGCCCGCCGCGAGATCGAGAAGATCAACCTGGCGTTCGAGCTCGGCGACAACGTCCTGCTCTACCTGGACGACATCCAGCACACCTCGCCCGAGCTGCTGCAGAAGTTCATCCCGCTCTGCGACGCCCAGCGGCGTGTCGAGGGCGTCCACGACGGGGAGCCACGCGCCTACGACCTGCGCGGACGGCGCTTCGCGGTCTGCATGGCGGGCAACCCCTACACCGAGTCCGGCGCCCGCTTCCGCGTCCCGGACATGCTCGCCAACCGCGCGGACGTGTGGAACCTCGGCGAGGTCCTGACCGGCAAGCAGGACGCCTTCGCGCTCAGCTTCATCGAGAACGCCCTGACCTCCAACCCCGTCCTGGCGCCCCTGTCCACCCGCGACCGCGGCGACGTCGCCCTGCTGGTGCGGCTGGCGTCCGGCGACCGGACCGTCCGGCCGGACCGGCTCAGCCACCCCTACCCGCAGGCCGAACTCGACCAGATCCTGGCCGTCCTGCGCAAACTCCTGCGCGTCCAGCGCACCGTGCTGGCCGTCAACCGCGCCTACATCGCCTCGGCCGCCCAGTCCGACGCCTCGCGCACCGAGCCGCCCTTCCGGCTCCAGGGCTCCTACCGCGACATGAACAAGCTGGCCGCCCGCATCGTGCCGGTGATGAACGACGACGAACTGGAGGCCGCGATCACCGACCACTACACCGGCGAGGCCCAGACCCTCACCACGGGCGCCGAGGCCAACCTCCTCAAACTCGCCGAGCTCCGCGACCTCATGACCGCCGTCCAGGAGCGCCGCTGGGCCGACGTCAAGGCCGCCCACCAGCGGACCGTCTCCCAAGGCGACGGCGACGACCCCCTGACCCGCGCCGCCAACGCCATCACCCTCTTGGCCGACCACGTCCGCGCCATCGAATCCGCCATCGACCGAGCCGCCCACCACCCCACCCCACCCACCGGCCACTGAAAGTCGATGAGTCTCAGCACCCCTGACGCAGCTACCGTTCACTGGGTGCAGAGCAGTGAAGTAGAAGAGTCGTCGGCAGGGGCACTGGACGGGCGGGTCGCCGTGGTGACCGGAGTCAGTCGCAGAGCGGGGATCGGCTTCGCGGTGGCGGCCGAGCTGCTCGCTGCCGGCGCCTCCGTGCTGGTGCACTCGTGGTCGCCGCACGATGCCGACCAACCCTGGGGCGCCGACCCCGCAGGGGAGGCGGGGATCGTGGAACTGCTGGGCGGCGAAGGTCCCCGGCTGCGGCACATCGCCGCCGACTTCGCCGACCCGCAGGCGCCTCAGCGGGTGGTGGACGCCGCAGTGGAGGCGTTCGGCACGGTGGACGTGCTGGTCGCCAACCATGCCCGCAGTTCGAACCAGAGCCTGGCCGAGGTCACCGCCGCCGAGCTGGACCTGACCTGGGCGGTGAACGCCAGGGCCAGTGTCCTGCTGGCCCAGGCGTTCGCCGCCGTTCACGACGACGACCGGCCCGGCGGCCGGATCATCCTGTTCACCTCGGGACAGCACCTGGGTCCGATGAGCCAGGAGTTGCCGTATGCCATCAGCAAGGGCGCCATCCACCAGATGACCCTCAGCTTGTCCGACGCGCTCATCGGCCGGGGAATCACGGTGAACACCGTCAACCCCGGACCGGTCGACACCGGCTGGGCGGACCCCGATCTCGCCGAGCGAGTCGGACGCGCCCTCCCCCAGGGACGCTGGGGAAGCCCGGCCGATGTCGCTCACCTGGTCCGCTGGCTGGCCGGGGACGACAGCGCCTGGATCACCGGCCAGGTCATCAACTCCGAGGGAGGGTTCCGCCGCTGGGCCATGTGAGCGGCCGCGCCACGCCGGCCGCTTCAGCAGCGTGACCGACCCGATGGGCGATGTGTGGTCAGGGCGGGGTTCAGTTCAGGCCCAGTGACCTGACCAGGTCGAGCATCTCGGCGCGGTGGAGGGCGGCGGGGTTGCCTGCCACGGGGTGGATGTGGCCGTCGATCTCCAAGGCCACCAGGCCGTGCATCCGGCCCCAGACGCGTAGGGCGAGGGCCGCCACGGCGGGCGGCACGTCGGGGAGGTCCTCCCGGATCTTCGCGACGTAGTCCGGGTGGAGGTCGGACCAGGAGGTGTCCTCGGGCTGGTGCTGCCGGGCGTGCGGCCACGCGGCCGCCACCAGGCGGGTGAGGTCGCGGCACACGCGGCGGGCCGTCTGGTCGACCGGCCCGTCCTCGGGCGGCTGGTAGCCCGGGACGGGCTGACCGTAGAAGAGCCGGAAGCTCTCCGGATGGGCCAGTGCCCACTCCCTCAGCGCCTGGCCCCAGGCCATCAGCCTGCCACCGGGGTCGGTGCCCGGCACCGCGTCGCTGGCGGACTCCAGGGTGTCGGCCAGCGAGGCGGCGATCTCGCTGATCAGCGCCGTGATCAGGTCGTCCCGGGTGGGGAAGTAGCTGTAGATCGCGCGTGCGGTCATGCCCATCTCGCGGGCGATGCCCCGCAGCGAGATCGCTCCCGGCCCGTCCTCGGCCATCTGCCGCAGCGCGATGGCCTTGATCTCCCGGCTCGTCTCCACCCGCAGCCGCTCCCGGCGGCTCATCGTGCCGCCGGTGCGTTCGCCCTCATCGATGCCCACCTTGAGCAGGTTACAGGGATGCATTACTCTCCATCGAGTCAAAAGTACACGGTGTGTCCAAACGAAACGGGGTTTCCGTTGCCTGCTTACGTCATCGCCAACGTCGACGTCCTCGACGAGGAGGCCGGCTGGGCCTACGCCCCCGTGGCCCAGCGCTCGATCCTCGACCACGGCGGCCGCTACCTGGTCGCGGGTCCCGTGCCCGAGCCGACCGAGGGCGCCTGGGACTCCTCCCGGCTTCTGATCATCGAGTTCCCCGACATGGACCGCGTCCGGCAGTGGTACGACTCCCCCGAGTACCGGCGGGCCAGGGAGATCCGGGACGGCAAGGCCCGGGTCGGGCTGCTCTTCGTCGAAGGCTCCCCGCCCGAAGGCTTCACCCTGCCCTCCTCGGACGCCTCCGGCGACGTCCCCCCGGCCCGGGTCTCTTAGATCCGGCCTCGGATGACGCGGTGGGCAACGGCATGCCGTCACGACCTGATCGCACGCATGCCGTTGCCACCGCCCGTGGTCGGCGCCTTCCACCGGAAAGGCGGCGCGACCTGCCTATGCATAGTGTGTATACATGTGATGTATAGTCCCTGCCCGTGGCTATCGGACAGACTTTGCTGGGACTTCTGGAGTCCCGCCCCCAGCATGGATACGACCTCAAGCGGGCCTACGACGAGCAGTTCGGGCGGGATCGTCCGCTGCACTACGGGCAGGTCTACGCGACGTTGTCGCGGCTGCTCAAGAACGGGCTCGTCGAGGTCGAGGGGGTCGAGCCCGGCGAGGGGCCGGAGCGCAAGCGGTACGCGATCACCGAGGCGGGGGTCGCGGACGTGGAGCAGTGGCTGGGGAAGCCCGAGGAGGCCTCGTCCTACCTGCAGAGCACTCTGTACGCCAAGGTCGTCCTCGCGCTGCTCACCTCGCGGGACGCCGGGGAGATCCTGGACGTCCAGCGGACCGAGCATCTGCGGGTGATGCGGGAGCTCACCCGCCGGAAGGCCGACGGGGACCTGGTCGACCAGCTCATCTGCGACCACGCGTTGTTCCACCTCGAGGCCGATCTTCGTTGGCTGGAGCTGACGGCGGCGCGGCTGGGGCAGCTCGGCGAGCGGGTCGGGGGGCGGGCATGAGCGCCGCGCTGCTGGAGGGATCCGAACTCCGGAAGAGCTTCGGTGTCACGCCCGCGCTGGACGGGGCGTCCATGGACGTCGCGGCCGGGGAGGTCGTGGCGGTGATGGGGCCGTCCGGGTCTGGGAAGTCGACGCTTCTGCATTGCCTGGCGGGGATCGTCCGACCCGATTCGGGTCGGCTCACGTTCGCGGGGCGCGACCTGCTGGCCATGTCCGATCGCGAGCGGAGTGCCTTGCGGCGCACCGAGTTCGGGTTCGTGTTCCAGTTCGGGCAGCTCGTGCCCGAACTGACATGTGCCGAGAACGTGGCACTGCCGTTGCGGCTGGAAGGCGTCCGGCGCAAGGAGGCGGAGCGGCGGGCCGCCGAGTGGCTCTCCCGGGTGGACGTGGCGGACCTGGCCAGCAAGCGGCCCGGCGAGGTGTCGGGCGGGCAGGGGCAACGCGTCGCGGTCGCGCGGGCGCTGGTCACCGGCCCCAGGGTGGTCTTCGCGGACGAGCCGACCGGCGCCCTCGACTCGATGAACGGCGAGCTGGTCATGACGCTGTTCACCCAGGCCGCCAGGCAGACCGGCGCGGCCGTCGTGCTGGTCACGCACGAGGCGCGGGTCGCCGCCTATGCCGACCGCGAGGTGATCGTCCGGGACGGGCGCAGTCGTGACATGCGTGCGGTGGCATGAGCGGGAACGTTGCGGTCCGGTGGACGCGGGACGTCGGGCTCGGGGCGCGGCTGCTGTTCTCGGGCGGACGGGACGGCTGGCTGCGTGCCGCCATGACGGCCGTGGGCGTGGGGCTCGGCGTGGCGTTGCTGCTGGTCGGGGCCGCGGTGCCGACCATGTTGCAGGCCCGCAGTGAGCGAGGCGACCGGCGGGTGGCGAGCGTCGGCGCGGAGCTCGCCAAGGACAAGGACACCCTGCTCGTCGGGAGTGCCGACTCGGAGTTCCGGGGCGAGCCGATCCACGGCCTGGCCGTTCAGGCCGAGGGGTCGCGGCCGCCGCTGCCACCGGGTGTCGCCCGGCTGCCGGGGCCGGGCGAGATGGTGGTCTCCCCCGCGTTGGCCCGCCTGCTGGCATCGAGGGAGGGGGAGCTTCTCCGGCCCCGCTTCGACCGGAAGATCATCGGGACGATCGCGCCGGAGGGACTGATCGGTCCCGCCGACCGTGCCGTCTACCTGGGAAGCGACCGGCTGAGTGCCGACCGGGGGCCCGCGGGACGGCGCATCGACCACTTCGGGGCGGGCGGCCGGCACGAAGGGCTCGACCCGGTGCTGCTGCTGCTCAGCATCATCGGGATCGTGGTGCTGCTCGCGCCGATCGCGGTGTTCGTGGCCGCGGCCGTCCGGTTCGGCGGCGAGCGCAGGGACCGGCGGCTGGCCGCGCTGCGCCTGGCCGGGGCGGACTCCGCCATGATCCGGCGGATCGCCGCGGGCGAAGCGCTGGTCGGAGCCGGACTGGGCATCGGGACGGGCCTGGGGGTCTTCCTGCTCGCGCGGCCGCTGATCGAGCGGATCACGCTGTGGGACATCAGCGTGTTCGCCGGTGACGTCCGTCCGGCCCCGGCGCTGGCGGCGCTCATCATCCCGGCCGTGGCCGCCGTCGCGGTGGCGGTCAGCGTCCTCGCGCTGCGCGGCGTCGTGATCGAGCCGCTGGGCGTCGTCCGCCGGTCGGAGCCGGTGCGCCGCCGGATCTGGTGGCGGCTGCTCCTGCCGGTCGCCGGGCTGGCGCTGTTGTACCCGCTGGCCGGAGGCGGTGTGCGCGACTGGAACGGGGGAACCGGCCAGATCCGGGTGATCGCGGGGGCCGTCCTGTTGCTCCTCGGGGTCACGGCACTGCTGCCCTGGCTGATCGGCCTGGTCGTCCGTGGTCTGCGCGGCGGGCCGGTCTCATGGCAGCTCGCCGTGCGGCGGCTCCAGGTCGACAGCGGGACGTCGGCGCGGGCGGTGAACGGCGTCGCGGTGGCGGCGGCCGGGTTCATTGCGCTCCAGATGATGTTCGCCGGGATCGCCGCCGACTACACCAAGCCGACCGGTCAGGATCCGAGCCGCGCCACGACGTACATGACGTTCAGCCCGGGTGGGCCTGGGCGGGACGTCGTCAAGGCACGGTTCGCCAGGACGGCGGGAGTGCGCGACGTGGTCGCCTACGACACCGTCGAGGTCTCACCCACCGGCGCGTCCGACCAGCTGACCTCGTTGCAGTTCGGCGACTGTGCCGCGTTGCGAGCGCTGGCCGACGTCCCACGCTGCAAGGACGGGGACGTCTTCGTCGTGCGCGACCCGCGGGCGGACGCGGGCGCCCTGGTCCCGCATGCGGGCCAGCGGTTCCGCGTCCACGGCGGGACTGTGTGGACGGTGCCCGCCAAGGCGCGGAGTGTGACGTCCCATGAGGACCCGCGCGGCTTCACGGCGCACGGCCTGTTCCTCACGCCCAAGGCATGGGCCGGGAAGCGGCCCGTCAGCGCCGAGACCGTCGTGTACCTCAAGGTGGACGGATCCAGCGGCCCCGACGTCTACGAGCACGTCCGCAACACTGCGACGTCGATCGATCCCGTGGCGCTCGTGAGCGACCTCCAGGCGACCGACCAGAGCCGGAAGTTCGCCAACGTCAAGCGCGGCCTGCTCATCGGCACCGTCGCGACGCTGACGCTGATCGGGACGAGCCTGCTGGTGGGCATCCTGGAGCAGATGCGTGAGCGGCGCAGACTGCTCGCGGTGCTGGCGGCGCACGGCACGCAGCGCGCCGTCCTGACCCGGTCGGTCCTCTGGCAGAGCTTGCTGCCGGTGTTCCTGGGCCTGGCCTTGGCGGCCGTGGCGGGCACCGCGTTCGGCGGGGCGCTGCTCGCCATGGTCGGCCGTCCGTTCCGGTTCGACTGGACGGCGGTCCTCGGGATCTCGGGAATCGGCGCGGCCGTCGTGCTGCTGGTGACGGCGCTCAGCCTGCCGACGCTGGTCCGGCTGACGCGTCCCGAGGGCATCCGCACCGAGTAGACGGGCCGATGTGACGCTGAACGCGATGGTCGAGGCCAGGGCGAAGGCTCCGCCCTGCCTCGACCATCGCGCGCAGGTCCACGTTCGTCGGCGTCGTCACCCGGCCGCTTCGGCCTGTCGGCGGAGCTCCTTCTTGTCCGGCTTGCCGACGCCGGTGAGCGGCAGGGCGTCGGTGAAGTCGACGCGGTCCGGGACGTACATGGCGCCGAGTCCGCGCTCGACCCAGGCGCGCAGGTCGTCGGCGGTGGTCTCGGACCCGGCCTCGAGGACGAGGGTCGCGTGGACGCGTTCGTGGCCGCCCTCGCCCTTGACCCCGTAGACGGCGCTCTGCCGCACGCCGGGATGGGTGTTGAGGAACTCCTCCAGCTCGGTGGTGTAAACATGGCCGCCGACCACCGCGATCATGTCCTTGATGCGGTCGACGACGGTGAGGCGGCCGTCCTCGTCCAGGCGTCCGACGTCGCCGGTGTGCACCCAGCCGTCCCGCAGGACCTGCGCGGTCAGCTCGGGGTCTTTCCAGTACCCCTCCATGACGTACTCGGCCTGGACGCAGATCTCGCCGAGGGAACCGGGCGGCAGTGCTTTGCCGTCGGGGTCGCGGATCTCGACCCGGACGCCCGGAAGCACGCGTCCGGCGGTGCGCAGGACGTCGAGGCGGTCGGGGTCGTGCTCATCGGCGGGCAGCAGACTGATCAAGCCCACCTCGAACTGCCCGTAGCCGTGCCGGAAGACGCGTCCGAAGCGGCGGACGGCGTCGGCGATCCGGACCGGCGAGGACGGGGTGCCGCCGTAGGTGACCTGTCTGAGGCTGGAGGTGTCGGCGCGGTCGGCGTCCGGATGGTCCAGCACCTGGTACAGCAGCGGTGGCAGCACCCACATGTTGGTGATCCGCTCGCGCTCGATCGTCGCGAGGATCTCGCCGGGGTCGAAGCCGTAGTGCAGCACCACGGTGCCGCCGTTCGCGAGCGTGCTGTCGGCGATGAACCCGCCCGCGTGCGACAACGGTGTGCAGACCAGGTCGCGCGGCGCGTCGGCGCGCTCGAAGACCTCCCCCAGCAGCCTGAGGCCCTGCATCCGCCCGAAGGTGCTGCGGATGCCCTTGGGGTGCCCGGTCGTCCCACCGGAATGCCGGATGAAGCACAGGTCGCCGGGCCGTGCGGAGCTGGGCAGCGGCTCGTCCGACTGCCGCTCGGCGATGGCCAGCAGGTCCTCGCCGAGCGCCGGGGCGTCCTCGGTGACCGGGCCCAGCAGCAGGACGCGCTCCACCGGCACCGCCTCGACGAGTTCGGCGGCGCGGGCGGCCAGACGCGGATCGACGATGAGCGCGTAGGTCTCCACGTCGCGGATCATCTTGGCCTGCACGTCCGCGGCGAGCCGGTTGTACAGGTGGTTGTAGTAGCCGCCCAGCAGATTGACGGCGTAGCGGACGGCCATCGTCTCCGGCAGGTTGCCGCACAGCAGCGTCACGGTCGTCCCGCGGCCGACGCCGCACGACCGGAGGGCCCGCGCCGTCCGGTACACCATGCTTCGGAACTCGTCGGCGGTGATGCGGCGATCCCCGCTGACCACGACCTCCCGTCCAGGCACGTCGGACAGCCCGTCAAGGACGTCCTCCACGTAGTTACGGAACTTCGGCGTGAAATCCGGCATGAGGGCCATCCTCACCGAGCGATCCCCCACCGATAACCCACCCGCCCCGCAGACCTCCCTGTCCCCGCAGACCACCGCCCTATCACCCGAACGACAAAGGCACAGGAGCCCTGGGGGCACTGCGACGAGCACTCACCGAACCCAGGGCGGGGTCGGTCATGCGCCGAGCTCAGGACCACGCCCTGTCGGGGCAGCGACGTAGCGATAGAGCGCTACGACCCGGCAGCTGCTCCGTGGGCGTCGGCGTTCAGTTTCTCTCGCAGAGACGATGGGCAGTCGCCCAGGTGGCGGCGGATGGTCCGGGTCAGGTGGGCGTGGTCGGCGAACCCGTATTCGGCGGCGAGTTCGGCGAGTGGGGTGCCGCGGCCTTGGGCCAGGTCTTCCAGCACCGCGCGCACTCGCAGGTCGTTGCGGTATGCGGTGATCGTGCGGCCGGTGACCCGGCGGAAGACCCTGCTCAGGTGATCGAGGTGTAGGTGTAGTTCTCTCATCGACGGCGGGCCAGGAGCGGTTCGCCCAGCCGGCGAAGGGCGTCGGTCCGGCCATCACCTGCTGCTGATTGGGATATGCGCGGGGCATGCTGTTGGCGACCATCGGGCTGTGGCCCTGCCTCACCTCATGGCGTGGCTGCCGACGAACCATGGCCTTGGTGCCGGTGCGTTCGTCCAGGCAGTCCACGCCAGGGCAGCGGCAGGATCAGTGCGTTGTGGTGGTGTCGGTGTCGGGGCGGTGGTCGTCAAGTTCGTCCACGAGGCCGCGCAGGATGGGGCCGTATTCGGGGTGGGCTAGGGCGTGGGCCATCTGGGCGACGAGGTAGTCGGCCGGGTTGCCGGTGTCGTACCAACGGCCCTGGATGAGCTGCCCGTACACCTCCCTGGTGGCGGCGTAGGCGTTGATGGCATCGGTCAGGTAGACCTCGCCCACCGGCCGGCCCGCCTTCTCGGCCTCGTACCAGCGCCGTGTCTGCTCGCCCAGTTCGTCGATGACGCCGGGGGTGACGACGTAGCCGCCGATCGCCGCGTAGGAGGACGGCGCATCGGCCGGGGCCGGCTTCTCGACCAGGCCGGTGATGCGCAGCAGGCCTCCGCCGAGGTCGTCCTTGACGATCGGCACGCCGTAGCGCTGGGAGTCGCCGGGGTCCATGTGCATGAGGGCCAGCACCGGACAGCCCGTCTGCTCGTAGGCGCGGATCAGCTGCTGGGCCCGGGGCACCTCGGCCACGAACACGTCGTCGGGCCACAGCACCAGCACAGGCTCGTCGCCGAACGACCGGGCGGCATTGAGCACCGGGGTGCCGTTGCCGTACGGGCCGTGCTGGTCGAGATAGGTGATGTGGCCCTGGCGGGCGAGCTCGGCAACCTCCTCGACCGCGTCCGCGTAAGCCGTCTTGCCATCGGCGCGCAGCTGCGCGACCAGAGCGGGGTTGGGCCGGAAATGGTCCTGGATGAGGGACTTGCCGCCGGAGACGACGATGGTGATGTCGGTGATGCCGGAGTCCACCAGTTCGCGCACGGTGTGCTCGATCACCGGCTTGTCGCCGACCGGGAGCATCTCCTTCGGAATGGCCTTGGTCAGCGGCAGCAAGCGAGAGCCCAGCCCGGCGGCGGGGATCACGGCCCTGCGGATCGTCGGGGACATCAGGTCTCTCCCGGTCATCGAACGAGTCACCGTGCCGGCGGACACGGCATCCCCTCGACGCTACCAACGCGCCTCTTCTTCTGGTGGGAGGAGCGCCCGTGCGTCAGCCCACCGTTCGTGAGGGCCGATCCCGGTTCCGGCGGCGGCCCTCCCCGCTAGCCTTGCTGCCTGTCGTCCGCCGGGTTCGAACAAGGCCGAGAAGGTGCTGTGGTGAAGGTCCTCATCGCTGGTGGAGCCGGTTACATCGGCAGTACCGTCGCCTCGGCCTGCCTGGACGCGGGCATCACCCCCGTGATCCTCGACAACCTTGTCCGGGGCCGCCGCGAGTTCACCGAAGGACGCGCCTTCTACGAGGGCGACATCGCGGACGGCACACTGGTCGACCGGGTCTTCTCCGAACACCCCGGCATCTCCGCCGTGGTGCACTGCGCGGCGCTGATCGTGGTGCCGGAGTCGGTCGCGGACCCGATCGGCTACTACGAGGCGAACGTGGCCAAGAGCCTGGCCTTCGTCGGGCACCTGCACCGCAACGGCTGCGACCGCGTCATCTTCAGCAGCTCGGGCTCCATCTACCAGGCCGAGGACGGCTCGCCCGTCAACGAGGACTCGCCGCCGGCGCCGCAGAGCCCCTACGCGCGGACCAAGGCCGTGTGCGAGGAGATGTTCGCCGACATCGCCGCCGCCGGGCACATGCGGGTGCTGTCACTCCGCTACTTCAACCCGGTCGGAGCCGACCCCGAGCTGCGTACCGGACTCCAGCTCAAGCGACCCAGTCATGCCCTGGGGGTGCTCATCCAGGCACACCAGGAGGGCCGTCCGTTCCCGATCACGGGGACGAACTATCCGACGCGCGACGGTTCGGGCATCCGGGACTACGTGCACGTCTGGGACCTCGCCGCGGCCCATATCGCGGCGATCGAGCGCTTCGACTCCATCCTCGCGGGGACGAGGCGCTCGATCGCGATCAACCTCGGCACCGGCTCCGGCACCACGGTCCGGGAGTTGTGCGCGGCGTTCAATCGCGTCGTCAGCCCGCCCCTGGCAACGATCGACGCCGATCCGCGGCCCGGTGATGTCGCCGGCGGCTACACCAAGAGCGACCGCGCGGCCGAGCTGCTGGGCTGGACACCGAAGCTGTCCCTGGAGGACGGCATCCGCTCCGCCCTGAACTGGATTCCGGTGCGCGACGAGCTGCTGAACGACTGATCCGCCCTCCCCCTCCCACCGGACTGAAGTCATCGGATCTCTCGGGCCGATATTGGAGCATTGAAGGGAAAAATACGTGGCAAGTCTCGTTACGATGCCTCTAGGAGACAAATTGGTCTGACCACGATGCCGCGTCACGATGCCGACGGGGAGACAGGAGACGGTGTGGCCGAAGAGAGCACGCCCAGGACGACCGTGACCCAGCGGGCGATCGAGCAGATCAAGGCCAAGCTGGCCTCGGGCGACCTGCTCCCGGGACAGCGGCTTCCGACCGAGCGCGACCTCGCGGCCGAGCTGGGGCTTTCGCGCAGCTCGATGCGCGAGGCCATCCGGGCGCTCACCGTGCTCGGCGTCCTGGAGGCCAGGCACGGCGCCGGGGTGTACGTGACGCAGTTGGAACCCAGCGACCTGCTGGAGACGTTCGGCGCCGTCGCGGAGATCTCGCGCGGCGAGACGCTGGTGCACCTCGTCCAGGTCCGCAAGATCCTCGAGCCGGCCGCCGCGTCCACGGCCGCCGCGCGCATCACCGAGGAGGGCCTGGCCCGGTTGCGCGCCGAGATGCGGGCGATGGAGCGCGGGACGACCGCGGAGGAGATCGTCGGCCACGACATGGAGTTCCACCGCATCATCACCGAGGCGGCGGGCAATCCCGTCCTGTCGGCGATCCTGGGCGGGCTGAACAACCGCACGTTCCGCGCCCGCGTCTGGCGCGGTTATGAGGAGGAGCACGTCTTCGCCCGGACGTTCCGCGAGCACGAGGCCATCTACCGGGCACTGACCGAGCGTGACCCGGAGGCCGCCCGCACCGCCGCCGCCATCCATATCGGCGCCGTCGAGGGCTGGGCCCGCGCCCGTGCCGAGGAGGACGAGTCCTGACGCGCAGCGCCCCGCCCCTCCGTCTCGCGGCGGGGCCGAGGACGAGCGAGCCTCCTTACGTCCCGATGCCATAGACCCGGCAGGCCGTCCCGCCGAATAGCTGGGCGTGCTCGGTTTCGCTCAGCCCTTCGGCTGCCCGCTCCGCGATGTCGAGCACCACGCCGTAGCCGGTGGCCAGGGTCGCGACCGGCCAGTCGGAGCCGAACATCACGCGAGCCGGCCCGAACGCGTCGATCACGTGCCGTGCGTAGGGCAGGACATCGGACGGTTTCCAGTCCCGTCCGGCCTCGGTGACCAGGCCCGACAGTTTCACCGCGACGTTGGGCAGCGCCGCCAAGGCCGTGATCCACGACGCCCATGGCTCCCAGACCCCACCGGCGATGTCAGGTTTGCCTGCGTGATCGAGCACGAACCTCAGGTCCGGACACGCCCTCGCTATGGCCAGCGCCGCGTCCGCCTGTGGCGGTTTGACGAGCAGGTCGAACACCAGGCCCGCCTCGCCCACGGCGCGCAGCCCACGGCGGACGTCCGCCCGCGTCAGCCAGTTCGGATCGGGTTCGTCCTGGGCCTGGTGCCGGACGCCGACCAGTGGCCCGGACAGTCCGGCGATGGTGTCGGCCACGTCCGGGGCGGTCAGGTCGATCCAGCCGACCACGCCTTCGACCGGGCCTGCGGCCGCGACGCCGAGCAGCTCGCGCGTCTCGTCCAGGCTGTGCAGGGCCTGGACGACGATTGAACCGGTCACCTCGTGGTCCGCCGCCAGCCCGGTGTAGCGGGCGAGGTCGAACCGGCCGCGGATCGGATCGGCCCACGGCCCGTCCATCCACGGATAGTCCCTGGTGGCGGTGTCCCACAGGTGGTGGTGCGCGTCGATCAGCATGGGCCGTTCAGCTCCGTCCAGAGTGCCGGTGGGATGTCCCACCTGAACAACGTCGTGTTGTCCTCCACCTCGGTCGGCGTCCGGCAGCCGGTCAACACGCTCACGACCGCCGGATGTTCGAACGGGAACCGCATCGCGGCAGCCCGTAGGGGCACCTCGTGGCGCGCGCATATCTCCCGTAGCCGTTCGACCCGTTCGAGCGTCTCGGCAGGGGCGGGGGCGTAGTCATAGGTCGTCCCACCAGCAAGAACACCGGAGTTGAAGACGCCGCCGATGACCACGGACGTGCCCCTCTCGAGGCACGCGGGCAGCAGTTCGGCCTCCGCCGAGCGGTCGAGCAGCGTGTGGCGCCCGGCGCACAGCACCACGTCCAGGTCCAGCCGCTGAACGAAGCGGGTGAGCATCTCCGCCTGGTTCATCCCGGCGCCGATGGCCCGGACGACGCCCTCGTCCCGTAGCCGCGCCAGCGCCGGGTAGGCCTCGGCGTAGACCTGCTCCTCGTGGTCGTCCGGGTCGTGCAGGTAGACGATGTCCACCTGTTCGAGGTTCAGCCGTTCCAGGGACGCCTCCAGCGACCTGCGGATCCCGTCCGCGCTGAAGTCCCACTCCCGCTTGCGGGGAGGCTCTCCGGGGAACCCGGCGTCGTCGGGTCGTTCCCCGGGCCGCCGCGGTCGCAGCAGCCGGCCGACCTTGGTGGAGATCGTGTACGTCTCCCTCGGTGTGTCCTCGAGCGCCGCGCCCAGGGCGCGTTCGGCCGTCCCGGCGCCGTAGTGGGGAGCGGTGTCGAGATAGCGCATCCCGTGGTCGAGGGCGGACCGCACGGTCCGCGCGCCGCCGGCGACCGGCTCGTACAGGCCGCCGATGGCCGCGCTGCCGAACGACAGCGCGGTGACCGGCACGCCGGACCGTCCGAGGGTCCGCCGTTCGTCCACGTCCATGGTCGTCACTCCTGTGCCTGCCCGGACGTCACCCTGGAGACGACCAGCGCGAAGAGGATGATCGCACCGTAGATGGCCTGCTTCCAGAACGACGCGACCTGGGCGAGCGTCAGCAGGTTGTCGACCACGCCGAGCAGCAGCACGCCGGTGATCGCGCCGGTCATGGTGCCCTTGCCGCCGTTCATCGAGATCCCGCCGATGACGGCCGCGGCCATCACGGTGAAGATCATGTTCTGGCCCTGGTTGGCGTTGATCGCGCCCACGTAGCCGGTCAGGCAGAGCCCGGCCGCGGCGGCGAGCACACCGGCGATGGTGTAGACGGCCCAGGTCACGCGCTCCACCCGGATGCCCGCCGCCCGCGCCGCCTCCGGGTTGCCCCCGATGGCGTACAGCGACCGTCCGAGCCGGTGGTAGCGCAGGACGAATCCGGCCGCGGCGAAGCACGCGACGGCCAGCCACACCGACATCGGCAGTTTCAGGAACGTGGTGGTCGCGATGGAGAAGAACGACGACGGCATGTCGAAGAGCGTCTTGCCCTCCGTCGCACCGGTCAGCAGGCCCCGCAGCACGATGAGCATGGCCAGCGACACGATGAAGGCGTTGAGCCGCAGCTTCACCGATAGGAAGCCGTTGAACGCGCCGATCGCGCCGCCCACCACGAAGATGGCGAGGATCCCCAGCCAGGCGGGCCACTTGGTGCCGAAGCCCGCCGACGCGGCGGGAATGACCAGCAGCGCCCCGAGTCCGGGCGCGATGCCGACGGTCGACTCCAGCGACAGGTCGATCTTGCCGGTGATGAGGATCAGCGACTCCGCCAGCACCACCAGGGCGAGCGCGGCCGAGGCTCCCAGGATGCTGATGATGTTGCGTTCGGTCAGGAAGCTGTCGTTCACGACCGCGCCGAGGACGACCAGCGCGATCAGCGCGGGGACGAGTGTGAACTCGCGCAGCCTGCGCAGCATCGCACCGGATCCGGCGCGGTCCCCCGCCGCGGCTCGGGGCTTGGCCATGGCCTCGGTCATCAGGAGACCCCTTCGATCGATGCGACCAGGTCGTGGTCGTTCCAGCCGGCGGAGTGCTCGGCGGTGATCCGGCCGTGGAGGAAGACCAGCACCCGGTCGCAGGGGCGCAGGTCGTCCAGTTCGTCGGAGACGACGATCACGGAGGTGCCCTGGGCGCGGATCTCGTCCACGATGCCGAGCAGCGCCTCCTTGGACTTCACGTCCACCCCGGCCGACGGGTTGATCAGGATCAGCAGCTTCGGGTCGATGGCGAGGGCGCGGGCCATGACGACCTTCTGCTGATTGCCGCCCGACAGGCCGTTCACGGGCTGGTCCGGCCCCTGGGTCTTGATGTCCAGGTCGGCGATCGCCTTGGCGGCGACCGCGCGCAGCCGCCTCGGTCTGACCATGCCGTACGGGCCGAGCTTGTCCGCGACCGTCATCGTCGCGTTCTCCCCCACCGGCAACCCCGCGACCAGGCCCTGCCGGTGCCGGTCACGTGGGACGAATCCGATTCCTGCGGACATCGCCCGTCGGACGTCGCCGAACGGCAGCGGCGCGCCGTCCATCGTCGCGGTTCCGGAGCGGGGTCTGCGCAGTCCGACCAGCGTCTCGGCGAGCTCGATCTTGCCGCTCGCCGAGGACCCCGCCAGCCCGACGACCTCGCCGCGCCGGACGTCCAGGTCGACGTCCTCGTACGCGCCGTCCGACAGTCCCTTGACCTCCAGCCGCACCTGCGTGGTGACCGGTTCGCGGCGGCCGGTGCTGCGGCCGAGGTCGGCCGCCTCCCCGGTCATCGCCTCCACCAGCGCGGCCTGCGGCAGGTCGGCCACCGGCCGGGTGGTGATCCACCGGGCGTCGCGGAAGACGGTGACGGTCTGGCAGACCTCGTACACCTCCTGGAGGTGGTGGGAGATGAACAGGAAGGTCACCCCGGACTTCTGCAGGGACCGCATCCGGGTGAAGAGCCGCTCGATCTCGGCGCTGTCGAGCTGGGCGGTCGGCTCGTCCAGGATGATGAACCGCGCCCCGAACGACAGGGCCCGCGCGATCTCCACGAACTGCCGGTCCTGGACGTTCAGCTCGCGCGCCGGGACCGCGGGGTCGACCTGGACGTCCCAGGTCTCCAGCAGCTCGGCCGCCTCACGCCGCATGCGCCGCCACGAGATGACGCCCCGCCGCCCGGGCTGCCGGTTGACGAAGAGGTTCTCGGCGACCGTGAGCTCCGGGATGATCGTCGACTTCTGGTAGACGCAGGCGACCTTGGACCGCCAGCCGTCGCGGTCGCCCGGGGACGGGGCGGGCTCGCCGTCGAAGCGGACCTCACCGGTGTCCGGCGGGAAGATCCCGGTGAGGACGTTGACGAGCGTGGACTTGCCCGCCCCGTTCCGTCCGACCAGCGCGTGCGACTCGCCGGGGTCGACGGTGAGCCGCGCGTCGGCCAGGGCGACCGTCGAGCCGAAACGTTTGGTGATGCCGCTGGCTTCGGCGAGCGGCGGGACGGGGTCGTCGAGTGGTTCGGCGGAGGTCATCGTCCCACCGTGTTGCCCCACAGCGCCTTGTCGTCCACGTTGTCCTTGGTGACGAGCGGCGCGGGCAGCTGGTCCTCGAGGATCCCGCTGGGCAGCTTGACGATCTCGCTGTCGTGGTCGGTCTTGCCGGGCTGGAAGGTCTTCCCCTCCATCGCGGCCTTGACGTAGTACATGCCCCACTTGGCGTAGGCGTCGGCGGGCTGCGACACGGTCGCGTCGATCTCGCCCTTGCGGATCGCGTCGAACTCCTGCGGGATGCCGTCGTTCGACACGATCGCGATGTGCTTGGGGTCGCCGGCGCTGTGCAGCATGCCCTTGCTCCTGAGCGCCTGCAGGGTCGGCGCCAGGTACACGCCGCCGGCCTGCATGTAGATGCCCTTGAGGTCGGGGTTGGCGTTCAGGAGGCTGTCGAGTCCGGACGCCGCCTTCTCCGACTTCCACTCGGCCGGGATCTCCAGCACCTTGATCTGCGGATATCCGGACTTCATGCAGTTGCGGAACGCGGTCGACCGGTCGCGTCCGTTGACCGAGGCCAGGTCCCCCTGGATCTGCACGACCTTGCCCGACTTGATCTTGTCGCCGAGGTACTTGCAGGCCTTCTCGCCGTAGGCGACGTTGTCGGCGCGCACGACCATGGCGACCTTGCCCTTGTCGGGCGCGACGTCGACCGCGACGACCGGGACGCCCTTGCGTTCGGCCTGGTTGAGCCCGGCGACGATCGCGGCGCTGTCCAGCGGCGCGACCACCAGCCCGGCGACGTTCTGGTTGAGCAGGTTGTTGATGTCGGTGATCTGCTGCGTCGGGTCGGAGTTGGAGTTGACCGTCGGCAGGATGCTCACGCCCTCCTGCTTGGCCATCTGCGGCACGTAGTTGTTGTAGGACTGCCAGAACGGCGAGGTCAGCAGAGGCAGGCCCACGCCGACCTTGCCCTTCTTGACGCCGCCGCCGCTCCCGCCCTTGGTGTCGGTGGTGCTGCCGCACCCGGCCAGGACGACGGCCGACAGCGCCGCGGCGGTGGCCGCCAGAATCTTGGTGCTGATCATCGTTGACTCCTCCTCGGAAGTCCGTGCGGCGGTGGATCAGGTTCGGGGCCGAAGCCGGAGGCCCTGCATGCCGCCGTCGACGGCGACGGCGATGCCGGTGGTGGCGGAGGCCAGGGGCGAGGCGAGGTGGGCGATCGCCGCGGCGACCTCCTCGGGTGAGACCAGCCGCCCGGACGGCTGGCGGGCCTCGAGCGCGGCGCGTTCGGCCTCCGGGTCGTCCGCCCTGGCCAGCAGGCGGCCGATCCAGGGGGTGTCGGCCGTGCCGGGGTTGACGCAGTTGACGCGGATGCCCTCCCGCAGGTGGTCGGCGGCCATGGCCAGGGTCAGGGAGAGCACCGCGCCCTTGGTCGCCGAGTAGAGCGCCCGTTCGGGCAGCCCGGCGGTCGCGGCTATCGAGCAGGTGTTGACGATCGCCGCGTGCTCCGACGCGCGCAGGTAGGGCAGCGCGGCCCGGCTCACCCGCACCATCCCGACGACGTTGACGTCGAAGACGCGGTGCCATTCGGCGTCGTCGTCGGCCTCGATCGTGCCCTGCGCGCCGATCCCGGCGTTGTTGACCACGACGTCCAGGCCGCCGAGGCGGCTGGCCGCGTCGGCCACCGCGGTCCGGACCGAGGCGTCCTCGGTCACGTCGGCCTTGACGGTGACCAAGGGCGCGGGCGCCTCGTTCAGGTCCAGGCAGGCCACCTTCGCGCCGCGCTCGGCCAGCAGCCGGGCCGTCGCCAGGCCGATGCCGGACGCGCCGCCGGTGACCAGGGCCCTGATTCCGTCGAACTCCATCTCAGCTCCTCCAGGCACTGCCGTCGGGATGGGCGTAGGACGAGAGGCTGGCCGTCCGCATGCGGGTGGACATGCCGGGCGCGGCCGGCGCCACGTAGTGGCCGTTCACGATCCGGACCGGGTCCTCGAAGTGTTCGTGCAGGTGGTCGACGTACTCGATGACCCGGCCTTCGGTGCTGCCGCTGACCGCGACGTAGTCGAACATCGACAGGTGCTGGACGGCCTCGCAGAGCCCGACGCCGCCCGCGTGCGGGCAGACGGGCACGCCGTAGGCGGCGGCCAGCAGCAGGATCGCCACGTTCTCGGTGACCCCGGCGACCCGGCAGGCGTCGATCTGCAGGACGTCGAGCGCCCCGGCCTGGAGCATCTGCTTGGCCATGACCCGGTTGGCGATGTGCTCGCCGGTGGCGACCTTGACCGGCGCGACACCCCGGCGGATCGCCGCGTGCCCGAGGACGTCGTCCGGGCTGGTCGGCTCCTCGATCCAGTACGGGGCGAACGGCCCGAGCGCCCGCGTCCACTCGATCGCGGGACCCACGTCCCAGCGCTGGTTCGCGTCGATCGCGATGCGCACGTCCGGGCCGACCGCCTCCCGGGCCAGCCGCATCCGGCGCACGTCGTCGGCCTGGTCCGCGCCCACCTTGAGCTTGATCTGGGTGAAGCCCTCGGCGACCGCCTCACGGGACAGCCGGACGAGCTTCGCGTCGTCGTAGCCGAGCCAGCCGGGCGTGGTGGTGTAGGCGGGGTAACCGTGTTCCAGCAGGTCCCTCGTGCGGGCATCGCGTCCTGGGACCGCGTCCTGGAGCAGGTCGAGCGCCCGCGCGGGGGTGAGCGCGTCGGTGAGGTACCGCCAGTCGACCAGGTCGACGATCTGCTCGGGCGCCATCTCGGCCAGCAGCCGCCAGACCGGCTTGCCCGCGACCTTCCCGGCCAGGTCGAACGCGGCGTTGATGATCGCCGCGGCGGCCATGTGCACCGCGCCCTTCTCCGGCCCGAGCCACCGCAGCTGCGAGTCGTGCAGCAGCCGCCGGGCGAAGCCCCCCAGGTCGTCCAGGTCCAGGTCGACGCCCTCCACCAGCGGCGCGTGGGCGTTGATCGCGGCGACGCAGACCTCGTTGCCCCGGCCGATCGTGAAGCAGAACCCGTGGCCCTCCAGCCCCTCGTCGGCGCGCAGGATCACATACGCGGCCGAGTAGTCGGGGTCGGGGTTCATCGCGTCCGAGCCGTCCAACTCCCGGGAGGTCGGGAACCGCACGTCATGGGCTTCCAGCGAGAGGATCTTCATGCCACCGCCTGACGCTGGCGCCCGAGCCCTTCGATCTCCAGCTCCACGACGTCCCCGGCCCGAAGGTAGGGCTCGCCGGGCCGGCCGAGCGCCACGCCTGCCGGAGTGCCGGTGTTGATCACGTCACCGGGGTCCAGGACCATGAACTGGCTCAGGTACCAGATGATGTGGTCGACGCCGAAGACCATGTCCTTGGTGGAGCCGTCCTGGCGGAGCCCACCGTTCACCCAGAGCCGGAGCGCGAGGTTCTGCGGGTCGGGGATCTCGTCGGCGGTCACCAGCCAGGGGCCGAGCGGATTGAACGTCTCACACGACTTGCCCTTGTCCCAGGTGCCGCCGCGTTCCAGCTGGAACGCCCGCTCGGACACGTCGTTGCTGATCGCGTAACCGGCAATCAGCTCACGCGCCTGGGCGGGCGAGTCCAGGTACCGGGCCCGGCCGCCCAGCACCACCGCCAGCTCCACCTCGTAGTCGGTCTTCACGCTGCCACGCGGGATCATCACCTGATCGCGTGGTCCGACCACCGTGTTGGCGGCCTTCATGAAGACCACCGGCTCGGCCGGAAGTTCCGCGCCGGTCTCCTCGGCGTGGTCGCGGTAGTTGAGCCCGACGCACACGACCTTGGGCGGCCGCGCCAGCGGCGCACCGACCCGCTCGGTCCCGTCGAGCACCGGCAGTCCTCCCACGTCAATGGCGCGGCGTGTGCGCTCCAGACCGCCGCTCGCCAGGAAGGCGCCGTCGATGTCATCGGTGATCTCGGACAGGTCGAGGAGCGTCCCGTCCTCGGTCAGAGTCGCGGGCCGCTCGGCACCCGCCGGGCCCACGCGCAGCAACTTCACCCAGGCTCCTTCAACTCATCGGATCTCTCGCGATTCATCAGACCATTTCGACCCCAGCCAGGGGCAAGGGCCGTGACGAAGCTGTTACTTCGCTCGATTGGTCTGATCACTCGCGTCGTGGCAGGATGCCCGCGACAGCGGGAGGCATCGGATGACCGAGAACGGCGGAAGCCTGGACCACCAGATGGAGGAGTACATGCGCGTAGCGCTGCACACCCGCCTCAAGCCCGGCACTGAGGAGGCCTACGAGGCGGCCCACCGCGAGGTCCCGTCCGAGCTCGTCGAAGCCATCCGCGCAGCCGGAGCCCACGACTGGACGATCTGGCGCAGCGGCCTGGACCTCTTCCACGTCATCGACTGCGACGACTACGCCGGCCTCCTGGCCGCCCTCGAGAACCTCCCGGCCAACGTCGCATGGCAGGCCCGCATGGCCGGCTACCTGGACGTCGTCCACGACTACACGGCCCACGGCTCCGCCGCGGGACTCCCCGAAGTCTGGCGTCTCACCTGAGCGCGGAGCAGGGAACACGAACTCAGCAACACTTCCGGCGGCTGCGCGCACAGGCGTGCTTCGCCGCCGAGCGCTTCCGCAGTGGCTCCAGGCCTGCGATCACCACTGCGGCTCATTCGCACTCGGCGGCGAACCTTCCGTCGGCTGCGTCCCCAGCTCAGGGGACGGAACGGCTAGCCGCGGCCGATCTGGACCTTGTGGAATCCGGTGTAGCGGGTCGGGTAGCCGTCGCCCGGGTTGTTCTGCTCGTCGTTGCCCGCCTCGCCGATGCGGCGCAGCACGTCCAGGCCCTCGGTGACCCGGCCGAACGGGGTGTAGGCGGGTGAAAGCTTGGTGTCCTTCCAGGTGAAGAAGAACTGGCTGCCGTTGGTGTCGGGGCCGGCGTTCGCCATCGCCACCGTGCCGGCCGGGTAGGTGGCGCCCTCCAGGTTCTCGTCCGGGAACTGGTAGCCGGGCGCCCCGCTGCCGGTGCCGGTGGGGTCGCCGCACTGCAGGACGAAGATCCGCTGGGTCGTGGAGCGGTGGCAGTGCGTCTTGTCGAAGAAGCCGCGCTCGGCCAGGAAGCGGAACGAGTAGGTCGTGCAGGGCGCCTTGTCCGTCAGCGCCGCGAACGCGATCGTGCCCTGGGTGGTGCGCAGCCGTGCGGTGTAGGGCTCGGCGGCCTTGGCCGGGTCGAAGACGGGCAGCCCCACCCACTTGCTGATCGGCTTCACCTGCGTGTAGGCGCACGCCTGCGCCGTGGCCCTGGCCGGGGCGGCTACGGGGCGGGACGGGAGCGGGCGACGGCCTGGGTGAGCGCGGCGACGTGCTCGGCGAGCGCCGTGACCAGCTCGGGCGGGTTGCGGATGGTGAAGGGCCAAGGCAGGCCGGTGAGGATGCGCGCCATGGCGGGCAGGTCTTCCGCGCCGCTGATCAGGAGCACGCCGCCGTCGGGGCAGGCCTGTAGGTCACCGAACGTTGCGGACAGATGGTCGCGGGCGGTCCGCAGGTCGGTGTCGAGCCACACCTCGGCGCGGTGGGTCCAGGCGTCGAGTGTCAACGCCCGCAGCACGTGGGCGACCGGGTCGAAACCCTCGGGCGGGGTGAACCGGCCGGGCAGTTCGGCCGCCTCGCCGATCCTGTCCAGGCGGTACATGCGGACGGCGGCGCGAAGATGGTCGTGTCCGACCAGGTACCAGCGGCGTGCGTGCACGACGAGCCCGTACGGGTCCACCTCGCGTGCGCCGCGCGTGTGCTCGATCCGGACGGTCCGCCGCGCGTGGACGGCCGCGGCCAGGGTCAGCGCCAGATGCGGTTCGGGCGTCAGCGGGCCCGCCGTCGCCGAGGTCGCGGCGATCAACGCGGTGACGCGCAGGCGCAGCGGTCCGGGCAGGACGCGGTTGAGCTTGACCAGTGCCCGATCCGTCGGACCGGGCTCCCCCACCCGTTCGTGCTCCTTGCCGGTGGCCAGCGCGACCGCGACGGCGACCGCTTCGTCGTCGGCGAGCATCAGGGGCGGCAGGCGCACACCGCGGGCCAGCTGGTAGCCGCCGTAGCGTCCGCGGATGGACTCGACGGGGATGTCCATGTCGCGCAGGGCGGTGATGTAGCGGCGGACGGCACGGGCGTCGACGTCCAGGCGCCGGGTCAGTTCGTCGGCGGACACCAGGCCGCGGTCTTGCAGGATCTCCAGCAAGGCCAGGACGCGGGTCGCGGGACGGGACACGGTCGCGATCCTAATGAGGGCAGAAAGCGTCCACAATCCTCCCTAACGTCGCGTCGACAGGAGATCGATCGAAAGGAGTCGACCCGGTGTCGACCATCGTTCTTGTCGGCGGCTCGTTCCTCGGCGCATGGGCTTGGGAGCGCGTCACGCCGCTGCTGACCTCGTACGGCCACCAGGTGCATCCGCTGACGCTCACGGGTTTCGGCGACCGCGAGCATCTGGGCTCGTCGGACACGACGCTCACCACGCATGCCCGGGACATCACGTCCGCGATCGAATACGCCGGGCTGCGCGAGGTGGTGCTCGTGGCGCACTCCTACGGCGGAGCCCCGGCCACGATCGCCGCCACCATGATTCCCGAACGGATCGCCCGGTTGGTCTACGTCGCCGCGGTGCTGCCCGAAGCGGGCAGGAGCCTGTTCGACGGCACGCCCGCGCCCGTCGTCGAGGCGATCATGGAAACCGTCCGGGACGGGCGGATCCCGGTGATGAGCGACGAGGTCCTCGACGCCAACTTCGGCGAGCACGGGCTGACCCCCGAGGACCGGGCCTGGCTGCGGGCGCGTGGCGTCGGCCAGCCGATCGGCACCTACCGGGATCCGGCGCCGGCCGACCTCAGCGCGGCGCGGGGCCTCCCCCGCACCTACATCGCCTGCGCGGACGGCCCGCCGCACCCACCGGGCCTCGACGTGATCACACTGGACGCCGGGCACTGGCCGATGATCACCGAGCCGGACGCCCTGGCCCGGACGCTGGACGAGGCGGCCCGGTCATGATGCGGCCGTACCGCGTGGAGATCCCGCAGGAGAGCCTGGACGACCTTGCCGCCCGGCTCGCCGCGACCCGCTTCACCCGCCCGCTGCCCGGACAAGGACTCGGCGTGCCCGGCGACCGCGTCCGGCGCCTGGTCGAGTACTGGCGCGACGGCTACGACTGGCGCTCCTGGGAGCGGCGGATCAACGAACATCCGCAGTTCCTGACCGAGATCGACGGGCTTGACGTGCACTTCCTGCACATCCGTTCGCCCCGGACGGACGCCCTGCCGCTCATCCTCACCCACGGCTGGCCCATGTCGGTCGTGGAGTTCCTTCCGCTGATCGACCGGCTGAGCAACGCCTTCCACCTCGTCATCCCCTCAGTTCCCGGCTTCGGATTCTCCGGCGTCCCGACCGAGCCGGGCTGGAACCGCCGCCGCGTCGCCGCGGCGTGGGCGGAGTTGATGCGCCGGCTCGGATACGAGCGCTACGGCGTGCACGGCAACGACGTCGGCTCGCTCATCTCCATCGAGCTGGGACGCCTGGATCCGCACCGCGTCGTCGGGGTCCACGTCACCCAGATCTTCTCCCTGCCCTCCGGTGATCCGGCGGAACGCGCCCTGCTGGGACCGGACGACCAGGCGAGGCTGGCCGTCCTGGAACGCTTCATGGCCGACCGGAGCGCCTACCTCAGCCTCCAGTCCACCCAGCCCCAGACCCTGGCGCACGCGCTCGCCGACTCCCCCGCCGGCCAGCTGGCCTGGAACCTGCAGCTGTTCAGCGACACCGTGAGCGACGACTACATCCTCACCAACGCCGCCATCTACTGGCTGACCGACACCGCCGGCAGCTCAGCCCTGACCGCCTACCACGGCAACAAGCCGCCCTCCGAGCCGTCATCGTTCCCCCTGGGCCTGGCCTGTTTCGCCGGCGACTTCTTCCCCTCCATCCGCCCACTAGCCGAACGCGACCACACCGCCATCACGCACTGGAACACCTACGACAAAGGCGGACACCACGCCGCGCACGAGCAACCCCAACTCCTCGCCGACGACCTCCGAACCTTCTTCACCCCCCACCTCTGACCCCGCCACCCGCGCATCGACCCCAGCACCGATGGTGTTCAGCGGGGTCATGTGTTGGGTGGGTGGCCGTGCTCCAGGTACACCGGGCCCCGGCCGCCGCGGGCACCGAACGCCGCACGCAGACGCCGTGCGTCTGGGGCGGTCAACCGGGTCGCCGCCTCCTCCAGCGGTAGGAACGCCGCTTCCATCAGTTCGGTGTCGGGCAGCCGGATCGCTGCGGCTTCCTCACCGTCCACCAGACCGCCGTCGAAGACGAACAGCAGCTCGGCGAACCCCTGAGCATCACGAGGAGGAATCCAGTCGACGACCAGCAGCTCCCCGAGAGGGACCCTCGCCCCGAGCTCCTCGACCAGCTCCCGCTCACACGCCTGCCGCGGGCTCTCGAGCAGTTCACCGCCGCCGCCAGGCATCAGCCACCGGTCTCGGTGATACGACGGCCGGACCAGCAGCACCCGGTCCAACCCGTCCACGATCACTGCGGCGGCCATCGGCCAGCACGCCCGCACATACCCCGGCGACACCTCAACGTACTGCGGATGAGAACGATGCGACATCCATGTCATCTTGGTGGTCGCCGAGCCGCGCAACGGAGCAGATCGGGGAAACCACAGTTCAACGGCCTGGCTGCCACGCCAGGCGACGTAGTCGCGCCTTCCCGCGGCATCGTCGGCTGCGCTCGCCTCCAGCACGCCGTCCGAATGAAGGCGCCGGCTGGGGTGTCCAAGCGACTACGAGCTTCCCTCGACTCGGCGGCAGATCGGATGGCTGTGAACGGCACACCACCCGCAGACCGGGCTCGCCTGGCGGACGCGCTCAGCACGCAGAAGACGCCCTACCGGTGGCGTTCAGTGACGTCGTACTTCGCACACACGGTCCCGCCCCGCGAGGTCGTCAGCAACGTGCACGTGGTGCCGTTCGTGGGGAGTCGCGTCGTGCTGTTGCACGCGAAGGAATCGGGCTGGGGTCCGTCCGGTGGGACCTTGCAGGACGGCGAGTCCATCGAATCGTGTGTGCGACGTGAACTGGCCGAGGAGATCGGTGCCGTAGTTCGGCACTACGAGCTGTTCGGTCAGTGGAACAGCATCTCAACGGCCACCAAGGCCTACCGGCCCTGGCTTCCGCACCCGCGTTTCTCGATCGTTTTGGGTTGGGCGGATGTGGTCATCATGGGCTCCTCGGAGGATGACGGCGGAGTCGAGATGGAATCGGTCACGGAGGTCGTGATCGTGCCCATCCAAAGCGCTGTGCGGCGACTGGTCGAACACGGCGAGCACCACCTGGCAGCCCTGTACCAGGTCGCCTACGAAGTGCGTCGCGCCGCCAACGGGTGAACCTCTCACAGCTGCGCGCCTGGCAACCAGCTCCTTCCGCCTCGACCCCACGGCGGGCGTCGTCCGGGGGCGGACCGGCGCCGAGGGTGCCGCATGGGGCGGTGGCCTCGGCGCCGGTGCTCAACGGGGCTGTTGGTGGTCAGGTGCGGGGGGTTGCGTTGGGGAAGGTGCCTCGGAGGATTGGGCGGAGGGAGAGCAGGGCGGAGGCCACGGCGAGTGCGAGGCAGGCCAGGGTGCTCAGGCCCAGTGCCGTCCAGGGCAGGTCGTAGGGGATGCGGGCGTTCCCGGTGAGGACGGAGCCGTTGATGGTCCGGACGGTGACCGCTTGCGTGACGGCGGTGACGGCCAGTGCGAGCAGCGCCGCGGTCATGACGGTCAGGAGCGTCTCGGTGGCGACCGCGCGCGACACCTGGCGGCGGGTGGCGCCGACGGCGTTGAGCGCGGCGACGTCGCGGAGGCGATCCCGGGTGGACATGATCAGGGTGTTGACCACCGCGATCAGGGCGTACAGCAGTGCGGGGCCGAGGATCGCCAGGATGGTGAGCCGCTGGAAGTGGGCCGCTGCGGCGGCGTCCGCGTCGTGGCCGTCCCCGGCTCGGGACACGACGGCTCCGGGGACGGGGCCGGCGGGACGCTCGGACAGGTACGCACGGGCAGGCGGGACGGTCCGGTGCAGCGCCGAGCCGGGCAGGATCACCTCGGGCAGTTCGAAGGTGGGACGGACGGTGGCGACCAGGCGCAACGCGGCCGGCGTCCCGTCGGGCAGGCGGGTGTTGAGGCGGTCTCCGACCTTCCAGCCGTAGGCGCGGGCGAGCTCGGAGGAGACCGCGACGGTCGCGCCTCGAAGGTCCGCCGTGGTTCCGGACGTGACGCGCAGGCGCCACGCGGCGGTGAGGTCTCCGTCCACGACGAGGGCGCGGTAGGGCACGGGCGGGTTGGCGGCGTTCTCGTCGGTGCTGAGCGGTTCGACACCGAGGCCCGTCACCATGGCGGACGCCGTCGTGGCGACGACCAGGCCAGGTCGGGGACGCAGTGCCTGCAGCGTCTGCGGCGGCAGCACCGCGCCGTTGGCCGGGGCGGCGACGTAGGGAGCGGCGGCGATGTTCCGCGCCTCGAGGTCGCGGGCGCGGGCGAAGGCGAGTCCGGCGCCCACCACCGAGCCGGTGAGGGCGACCACCAGGAACACCGGTGTCGCGGTGGAGATCGTGCGGCGTGCGGACGCGCGTGCGCTTCGTCCGGCCAGCAGGCCCGCGGAACCGCGCAGCAGGGGCAGCGGAAGGGCGATGGCCCGCACGAGCGGTGGGACCAGTAGTGGGGCGAACAGCGCCAGCCCGATGATCAGCATCGTGTCGAGCTCGAGCGACCAGGTCGCCTTGCTGTCGGGGCCGCGCATGCCCGGGGCGCGGAGCTGGTAGGCGGGCATCGACAGGTAGGAGACCGCGTAGCCGCCCGCGGCGAGCAGGTACACGAGGCTCCAGGCCCAGCGTCCGGCCGTCATGACCCGGCCGTCCACGGCGGCCTCGGCCAGCGCCTCCGCAGGACGGACCCGGCCCGCCCGCCGTGCGGCGGCGAAGGAGCCGAGAAGCGCGACGGCCAGTCCGGCCACCGCGGCGAGCAGCGGCGGGCCCGCGCCGAAGCCGGGTTCGAACCCGGCCGGGGCCAGTTTCTCCGAGACCAGCCAGGACGCCAGCAGCAGGGCGGGCACCGGGCTGAGGACGGCGCCGGCGACGGCGGCGGCGAGGCCGACCAGCAGCGACTCGGCCAGGATCAGCGCCCGGATCTGTCCGGGCGTCGCGCCGGCCGCCCGCAGCCGGGCGGTCTCGCCGCGGCGCTGGGCGACGGCGAACGCGAAGGTGCCGGCGACGACGAACACCGCGACCAGGCCCGTCAGCCCGGCCATGAACTGGAGCAGCTTGGCCGGTGAGGGGGCCTGCGGGTCGACGGGGTCGGGCACGCGGGTCACGAGCTGGCCGACGGCGGCGATCAGCGCCACGCCCAGTGCGAGCGCCACGAACGAACCGGCCATGGCCGTCCGGCGGCGCCGCAGCGTCGCGGCGGCGACCGGGAGCAGGGTCATCATCTGGCCGACTCCAGCGCGGTCATCCGGGCGGCGACGGCCTCGGCCGTGGGCGCCGCCAGCTCGTCCACGATCTGCCCGTCGGCCAGGAAGACGACGCGGTCGGCGTACGCGGCCGCGGTCGGGTCGTGGGTGACCATCACGGTGCTCTGCCCCGCCTGGTCGACCAGTTCGCGGAGCAGGTCCAGCACCGCGCGTCCGCTGGAGCTGTCCAGCGCGCCGGTCGGCTCGTCGGCGAACAGCACCTTGGGCCGGGTGACCAGCGCGCGAGCGATGGCCACCCGCTGCTGCTGCCCGCCCGAGAGCTGCGAGGGCAGGTGTGTCAGCCGTTCGCCGAGGCCGACCTGTTCCAGGGCGGCGCGGACGGCGGTCCGGTCGGGGCGCCGTCCGGCGAGCCGGAAGGGCAGTCCCACGTTCTGTTCGGCGGTCAGCGCGTCCAGGAGGTTGAACGACTGGAACACGAAGCCGACGCGGTCCCGGCGCAGTTCCGTGAGCTGCTTCTCGTTCAGCGTGCCCAGCTCCACACCGTCGATGTGGACGCGGCCGGCGTCGGGCCGGTCCAGCCCCGCGGAGCACTGCAGCAGAGTGCTCTTCCCCGACCCCGAAGGCCCCATCACGGCGGTGAACGAACCCCGCTCGAAGCCGATCGACACACCGCGCAGTGCCCTGACGGGCTCGGGGCCCGTCGTGTAGGAGCGTTCCACCTGCTCCAGGGACACCATCGTCTCAGAACCCACCGGGCCCCCTCTTTTCTCCAACCGATGAGTTTCGTCGTCGCCCGGATCAGGGACCGTCGGCACGTCGGACGTGCGCACGCCACCGGGAACACCCACCGGTGACGGCATCGGGCGGCACGCCATGGCATGCCTCGAACTGGCCCCTTCTCGGGGTCAACGCCCGAAAGTGCATACTTTGTCACATTTGGACGCTTAAGTAGCCACGACGGCACCGACTACCGCTCGCATGGTGAGGGTCGAAACCCGACTGGGACCTCCTCGAGATCGGCCGCCCCGGAGGAGCGGCCCGGCCCGCGACGGCACGACCGGCGCACACGCCGCGCCGCCCCTCGGTCACGGAGGCCGACGGCGCACACTCGGACCGGTTCGCCTCGTCTGGACGATTCAAGAACGCGGACGCCCCCTGGGAGCCGCCCGGCCACTCACGCGCAGCGAGCTACGGGAGGGCTGTCAGGCCGCCTCAAAACCGGACCATGCTCTGCAGTCGCCCCTGAGGCAATTCTGGTGGGAGCGACTTCCTGAGCGGAATTTCGATGCCGGTCACTTCCAGAAGACCTTGTATTCATTCGACGGCAGTCCTGCGCCTTCATCATGAATTTCCCAACGAGCTTTGACCACTATCGACTTGGGAGCGAAGACCAGCTTCGCCTCCTCCAAGGTACTATTCCGTTCCGACGTCATCTTCTCAGCATCAGCCGTCTTACATGTCTTGGGAATGCTGAAATTTCCAACCTTCGTTTCATCATCGGCACTACCTCCACCAGGGAGAATCCCTCCCATGTTGCCTACGATGGCATCGGCATCCGGTTTATCCATGAGGTCATCACTCAGGTTCTTCAAAGAGAAATGAATACAGTAGGGCACCTCGACCCCGAGCGCCCGACCGTCCTCCGGAGTGAAGTCGGCGACAGGAACCTTCACGATGGATTCGACCCTCAGCCCTACGCGCCGATCGAGTCCTCCCATCGGCCCCTTCGCAAAAACGATTGCCTGCGTTCCGAGTTTGAGGGTCCGCCCAGATGGGGTCACATCGCTGCCGGACCAGAAATATATGCCGGCGACACCGGCGACCAAGGCGCATATCGCAAGGACGACAAGTGCGATAGTGCCACGCCCCCAGCTCGACGGCGGATTGGTCGGAAACTTCTCCGGGCCTGGCGGCGAAGTGGTCGCCATCGGTTCCGGGTTCAGTGATGGTGGGGGCTGATTCAAATTCAGTGGGGGCGGGGGCGGAACCATTCCCAGGTTTGGTGCCCGCGGAGCCACCGCGGGGGCCTCATGCAGGCGCGCGATCACTGCGGAAGCGTCGTACGGACGATCGTCCGGCCGTTTGGCGAGCAGGTCGAGCACCAGAGCGTCGAGGTGGCCCGGGACATCGGGGCGCAGGGAGCTCGGTGGAGCGGGGGTCTGTTCCAGATGCTGATAGAGGATCGCGGCCATGCCGGAGCCGGTGTCCACCCACGAAGTACCGGTGAGCATCTCGTACAGAACGCAGCCGAAGGCGTACAGGTCCGTGCGCTGGTCGGCGGTACGACCTTGGATCTGCTCGGGTGCCATGTACAGGGGCGTGCCGGCGGACCCGCCGGTCGCGGTGATCTTCGTGGCACCGGCGAGGCGGGCGATCCCGAAGTCGCAGACCTTCACCCCGCCGCTCTCCAAGAGAAACAGGTTGGCGGGCTTGAGGTCTCGATGCACGATGCCCAGTCCGTGCGCCGCGGACATCGCGTCGAGCACCTGAACGGCCAGGTCCTCCACCCGTTCGACGGGCATCCCGCCCGGATGTTCGGCCAGCGCTCGTTGCAGGTCCCGGCCCCGCATCAGCTCCATCACCAGGAAGAGCAGGCGCTCGTCACCGAGTCGGTGCTCGTCGATGTCGAACACCGTGGTGATGCCCGGGTGGTTCAACGTCGCGGCGATCTCGGCCTCCCGACGAAACCTCGCCACGGCAGCCGGATCCGCCGCCATCACCAGCGGCAGGAGCTTGACCGCCACCGGACGGCGCAACCGCAGATCGACGCCCCGCCACACCTCGCCCATGCCACCCCGGCCAAGCGGCTCCTCCAACCGGAACCGGCCGGCCAGCTCCAAACCACCCCGCACCCACGCCTCCGCTCGGCCGCCAGGGATAGGTCACGTAACCGGCACATTCCACCAGCCCCGGCCGCGAGGATCCAGTGACGTTTCTCAGCGCGATCCGGCCGCGCGGCGGACCGGCCGGCGATCGGTGCGCATCTGCGGGCCGCCGTCGCTCCGAGGGCGTTACTCGAACAGACTCCACGTGGTCCGGCCGCCACGGTTCCCCCGCAGGCCGCACGTACAGATCGTGCTGGCCGGAGCAGGTTTCACCGCCTGGACAGACCACTCGGAAGTCCACGCGGCAGGCCGCGGGCGGCCCGCCGCGGACAGTGGTCGCCCGCGCAGCCCTCTGCGCGGTCACGGCGTGCGACGTTCCTGACCGGAGAGGAGCCGACCGCTCCCGGCCACGGCATCCGCCGACCAACCGCAGTGGCCTACCGGCCACTGAATGCCGCTGGTCGCGTCCGCGGTCATGGTCAGTGAGCCTGCCCGACTGGCTGCGCACAGTGGCCTCGACGTGCCGATCGTCCGCACCAACCCGCCGGTGTGGATGCGGGACACCTTCCCGGAGCTGGAACGCGGCCGCGCCCACGGAAGATCGTGCTTGTCCCTTGACCGGAGCCGCATCGGGCGCAGAATCGTAACGGCCAGGACGGCGTCGCGCTGACGGGAGACGGCAATGAAGAAGAAGCTCAGCATTCGGATGGCACTCGCCTTGGGGATCGGTGTCCTTTCCCTCACTGGACTCGCCGGAACAGCCACCGCCGCGACGGCCAGTCCGGACGGCGGCCCCGCCTGCATCAGCTGCTGGGGCTAGGCTCGGCACACTTTCACCGCGCCCACCCGCCGGAACGTCCCTCGTCCACCGCGTCACCTTCAGGACGAGGAACGTTTCCGAGCCAGGCCGCAGAAGGGGACGCTCTGTGGGTGGTGTTCGCCCCCATCTCTCCCTGCGCGGCGCAGTCCGTAGGCGGCGTTGGGGTGCACGAGTGTCCGGGTGAACCAGGACATGGGGCCCACCTCGCGGTTCGCGGAATGTGTCGGGAGCGAGCCGAGGGCAACATGAGGATGCAGGGCACAACAAGAACGGGCAGCATCGTTCGGACTGCATCATCTGGAGTGAGGGAGGTCCCCTGCCGTGGCCGAGAACACGACCCCGGGCGACCCGGCGGCCGCTGCGGAGGCTGGGACGCCGGCCGCTCCCGTGGCACGGGCCTCGAGTGTTTCGCACGGGACTACGCCTGGACTGGTGGACTACCGCGCGTGGGTCGACCGCACCGACTGGGACAGCGGCACCGGCACCGGCACACGCGTCGTGGGCGGCGCTCGGCCCGGCGTGATCATCGATACGCCGGCCGGGACGACCAGCTACCACGATCCCCACACCGGCAAGACTTCGAAGTGGGAGTACGCCACCTGGACCTCACCTGTGCGCGAGTTGAGGGTGCCTGCCACGGAGGCGGTCGCGTCCTGGAACGCTCATACGCCCGCCGGAACGTGGATCACCGTGGAGCTGCGCGGCACCTACAACGACGGGGCTGTCACGCCCTGGTATGTCATGGGGCGTTGGGCTGCGGGCGACCAGGACATCCGGCGGACGTCGGTAGGCGGGCAGACCGACGGCCGCAGCTCCATCTCGACCGACACCTTCACCATCGATGATCCGGCCGGCGGTCTGAGACTCACTGCCTACCAGCTCAGGCTGACCCTCCTCCGCGAACCGGGCAAGGGCGCCACGCCGACGGTGTGGCGGCTGGGCGCCATGGGCTCGGCCATTCCCGACCGGTTCGAAGTCCCCGCCTCCTCACCCGGCCCCGCCCGGAACCACGAGCTCGGTGTGCCGCGCTACTCGCAGGAGATCCACAAAGGCCAGTACCCCGAGTACGACAACGGCGGAGAGTCCTGGTGCAGCCCCACCTCCACCGAGATGGTCAGCGAGTACTGGGGACACAAACCGACCCCTGCCGACCTCGCGTGGGTCAACCCCGCCTACAGCGATCCGCAGATCTGCCACGCGGCGCGCTCCACCTACGACTACCAGTACAAGGGCTGCGGCAACTGGCCCTTCAACGCCGCCTACGCGGCCACCTACCATGACATGCAGAGTGTGATCACGCGCCTGGGCTCCCTGAACGACGCCGAGCTGCTGACCCGCGCGGGCATCCCGATCATCACCTCGCAGTCCTTCCTCAAGACCGAGCTGGACGGCGCCGGATACGGCACAGCGGGCCATCTGATGACCGTCATCGGTTTCACCGCCGACGGCGACGTCATCGCCAACGACCCCGCCTCGCGCTCGGACGCGGCGGTCCGACGGGTCTACAAGCGGCGCCAGTTCGAGAACATCTGGCTACGCACCAAACGCAGAAACGCCGAAGGCAAGACCGTCGGCGGCAGTGGCGGCGTCTGCTACATCTACTTCCCCACCCACCTCAGCGACGCTCAGCGCCGCGCCCTCGCCACCGTCGGCATCATCTGAACGCTCTGCCGTCCCATCGGATGGCCCTGGGTGATCAAGAATGGCGCGGCATGGGATGGATCGGAACCGCGACCGGCCATGAGCTGACCGTTGAGGGGACGAGGCGGCCGGTGCTCGCCTGCCGGACGTCCGCGGAACGCGTACTGGCGAAGGTGCCCGCCAAGGTCAGGAAGGATCCGACCGCGATGCGGCTCGCCGCCCTCAGCGGACGGCTCGGCGAGCACGCACGAACGTGCACGACCAGGTCGAGGCCTGGATGGTGCGGTCGCTGCCCGTCCCGGCCACGGTGTCCGCAGCCGCGTGGGACGACCCAGTGGCGCGAGACGCTCACCGACCTGGTCACCGCCCCGATCGTCGACGACGCGTCCGGCGCCTCCGCCCGTCCTGCTGGCCCGACCTGTCCGCCCTGGCCCGGCCCTCCGCCGCGACGACGCCGCCGATGTCGCTCTAGCCATGGGGGGCCTGCACTTCCTCGGTTCACCCAACCCACTGAACGCCGCGACCCGGCTGGAGTGGCGTCCCCGCGGCCCGCGCAGTTCAGTGTGCGATGGGGAGTTCTCTGGCCAGCGCGCGGGCTCCGGCCCGCACGGTGGTGAGGTGGGAGTGGAGCCTTCCGCGTTGCCGCGGTAGTGGTAGCGGACGCGCGTGCGTAGCTGCTGGGCGCTGGTGCGGGTGGTCATGCGCCGGGGCGCGATGCCGACGTACAACAGCGTCCGGGCTGGGAGGTCGGGGTGAGGGCTGGTATCGAAGTGCCGTCCGTAGACGCCGGGCTCGGGCGGCACGACGCTGGGCCGCGCCAGAACTTCGGCGAGTACCCGCAAGGGCCCAGCGCGTCCACGAGGTGTCGAAGCCACAGAGTCGACGGACGGTCCCCGGTGGCCGGACGAGACCCGCGGCAGCGCTTCTCGAGCACCTCGGAGCCGTGACATGCCACGCAGCCGCCCCCTGAGAATTCTGGGAGGAGCGGCCACCTGCGCGAGTCCTCACAGCCCCGGATTCCTCGCCGCCCAACACGGCGTCCGGGGCCCGTTTCGCTGGCTGGACGGATGGCGCAATGTGACGTCGGCCGGGCTTCGTCGGAACTCGCCGTTGGGCAGGTAGCCGTCATGGGCGAGGACCTTGATCCACTGTGCGACGGGAAGTCCGTCGAGGGGCTGGCGGAATGCCTGCGGCGGCTTCGGGCGCACGCCGGGAACCCCTCGCTTCGTCAACTCGAGTTGTGGGGGCAGCGGAACCGCAGGCCGCTGGCGCGCAGCAGCGTGTCGGACCTGCTGCGGGGCAAGCGGCTGCCGTCGCGAGAGTTGTTCCTGGCGTTCCTGGAGGCCTGCGGGGTGGACCCGGTCGAGGACACGCGGTGGCTGGCGGCGTGGACCTTGCTCGCCGCGAACCGCAGTGGTCCCGGCCCCGCGTCGCCGGAGCACCTTCCCGAGCGGCTCGCCTCTGACGTCCACGCGGCCGGGCTGCTCCGGCTCGGGACCACCTACCTTCCCGACCTGGGGTGGAAGCAGTTGTTCGCGACGGTCAGCGAGCTGGACATCTTCGTCGTCTACGGCCAGACCTGGCGGCACCTGCACGCCCCGGAGCTGAGCCGGCTTTCGCGTCGTCCGGACGCGAGGATCCGCGTCTTCCTCGCCGACCCGGCCGACGCGCTCACCGTCCGGGTCCTGTCGGACAGGTTCGCGCTCGACCGGAAGGAACTGGTCAGCCGCATCGAGAACACCAGACGCGACTACCAGGCGCTGGCCCGGCCCGGTGGCGCCTCGATCGACGTGCGCTACTGGCCCGGCGACCGGGCGTTCTCCTGCTACCGCTTCGACGACACCGCGGTACTCGGTCTCTACAGCCACGGTCGTTCCCGCGCCGCGGCCGTGCCGGTGCTGGTGTGCGCCGAGCCCGGTGAACTGTTCCAGTTCGTCAAGGGAGAGCTGGAGGCGATCGAGGCCGGCAGCCGCCCCGCCAGGTGAGCCCTGCTTCCTCTACTGGCTGTCCGGTGTCGTCCGGGCCTGTGCCGGACTGGGCTCGATTCCGCGTGGTGTTCGCCCACGCATGCGGCGGGGTCGCGGCCCGGGTGTCCGAGTACGTCCGTTGCCCAGCGGCGGCGCGCGCGATCGAGGTCACCTGGGACGCAGCCCGGGGACCCTCCTCGGGTGAAAGGGGACGTCGATGAATTCCATTGTCCGACTGCTGGCACGCCTTCGCCCGCCCGGTCAGGAAGAGGCCGCGGCGGATCTCGGTCCTGAACTGGCGGCGTGGAAAGGGTGGGCGCGGCGGTCGCAGGAGATGGCCGAGACCAGCACGCTCACCATGACCCGCCGGCTGCCGCGCCTGATCGGGCAGGTCGGACGGCTCGGCTGGCAGGCCAACCGCCGTGACCTGGTCTTCACCGTCGCGTTCAACGCCATCGCGGGGGTGTTCACGGCGTTCGGGCTGCTCGCCACGACCCGCGTCCTCACCGCGCTGTTCGCCGCCGGGCCCACGCCCGATCGGGTCCGCGCCGCCGTGCCGGCGCTCGCGCTGGTCGGAGCAGCGATCACCATTCGGGCCTCGCTGACGTTGCTGGCGCAGTGGTCGCAGGCCCGGCTGCGTCCGCAGGTCGAGCGGATCGTCGAGCAGCGGTTGTACGAGATGACCACGGCGGTCGACCTGGCGCGCTTCGACGACAGCGACCATCAGGACGCGCTGCACCGGGCGCAGGTTCGCGGCCTGCAGTCCGCCACGTCCATGGTGGACAACGCGGTCGATCTCGGCACGGCCGCGATCGGCGTCATCGCGGCCGCCGGAGCCCTGGGCATCCTGCATCCGGTCCTGCTGCCGCTGCTGATACTGACCGCGCTCCCCGAGGCCTGGGCGGCGATCCGTTCGGCACGGCTCGGGTACCGGGCGCAGCTGTCGCTGATCGCGGTCCGCCGGCGTGCCTGGATCCTCTCGGATCTCATGACCGAGCGCCGTCACGCCGCCGAGGTCCGGTCGTTCACGGTACGGCCGTATCTGCTCCGCCAGTACGGCACCCTGGCCGACCACGTCCGCCGCGTCCTGGTGCGGGTGGCGCGCAGCCGCACCCTTACCCAGGCCTACGGGGACGTGCTGCGCGGAATCGTGACCGCCGGGCTGTACGCGACGCTCGGGGTGCTGCTGTGGCAGGGCATGATGCCGCTGGCCGTCGCCGGGACGGCCGTCCTGGCGATTCGCACTGGTCAGCAGTCGCTGCTCAACCTCGTCCACGCCCTGAACCGCACCTACGAGGACGGCCTGTACTTCTCCGACTACCTCGCCTACGTCGAGATGTCCGATGAGTCCACCGGCCGCCTCGAGCTCTCGACCACGCACGACGCTGCGGCCGAGACCGTGGCCGTCCAGGCGCTTCGGGACTTCCGTCAGATCACCGTGGACGGCATCACCTTCACCTACCCCAGCAGCGACCAACCGGCGCTGCGGAACGTGTCGGTCCGGCTGCGGCGCGGGCAGGTCGTCGCGCTGGTCGGGGAGAACGGGTCCGGGAAGACGACCCTCGCCAAGATCATCTCCGGGCTGTACGCGCCGCAGGAAGGACGGATCCACTGGGACGACACCGTCGTCAACGGGCTGGACCTCGACGTCGTGCGCCACAACATCGCGGTCGTCGCCCAGGACCACACCCACTGGCCGATGACCGCCGCCGACAACATCGCCATGGGCGACGACCTGGCCGACACCCGCATCCACGACCGGATGCGCACCGCCGCCGCCGACTCCGGAGCCGACGAGGTGATCGACACCCTCCCCCGTTCCTACGAGACCCTGCTGGACAAACGTTTCGACGGGGGCCAGGAACTGTCCGGCGGGCAGTGGCAGCGCCTGGCCGCCGCCCGCGGCTTCTACCGGGACGCGCCGCTCCTGGTTTGCGACGAACCGACCGCCGCCCTCGACGCCCGCGCCGAACACCGCATGTTCGAGCAGATCCGCGTCCACGCCCAGGGACACGGCCGGACCGTCCTGCTGATCACCCACCGCCTCGCCAGCGTCCGCCACGCCGACCACATCTACGTCCTCAAGGACGGCCAGGTCATCGAGGAAGGCGACCACGGCACGCTCCTCGCCACAGGCGGCCTGTACGCCGAGCTGTACGACCTCCAGGCCTCCGCCTACCGCCCCACCACCGACGACAACGCCCCTTCGGCAGCGGAAGCCCTCGCCGAATGACACCCGCTCCTGAAGACGGAGGTGATCCGGGAGCCGTCCAAGGCCCGGCCGATCATCCGGCGGCCTCGGCCTCCTGGAGGTGGGGCTTCGGCGCCCAGCCGGGGCCCCGGAGGACGAATCCGACCCGGTCGGGCCAGTTCGTAGCGCCGAGGACGTCCTTGGCGATCGCCACCAGCTCGTGGGTCTGCGCGCGCACGAAGTCGTAGGTGCCGAGGTTCGTGGTGAGGCCGTAGCGCACACGCTCGCCCTCGGGCTCGAAGGTGCCGAAGAGCCGGTCCCAGAGGATCAGGATCCCGCCGTAGTTCCGGTCGAGGTACTGCTCCTGCGATCCGTGGTGCGCCCGGTGGTGGCTCGGGGTGTTGAAGACGAGCTCGACCGGCGCCCACAGCCTGTCGACGAGCTCGGTGTGGATGAAGAACTGGTAGACGAGGTTGAGCGCGTAACACGTCATCAGCATTCCGGGACTGACACCGGTCAGGACCACCGGGATCAGGAACGGCAGTGTCGTGACCGCGAGGAGTGGCTGCCGAAGTGCGACCGAGAGGTTGTACCGCTCGCTGCTGTGGTGAACCACGTGCACGGCCCAGAGGACCCGGATCTCGTGATGCGCCCGGTGGTACCAGTAGTACGCGAAGTCGACCGCGATCATCGCCGCGGCCCAGCCCGCCCAGCCGTCGAGCCGCCACGGGATCACCGAATGGAGCCACAGCAGCACCGCGGCCTCGACGATCGCCCACGGAACACTCACCATCTGGTTGCCGAGGGCCGTCGCAATGTTCAGGGCCGAGTCGCGCCTGTCGTAGGAGGGCATCCGGCGACGGCGCAGCACGAGCAGTTCCACCAGCATGCCGACGACGAAGACCGGGGCGGAGAGCAGCAGGAGGAGCGAGGGGAGGCTCATGGGGCCGAGCATAGGGTTACTGGTCCAACCAGACAATGAGTAGTGCAGTGCTCGCTCCGCTCAGTACGCTTGGCGCGTGACTCTTCACCCCGTGGGCACCCAGCCGCTCTCCGGCCAGATCCACCGCCAGCTGATGAACGCGATCCTCGACGGCAGGCTCACGGACACGCTCCCGTCCGAGCGCGAGCTCGCCGAGACGTTCGGCGCCAACCGGCATGCCGTCCGCGAAGCGATCAAGCGGCTGCAGCAGGGCAACCTGGTCGAGGTCAACCAGGGCGGAGCGACCCGCGTGCTGAACATCGCCGAGCACGCGGGGCTCGATCTGCTCCCCGAACTGATCGTGCGCGGAGGCCGGTTGAACGGCGACGCGACCGTCGGCGTCCTCGAGCTTCGCGCATGCATCGGCGCCGACGCCGCCGCCCTCTGCGCCGAGCGCTCGCCATCGGTCGGCGAGCGACTGCTGAAGCTGCTGCCGACGGACGCGATGACGGATCTCGAGCTTTCGGAGAACACCGTCGCGTACTGGACGGCACTCGTCACCGGTGCGGACAGCCTCCCCTACCGTCTTGCGCTGAACACGCTGATGGGCGGCATCCACGCGGTCGAGCAGTCACCGGCCGCAACGGGCCTCATGGCGGTGCTGCGCGACGAGTCCCAACGTTCCGCCGACATGGAGGAGATCGCACACGCGGTCGGCCGAGGCGATTCCGGGGCAGCCCGCGAAGCGGCCAGACGCCTGCTCAACACGTCAATCGCAGCTGTGAGGGCCGCGGGCATGAGCACACTCGTCCAAGGCTGACACCGTGGCGCGGGCCGCGCGCCCACTTCCGCCCCCAGGAGGTACCGGTCCGCGTATGGTCGGGCACACTCGAGGCTTGCCCGCGACCCGGACGACGCACCGCAGGAGAACCCATGACGGCTCCGAAGGCCAACTCCGCGACCACCCCGACCACGCCCGACGAACACGGTAGCCAGGACGGGATGACGCTGGCGGAACTCGGCCGGTGGGCCGATCGGCAGGGCATGCTGCTGGCGGAGAAGTTCAACCTCGGCGACTCCGAGCAGGACCGTGCGTTCTTTCTGCTCGCCGCGGCCGCCAAGCTCGGCGAGGAGGCCGGGGAGCTGCACCGTGAGGTGCTGGGGTCCATCCGCCACCAGCGAGCCGAGAAGCTGGAGCAGTTCACCCTGCAGTCCGCGGCCGACGAGATCGCCGACGTGATCATCTGCGCGGCGATCCTGGCGGCGCGGATGGGCGTCGACGTCGAGAGCGCCGTCCGCGACAAGGTCGCGCGCGTCTCCCTGTGATCAAGCCACTGTGACCGTCATGGCCCGGTCGGTGTTCCCCCTCGTGATGGTGTCAGTGCGCGAGCACGTTCGGGAGGCCGAACGTCGCGGCCAGGTCGGGGGCGTGGAACTTGATCACTCGGGAGACGCCGGTGGTGGTGGGGGCCAACACGACTGCGCCGTCGGCTCGGAGTGTGCCGTCCGAGTCGCGGTGATACACGACGGCGGCGGGTTGGCCGTTGGCCGTGGTGCGGATCATCCGCCAGTCGCCCGGTGTGCCTAGCACGTACGTGTCGAGCAGGTGGATGCACATCGTCCGGCCCGCCTGCCATTCGCGGAATGGGGTGGCCTCCAGCGTGGCGTCCGCGCGCAGTACCTGTTCCAGCAGGCGGGCGTCGGAGTTCTCGAAAGCTGCGATGTAGCCGTCGAGAAGGGCGCGTGCCCGTGGGTCGGTCGGTTCGAGCAGTGTCTCGGGCTGCGGCACCAGGTCGTCCAGCCGGGCACGGGCGCGTTGCAGGCCGCTCTTGACCGCCGCCGTGGTGGTGTCGAGGATCTCCGCGGTCTCGGCCGCCGAGAACGCCAGCACCTCGCGCAGGATGAGGATCGCTCGTTGGCGGGCGGGCAGGTGCTGCAGGCCGGCGATGAGCGCCAGCCGCAGCGACTCGCGTTCGACCACCACCGCGGCCGGGTCGTCGGCGGGCGGGGCCGTCCATGCGTCCGGCAGCGGTTCCAGCCACGAGACCTCGCCTGGCGGGACGGGCGTCGGCGGACGATCGGCACCGTCTTGGGAGGCTGCTGTCAGACCTGAGGGCAGCACTCGGATCGGACGCGGCTTCAACGCCGTCAGGCAGACGTTGGTGGCGATCTTGTAGAGCCAGGACCGCATCGACGCCCGGCCCTCGAATCCGGAGGAGGACCGCCACGCCCGCAGATAGACCTCCTGCACCAGGTCCTCGGCGTCGTGCGCCGAGCCGACCATGCGGTAGCAGTGCGCCAGCAGCTCCCGGCGGAACCGCTCGGTCTCGGCGGTGAACCGGTCGTGATTCGGCGCCGTCCGCAGATCCGATGTCACGCCGGGAGCCTGGTGCCGCGACACGTCCGGGCGAGGTCCCTGTTGTAGTGACGTTCGAACGCGTCGACGTCGGAGGGCCTGTCGTACATCGCGACGAGTCGCGCCGTCCGCTCGGCGGCCGGGCCCACGGTTGCGGTCATCTGTTTGAACTCCTGTCATGGAATGCCCCGGTTTTGGGGCGTCACCGGCGCGAAGCCGGGCGGTTTTCAGGGCAGGAGGGCCAGTTTTCCGACGGTGGCCCTGGCTTCCAGGTCCGTCAGCGCTTTCGGACCGTCGGCAAGCTCGTACGTGATCGGCGAGGTGGGGACGAGGACGCCGGCTGCGATCAGCGCGAACAACTCCCCCATCAGCTCGCCGAAGATCTGCGGTGCCGCCTGGATCAGCACACCGATGTTGAGGCCGATGATGTGGACCTGGTGTTTGTAGACCAGCTCCCAGTTGGTGATCGCGGCTTCGCCGCCCGCGAGGCCGAAGACGATGACCCGGCCGGTGACCCGCTTGGCCGCGGCCAGGCTGGCGGCGAAGGTGTTGCCGCCGACGGACTCCAGAACCACATCGACGCCGGAACCGCCGGTCAGCTCCATCACCTCGGCGGCGAGGTCGCCGCTGCGAGAGTCCAGGACGTGGTCGGCTCCCAGTGTCTGCACCGTCTCGTGCTTGCTCGGCGAGGCGGTGGCGATGACCGTCGCACCGTAGTGCTTGGCCATTCTCACCGCTGCCTGGCCGGTCCCGCCCGCCGCGGCGTGGATCAGCACGATCTGCCCGGCGGTGATGCCGCCGAGAGGTTTGAGCGCGGCCAGTGCGGTAGGCCAGTTCACGACCAGCCCCAGTGCCTGCTGCTCCGTCCAGCCCGGAGGCACCGGTACCGCCGCAGCCGCGGGCAGGACCATGTACTCGGCGAAAGCGCCGGTTCCGACACCGACGACGCGGGCCCCCGGCTGCGGGTCGGTCACGTCCTGCCCCATCGCGACGACCTCGCCCGCGGCCTCGAACCCCGCCAGGTACGGCGGCTGCGGGCCGTCGGCGAACGTGCCGTGGGACTTGGAAATGTCGGCGAAGTTGACCCCGGCGGCGGTCACGCGGATCAGGACCTCGCCCTGGCCGGGGCTCGGCACCGGCGCATCCGTGGTCAGGCGCATGTCCTGCGGACCGTTGAGGGATGTCTGCTGCAGCGCGCGCATGGTCGCGGGAATGCTCATTGGCGATCAGCCTTCTTGGTCGACGTCATGAGGAGACCGACCGGCCCGTCACAGGCCGTGCCTCCCACCATGTAGACCTCGGCCACCACAAAAAGGAATCGCCCTCACCCGAACCGCAGGAAGTCAGCTTGCGCCGAGGACGGGCTTGCGGTTCATGTTGAGCTCCCCCGTAGGGATGCACCTGCTACCAGGACGCGTGCTCAGGCCGCGCCCGTCCTCCTGGGGAGCGCGTTCTCGTTGCGGCGACATCGCCTCACCGCAACGCCGAGGTGAGCTGGGAGAGCCCATCGGGGTCGTCGAGTGCGGCGAACACCATGGCCGCAAGGATCTTGGTGTCGGACGGAGTCTCCTGGAGGGAAGCGACCTGCTCGGCGGTGAACCACTCCAGGGGATGCTCGCCCGGCATGGTCGGCGTGGGATCCGTGCACCGCACCAGCCAGATGTGGTCGATGTGGCCGTGAGGCTGGTCGAGGTGGTTGTCGGGAGGACAACTCGTCAGTTCGGTGATCCACCATGGCTGCGGCACCACGTGAAGCGGAAAGCCCTCCGGCAGGCGCGGGCCTGGGGAGGGCAGGAGTTGCAATCCACTGAGCCCGGTCTCCTCGACCGCCTCACGGATCGCGGCCTCGGCGGGGTTCTCGTCGTCCTCCACGTGTCCTCCGGGGGCCATCCAGCAGCCCAGCCGAGGATGGCGGATCAGCGCCATCCTCCACCGCGCGTCGGCCCACGTTCGACACAAGATCAGCACACTCGCGGTCGCATGTTTGACCACCTCTGATCTCCGATCCGTCCGAGCTCAGGCTTGGCAGCGGCCCCTGCTGCTGGACGGTGCGGCGGGGCGCGTCGATCGGCCTACGGCAGGAGCTTGGTGAGGAGGGTGCGGAGTTCTTCGGCGCCGTCCGGGCCGAGGATGTCGTCGATGTCGTGTTCCATGCTCTCCAGGGCTTCGCGCACCACGGGGATGCGGGCGCGGCCGAGGTCGGTGAGCTGGAGGGCATAGCGCCGCCGGTCATGTGGGTCCTGGCCGCGGGACACCACGCCGGCCTGCACCAGCTCCTCGACGAGGGAGGCGGTGGCCGGTCCGGTCAGGTGCAGGTATCGGGCCAGTTGCTCTTGCGGGCAGGGACCGAGCCGGTCCAGGGCGGGCAGCAGGGCGAAGTGGCGGGTGCGCAGGCCGTACGCCTCGAGCCGGTGATCCCCAAGACGGCGCAGCCGGTAGTGGGCTTGAGCGATCAGGTGCTCGACGCTGTGGATGGCGGAGGGTCCGTCGTCGGCGACGAGCATGGTCAGCAGCGCGGTGAGGCGTTGCCGTTCGGGCTCGGTGAGCGCGGCGGTGAGCTGGGCGTCGCGGTCGGCGACGGCTTGGCGCATGCCGTCCAGGGCGGTACGGCCCGCCTCGGTCAGGGACAGCATGTAGGTACGGCGGTTGGACGGGTTGCGGATGCGGACGACATGGCCCGCCTCCTGGAGCCGGTCGAGCAGCCTGACCATGATCGTGCGGTTGATGCCCAGCCGGTGGGCGAGGTCCTGCTGGGAGGGGGCGTCCGCGTCGGCGAGGATGTCGAGCACCACGAACTCCCGCGACTGGGGACCGTCCTGCACGGCGTGTGCGGTGACGGTCGTGAACACGCGGCGGAGCAGATGGCCCGTGGTCGCGTGCAGTGGGCCGGACTCGTCGTCGACGACGTTCGTTGCCTGATCGGGCACGAGCCTCACCTCCTGGCGCGATGCTAGCAGTCCTGATAGTTAGCCCGATGATTGTTGCATCCGAATTAGTTGGACTGTTGACGATTGGAAGAGTGCAGATCTAGAGTCCAGGTGCCGACTCAGCGAAGGGCCAACGATCATGCACACTGTCGCCGTCATCGACTCCCACCTCGCCTACACGGAGATCGGGCGGGGCGAGTCGCCCGTGGTGTTCCTGCACGGCAGCCCGACCTCGTCCCACATCTGGCGCAACGTCATCCCGCACGTCGCCGACCGCGCCCGGGTCCTCGCCCCTGACCTGATCGGGATGGGCGCCTCCGGAAAGCCCGACATCGGCTACCGCTTCGCCGACCACGCCCGCTACCTGGACGCGTGGTTCGAAGCCATGGAGCTGGAGGACGCCGTCCTGGTCGGCCACGACTGGGGCGGCGCACTGGCCTTGGACCGCGCCGCCCGCCACCCTGACCAGGTGCGCGGCGTCGTCCTCATGGAGACGTTCCTGCGCCCGCAGATGTGGGCGGAGCTGCCGCAGGACGTGATCGAACACTCCAAGGCGCTGCGCACTCCCGGTGTCGGCGAGCGGCTACTGCTGGAGGAGAACGCCGCCATCGAGTACGCCCTGCCCCACCCCTTCGCCATCAAGACCGGCCTCAGCCCAGAGGACCACGACGTCTACCGGGCGCCCTACCCCGACCCCGCGTCGCGCCGTCCGCTCCTCCAGTGGCCTCGCGAGATCCCCTTCGACCGCGAGCCGGCCGATGTGGCCGAGCGCATGGACGCCTACGGCGAATGGCTCGCCGGCAGCCCGGAGGTGCCCAAGCTGCTCCTCACGGTCGAGGACGGTGTCGGTATCGCCTCCCCCGAGATCGTGGACTGGGCCCGCCAGAACATCGCCGCCCTCGAGGTCGAGGGGATCGGACCCGCCGGCCACCAAGCCCCCGAGGACCAGCCCGACGCCATCGGCAAGGCCATCGCCGCCTGGCTGGACCGCCATAACCTCCTCTCGGCCACGCCGTCCTCACGGCCATGACCCCGCTCCGCGCTGGCCTCGTATGAACCGATGTCGCCCTTCGGGTCTCACCATCGACCCGTTCCGCGAGGTCAGCGCGCCGCCGCGATTCGCCCGGGTGGCTCGCAACTGTGACCTACAGTCCTGTCGTGGCATGGCGCGAGATCAGACGCAGCACTGTTTTCAGCAAGTTCGGCCGCTCCGTGGACCGTGTCGACTTCGAGTTGCCCGACGGAGGGAAGGAGGAGTTCTTCCTGAAGCGGGAGCGGCCGGGTGGCGCGGTGCTCGCGCTCACCCCGAACGAGCACGTCATCCTCGCCCGCCAGTACCGGCCCGGCCCTAATCGGGTGCTGTACGAGCTGCCCGGGGGCTCCATCGACCCCGGTGAACAGGCGCTGGACGCCGTCCGCAGGGAATTGCTGGAGGAGACGGGCTACCGGGGCGAGGTCCGCGCCGCCGGATCGTACTGGCACGACGCGTACTCCGACGCCCTGCGCTTCGTCTTCGTCGCCACCAACTGCGTCAAGGTCGCCGAGCCGCAACCGGAGCGCACCGAGTTCATCGACGTCGTCACCCTCGCCCTGGACGAGTTCCGCACCCGCGTGCTCCGCCGGGGCGAACTGACCGACACCGCCGCGGCTTACCTCGCCCTCGACACACTGGACCTCCTGTGAGCCCACTGGAGACGGCGGCCAGGCCAGGCGCCTCATGACGCTATTCACCCCGCTTCGGAAGTACCCGGGGCCGAACCTGGATCAAGAGGGCACGCGTCGTCCGGGGGCCGCGGACTGCCGGCCGGGCGCTCCCGCCGACCGGCGAGCGCCTACACTTCGAGGGTGTCCAAGATCGTCGATCATGGACGTGATGCCTGGTTCGACGGCCGACAAGGAGTGTTCCGTGCTTCAAGGTCAGCGTGACCTCGTGCTCCGGCCGAGCAAGCGGAAGGCCGGGGTCAACCTTGGCATCATCGCGGTGGTCGGCCCGATCCTCGCCGCGACCGCGGTGTTCGAGCTCGGCCGGGGGTCGGCCGTGGTCATCGCCGCGGTGTCCGCCGTCCTGTTCGTCGTGGCGATCGGGGACGCCTACCGCTCCCGGATCGTCCTGACTTCTCAGGAGCTCATCGTCCGCGGCCTGTTCCGTGGGCAGCGCCAATCGCGGACGAGCGTCGCGCGCGTGGTTCGCGCGGTCGTCCTCCAGGGACCCCGGAACGTTCCCAACGAGATCCTGTTCGTCCTCGACGCGCAGGACGACCTGCTCGCCAAGGTGTACTCCGGCCACTACTACGCGCGCGAGGACGTCGACCGGCTGGTGAGCGCGCTGGGCGTGCCCTGCGACGACCTCGAGAAAGCCGTCAGCGCCGAGGAGTTCGCCAAGATCTACCCGAGCCTGGCGTCGTGGGACACCCGCCGCCCGGCCCTGATCACCATCACCGTCCTCGGCGTCGTGATCGCGGTCACCCTGGCCCTGTTCCTCATCTTCATCGCCCGTACGACCTGACCCACCGACCACCAAGACCATCGAAGATCCCAGCGATCTCGAATGGTTCCGACCTGCCTATCTCCTCGGAGTACGGCTTGTCACTGCGGCCGAGACGACACCTGTACCGGCTCCCCAGGCGCAGACCTGCCCTCGGCGCAATATGAACCATGTGTGCGTCCCTGATCACCGACGGCCGGCCGAACGCGAAGGCAGGCTCGGCGAGATCGAAGGACTTGAGGTCAGCCTCGCCGGAGCCGAAGACGCACCAGCCCAGATCAACCGCGGGTCCCCGATTGGCACCAGCGTCGCTCTCGGCCTTCCCGTTCGCCGAAGCCATCGGAATGAGCCGTGACATCCGAACCGAGGACGGAACGAACCGTCGCGCTACACCTCGCCAAGGAATCCCGGAGAAGCCAGGCCGACCTGCCTGGCGAAGTCAGCAGCCACGCCCAGAACCTCACGCATCGGCGCCGCCTGGCGGTGAGTAGCGGCAAGATCTGCGTGAGCTTCCTCAGTCCACAGGAACGGATACACAGTGATCCCCTGGGAGCTGGTGAGTTCTGCGGCCTCCTCTCGCCAGCCAGGCCAACGCAGGCCTTCGTAGAACTTCGCAAGCTGACCGGACACCAGCCAGGAGATCCACGCCGAATGGCCAACCTCCATGGCCTCCCACTCCAACGTGTCGGGAGCAAAGTAGGTCATCTGCCCAGGCGCGCCAGGCCGACCAGCTGCCACCGGATCGGCACCGTTCAGGGCGAACACACCGCCCACCACATCGTGGCCGACGACCAAGCCTCCGGCCGGCTGCCATTCAGGGTCGAAAGAGGCGGGAAACCGGTTGACCTGGGCAATGCTCGGGAGCCCGTCAGCACTGTGGCCGGCTCCGCCTGCGAACACCCGCAGCCAGCCGTCATCCAGGATCAGACCGCCGCAGTTCAGCGTCATTGCGCCGAGCACCGATCGCGCGGTGATCTGCATCTGCAGCAGGGACCGGCCGGCCTCTGCCAGATCCACCGGCAACGCCCTCAACGGAACCGCACTTGCCGCGAGCTCTTCCTGAAGATGCGGCCACGCCGGATCCGCTGTATCGATCAGCTCATCAAGTTCACGCACCCTCTGATGATCGCAGCACCGATCAGCAAGTCGGACACCATGCCGAGGCTACGATCAGGGAGCCAAAGCTCCGTTCCATTTCGCTGAGCCGGGTTCCGGCGGGGTCTACTCAGGACACCGATCGCGTGTCACGCATACGGCCGCCCCGTGAGCCGCTTCTTACTCCCACCGGTTCGGTCCACAGACCTCGGGCGCCCCGGCGACGCCTCTTGTCGGGACTTGCTGATCCTCGCGCGGGCCCCATCTGTCCAGCAAACGGATATCCCAGACCGAGATCAACTGAGTTCAGGGAATACGGGATCGAGGGCGCCGCCCATGAGAAGGACGGGTGGAGGAACAGATCGATGGCTTCGCCGCAACCACTTCGTCCCCGCGCCCGAGACCGCGCCACCGGCCGTCCCGCATCACAGCTCATTGAAGGGCGGGACTGCACCGCGACCCGCCGTTCACCCATCCGTAGCCACTTCGGCCCGCGATGCCGGTAGGTATGAGCGCTCCACGCTCCTGTCCACGTTCTCGGTCGCCCTGGGGAGTTCACCAGGGCAGTGGTTCGTCAAAGGAGCGGGGAGTGGCCGGAGTATCGGCTGAGATGTCCAGGCAGGGCCTGCCCAGGGGCCGATGGCGGTGCAGGTCGGCCGCGATGGCCTTCGCCCGGGGCAGCAGAACGGGACCGTGTGCGGCGAGTTCGGGATCTTCCAACAGCGGCGTGATGGCGCGGGCGGCGGCGTGCCGGATGTCAAAATCCGGATCGTCCAGCAGGTCCCGCACGACCGCGAACAACGCCGGGCGGGTCGCGCGGACGGCGAGTTCGGCGGGCGAGGGCGGGGTGCCGAAGCGGCGGGTGCTCTCCTCGGCGGCATGGCCGATGTCGACGGTCACGCTGCCGATCAGCTCCAACAGTTCGGCCCGCAGCGGTAGCGGCGGCGGATTGCGGTAGAGATCGGCGGGCAGCACCACGCCCGCCGTGGCTGGATGGCGGAGCAGGGCCGCCACCACCAGGATCGCCGGAGCGGTCGCCTCGGTGACGGAGCACTGATGGTTGATCGCCTCACCCAGCTCGTGCACCGCGCGTGCCTGCTGGGCAGGCGTACCGTGCGCCATGACGGTCAGCAGCTCATCGACCGGCCGGACACCGGACTCGTCGCCAGGGCCGAAGAACACCTCCAGCTGTTCCCAATCGGTACCCGCGATCAACTCCTGCGGGGTGGCCAACTCGCCCATAGCTCTCCCTTTCGAAGGGCATGACCCGGTACGTACGAGCCCTCACACGAGGTGATCCTGCACCGCCATCGAATCGACGCACAACGTTCCTACTTCTCACGGCCGCGACCACCTGTGAACTTGTGAGGAGCCTCCTGAGGGGTGCAGCCGAAGCGCACCACGCCTTCTGATGGGAGGGAGACTGGGGTGACCTGTGCAACGGGCGTCTGACGCCTCGCCTGAGGAGAGCTGTGACCAGGAATGACGCTGAAGAGCGAGTGTGGGATCCGTTCGGGACGCTTCGCCGGGTCCTTTGGATCAGCGGCGGGCAGTGGGCCGGCAAGTCCACCGTCGCCCGGCTGCTGGCCGTTCGATATGGGCTGACCGCCTACCACTACGACTACCACGACGCCCGTGGCCACAACGACCGCCGGATCGCTCGGCGCGTCCAGCTCGGTCAGTCTCCTGCCGCCCCGGACCCCGATCAGACCTGGGTGAACACCACCCCGGAGGACATGGCCGCCGAAACGCTGGCCGGCTTTCCGGTCCGGTTCGAATGGGCCTTGGACGACCTGCGCGGCCTGGTCTCCGGGCGCCCCATCGTCGCCGAAGGCTGGGGGCTCCGTCCCGAGTTGGTCGCCCCGCTGATCGACTCCCCTCGGCGGATGGTCGTCATGGTGCCCACCCAGGCTTTCCGCGACCGCCAGATCCACGAACTCCCACGAGCCGCCGCGGTCGCCACTGACGTCAGCGACCCCGAACGGGCCAACCGGAACCGGTGGGAGCGGGACCGCCTCGTCGCGGACGACGCCGTCCGGTCCGCCCGACGCCTCGGCATCCGCGTGGTCGAGGTCGACGGATCCCACGACGCCGCGGCCGTCGCCGACATCGTCGCCGACCACTTCAGCCCCTACCTGCCCGCGCCACAGGAGGACCGCAGCGCTTGATCTGTACGGGCGCTCAGACGGTTCCGTTCTTGGTCCCGAGGTGGGCGGACCGCCTCAGGCAGACGACGCGACCGGGGACCACACGCCGAACCACTGCTCGGCGCCGTACTCCTCGAACCGCTCCACCTCGGTGAAGCCCAGCTTCGCAGCCAGGCGCATCGCGCGGTCGTTGGCAGTCTGAGTGCAGAGCACCACCGGCTCGCCGGGAAGGACGTCGGCGAACCAGTCGAGTACCGCCGCACAGGCCTCGGCGGCGTACCCGTGTCCCCAGGCCGTTGGCAGGAACAGGTAGCCGAGCCCGGTCTCCCCGCCATCCGGACGGACGCGCCCCTGGAGCTCCGCGTCGCGCCGATCGAGCGTGATCATGCCGATCATCGCGCCGTCGAGATCGATCACGAAGAAGCCGGGTCGCCGCCCGGGAACCTCGGGCATCGCGCGCTCAAGCTCATCGCGCGGTCGAGGACCACCGACGTAGGCGCCCACCTCCGGCGAGGCGAACAACTCGATGAACGCCGCCCGGTCCCGAGCCTCGGACTCGCGCAGGACGAGCCGCTCGGTCCTGATCGGGACGGGCGGCCAGGCGATGGCCCCGAGATCGGTCATGGCGGGCAAACTAACGCACGCCCGCCGAGTGCTTGAACGTGGCCATGCCGGTTTGGCGCGCTCCGGCGGGTGTGTTCGGGCCGAGGGCCTCGGTGCCGTCTCGGGCCGCTGCGGCGACGAGCTTTCGCGGGGATGATCCCTGGGTGCTGCACGTTCGTGAGGGTCACCGCACGATCGTCGCCCACATGAACGGCGACTGGGCTCCGGCTCGTTGGACCAGTGGGATCCACCTGATGACCGACGTCGTGGCCGCCGAGTTCAGCTGAGCCGCGGCGAACGGCATCGCCGTTTGTTGATCTTCCTTGGTCGTGCGGTGCTAGGTTTGCCACATGCATTGTGGTTTGCGCGTTGCGGGCTGGTGGCCGGGCTTGAACCGGCTGTAGCGCACGCGTGAACAGGGCCGGTTTTCGGAGATCGGCCCTCCACCTCTCGGCTTGGGGCCGGCCTCTGGCGGCGGCCCCGAATCCGACAGGAGGATCCTTCGATGTCCGATCCCACCTCTCTGGTCGAGGTCCGTGCGCGGATCGACGCGCTGGACGGTGATCTGGTGCGCCTTCTGGCGCAGCGGCAGGTTCTGGTTCGGCAGGCGGCCGCGTTCAAGTCCGACGAGCGTGCCGTCCGAGCGTCCGACCGTGTGGAGCAGGTCGTCCAGACGGCACGCGAGCGGGCCGTGGACGCGGGGTTGTCCCCGAGCGTGGCTGAGCTCGTGTGGCGCGCGATGGTCAGCGCCTTCATCGATCTCGAACTGGACGAGCACCGAGCCGCTGCCTCGTCCGCCGGCGGACGAGAGGGTGAGCGCTGATGGCGACCACGGGGCAAGTGATCGCGTTCGCGACGGTGATCCAGCTGGGCGCCATGTCGCCCGGACCCGACTTCGCCGTCGTCGTGCGGCAGGCGGCCGTCACCGGACGCCGGGGCGGGATGGCGGCGGCCCTCGGCGTGGCGTGCGGCGTGTTCGTCTGGGCCGCCGCCGCCGCGCTCGGAGTGGCGGCCGTGCTGGCCGCGTCGGCGACGGCCTTCACCATCACGAAGATCGCAGGCGCCGTGTACCTGCTCTATCTCGGCGCCAAGGCGCTCATGGCGGCGTACCGGGGTGATCAGGGGCCGTTGGAGACGACGGCGAGCGCAGGTGGCGAGAACGCGATCGTCGACGGGTTCCGGCGCGCGCTGCTGACCAACCTGCTCAACCCGAAGGCCGCGGCGTTCTTCGTCGCGCTGATGCCGCAGTTCCTCGGGGCGCATCCGGCGGCGACCGACACCCTGCTGCTCTCGGCGATCGCCGTGGTCATCAGCGCGGCGTGGTTCGTCCTTCTCGCCAACATCGTCGGCTCGATGCGTGCGTTCTTCACCCGGCGGCGCGTCCGCCGCTCGCTGGACGCCGGAAGCGGAGCAGTGATGATCGGCCTGGGGCTGCGCCTGGCCGCCACGTCCAACTGAGCGCACTCCCGAACGCTCGCCTTGCCCGAACCCGGCTTCGTCGATGCCGGGTTCGGGCAGCGGTTCTCCGCACGGGTAGCGCGCCCGGCCCGAGTGATGTCAGGTGTGCCGCTCCGCAGCTGAGACAACCGAGCCCTTCGGCGGACAGGAAGGGCCGTTCGTCCCTGTTCCGGGAGGTTCCGGACGGCAGAGGGTGAAGGCATGCGCGGAGCAACGTTGAACCTCGTGGCGTATCCACCCGCCGAGTCTCCGACCCGGCGTCCCCGGCTCACCGAGGACGTACAGCATGACTGGGAGCGGCTCGCCCTGCCGAGCGGCCCCGTCGGGACGTTCACTCCTGAGTTGGCCGACCGCCTTCCGGTGGCCGCCCGGCGCTGGCTGCTGCACGCCATCGCGCCCGGCACGCCGCTGCTGACGACGGCGCTTCTGGAGACGCACGGCCGCATACGCGTCAACGGGCGATGGTGGCCCTACGACGCCGAGCAGGTCCTCAGGCCGTTCCAGGGTTTCGTCTGGGCCGCCACCACCAGGCGGGGCGGACTGCCCGTCACCGGCTTCGACGAGTACCGGAACGGCCAGGGGCGGACGCACTGGCGGATCCTCGGGCGGCTTCCGATGATCTCGGAGTCCGGTTCGGACGCCTCACGCAGTGCGGCGGGCCGCCTGGCGTCCGAGTTCGTCCTCGCCCCGGCGGCGGCGCTGTCCCCCGCCATCCAGTGGGAGCACCTCGACGACACGAGCGCGATCGCACATGTGGCGATCGGTTCGGACGTCCATCCCGTCACCCTCACCGTCCTCCCGTCCGGACAGCTGATCTCGGTGGCGACGCCGCGCTGGGGCGATCCCGGCGGGGACGGCTTCGGTGAGCACCTGTTCGGCATGCGCGTGCAGCGCGAGCGGACCTTCGACGGCTTCACCGTCCCCTCCCTGGCCCAGGCGGGCTGGGGCCTCGGCACGGCCGACTGGCGGGACGGGGAGTTCTTCCGGTTCGTCCTCGACCACGCCGCCTACCGCTGAGAGCGGCATCAGGACGCCGAGGGCCGATCGGGCCGTGAGCAGGGACCATCGGCCCTGGGCGTGATGATCTCCACGGGCCATCGTGGTGATCGGACAGAGCGTCGGACGGTCCGTCCGTCCGGCCCCGAGTAGGAGACGCCATGCCTCACATCATCGACTCCCACGACCCCGTCACCGCCGGGGCGGGAAGCGCCGCGCAGACGATCGCCTTCACGTTCAACGGAGCCGTTCCGCCTGGTCAGGTGGAGTGGGCGCGGGAGGCGTTCACGCGGGTGCTGACCCACGCCCACGAGCCGGTCCTGTACGTCCACGCGACGCTGACGCAGGAGCCCGTGCCGGCGGTGTCGGTGCGCGTGGACCTCAACGGACGGCCGGTGCACGCGCACGCGCGGGCGGCGTCCCTGCACGAGGCGATCGCCCTGACGGCCGACCGGATGTCGACGCGGCTGCAGCGGATCGCGCGCGACTGGGAGTCCCGCCGGGGCCAGCATCCGCGTGGCGCGCGGCGGGCCGACTGAGGCACGGGCGGAGAGGACCGAGAATGACCACGATCGACACCGATCTCGACCGCGACGTCTGCCTGCGCCTGCTGGGCGGCGTCACGGTCGGCCGCATCGCCTGGTGCGCGTGCGACGGCCGCGCGGTCGTCGTGCCGGTCGCGTACGTCGTCGACGGCGACGCGATCGTCGTCCGCGCCATCGGCGGGAGCGGGGTGCGGGCCGTCCGGTCCGGTCGCCTGCTCACCTTCGAGGCCGACGCCGTCGGGCCGACGCCGCACACCGGCTGGAGCGTGGTCGTCAGAGGCCCGGCCGAGGTCGTCGACGACCGGCACACCGTCCGGAAGCCGGCCGTGCCCGCCCCGAGGAAGGACGAGCCCGCCCCCTTCCTCCTCCGCATCACCGCCTCCGAGATCACCGGCCACGTCCTGTCGCTCTAGCGGGGCGACGCTTCACCGGACGCCCACGACGACTCGTTCGACCTGACCGGGGGCTAACGGGGAGACCAGGAGTACTCGTGTTCGGGGCGGCCGGTGGCGCCGTAGCGGAGGGCCACGTGGACGCGGCCTCGTTGGGCGAGGCTCGCGAGGTAGCGCTGGGCGGTGGCGCGGGAGATGCCGACGTCCTCGGCGACCTCGGCGGCCGAGCGGGGGACGCCCGCGCGGCGCAGGGATTCGGCGACGAGCTGGGCGGTGACCGGGGTGCGGCCGGACGGACGGGCGGAGCCGGCCGCCAGGGGCGCGGTGAGTTCGCGGAGGGCGGCGTCGACGGCGTCCTGGGTGAGTTCGCCGGGGCCCGCGAGGGCGCGGCGGTAGCGGGCGTAGCCGACCAGGCGCGCGGTGAGGGCCTCGGCGGCGAACGGTTTGACCAGGTAGTGCAGGGCGCCCTGGCCGAGGGCGGCGCGGACGGACGCGGCGTCGGTGGCGGCCGTCGCCATGATCACGTCGGCGTCGAGGGTGGAGAGCAGGCTGAGCCCGGACGCGTCGGGGAGGTAGACGTCGAGCAGGACGAGGTCGGGGTCGAGTTCGATGGCGAGTTCACGGGCGCGGGCGGCGCTGTGCGCGGTTCCGCAGACCTGGAAGCCGTCCACCGACGCGACGAATCCGGCGTGGACCTGCGCGACGCGGAAGTCGTCGTCCACCACGAGCACGCGGAAGTCCGGGTCGGTCACCGGTCCGCCTCCTTTCCCAGCACTCCGGGCAGTCGTGCCACGACGACCGCTCCGGTCCGTCCGTCCTCGGTGTTCTCCCCGGGCGGGGCGGCGAAGGTGACGTCGCCGCCGCGGGCGCGGGCGGTGCGGCGGGCCAGCCCGAGGCCCAGGCCGCGGGCGCGGCCGCCGTTGGGCTCCCGGGTGGTGACGCCGTCGCGGAAGATCTCGTCGCGCAACCCGTCCGGGACGCCCCGGCCGGAGTCGGCGACGGTGACGTGCAGGTCGGGGCCGTCCCCGAGGAGTTCGACCTCGACCCAGGCGGGCCGCCGGTCGCCCTGCCGGGCGGCCTCGACGGCGTTGTCGACGAGGTTGCCGACGACGGTGGTGACGTCCAGGGGGTCGGTGACGCCTCCGGGGACGAAGCTGCCGGGGCCGACGTCGAGCCGGACGCCGCGTTCGGCGGCGACGGCCGCCTTGGCGGACAGGAACGCCTGGAGGTAGGGGTCGAAGAGCGGGTCGGCGGGGAGGGGCTCGGTGGCGGGGGCGCCGGAGGTCTCGGCGACCAGCGTCCCCAGGTAGCCCGCGGCCTCCTCGTGGTGACCGAGGTGCAGCAGCCCGGACAGGGTGTGGAGGCGGTTGGCGTACTCGTGCCGCTGGGCGCGCAGGGCGTCGAAGAGCGTGCGCACCGAGTCGAGTTCGCGGGCGAGGGTCTCCACGTCGGTGCGGTCGCGAAGGGTGACGACCGCGCCGAGGTCCCGGCCGCGGCGGCGGACCTCGCGCCGGTTGACGACCAGCACCCGCTCCCCCGCCGTGACGAACAGGTCGGCGGCGGGGCTGCGCCCGGCGAGGACGTCGCGGAGCGGACCGGGGACGTCCAGGTCCTCGGCCGGGACGCCGCGTTCGAGGCGGGTGCCGAGGAGCCGGACCGCCTCGGCGTTGCAGACGGCGACGTGGCCGGTGGCGTCCACCGCGACCACGCCCTCGCCGACGCCGTGCAGGACCGCCTCGCGCTCGTGGACGAGTTCGACCAGCTCGTACGGCTCCAGGCCGAGGGTCTGGCGGCGCAGCCGGACCCCGATCGCGGCGGACGCCAGGACGCCCAGCAGCAGCGCCCCGGCGACGAAGGCGGACAGCCCGCTGAGGGCGTCGTCCAGTTCGCGGTCGATGGCGCCCGCGTCGAAGCCGACGCTGACCTCGCCGACGACGTGCCCGGCGCGTTCGGGCCCGGCCGGGTCGTAGAGCGGGACCTTGCCGCGCACCGAGAGCCCGAGGGTGCCGCGCTCGAAGCGGACCACCTCGCGTCCGGCGAGCGCCGCGGACGGGTCGGTGCTGACGCGCTGCCCGAGCAGCGCCTCGGTGGGATGGGAGTAGCGGATGCCGTGCCGGTCGGTGACGACGACGAACAGGGCCCCGGCCCGGCGGCGGACGCGTTCGGCGCGGTCCTGCACCACGTGGCCGGGGTCGCCCGCGACCACGGCCCGGCCGACGCCCGAGTCGGCGGCGACGCTGCGGGCCAGGGTGAGGGCGCGCTGGCCGAACTGGTCGCGCAGCTCGCCGTCCAGCCGCCAGGCCACCAGGGCGTATCCGGCGCAGCCCACGACGACCACCACGGCGATCTGCAAGATCAGCACCTGGCGGGCGAACGGGAGACGGAACCGGACGGACATGGCAGGCCAAAGTACCCGATGCCTTACCGTGCGCCCAGCCCCCGGCGAGCAAAAAGAGCAGAACCCGCGCAACACGCTTAACGTGCGGTTATGCGAATTGCGCGGGCTTCGCGGACAAGGGTTCCGGGTGACCCCGGTCACTTCCTACTCTGCCGGGCATGTCCCAGCAGAAAGCCCCGGTGATCGAACTTCACGGGGCCACCAAACGCTTCCGGTCCGGCGCCGGCCTCCACACGGCCGTCCGCGACCTGAACCTGACCGTCGCGCCCGGCGAGTTCGTCGCCGTCGTCGGCCCGACCGGATGCGGCAAGTCCACCACCCTGTCCCTGGTGTCCGGCCTCGAACCGCCGTCCGCCGGGACGGTCCGGGTCCACGGCGAGCCCGTGACCGGGATCCCCGACGGCGTCGGGTACATGTTCCAGAACGACGCCGTCCTCCCCTGGCGTTCCGTCCTCGACAACGTCGCGACCGGACCCCGCTACCGGGGCCTCGGCAAGCGCGAGGCGCGCGAGAAGGCCCGCGAGTGGGTCGCCCGCGTCGGCCTCGCCGGATTCGAGAAGTACTACCCGCACCAGCTGTCCGGCGGCATGCGCAAGCGCGTCGCCCTCGCCCAGACCCTGGTCAACGAGCCGTCCATCCTGCTGATGGACGAGCCGTTCTCCGCCCTGGACGTCCAGACCCGCAGCCTCATGCAGGACGAGCTGCTGCGGCTGTGGTCCGGATCCGGCGCGGCCGTCATCTTCGTCACCCACGACCTGGAGGAGGCCCTGGTGCTGGCCGACCGGGTGGTCGTCATGACCGCCGGGCCCGCCACCGTCAAGGGGGTCTTCGACGTCCCGCTGGAGCGCCCGCGCGACGCCGAGGAGGTCCGCCTGACGCCGGAGTTCCTCGACATCTACCGCGAGGTGTGGGAGTCGCTGCGCGAGGAAGTCCAGATCACCCGCGAGAGGGGGACCGGTCGTGCCGCATGACGTGAAGGCCCCGGCGGCCGCCTCGACGTCCGCCGCGCCCACCCCGGAGGAGGAGGCCAGGGCCGTCGCCCAGGCCAAGGCCGCCGCCGTGCGCCGCCGACTCATGATCAACCTGATGCGGATCGTGCTCGTCGCGGTGTGGCTCGGCTCCTGGGAGCTGGCCGCGCGGAACTGGATCGACCCGTTCTACTACTCGCGCCCGACCGCGATCTGGGACCGGCTGGTCGACTGGTTCTCCAACGGCACCTCGCAGGGCTCCATCTGGGAGCAGATCTCCTACACGCTGCGCGAGGCCGTCCTCGGCTTCGTCCTCGGCTCGCTCGGCGGCGTCGTGCTGGGCGTGGTGCTCGGCCGCAGCCGCTTCCTGTCGGACGTGTGCGCGCCGTTCATCAAGGCCGCCAACGCCATCCCGCGCATCATCCTGGCCTCGCTGTTCGTGATCTGGTTCGGGCTCGGCATGGAGTCCAAGGTCGCCACGGCGTTCGTCCTGGTGTTCTTCGCGGTGTTCTTCAACGCCTTCCAGGGCGCCCGCGAGGTGGACCGGAACCTGGTCAACAACGCGCGGATCCTCGGCGCCGGCCGGTGGGCCGTGCTGCGCACCGTCGTCGTGCCGTCCGCGACGTCCTGGATCCTGGCCTCGCTGCACTCGGCGTTCGGATTCGCGATCATCGGCGCGGTCGTCGGCGAGTACAGCGGCGCCGACAAGGGCCTCGGCCTGCTGATCAACCACGCCCAGGGCACCTTCGACGCGGCCGGCATCTACGCCGGAATGATCATCATCACCGTGCTGGCGCTGCTCGCCGAGTGGCTGCTGACGATGCTCGAGGGCCGGCTGCTGCGCTGGCGCCCGCCGTCGGCCGCCGACAGCAACCCCGTCTGATCCCCCTCACCCCCGTCCCCTCAGGAGTCCCCACCCCATGCGCACCTCCTACCGCGTCACCGCCGCCGCCCTGGCCGCGATGACCGCCCTGTCCCTCACCTCCTGCCGCAGCTCCAAGTCGTCCTCCGCCGGCGACTCCGGCGGCACCGTCAAGATCATGGTCGGCGGCATCGACAAGGTCATCTACCTGCCCGCCAAGCTCACCGAGCAGCTCGGCTACTTCAAGGAGCAGGGCCTCAACGTCCAGCTGCTGACCGAGCCCGCCGGCGCGATCGCCGAGAACGTGCTGATCTCCGGGGACGTCCAGGGCGTGGTCGGCTTCTACGACCACACCATCGACCTGCAGACCAAGGGCAAGTGCCTCGAGAGCGTCGTGCAGTTCGCCGACGTCCCCGGCGAGGCCGAGATGGTCGCGGCCGACAAGGCCGACAAGATCTCCTCCCCCTCCGCGTTCAAGGGCAAGAAGCTCGGCGTCACCAGCCCCGGCTCGTCCACCGACTTCCTGACCCGCGCCCTGGCCGTCAAGGCGGGCGTCCAGCCGTCGGACTACACCACCGTCAAGGCGGGCGCGGGCGCGACGTTCATCGCGGCCCTCGGCAACGGCGGCATCGACGCGGGCATGACCACCGACCCGACGATCGCCAAGCTCACCACGTCCGGCAAGGCCAAGGTCATGCTGGACATGCGGACCAAGGAGGGCACCCAGAAGGCCCTCGGCGGCCTCTACCCGGCGGCGTCGCTGTACATGGACTGCAACTACGTCAAGTCCAACCCGGAGACGGTGCAGAAGCTCGCCAACGCCTTCGTGAAGACCCTCGGCTGGGTCAAGGCCCACAAGCCGGACGAGATCGCCGCGAAGATGCCCGCCGACTACGCGGGCGGCGACCCGGCCCTGTACAAGAAGGCCATCGCCGACTCCATCGGCATGTTCACCGCCGACGGCGTCATGCCGGCGGAGGGCGCCAAGAACGTCCTCGAGGTGCTCTCCCAGTTCTCCCCGAACGTCAAGGGCAAGAAGGACACCATCGACCTGTCCAAGACCTACACCACGGACTTCGTCACGAAGGCCAAGCAGTAACGACCAGGCCCGCGGCTGCGCGGAGTGGCGCACCCCTCCGCGCAGCCGCGTCCTGCCAGGCCGTCCGGCACCGATCCCCCCTTCGGTGCCGGGCGGCCTTCCCGTTTTTCGCCAGCCCCGCCGGGTTCCTACCAGTAGACGCGGCCCCGATCGTTCGAGACGTACCTGCAGCAGGCATAGAGAGCGACGCGCGAGAGCCTTCTGGCATCCGCGCGGAGGGACCGCCCGAGGGCAGCGCTCAGCGGGCTCTCCGCGAGGGCGGCGCTCAGCTTCCTTCGAGTTCCTGGCGGACGGTGGCGGCGATGCGGGTGAGCGCGGTTCCGAGCTGGCGCCGCTGAGCGGCGGTGAGCGGATCGAAGACGAGCCGCTTCACCTGCGCGACGTGTCCCGGTGCGCTCTCGACGAGCTTCTGCCTGCCCGCGTCGGCCAGGGTGGCGAGGGTGTACCGGCCGTCGCCGGGATCGGGGCGGCGGGTGACCCAGTCGCGCGCCTCGAAGCGGTCCATCACCTTCGACAGGCGGGGCTGGGTGCTGTCGCAGTCCCGGGCCAGGTCGCTGAGCCGCATCGTGGCCTCGTCGGCCATGGACAGCCGGGCCAGCACCCCGTACTCGAAGTTGGAGATTCCCGCGTCTCGCTGCAACTGGCGGTCGAGGGTCGCCGGGAGGGCGATGACGACGGTGAGCAGCGCCTGCCACACGTCCTGCTGGTCGTCATCGAGCCAGAGTGACTGGGTGTCCATGAGTTCCATCATATGCCCAGGCAACTCATTTCACTTGCCCAGGCAACTCATCACGGGCTAGCTTTAACTTGCCTGGGCAAGTGATCGGACTTGCCTGGGCAAGTGAAGGAGCTGATGTCCATGACCACTCCGAGCGGCCTGACCTCCCCTTTCCCGTCGAGAAGACCAGCCGCGGCGTACGACGACCTCCTCGCCAGAGTTCTGCCGCAGGCACGCGAACAGCGGATGTGGAGCCCGTCCGACGGACCCATGCCCAGCCTTTTCGTCAGCCACGGCGCCCCGTTCACCCTCGACGATCCGCAGTGGCTGGGCGACCTCTTCGACTGGGCGCGGTCGATTCCCGAACCCCGGGCCATCGTCGTCGTCTCGGCCCACTGGGAACAGGCTCCCGTCGCGATATCCGGAGCCGCGGCCGACATTCCCGTCGTGCAGATGTCGATGCCCGGCCTCGCCCTCACCGACTACCGCGCCAAGGCACCCGGTGCCGCGGTCGCCCATCCGACGGCCGACCACTTCGTCCCGCTGCTGCTCGCCGTCGGCGCCGCCGACGACCCCGGCAGCGCCGTGACCGCCATCGACCGCATGGTGATGGGCAACTCCACCCGGTCGGTGCAGCTGACCTGACGCCTCGGCGTGCTCACCGTTCCCGATCGCCTCATCCGATGGCGATGACATCAACACGCACTGGAGGAATGAGCCATGAAGGCAATCCGTTTCCACGAGTTCGGCGGCAGTGAGGTCCTGCGCTACGAGGACGTCGACCGTCCGGTCCCCGGCGCCGGGCAGGTGCTGGTGCGGGTGGCGGCCACGTCGTTCAACCCGGTCGACGACCACATCCGCGCCGGCGTCCTGGCCGACATGATCCCGATCGCCCTCCCCTACGTGCCGGGGATCGACCTGGCGGGCACCGTCGCCGAACTCGGCGCGGACGTGACGGGCCTGGAGGTCGGCGACCCGGTCGTGGCGATGCTGCCCCTCGACTCGGCCGGCGGCGCCGCCGAATACGTCCTCGCCCCGGCCGAGTCCCTGGCCAGGGCGCCCCGGACGGTCGAGCTGGCCGACGCCGCGGCGCTGCCGCTGACCGGCCTGGCGGCCTGGCAGACGGCGTTCGAGCTCGCCGAGCTGAAGCCGGGTCGGACCGTCCTGGTCAACGGGGCCGGGGGCGCGGTGGGCAGCCTCGTGGTGCAGCTCGCCGTCGACGCGGGAGCGCACGTGACCGCGGTGGACGCGCCGCAGCACGCCGACCGCCTTCGGGGCTACGGCGCGGACCGGGTCGCGGCTCCCCTCGACCTCGCCGCGGGCCCGGGCGCGGTGGGCGGCCCCTTCCAGGTCGTGGTGAACCACGTGCGCGTCTCCCCTGAGGAACTCGCGCGGCTGACGGACTACGTCGCCGAGGGCGGGGTCGCCGCCAGCACGGCGGGCCCGATTCCCGAGGACCCCACCCGGGGAGTGCGCAGCTCGAGCCTGTGGGTCCGCAGCGACGGACCCCAGCTGACCGAACTGGTCGCCAAGCTGGACGCCGGCAGGCTCCGGCTCCACGTCGCCGCCCGCCGCCCCGTGACCGAACTGGCCGCCGTCCATGAGGACGCCACCGCCGGACGGCTCCCCGGCAAGACGGTCGTGCTCGCTCCCTGATCCACCCGACCGGACCGCCCGCGACACGAAGATGTGACGCCGCGCCCTCAGTAACCGTAGAAGTCGGTGACCGCCTTACAGCGGGATGCTCGGCGGATTCACCGAGAGCACGAACCAACACCACTTCTCTCAGTAATGCCGCAGGTAGCGCCACCGGCACGGAAATATGGTCGGCTCCGGCGCCGAAAACGGCACAGGTGCTCTATTGCCCGCTCCGGTGCCGTGTGTCTATATGGGCGAACACGCCTTCCGCGAGTGCGGGAACGGCGCGATCCGAAAGGACGGTGGCCATGGCGAGGCTGGTCAAGCGTGCCCTGGGCATGCACAAGGCGCAGATGAAGGGCCGCTACATCATCTACCGCCTCCGCTAGCCGGGGCGGTGGCGCGGTGCCGGTCCAGGGTGAACAGCAAACCGGCACCGCGCCTTTCCATGCATGTTTTCCAGGTGGTGGCTGAAGGGCGGCGTTCAGGGTGTCCCAGCGCGTCAAAGAGACGATTCCCGGACCGCGCGGCGGCATTCTCGCGCGCCATCTGACGGCCTATGAGGCCGATCCGGCGGGCTTTCTCGAGGACTGCCGGCGCCGTTACGGCGACGTGTTCCGGTTCGACACCGGCGTGGTCGTGGTGACCGCCCCGGACCTGGTCGCCGAGGTGCTGGCGCGCACCAACCGCGACTCGGTGCCCAACGCCAACCCGCTCCAGGGCGGCCGCTTCCCGACCGCCGAGCAGACCCGCCGCTGGATGGACGCCCGGCAGCTCGCCGCCCCGACCCTCCGTTCGGCGGCACTGCCGAGCCGGCTGCCCGCCGTGCGCGCCGCGCTCGCCGCCGACCTGGCCGCCCTCGACGGGGCCTGGTTCGACCCGACCGAGGCGTGCTGGGCGATCTGCGTCCGCGCTCTGATGCCGCTCTACCTCCCGGACGAGTCGCCCGCGCTGGTGGACGCCGTGCTCGGCTCGTTCGACGCCGCCCGCCTCGCCGCCGAGGCCGCCGTGCGCGTCCCGTCCTGGATGCCGTCCCGGCTGCGTCGCCGGGTCCGGGACGCCGACGAGCGCGTCCGCGACACCATCACGCCCATGCTCGACTCCGGCACCACGGCCGGGACCGGCACGGTCCTCGGGCACATCCAGGCGCAGCCCGACGCCGTCCCCGGGGACGTCGCGATGGCCGCGATGGGGTTCACGCTGCTCGGCGCCGTCGGAACGATGGGCGCCGCCTGGTCCTGGATCCTCTACCACCTGGCCGCCCACCCCGAGGAGGCCGACCGCGTCCGCGAGGAGGCGGCGGCCGCGGACGACTTCACGGGCGACCCGGCGCGGACGCTCCCCTACACCTGGGCGTTCGCGCAGGAGGTGCTGCGGGTCCGGCCGCCCGCCTGGCTGCTGGGCCGGGACGCCGTCACCGCCGTCAAGCTCGGTGAGTTCGAGGTGCCCGCCGGGACCGCCATCATGTTCAGCCCCTACCTGCTGCACCACGATGAGCGCTGGTGGGCGCACGACCCGCACCGCTTCTCCCCCGAACGCTGGCTCGACACCGCCCGTCCGCACGAACCCGGCGCCTTCCTGCCGTTCGCGTCCGGACCACGCGGCTGCCTCGGCTCGCACCTCGGCCTCGCCGTGCTCGCGCTCACCGCCGCCCACATCACTACGCACCAGCACCTGGACGTCCCCGGCATCGACGCGATCACCACCTACTTCGGCCCGTCCACCCTCACTCCGTCCGGAATGCGAGCCCGCCTCACCGCGAGGTAGGTCGAGCACCGCCCGGCCCCCGCTTCCTGCCGAGCGTCCGCCCGTGTCGACGGCTCGTCACCGACCGGCCGTTTTGTCCCAGGCTCTCGGGATACTGCTCGCATGGAATGGAGACCATGGCTGTCGCGGTGGAGCAAGGAGTGGATCCGGGCCGCCGAGGAACCGGAGGCGCTCGAGCCGGACGTCGTCCGCGACCGCTGGCTCGGCTTCGCCCCGGCGACCCCCGAGGCGGTCGAGGCGGCGGAGGAACGGATCGGGATGCGGCTGCCGCCGTCCTACCGGGAGTTCCTGCTGACGACGGACGGCTGGCGCGACGCGGGCATCTTCGTCAACCGGATGTCCGACACGTCCGGCCTGGGTTGGGTCCGCGACCTGGAGTCCTACTGGACGGAGTGGGACAACCTCGCAGGTGAGGAGGACGAGGAGAGCGGGACCGGCCCGGTGACGCGGGGCCTGCTGATCTCGGCGGAGGCCGACGCGGGCATCCTCTTCCTCGACCCCGGAGACGTCGACGAGAACGGTGAGTGGGCCGCCTACTCCCTGTTCTCCTGGCGTGCCGCGCCGCCCGAGCGACACGCGTCCTTCCACGCGCTGATGGAGAGCCTGTACGCCGAGTTCCACCGCATGCGTCAGCCCGAGGGCGAGACGCGCGACGCGTGGGAGGCGAAGGTCGAGCAGGCCCGCGTCGACGCGCTCGCCGGTGCCGTGGACGACCCCGAGGCCGTCTTCGGCGAAGCCATGGAGTTCGGCAGCACCCGCGCCCAACTGCTGCTCGCACAGCTCCTGTGCTTCCTGGGACGTGAGAGGGAAGCCATGGGAATCGTCGCCGACCTGCTCATTGAGCCGGACGACCGGTCCGCCCGGGCGCTGTTCACCGAGGAGTTCCTGCCGCTGATGTTCGTCGACCACGAACGCGGCGACCACAGCTGGCGGTCGACGCTCCAGGACGTCGTCGCGGCGGACGATCCCGAACTGGTCCTGCACATCGCCGAGCGGCATGCCGTCCGCCACCGCGGCGAGGAGATCCCGCTGAACTTCGGCGCCCCTCCCGCGTTCGACGCGGCCGTCCGGGAGGCGCTCGATCGTCACGCGGACGACCCGGAGGCGCTGCGGCGGGACGTCCTCGACGCGCTCCCGCTGTGGCGGCCTCGCACCCCCGACCACATCGCCCCGGTCGCGCTGCTCGCCCACCCCGCCCTCGCCGCCGCCTTCGGTGACGGCCACGGGCACGACCTGCTGACCCGTCCGCGAGGTGCCCGATGATGCCCTTCCCCAGCCGGGACGACGCCGCCGCGGCGTTGATCATCCGTGAGTGCGGCGACCGGCACGACTTCCCCGAGACCGGCCTGCTGGAGCCCACCGGCACCGAACTCGATCACACCGGCAGGACCGTCAACGTGCAACGAGTCCCCTGTCGCAGGTGCGGCATGTGCAGGGTGAAGCGCTGGTCGCCGCCCGCCCCGGACACGTCCGAGCGGAGCGCCATGGCCATCGCGATGATCGGCACCTGTGAACCGCCCGAGCCGGGGGACGTGCCGGGCGTCGTCGAGCGCGCCGCGCGCCTGACGGACGAGGAGTACGCCGCCCACATCGCCGAGCGCGGCTTCCCCGCCCGTGTCCCGACCGATTTCGCTCCCGACCGGAGGGCGACCGCGACGCGAGAGGAGATCGACGTCGTTCTCCGGGTCCGCATGGGCCAGTTCGCGCTGCTCCGGCCAGGCGGGTCACTCGGTGACGTCCTTCCGGTGCCCGCCGGTGCCGAGTCCGCGGGCGACCTGATCGACGCGGTGGACGGAGCGGTGCTGTTCTGGCCGGATCTTCAGGACGGCGACCTGCGCCTGACCGTGGTGATCGACACCGCCGACCCCGGCCCCGATCCGTCCCACCACCGAGTGGCCGAACTGAGCGGCCGTTTCCACGGCGCCGTCGAGCTTCGCGAGGTAGCGGGACGGACCGTGGAGCTCCCGCCCCTACCAGCGGGATACGCCGACTACCGGTTCCGCCTCCACAGCACCGGCGACCGTGCGCTGCTGCAGATCTGGAGCCACCCCCGCACCGGACCTCGCGTCCTGGCGCCCTGAGGGCGCTCCGCGAAGGGTGAGCCCGGCGCCCCCCGCGCACCGGGCCGGGCTTGCTGACAGGCGCGACACCGTCGCGTCCTGGATCGTCGGCTGTTCTTCTGGGTGGACGCCCTGCCTCAGAATCGGCGGGGCGCCGGGAGCGGGGTCGACGCGGGTGTCAGAGCTTGAAGAGCTTCACGTACGGCGAGAGGATCTTCACCTTCTGGGTGCCGAAATCGACCAGGACGGCGCGTCCCGGCTCGACCCCCACGACCTGCCCAAGTCCGTACTTGTCGTGGGTGACCCGGTCCTCGAGGGCGAACTCCTGGACGGGCGGAGCAGCGGGCGGGGGCGGGAAAGGGCTGGTGGGCAGGCGGCGCCGACCAGCGGGTCCAGAAGATTTCATACTTGTAGTATGCGCCCCAGGGCGCTGTGGCGGGGCCGCTCGGCGACACCTGGGCCCAAAATCACAGCGATACCCGGGCGGAACCGGCCCTGTGTGCTAGCGTGTGGGGAGTTGCGGTTCCCATAGACATGTTTCATGCGCCTGTAGGATCTGACCTACAGGCGCATTTTTGTTGTTCTGGATCTTCCGGATGGGCCATCGCGGCGTCCCCGGCCACACACGGTGTGGGGCCGGGATCGACGAGAAGGAGATCGATATGGCCACCGGCACTGTGAAGTGGTTCAACTCGGAAAAGGGCTTCGGCTTCATCGAGCAGGACGGTGGAGGCCCGGACGTCTTCGCCCACTACTCCAACATCGCTGCCCAGGGCTTCCGGGAGCTCCTGGAGGGCCAGAAGGTGACGTTCGACATCACCCAGGGCCAGAAGGGCCCGCAGGCGGAGAACATCGTCGCCTCCTGACCAGCGGACCCACTGTGAGCGTCCCGTAAGGGGCTCCCGCAGTAGCCGCTAAGGTCCCCGCAGCTCGAGCCTCTGTCTCGAGTCTGTCGGGGGCCTTTTTCATTCCCGCCCCTCCCCCTCCCGGCGCGTCGCGCGCGGCCGGACCTGATCACGCGGCTGATCACGAATCCGCGCGACAGGCCCACGGATCTCAGCGCGCGAGGAGCCGGGCAGGGGCCCGCGCCCGAAGGAGCCGCGGGCCGGCCTCCTGGGGAGTCAGCGACCTGCCGGGGTGTAGTACTCGGCGGGGGCCTCGCCGTGTTCGTGGCCGCGGCCCCAGCGGCGCGGGGCCCAGGTGGGGACGAGGAGCGCGAAGCCCAGCATCGCGTCCACCCCGGAACCGAGGAGCATGCGGAGGCCGAAGTCCAGGTCGTCCGGGGCGTGCATCCGGGCGGGCAGGCCGAGCACCGCGCCGGGGTCGGCGAGGAACACCCCCGAGAGGCCGAGCAGCGTCAGCGCCGGGACGAGCGAGACCAGCGGGGACGCCCAGCGCGCGACGATGATCACCCCGGCGACCAGGCCGACGGCGGCCAGCAGGGCGAACGCGCCGGAGCCGCGGGTGTGGTCGGTGATGACCCGGTCGCCGCCGTCGAAGGACGCGGCCGCCTGCGCGTAGCCCCAGGCCGCCCCGGCCAGCAGCGCGGGGGTCAGCAGGATGCCGAGGAGGAGTCCGGCAGCGTGTCGCACCGCGCGTCACCTCCCCTCACCCCGGCCGCGCCGGGAGGGGGCGCGGTCACCGGACCATCAGACCACGAACACCCGCATCTCGTGGCGAATACGCCGTTTGCCGGAGCAATCCGGGCCTGACCGATTCCCGGCTCAGGGCATGTCCCCAGGAGCGTGTCCGTTTCGACGGGGAGCGGAGGGGCATCGGCGGCCCGTTCGTTCCGACGCATGTCGGAGTCGAGGCACGAGGAGGACGCAATGTCGACCGCCGTCATGGTCGTCGTCGCCGTCGTGATCGTCGTCGCGGTGGCGGCCGCGGCCCCGCCGGCCGTCCGGCGGGCCCGCACCCGCCGGCTGCGCCGGCGTTTCGGACCCGAGTACGACCGCGCCGTGGAACGGCAGGGCGGCAGAGCCGCCGCCGAGCGCGAACTGATCGACCGCGAGCGCCGACACGGTGAACTGTCGCTGCGCGAGCTGGACCCACGCCAGCGCGAGCTGTACCGCGGGCAGTGGACGGTGGTGCAGGAGAGGTTCGTGGACGCCCCGGAGGCCGCGCTCGATCAGGCCGACCAGCTCGTCACGGTCGTGATGGACCAGCGCGGCTATCCCGCCCACGACTTCGAGGACCGGGCGGCCCACCTGTCGGTGGAGCACAGCCGCGCCCTGGACCACTACCGGCGCGGGCGCGAGATCCGCCTGCGCGCCACCCGCGAGAAGACGTCGACCGAGGACCTGCGGCAGGCCATGGTGCACTACCGCGCGCTGTTCGAGGAGCTGGTCCCCGACCCGGCCGAGAAGCGAACCCAGGATCGAGTCGAAGAACACGCCGAAAGCCCTGCTGGGCAGGGGGCCGCCGCCCACGGGGCCGCCACCGAGCAGCGGGGCGGCGGCCCCGCGCCGAGGAGCTGATCACCATGTCCACCGACCATTCCGATCCGGCACGCGAACCGCGCCGTCCTGACGTGCCGGGAACATCGTCCGCACCGCCTTCGGATCGCGTCGTCGCAGGACACGCGGGCCGCGGGCAGAACGGGCCCCGGGTTCCCGCGCCCGGCGTCCCGGAGCCCGGCGCCGCCGCGTCGGCGAACAAGGCGTCCGGCCCTCAGGTGGCCGGCGGCGTGACGCCCGGGGAACGGGCGCCCGCTGATCGGACGGCGGCGGACCACGGTCCGAGGGCTTCCGGGTTCGGCGACGTGCTGCTTCCGTCGGAAGAGGTCGCCCGCTACCGGAACCGCTGGCGCGCGTTGCAGTCCGCGTTCGTGGACGATCCGGGCGAGTCGGTCCAGAAGGCGGACGAGCTGGCCGCCGAGATGGTCACCGCGATCGGACGGGCGCTGACCGCGCGCAAGCGCGAGCTGGACGGTCGTGTGCGCACCGGGGACCGGGAGCCGTCCGACACCGAGCGGCTCCGGCGGACCCTGCGCGACTACCGCGACCTGGTGGACCGGATGCTCGAGGTGTGAGGTGGGAACGCGCCGCCGTCCGGACGGGGACGACCCGTCCGGACGGCGGCGTCTCGCGGGCGTGGATCAGCCGTTGAGGAAGGAGTAGACGGCGTCGCGGCCCTGGGTGCCGCGCTCGCGGTTCTGGATGGAGTGGCTCGCGCCCTTGACGATGACGAGCTTGCCCTGCGGGGCGTTCGCGAGTTCCTCCTTGGCCCATTCCATGGGCGTGGACAGGTCGTGGTCACCGTTGACGATCAGGATCGGCACCGGCGGCAGCTTCTGCTTCGGCTCGTCGGTGTGCCGGGCGACGGGCCAGGTCAGGCACTCCTGGATGAAGCCGTTGCCGGCGGCGGTGGCGGAGGTGAACGGCCACGTCGCGCTCGCGGGCAGGTGCCGGCGGGCGTAGTCGAGGGCCGCCGGGCGCTGCGCGACCGGGGTCTCGGACGTCCCCCACGGGAAGTTGCCGTCGCCGCAGATGGTGGCCTCGTGCAGGCCCGCGCTGAAGCTCGCGAGCGGGTCGCCGCCGGGCGCCATCAGCTTCATCAGGGCGTCCAGCCGGGTCGCGTCACCGAGCCGGGCGGCGTGCATCGCGCCGATCACGTCGCCGGATCCGGCGGGCAGCCCGGAGGGGTTCGGGTCGCGGTAGGACGGGTCGACGAACTCGTAGGAGACGAGCATGTCCCAGAGCAGGACGGCGTCCTTGCGGTGGCGGGCCAGGTAGGCCACGTCCTGCGCCGGGTCGTAGCCGCAGGCGGGCGCGGTCTGGCAGGCGGCGCGCAGGACGCGGGCCACGGCGTGCTGCCCGGTGGTGTAGAGCATCTGCTCGCGGTTGGGGTCGGTGTGCGGCAGCACCGAGTCCAGGACGACCTTGTCGACGTGGCCGGGGTGGAACGCCGCGTAGTTCGCCGCCGTGAACGAGCCGTAGGACACGCCGTCCACGACCCACTTGTTCACGCCGAGCGCGCTCCGGAACATGTCCAGGTCGCCGACGGTCTGCTCGGTGGTGTAGTAGCTGCGCTTGTCGCCGACGACGGAGGCGCACTCGGCCACGGCGTCCCGGGACGCGGGCGCGATGTCGGAGCTGCCGACCTCCGCCTGCATCTTCGGGCAGTCGATCGCGCCGAACGCGCCGGTGCCACGCTGGTCGATCATGACGAACCGGTAGTTCTTCGCCAGGTCCGGCAGCCGCTGCTGCATGATCCGGGTCAGGAAGGGCACGCCCGGCTGGCCGGGGCCGCCGGTCAGGAACAGCAGGGTGCCCTTGGGGGCGTCGGTGTTGTCGGACATCCCGACCTGGAGGTCGAGCGTGCCCTTGGACGGGTCCCGGTGGTCGAGCGGGACCTGGAGCGTCGCGCACGTGAAGCCGGGCTGCCCGTCGCACGGATGCTGACCGGCGAGCCCCGGCTTGGACGAGGGCGCCGCCGGGGACGACGCGGCCGCGGCCGCCGCCGTCCCTCCCGCCAGGGTCAACGTCAGTCCCGCGACGATCGCCGCGGAGAGTCGTGATCGCATGGGGGGATGATGTCCCGCCCGTCCGTCCAAGCCCAGCGGCTTCGCCGGAACCGGCCATCGGCCTGCCGACTCCGGCCATCGCGCCGCCGGACTCCCCCGCCGACCGCCAGAACGGCTCCGACCTGCGGCGCGACGCGCCGGAACCGCTCGATGGGTGATCGAAGGCGGCCGGAGGACTAGCGTGCCGCGCAGGTTCGATCACGGAAGGTGAAGTGATGGGAAGACGTCCATTCGCGTTCCTCGCGGCCGCGACGGCGGTGGTTTTCGCCGCGCTGACGGCCGGGCCGGCGGCCGGCGCCGCGACGGGTTCGTCCGCCGGGCGCGAGCGGTATCCGGCGGATCTCAGCCTCGCCGGGCACGCCAACCACCGCCGTCCGCTCCCGGGCGAGGTCCAGGAGGTGCGTTGGACGGTCCGCAACCACGGCAGTCGTCCGGTGACCGCGGTGGATCTGGACGCGACGGTCCCCGAGGTCTGGAGGCTCCAGGACGACTCGGGCTGCGCGCGCCGCGACCGCGGACGCCTGCACTGCGCCCTCGGCCCGCTGTCGCGGGGCGAGTCGCGGACCGTCCGGTTCGAACTCGCCGTCCCGCCGCGTCCGCGCCTCGGCTTCGAGGACTACCGGGCGCGGACACGCTTCACCGTGGACGGCACCGGGTACGACGGGCCGTCCGCGCACATGCGCGTGGAGGTCGTCCGCCACCGCTGACCGCGCTTCACGTCCTGGACGGGGACGCGGCGCGCGCGGGGGTCGGGTCGCCGAGTCGCGAGACGTGCACGATGGGTCGGGCGGGCAGCCTGTCCTTCAGCCAGTAGGCGTCGAAGATGGCGTCGACACCGCCCGGACGCCGGTCGCCGCGGTGGACGATGACGTGCGTGCGCTCACCGTCCTGGACGACCAGGTGCGAGCCCTTCAGGATCTTCCGCAGCCTCAGCGCGTCGGCGTACGGGGTGGCCGCGTCGTGGGTGGCCTGGAACAGCAGGATGTTCTTGGGCAGGTCCCGCGTCCGGCCGACCTGGACCGGGGTGCCCGGCTTGGCGCGCCAGTACAGGCAGGGGGCGTTGTACCAGGTGTTGAACCAGGTCGCGAACGGCGCCCTGCGGTCCATGCGGGTCGTGTCGGCGCGCCACTTCCGCCAGGTCCGCGGCCACGTCACGTCCGAGCACTGGATGGCGTGGTAGGCGGCGAACTCGTTGTCGTCGCTGCCGCCGGTGGTGTTGGCGCCGAAGGTGTCGAGGAAGGCGCCCGTGTCACCGGACTTGTAGGCGGAGAGACCGGCGGCGTAGGTGTGCCATACGGACTGGCTGCGCTTGTACGCGACGTCCTGGAGGGAGTCCACGAGCTCGGCCGCGCCGACCGCGACTCCGTTCTTGACGACGGGCGTCCGGGTGAGCCTGGCTTCCAGGTCGTAGTAGAACTTCCGGACCGCCGCCTTGGTCCTGCCCAGGTGGTAGTGGTCGTCGTAGCGGGCCAGCCAGCCGAAGTAGTACTCGATGTTCTCGTTGAACGCGACGTTCTGTGGCGCCTGCGCGCCGTACCAGACGTTGTCCGGGTTGACGTTGCCGTCCAGGACCATCCGGCCGACGCGCTTGGGGTACACCGTGGCGAAGACCTGGCCCAGGTACGTGCCGTACGAGCCGCCGTAGTAGTTCAGTTTCCGGGTGCCGAGGGCGGCCCGGATCGTGTCCATGTCACGGACCGCGTCGATGGTCTTCATGTGGTCGAGCAGGTTCGTCGCGGAACCCTTGCCGTACTTGCGGGCGCAGGCGTCCGCGTACGCCTTCGACCGCTTCAGCCACTTCGCTTCGAGCGCGGCGTCGCCGTGGCCGTACGCGGGCCGGGGGGCGTTGCCGTAGTCCGGGTCGCACCTGATCGCGGGCTTGCTGAAGCCGATGCCGCGCGGGTCGAACCCGATGACGTTGTAGGCCGCCTGCATCGGGGCGGAGTTCAGTGCGTAGAAGGCGGGGGCGAACAGGGCGCCACTGGCGCCCGGCCCGCCCGGGTTGACCACGATGTCGCCCTTGGCCTTGCCGGTGCCCCGGTGCGGGAGCCGGGTCAGCTGGAGCGTGATCCTCTGACCGCCGGGACGGGCGTGGTCGAGCGGGACGCCGAGTTCGGCACATTGGATGATCCTCGAGACCGCGACCGGGCCGAGGCGGTCGTAGGCCTTCGCCCCCTTGACGATGCCGTCGCCGCAGGCGTGCCACTTCAGGCGCGCGGGACGGAACGCGCCGGAGGAGTCCGCCGCCGCGTCCACACCCGCCGCGTCCTTGCTCGCCGCGTACACACTCGCGGCGCCGAGTCCGGTGATGCCCAGACCGGCCGCCGCCACCGCGGCGATGAGCTTCTTCACGAAACCACCTTCGGGTCGGATCGTCACAGCGAGAACGACGCTACGGCGCGAAACGATCACCGCCCATGCGGCTGGCAGGCGCCCCGGGGTAGGGCTGCCTCCAGGGGCCTAGCCCTACCGCGCGCGTTCTCGAGGGCCGTCCCGCGCATCCATGGGCCGGACGGGGTGGTCGTGATCGTCCGGCGGGTGAATACTGAATCCCGTTCGGCAAAGGTGCCGAGGTGGGAGGTTCCATGGCCGGGTACACGATGACGATCGGCGGCGAGGCCGCCGCGGCGGCCGGGACGTTCGGGGTGGTGAACCCGGCGACCGGCGAGGTCGCCGAGCAGGCGCCGGACGCGACGAGGGAGCAGCTCGACGCGGCGATGGACGCGGCCCAGACGGCCCGCGCCGGGTGGCGGGCCGACGAGAAGGCGCGGCGCGAGGCGCTGCGCGCGGCGGCGGACGTGCTGTTCGCGCGGTCGGAGGAGATCGGCCGGGTCATCACGCTCGAGCAGGGCAAGCCGCTCGGCGACGCGACGATGGAGGCGGTCGGCGCCGGGGTCTGGCTGAAGTACTTCGCCGACCTGGAGCTGCCGCGCGAGGTCATCCAGGACGACGCGTCCGCGTTCGTCGAGGTCGTGCGGCGTCCGCTGGGGGTCGTCGCGGCGATCACACCGTGGAACTTCCCGCTGCTGCTCGCGGCCTGGAAGCTCGGCCCGGCGCTGCTCGCGGGCAACACCGTCGTGCTCAAGCCGTCCCCGTACACGCCGCTGTCCAGCCTGCTGCTCGGCGAGGCGCTCCGGGACGTCCTGCCGCCGGGCGTGCTGAACGTGGTGAGCGGCGGCGACGAGCTCGGCGCGTGGATGACGGCGCACCCGGTCCCGCGGAAGATCAGCTTCACCGGGTCCGTCGCGACGGGGAAGCGGGTCGCCGCGTCCGCCGCACCCGACCTGAAGCGCGTCACCCTCGAACTCGGCGGCAACGACCCGGCGATCCTGCTGGACGACGTGGACCCGGGCGCCATCGCCGACAAGCTGTTCGGCGCGGCGTTCATGAACAACGGCCAGGTCTGCTCGGCGGTCAAGCGCGTGTACGCGCCGGAGGCGATCTACGACGACGTCGTGGAGGCGCTGGCCACGCGGGCGCGCGAGGCGAAGGTCGGCGACGGGACGTCCGAGGGCGTGCGGTTCGGGCCGATCAACAACAAGCCCCAGTTCGAGCGGGTCTCGGAGCTGGTGGCCGACGCGCTCGCGGGCGGCGCGAAGGCGGCGGCGGGCGGTCGTCCGATGGACCGTCCGGGCTACTTCTTCGAGCCGACCGTCCTCGCGGACGCCAAGGACGGCACCCGGATCGTGGACGAGGAGCAGTTCGGCCCGGCGCTGCCCGTGATCGCCTACCGCGACCTGGACGAGGCCGTCGCCCGCGCCAACGGCACCCACTTCGGCCTGTCCGGCTCGGTGTGGGGCGGCGACGCCGACCGCGCCGCCGAGGTCGCCGGGCGCCTGGAGTGCGGGACGTCCTGGGTGAACACCCATCTCGCGCTCGCCCCGCACCAGCCGTTCGGCGGCTTCAAGTGGAGCGGCGTCGGCGTCGAGAACGGCCCCTGGGGCGTGTACGGCTTCACCGACCTCCAGGTCGTCCACCGCGCCAAGTCCTGACCGCACGCCGCACCGACGTCGCGGTGTCCGGGAAGGGAACCGAGTCCGGAAAGTGACGTGGTCGCTACTGGCGGCATGGCCCCGGGATGGGACACTTTGCCCTGGGACGCGGGAGCGGGCACGCGCGAGACCGAACGTGGAGGAGCTGGATGGACGGCTGGGACGTCATGCGTCAGGACGACCTCGGCAACGAGTTCCGGGTGGCGAGTTTCGACTCGCGGATCTCGGCGCTCGCCCGGGCCCTGGTGCTGGAGAGCGGCGTCCCGCACAAGCAGCACTACTGGGTCGCGGGTCCGGAGGGACCGGCGCTGCGCACCAACCGCGAGCTGTACCTGCATTTCCTGCACATCGGGCAGGAGGCGCGGTCGGCGTCCTGGTCGCTGTCGGCGTTCCTGCGGGCGCTGTGGAAGGTGAGCGGCCCGCTGCGCGACCGCGGCGGCGTCGAGCCGGACGACGTCGCCGCGATGTTCACCGCCGCCGCGCTCTCCCCGCCTCCCCCGTTCGACCCCGCGTGGCGCACCAAGGACCTCGCGCTCGCCGGGGACGAGCCGTCCGACCACGGCGACTGGGAGCGCGTGCTGCTGTCCCAGCTCGCCGACCTGGAGGACTTCACCGAGAGCCCGCCGGGGCCGCGCGCCCGGTTCGGCGTCGACGCGCCCCGTCCGCCGGGCTCGGGCCGCCGCGCCACCCCGGCCCGCTGGTACAACTTCGACCCGGCGACGTACCTGGAGTGCGCCGTCGCGGGCAGCGTCGGAGGCTGGGACGCCGCCGACGGCGCGCGCGTCCCCCTGGCGGACGCCGTGGGCACCGCCCTGCCGCGCTCCTACGTCCGGGACATCACCGCCATGTCGTGGGCCGACCTCGCCCGCATCGCGGTCTGCGGCCAGATGTACCAGTAGCGAGGGCGGTGGGCGGGCGGCTCCGCGCCGGCCCGGGTCAGCGGCGGATGAGGCCGAGTTCGGTGGCGGTGGCGACGGCGGCGGTGCGCGAGTCGACGTTGAGTTTGGCGTAGATGCGGGCCAGGTGGGACTTGACGGTGCCCTCGGTCAGGTGGAGCCGCTCGCCGACGGCGTGGTTGGAGAGGCCGCCCGCGACCAGGGTGAGGACCTCGGTCTCGCGTCGGGTCAGGGCGGCGCCGGGCGTGCGCAGGCGGTTCATCAGCCGGTCGGCGACCGCGGGCGCCAGTGTGGTGCGTCCGGCGGCCGCCGTGCGGACCGCGGCCGCCAGGTCTTCGGGCGGGGCGTCCTTGAGGAGGTATCCGGTGGCCCCGGCCTCGATCGCGGGCAGGGTGTCGGCGTCGGAGTCGTAGGTGGTGACGACCAGGACGCGGGGGGCTCCCGGCCGGGCGGTGATCAGGGCGGTGGCCTCGGCCCCGCCCATCCCGCGGCCGAACTGGAGGTCCATCAGCACCACGTCGATGTCGCCCTCGGCGGCGCGGGCGACGGCGTCCTCGGCGGTGGCGGCCTCGGCGACCACGGCCAGGCCGGGCTCGGTCTCCAGCACCGCGCGCAGCCCCGCCCGCACCACGGGATGGTCGTCGGCCAGCAGCAGGCGGATGGGAGTGTCGGTCACGGGCGGGCCTCGGGTTCGGTCTGGACGGACGGGACGAGCGGGAGCCGGGCGGCCAGGACGGTGCCGTGGCCGGGGGCCGACTCGACGGTGAGGATTCCGCCGAGGGCCTGCGCGCGGGCCCGCATGCCGGCCAGCCCGAACCCGCCGGTCTCGGGGTCGGGGGCGGGCAGGCGGGTGGGGTCGAAACCGCGTCCGTCGTCGACGACGTCCAGGGAGACGTGGTCACCGCCGTAGCCGAGCGTGACCTCGGCGGTGGTGGCCTCGGCGTGCCGGACGGTGTTGGCGAGGGCGGACTGGGCGATGCGCAGCAGCGCCACCTCGTGCGCGGTGGCCAGCGGGACGGGCTCGCCGGTGAGCCGGAAACGCGCGGTGAGCCCGTGCCGGGCCGAGGTGGCGGCGCACAGGCGCTCCAGGGCGCCGGCGAGGGTGGTGCCCTCCAGCGCGGGCGGGGTGAGGGCGGCGACGAAGCGGCGGGCCTCGGCGAGGTTGTCCACGGCGGCCTGCCGCGCCTGCTCGACGTGGCGGGACGCGTTCTCCGGTGACCCCGGCAGGGCCCGTTCGGCGGCGCGCAGGAGCAGCTGGATGCTGGACAGGCCCTGGGCGAGGGTGTCGTGGATCTCGCGGGCCAGGCGGTCGCGTTCGGCCAGGACGCCCGCGGTGTGCTGGACGGCGGCCAGGTCGGCGCGGGTGGCGGTGAGCTCCTCGATCAGGGCGCGGCGGTGTTCGCTCTCCCGGTACAGGGCCTGGTAGCCCCAGACGACCGCGACCGCCACGGCGGCGCCGAGCGCGGGGCCGATGGCCATGGCGGGGCTGAAGGAGCCCTGGTGGACGGCGTAGCCCGCGATGGCCGCGGCGGCGGTGGCGGCCACGGACGCCAGCCCGGCGCGGCGCGGCAGCAGGTGCAGCTGGAGGAAGTACAGCGGGAAGGCCACCCACACGGCGTCGGGGGTCAGGACGAGCAGCACCAGCCACACGGCGCCCACGGCGGCCAGCCACAGCGCGGCGGCCCGCCGCGACCGCCGGACGCCCGGCAGCAGGGGCCCGGCCGCGTACACCAGGCCGCACGCCGTCGCGGCGGCGGTGATCAATCCGGCGTGCGGACGGGCGTCCGCCAGGGCCCGGCCGGCGGTCAGGACGAGCAGGCCGATGACCAGCAGGTGCAGGCACCAGGACAGGGCTCTGGTGGTCGGCGTCAGGGCGGGAGCAACGTGGTTCACGGTACGTCCCAGGCTACGAGGCCGGGCTCCCACCCGCCTCTATCGAAAGTTGGAACCCGCGTGTCGTCTTTCGGCCCGTCAAGTGCCGTCCTGCGCCGGATGTGGGGGCCGGGGGCCGGCGGCGAGAGTGGGTGAACACCCGCTCACACCGTCGGAAAGGACAGGTCGAGGCCGTGTTCGTCGCCTGGAGAGACCTGAGGTTCGCCAAGGGGCGCTTCGCCCTGATGGGGGCCGTCATCGTCCTGATCACCCTGCTGGTCGGGCTGCTGTCGGGGCTGACCGCCGGGCTGGGCAGGCAGAACGTCTCGGCGATCACGGGCCTGCCCGCCGACCGGATCGTGTTCCAGGCTCCCGGCGGCGGCCAGAAGCTCTCGTACTCCGACTCCATCGTCACCCAGGCGCAGTGGCGGCAGTGGTCCCGGGCTCCCGGCGTGCGGAGCGCCGATCCCCTGGGGATCACCACGACCAGGGCCACCGCCGGGAACAGGAGCGCCGCCGTCTCGGCCTTCGGCGTCGAGCCCGGCTCCCGCCTCGCCCCCGACAGCGGCGAGATCAACGACGGCGCGGTGGTGCTGTCGACCGCGGCCGCGGGCGACCTCGGCGTGAAGGCCGGCGACTCCCTCGCCCTGGCGGGCCGTCCGTTGAAGGTGGCCGCCGTGCGGGGGGACGCCTCCTTCAGCCACACTCCTGTGATCTGGACCAGCCTGGACGTCTGGCGCAGGACCGCACCGCCCACCGGCGGCGGGCAGGGCCCGACCGCCACCGTGATCGCGGTGAACACCGCGTCCGGGGCGGACACGGCGGCCGTCGACCGGCGGGTCGGCACCAAGACGGTCTCCACCCGGGACTCCCTCTCGGCGATCGGCTCCTACACCTCCGAGAACGGCTCCCTGCAGCTGATGCGCGGCTTCCTGTTCGCGATCTCCGCGCTGGTCATCGGGGCCTTCTTCACCGTGTGGACGATCCAGCGCAGCGGCGACGTCGCCGTCCTGAAGGCCCTGGGAGCCTCGACCGCCGGCCTGCTCGGGGACGCCTTGGGCCAGGCGCTGGTCCTGCTGACGGGAGGGACGCTGATCGGCACCGGGATCGCCGCCGCCCTGGGGGCGCTGGTGGCCCGCTCGGCCGTGCCGTTCCTGCTCACGCCCGGCACCGTCCTGGTCCCGGCCGCCGTGATCATCCTGCTCGGCGCCCTCGGGGCCGCCCTGTCCGTCCGCCGCATCACCTCCGTCGACCCGCTGACCGCCCTCGGGAGCGCCCGATGAGCCTCAACCTGACCGGCATCACCCTCACCTACCCGGACGGCGACACCCGCCTGACCGCCCTGGACCAGGTCACCCTCGACGTCCCCGAGGGCACCCTGGCGGCCGTGGTCGGCCCGTCCGGGTCCGGCAAATCCAGCCTGCTCGCGGTCGCGGCCACCTTGATCACCCCGGACGCGGGCACCGTCACCATCGATGGGGCCGCCACCACCGGCCTGTCCCGCGGCGAGCTGGCCGAGCTGCGCCGCCACAAGATCGGCATCGTCTTCCAGCAGCCCAACCTGCTGGCCTCCCTCACCGCCGCCGAGCAACTCCAGGTGATGGCCCGGATCGGCGGGCGCGGGCCGCGCGGCGCCCGCGCCCGGGCGCTGGACCTCCTGGACGCGGTCGGCCTGGCCGACCAGGCGGGCCGCCGCCCCCACCAGCTCTCCGGCGGCCAGCGCCAGCGCGTCAACATCGCCCGGGCCCTGATGAACGCCCCGTCCGTCCTGCTGGTCGACGAGCCCACGAGCGCCCTCGACCACGAACGCGGGGCCGCCGTCCTCGACCTGATCACCCGCCTCACCCGCCAGCGGGGCACGGCCACGGTGCTGGTCACCCACGACCGGAGCCACCTCACCGCCGCCGACCGGATCGCCGAGGTCCGCGACGGCCGCCTCCGCTCGCGGTCGTCGACCGCCTGAGCCGGTGCCGCCCGGCGAGCGGGCCCCGCCGGGTGGCAGGGTGGAGGTTGAGGTGGTGTCCCATGAGGCAGAACCTTCGGCTGGGAACGATCGCCGGGATCCCCGTGGGGCTGCACTGGTCGGTGCTGGTGATCATGACGCTGATCACCGGCGGTCTGGCGCTCGGGGTGCTTCCCCCGGCGCGGCCGGGGCTGCCCGCGGTGGTGTACCTGCTCACCGCGCTGCTGGTCGCCCTGGCGTTCTTCGCCTGCCTGGTGGCGCACGAGCTGGCGCACTGCGTGGTCGCGCTGCGGTCGGGCGTCCGGGTCAAGAGCATCACCTTGTGGATGCTGGGCGGTGTCTCCGAGTTCGAGTCCGAGGCCCCGACCCCGCGCGGCGACCTCGCCATCGCGATCGCGGGGCCCGCGACCAGCCTCCTGCTCGGCCTGGTCGGCGGGGCGGGCGCGGTCCTGGCCGAGGCCTGGCACGCGCCGAGGCTGGTCGACGTCGGGCTGGGCTGGCTCGCGGCGACGAACCTCCTGCTCGGCGTCTTCAACCTGCTGCCGGGCGCGCCACTGGACGGCGGCCGGGTGCTGCGCGCGCTGCTCTGGTGGCGCTCCGGCGACCGGGCCCGCGCGGACCGGGCGGCCACCGGCGCCGGACGGTTCATCGGCGCGGGGCTGATGGGGCTGGGAGTGGTGGAGGTGCTGTTCGCGGGCGTCGCCGGGTTCTGGCTGGTGCTGCTCGGCTGGTTCCTGATGCGCGCATCCCAGGCCGAACAGGTCGCCCGCGAGGTCAGGGGGTCGCTGGGCGGGCTGGACGCCGCCGGGGTGATGACGCCGCGTCCCGAGGTGGCCGCCGCCTGGAACACCATCGCCGACTTCACCCTCCGGATCGTGGACGACTCGCACCAGTCGGTCTTCCCCGTCGTGGACGTGGACGGCCGTCCCGTGGGCGTGGTCGACATGGCGAGGCTCGACCGCTTCCTCGCCCGCGGTCTGGCCTCGTCCCGGATGGACGCCGTCGCCGTCGGCGTCCCGCCGGAGTACCGCGTCGCCCCGTCCGTCCCGGTCATGGAACTGCTCGGACGCCGTCCCCTGGCCGGGGGCGTCCTGGCCCTCGTCGTCGAGGACGGCCACCTCCTCGGGATGGTCACCGTCCACGACATCGAGCGAGCGATCCGCCGTCAACGGCTCATCGCCGAGGCCCCGGCCGGCCGGGTCGACCAGGCCGGACACGGCGAGGCAACCGGACACGACCGCCGGGAGGACCACGACGGCCCCGCCGAACCGCCGGGCATCTAGCGAGGGGACCATAGTCCGACGCCTCGGCGAGGCCATTCGATTTTCCCTGTGAGGGAGTGTCATCGGGCGCGGTTCACCTTGCCTTCGGTGGACACCTTCGGCTGGCTACCGTGAGGGACTCTCGATCGGCGTTGATTTCCCCTCTCAGCGTTAGGGGTTCTCCCTATGGTGGTTCGAGCCATTCGTGGCGCCGTTCAGGCTCCGCGGAACTCCGCCGAGTGCATCCGTTCGGTCACCAGGGAGCTCGTCGCCGAGACGCTGGCGCGAAACGCCGTGGGGCCCGCGAACCTGATCAGCATCCTGTTCACGGCCAGCCCGGATCTGAACGCGGGGTTCCCCGCCGCGGCGGCGCGGGAGATGGGGCTGGACCAGGTGCCGCTGATGTGCGCGTCGGAGATCGACGTGCCGGACGCGGTGCCGCGGGTCGTCCGTCTGCTGGCGCACGTCGAGCTCCCGGACGCGCGTTCCGAGGTGACGCACGTGTACCTGGGCGGAGCGGCGGCGCTGCGGCCCGACCTTGCGGCCGGGGCTCCCTCCGGTGGAGGCACGGCGGTCATCGTCGGCAGCGGGTTGATGGGGACGTCGCTCGGACTCGCCCTGACGGCCAAGGGGTGGCGGGTGTCGCTCGCCGACCGGGACCCGGGGGTGGCGCTCGCGGCGGAGCGGCGTGGCGCGGGACGTGCCCTGACCGGGGACGATCCGGACGAGCCCGCCGACGTCGTCGTCCTCGCGGTGCCCCCGCGCGAGGTGGGGTCCGCCCTGGCCGACGCGCAGAAGCGGCGTCTCGGCAGGGCGTACACCGATGTGTGCAGCGTGAAGGAGCGGCCCACCGCCGAGGCGTCGGAGCTGGGCTGCGACATGGCGAGTTTCGTCGCCGGGCATCCGCTGGCGGGCCGGGAGAAGTCCGGGCCGCAGGCGGCGCGCGCGGACCTGTTCGCCGGGCTTCCGTGGGTGCTGTGCCCGGACGCGGAGACGGCGCCGGAGGCACTCGCGGCCGTGCTCGCGCTGGTCCGGGCCAGCGGAGCCGAGCCCGTCCGGCTCGGCCGGACCGAGCACGACCGGGCCACGGCGCTGGTCTCGCACGCGCCGCACGTGGTCTCCGCGGCCATGGCGGCGCAGCTTCGGCCCGCCGAGGACGCCACGTTGCGGCTGGCCGGGCGGGGTGTGGCGGACGTGACGCGCAAGGCCGCGGCGGCACCGGGGCTCTGGACGGAGATCCTGGTGGGCAACGCCCTGCCGGTCGCCGGGGTGCTGGAGGACGTCGCCGGCGATCTCACGCGCACCGCCGCGGCGCTGCGGGCGTCCGCGCTGGAGGGGACGCCGGACGCCGAACGGGAGGTTCACGAACTGCTGAGGCACGGCCAAGAGGGCCGGGCCCGGATGATGGCGGCCGGGGCGCTCGGCGACCTGGCGGGTGAGGAGCGCTGATGGTGGTGGTGATGGCCGTCCAGGCCACCGAGGACGAGGTGCAGGCGGTCGCGGGCCGGGTCCGCGCGGCGGGGGGCGCGGCCTTCGTCAGCCGGGGGGTGAGCCGGACGGTGATCGGGCTCGTCGGCGACGTGGCGGCGTTCGAGACGCTCAGCCTGCGGTCCATGGCGGGGGTGAGCGACGTCGTCCGGATCTCGGCCCCCTACAAGCTCGTCAGCCGCGAGAACCACCGCGAGCGGTCGGTCGTCCGGGTCGGCGGCGTCCCGATCGGCCCCGGCACCATGACCCTCATCGCCGG